>JAJZPL010000038.1 GCA_021811185.1 bacterium
AACCAGATGAAGGAGTACCAGCAGAAACGGCTGGAGGTTTTCCTGTCCCCCGAGACCGACCCGCGCGGGTCCGGGTACAACCTGCTGCAGGCGCGCGTAGCCATAGGCTCCGGCGGCATCCTGGGCCGCGGCGTTTTTTCCGGCACGCAGTCGCGCCTGGGTTTCGTGCCGGAGCGGCACACCGACTTCATCCTGGCCGTGGTGGGCGAGGAACTTGGTTTCTGGGGGATGCTGCTGGTGATGGGGCTCTACGTGCTGCTGATGGGGCGCATCATGCAGGGCGCGCGCCTGGCCCGGGACCGCTTCGGCTACCTGGTGAACTGCGGCATCTTCGGCATGTTCCTGGTCTATTTCTGCATAAATTTCGGGATGCTGCTGGGGTTCGTGCCGGTGGCCGGGGTGCCGCTGCCGCTGCTTTCCTACGGCGGGTCCAACCTGGTGGCCACGATGGCGGCCATCGGGATAGCGGAATCGGTTTACGCGCGGCGGTACGCGCTGGTGTAATTAGAACTTTGAACTTACAACTTGTGAAATGTGACTTATGATGAACGAAGGACCTAAATCGCGGATAAGGCTGAAGTTCGCCAGGCTCGGGCCGGCGAAGGACTTGAGCCACCTGGAGCAGATCAAGGCGCTGCGCGGCCGCGCGGCGGCCAGCGGGCTCAAGTACTGGCCGGCCAAGGTCGGCGGGACCGTCACGCCCAAGATGGCCTTCGGCCCGGCGGTGTCCGTGGGACACGAGAGCCTGTGCGAATACGCCGACCTGTACCTGGAGGAATTTGTGAAGGAAGCGGCCGTGATGGAAAAGATCCAGCCGCAGGACGACGAATTCTTCCGCCTGCTCTCCACCAAGCGCATCCCGGTATTCTTCCCGTCCATAGAGGCCGCGGTCAACGCCGCGGAGTATTTCATGGAGGCGGGGTTCCCGGCGGGTTTTTCGCAGGCGGCGGTCGACGCGTTCCTGGCGCTCAAGGAACTGCCTTTCGAGAAGGTCAAGCCCTCGGGCGAGCGGAAGACGCTGGACGCCCGGGCCCCGGTGCTCGCGTCCTCTTTCGACCCGGAGAGCGCGCTGCTGAAGGTCACGCTGAAACTCGAGGCCGGAAGGAACGTTAAGCCCGAGACCGTAGCCGAGCTGATGGCGGGGGGGAAGCCCGCGTTCAAACGCATAGTGAGGAAGGAACTGTACTGGTTCGATTCCAGCGGCAAGCTGGAGGTTTTCTAAGCATTCGAAGTTTTCTAGTATTTAAGGAGAGTTTATTATGGCAAACGCAAAATTCAAAAAAGAGATCTTCGCCAACACGTCGTTCGAGGAGACCCGCATCGCGATACTCGAGGACGGCAAGCTGGCCGAACTGTTCTGGGAGCGCCGGAGCTCCGGGAACATCGTGGGCAACATCTACAAGGCCGTGGTGGAGAACGTGCTGCCGGGCATCTCCAGCGCGTTCATGAACATCGGCCTGGACAAGAACGCCTACATCTACATTTCCGACGTGCTGGGCAACCAGAAGGAGCCCATCGACAAGCTTCTCCGCAAGGACCAGGAAGTGATGGTGCAGGTGACCAAGGACGCCATCGGCACCAAGGGCATGAAGGTGACGATGGACGTGTCCCTGCCGGGACGCTTCCTGGTGCTGACCCCGTTCCAGGAATTCGTGGGCGTCTCCAAGAACATCGAGAACGCCGAGGAGCGCAAGCGCCTCTCCGAGATCATGCGCAAGATCGCCGACACCAAGACGCTCGGGACCAAGGGTTGCATAGTGCGCACTGAGGCCGAGGGCGCCACCGAGGAGGAGATGGAGCGCGAAGTGCAGTACCTGCTCAAGATGTGGGACACCGTGCAGGCCCGCTATGATACCTCCCGGCCGCCCGCGCTGCTGCACAAGGACATGGACATGACCATGCAGGTGGCGCGCGACATCCTCTCCGAGGATACCACGATCTACATGCTGGACAACAAGGAAGATTTTCATAACGTCCAGGAATTCGCGGCCAAGATCTCGCCCGAGCTGAAGGACCGCATCAAGTTCTACGACAACAAGACCCCGATCTTCAAGGCCTTCAACATCGAGAAGGAGATCGACGAACTGCGCCGGATAAAGGTGCCGCTCCCGAACGGCGGCAGCATTATCATCCAGGAGGCCGAGTCCCTCTGCGCTATCGACGTCAACACCGGGCGCTTTACCGGCTCGAAGTCCCAGGAAGAGACCGTGACCGCCACCAACCTGGAGGCAGCCCAGGAAGCGGCGCGCCAGCTCAGGCTCAGGAACATCGGCGGCATCATCGTAATAGACTTCATCGACATGAAGAAAGCCTCCAACCGGCATAAGCTGGTGGAAGCCCTGGAGAAAGCCGTGGTCCGGGACCGCGCCAAGATCCGCATCCTGCCCGTTACCCGCCTGGGCCTGGTGGAGATGACGCGCGAGCGCAAGCGCGAGAGCACCGTGAGCCTGCTCACCGAGGAATGCCCCGAGTGCCACGGCTCCGGCCGCGTGCTCTCCAGCGAGAGCATCCGCATCAAGATCCAGCGCGAGATCCACAATATCACGATGGGCCGCCCCGGCGGCAACCTGCGCGTGGTCACGCATCCCATCCTGTGCGAGGTGCTCAAGAAGAAGATCTCCATGATCGAGAAGAACGTGCACCGCAGCGTGAAGCTGGCTTCCGACCCCCAACTGACCTGGGAGGACTACCGGATAATACTGGAATAAGGGAAAACCGCGGCGGCCGGAGCCCGGCCGCCGGCCGTTCGCCGCGAGTTTACTAACTGGAGAAAGTTCCTATGTTGAAATGGCTATCGCTGTCTTTGTTGATGATCGGGTCCCTGTGCCTCCCGGCGCAGGCGAGGGTGGACGAGGTCACCTACCTGAAGAACGGGGTTTACGCGGGGAAGATCGGCACCTATACCCTCAACGGCACCGTCTACCTGGATTCCGCCCAGGCGGCCAGGCTGATAGGCGGCAAGATCTACTGGTACCCGGTCTCCGGGAAATTGCTGCTGCAGATCAAGGGGAACAAGGTGGTCTTCTTCATGAAGTCCGACTCTATCTCCATTAACGACGAGAAGGCGGATTTCCCCAACCCGATGATCGTGCGCGGCGGCAAGGCTTTCCTGGCGCTCAATTTCTTTGTTTCCAGGCATTTCGCGGACGCGTTCGGCTTCAGGCTGGATTATAATCAGGCCACCGGGGCGCTCGCCGCGCAGCGCGAGGTCAATATCACCTCCATCAATTACTTCTCCTACCAGGACAAAACGCGCATCGTGATCTACCTGCAGGAGCCGCTCGAGTGGCAGACCTCGCAAAAGGAGAACAACGTCCTTACCGTCACGATCCCCGGCGGCGTGATCGGGGGCGAGGAGAAACTGTCCATAGGCGACGGCGTGGTGCAGGGCGTGGACATGTTCCAGGAGAACAAGATGGCCCGCCTGGTGGTCAATCCCGGGGATAACTTCGGCAAGGTGACCGCCTTCAAGCTTTCGGACCCGGACCGGCTGGTGCTGGATATCGCCAAGGAGCATTCCACGATCCCGCAGGGGGTCGGCGGCTCTCCGGTGGGGGAGGCCGTGGTGATAGCGCCGTCCGCGGAAACGGCCGCGGCGGTCCCCTCCTCTTCGGCCGCGGGCGTGAATATCCCGGACAAGATGGTGCTGGAAAAATCGGGCCGCAAGAAGATCGTGATCGACGCCGGGCACGGCGGCAAGGACCCTGGCGGGCGCAAGCTGTTCGGGCTCAAGGAAAAAGAGATGAACCTCCTGGTGGCCAAGGAACTCTACGACCTGCTGAAGGGCGACGAGATGTTCGACGCGATGCTGACCCGCAGTTCGGACGTGTTCGTGCCGCTGGCGGACCGCTCGATCATCTCCAATAATTTCAAGGCCGATATTTTCATCTCGATCCACGCCAACGCCTCGCGCGACCGGCGCGAAAAGGGTTTCGAGATCTATTTCATGTCGGAAAAGGCCTCGGATCCCGGCGCCGCCGAAGTGGCCGATTACGAAAACTCCGTGGTAGGCCTGGAGGACGGGGGCGGCCAGCAGGACGCCACCGCGATGCTGCTGCACTCGATGGCCAGGAACGAATACCTGAACGAGGGCAGCCGCCTCGCCGGGCTGGTAAGTTCGGAAATGGAGAAACGCACGCCCTTCGTGAACCGCGGTGTTAAGCAGGCCGCTTTCTACGTGCTGCGCGGCACCTATTCCCCGGGTATACTCGTGGAGATGGGGTTCATGACGAATTCCGGCGACGAGAAGGTGCTGAACGACAAGAAGGGCCGGGCCAAGATCGCCAACGCCATCTACAAGGGCATTCTCAAGTACGCGGAAATGAAGCAGTGGAAGTGAAGGCGGGCGGGGAGCTATGAAGAACAGCGAGAGACCTATAGGCGTTTTCGATTC
This sequence comes from bacterium, assembly GCA_021811185.1. GTDB lineage: Bacteria > Elusimicrobiota > Elusimicrobia > Elusimicrobiales > UBA9959 > UBA9959. The sequence goes on from JAJZPL010000038.1 coordinate 4,394, forward strand.
CGGGCTGGGCGGGCTCACGGTCTTCAAGGAATTGCGCGGGCTGCTGCCCGGGGAGAACCTGATCTATTTCGGCGACACCGCGCGGGTGCCGTACGGCACCAAGTCTCCGGAAGCCGTGATCGCCTTTTCCAAGGAGATCGCCTCCTTTCTGATCGGCCGGAAAATAAAATTGCTCGTGGTAGCCTGCAATACCGCCTCCTCGCTGGCACTGGAAGAGGTCCGCAGGATCTCGCCGGTGCCGGTCCTGGGCGTTATCGTGCCCGGCGTGGACGCGGCCCTGGCCGTGGTCCAGCACGGCGGGCGCATCCTGGTCACGGGGACCTCGGGCACCATAAAGAGCCGCGCCTATTCCAAAGCCCTGGCCGCGTCCGGTTCGCGCATGCAGGTCATGGAAAAGGCCTGTCCGCTTTTCGTGCCGCTCGTCGAGGAAGGCTGGTGTTCCAAGCCGGTGGCGGCCGCGGTGGCCCGGGAATACCTGCTGCCTTTCAGGAAGAAGAAAATAGACGCGCTGATCCTCGGCTGCACGCATTACCCGCTGCTTAAAAAAGTGATAGCCGGGGTGATGGGGCCGCGCACCCGCATAGTGGACTCGGCCCGCGCGGCCGCCCTGGCCGCCAGGGCGGAGCTGGCAGGGCGGAGCCTGCTCAACGCAGGCAAACGCGGCCGGTACGAGTTCGTGGTGAGCGACGCCCCGGAGCGGTTTTCCGCGCTGGCGCTCAGGCTGCTGGGGATAAGGACGGGGAAAGTTAAAGTAAAACGTTTTTGAACGGAGGCGAGGTTATGAAAAAATATCTGATAGCCGCGGTGCTGCTGGTGTGCGGCGTTCCCCTTCACGCGCAGGGCCCCGGCGCCGCCGCCAAGGCCGCCGTGCCGGCCGCGGTGGCCCGGTCCACGCGTACCGCCAGGGGCGCTCAGCCCGCCGACCTTGGTAAAAAAACGGTCAAGGCCGCTCCCGCCAAGCCCGCCGTCGACAAGCAGGCCGACCAGGAGAACGACGAGGCGGTGGTGATGATAGATTCTAAAGGCGACGCCGAGGACAACGGCAGCTTCAGCTCCGGAGAAGACCGGGAGGACCGTACCGTTCCCGGCGGGATCCCCTCTTCTTTCGGACAGTGCAAGGGTACTCTCACCGAGGGCGGGCGCAGCCTGCTCGTCTTCGAAAGCGCCGATGACGGCACGCTCTCCTTCGTGCAGGTCGTAGTAGGCAAGGCCGGCGTGAGCTGGAAGCTGGTCGACCGCATCCCGCGCAGCGCCGACTAATAATAGCCCCGGCCTCTAAGAAGTGCTAAAATATAACCAAGGTCCGCCGTCTCCGGCGGCCTTAGAGGTATATATGAAACGCAAGGACCTTGTTAGACATCTGATCAGCAAAGGGTGCGAGCTGTCCCGGGAGGGCGGCAAGTACTCGGTGTTCGTGAACCCCGTGACGAACAAGGAAGTTCCCGTTACCAGGCACACCGAGATAGCGGACTTCACGGTCCGGAAAATATGCCGGGACCTTGGAATAGACCAGCCTTGATGCGGGCGTGGAAAGCAGCTCCGCTGCTGCTGGCGCTCTGCGCCTGCGCTTCCGTAAAAATAGACGTTATACAGGTAGGCCCCTGGTTCGCCGAGCGCGACTGGCGCGAGGTGGAGGTTTTCGCCTCCCGCGAGCAGACCCGGCGGCCCTGGGGCGGCATAGGCATCATTCACGGCCCCCCGATGAGCGCCAAGACCCCGAAAGACCGTCTTGAAAAACTAACGCTGGCGGCGCGCAAGTCCGCGGCCTCGATGGGCGCCGACGGCGTCATCATCACGGTAGACCAGGTTCCGACCGCCCCCGAGATGGGGGAGTTCCAGGAGCCCGAGATCTATCTGAGCGCCCTGGCCATCAAATATGTCACGACCGTCTCCACTCCCACCGCAAAATAAGGCGAGGATCTGCCTTGAGCGCGCCGACGCGGCTTCCTGGCGCGGCCGCGGCATAGTGATAGATCTCTTCCGCTTTTCGAACACGATCTGCGCGCTGGTGGAAAGCGGGCGCCGCGACATCCGCGTATACTCCAGCCCCGGGCGCGCCGTGGCCGTGAGCAGGTTGGAAAAGAACGCGGACCTCTTTTCCGAGATAGAACTCGGGCCCGGTGTGGAGCAGTATGACAACTCGCCCTACACCGCGCTTTATGATTCGGATGCTTCCCGCACCGCGCTTTCCGTTACCAATTCCGGCTCGCCCGCCGCGGCTTCGCTGCAGCTGGCGGAAGAGGTGCTGGTCGGGTGCTTCGCCAATTTCCCGGCGCTGGCCGCCTACTGCCGCGCCCATCCCATGCCCACCCTGATAGTCCCGGCCTGTCTTTACTACAACGCCGGGCACGTCGAAGATATGATCTGCGCGAGGGCGCTGCTGGAAGAATTGGACGGCAGGGACGCTTTCCACGCGGCGCTCGAGGAGATACACGCCAGCGGCCGCGTGCTGGACTTCATGACCTTCCGGCCGGAGACCGGCAAACGGGACATGGAACTGGTGCTGAAGAAAGGGACGATAAAGGCCGTGCCGCGCATTAAATTCAGGAACGGCGTGGGCCTGGTGGAGAACGCGGTATGAAAAAGAAAGCCGTAGTGCTGTTTTCCGGCGGGCTGGATTCTACCACGGCGCTGTGCTGGGCGCTGAAGCAAGGCTACGACTGCCAGGCCGTCTCTTTCGATTACGGCCAGCGCCACTCCCGCGAGAACGCCGCCGCCCGCGCCATAGCCCGGCGCCTCGGCGTGAAATTGCACGAGATAAAGCTGGCTTTCCCGTGGTTCGGCGGCTGCTCGCTGGTGAACAGCAAGCTGAAGCTGCCGGACATGAAGCTTTCGAAGATCGGGAAGAAGGGTGAGATCCCTTCTACCTACGTGCCCGGCCGCAACCTGGTTTTCGCCTCGGTCGGGTTCTCGCTGGCCGACGCCGTGGACGCCGAGGCCATAGTGCTCGGCCCCAACGTGGTGGACTATTCCGGCTACCCGGACTGCCGCCCCGAATTTTACCGCGCGCTGGAGAAGGCCGCGGCTTACGGCACCCGCCGCGGGGCCGGCGGCCGGAAGATAAAACTGCTGACCCCGCTGATCAAGCTCAGCAAGGCCGGCATCGCTAAGCTGGGCCTGAAGCTGGGCGCGCCGCTCGAGCTGACCTGGTCTTGCTACAGCGGCGGCAAAAAGCCCTGCGGGCACTGCGACTCCTGCAAACTGCGGGCGAAGGGCTTCGCCGACGCCGGGCTCGAAGACCCGGCTTTAGAACGCTGAACTCACTTTATCCGCCCATGAAAACTCCTCTTACGGCCCCGATATCCGAGATCTTCTGCTCCATCCAGGGAGAGGGCCTTTACATGGGCCAGAGGCAGGTGTTCCTGCGCTTCGCCGGCTGCAACCTGGCCTGCGGCTACTGCGACGAGCCCGCCGCGCTGGACGCCGCGGCCGCCGAGCCGATGACCCCCGGGGCGGCCGCGGCCGCCGTGATAAAACTCGCCCGCGCGAAAAAGGCGAAGAACGTCTCGCTTACCGGCGGCGAGCCGCTGCTGCGCTGGGAATTCATAAAAGCCCTGGCGCCGCTGCTCAGGAAAGCGGGGCTCACCCTGCACCTGGAGACCAACGGCGTGCTCCACCGCGGGCTCGCCGCCGTGAAAAAACTGGTGGACGTGGTGGCCATGGATATAAAGCTGCCTTCCTCCACCGGCGGGAAAGCACGCTGGGCCGACCACAGGAAATTCCTTTCCTGCGTCCCGGAAAAAACTTTCATCAAGGCCGTTCTTACCTCTAAAACCAGCCTCGCCGACGTAAAACGAGCGGTCTCCCTGGCGGCCGCGGTGCGCCCGGGAGTGCCGTTCTTCCTCCAGCCGGCCACGGCGCGGCGCGGCAAGGCCAGGGCGCCTTCCGCCAAATTCGTGCTGGAGGCCGGCTGCCTGGCTTCCGCCAGGCTCGGGCGGGTAAAGGTCCTGCCGCAGCAGCACCCCCTCTGGGGCGTTAAATAACAGTTTCGGGAGGCTTTATGTCCGAAGGTACTTTCCTGATCGATTGCCCCTGCTGCAAGGCGCGCATAGAGGTGGATAAAAAGACGGGCAAGGTGCTGCGGCACTGGGAAAAGCCCGTGTTGAAGGAAGGCGGGGATCCCATGCAGGAGGCTTTTAAAAAACTGAAGGCCGATAAAAGCCGGCTGGACGACTATTTCTCCAATGCGGGCAAGTCTCTGGAAGAGAAGAAGAAGGAGTTGGAGGACAAGTTCCAGAAAGAAAAAAAACGCATCCAGGAGTCGGGCGACACCTCGAAACCGGAGAATCCTTTCGACCTGGACTGACCGCGGATAAAAGACCGGCCGCGCCAGGGGGCCCGCGCGGGTTTTTTCCATTAGGCAAAAACCTCTAAAAAACCTAAAATATAGGCTGATGCACAAGGACCTGGAAGAAGTCCTCATTTCCGCCGCACAGCTGGATGAGGGTATTAAGAAACTGGGCAGGCAGATCTCCGAAGATTACGCCGGCCGCAGCCTTACCATGGTGGGCGTCCTGAAGGGCTGCGTGTTCTTCATGACCGACCTGGCCAGGGCCCTTTCCATAGACGCCAGACTGGACTTCATGATGCTGTCCTCCTATACCGGCTCCAAGTCCACCGGCGTGGTGCGCACGATCCTGGACCTCAAGGAGAACATAGAGGGCCGCGACGTGCTGATAGTGGAGGACGTAGTGGATTCCGGGCTGACGATGAACTACCTGCTGCAGAACTTCAAGATGCGCAGGCCGAAGTCCATCGAGATCTGCACGCTGCTGGACAAGCCGGCCTGCCGCAAGGCCCACGTGCCCATAAAGTACACCGGCTTCACGCTGGCCGACCAGTTCGTGGTCGGCTACGGGCTGGACTACAACGAGAATTACCGGAACCTGCCGTATATCGGCGTTCTGAAAAAATCCATCATAGAAGGAAAGAAATAATGTCGTTCAAAAAGAATTTCAGGCAGCTGCTGTTCTGGTTCCTCGCTTTCACCCTGTTCGTGGCGGTCTACCAGAACCTCAAAGGCGTGCAGCAGGAGCGCCAGATCCCCTACTCGGAGTTCAAACAGAAACTGCGCGACAAGGAGATCAGCAAGGTCAGCGTGCGGCCCGACCTGATCCGCGGCGAGCTCAAGGAAGGCGGCAAGCAGGTGCCTTTCAAGACCATCCCTCTCTCCGACCCCAAGCTGATCGAGGATATGGAAACCGCCGGCGTTACGGATTTCTCCGCCGAGGCCGACCGCAGCTGGATCGCCTCCCTGGTGCTCAACGTCGGCTGGATCGTGCTCTTCGTTTTCCTGTGGTGGTTCCTGTTCATGCGCCAGGCGCAGATGGGCGGCAAGCAGGCGATGTCCTTCGGCAAGTCCAAGGCCAAGCAGCAGGACATGAAGAAGCAGAAGGTCACGTTCAAGGACGTGGCCGGCTGCGACGAGACCAAGGAAGAGCTTAAGGACATAGTAGATTACCTCAAGAACCCCAAGAAATACCAGGTCCTGGGCGGCGAACTGCCTAAAGGCGTGCTGCTTTACGGCCCTCCCGGCACGGGCAAGACTTTGCTCGCGCGCGCGGTGGCGGGCGAGGCCGGCGTGCCTTTCTTCACCGCTTCGGGCTCGGAGTTCGTGGAGATGTTCGTGGGCGTGGGCGCCAGCCGCGTGCGCGACCTGTTCGAGCGCGCGAAAAAATCCGCGCCGGCCATCATTTTCCTCGACGAGCTGGATGCCGTGGGGCGGTCCCGCTTCGCCGGCATCGGCGGCGGGCACGACGAGAGGGAGCAGACCCTGAACCAGATGCTGGTGGAGCTCGACGGCTTCGAATCCAAGGAAGGCATAATCCTGATCGGCGCCACCAACCGGCCCGACGTGCTGGACACCGCGCTGCTGCGCCCCGGCCGCTTCGACCGCCGCATCAACGTGCCGGTGCCCGACATTAAGGGCCGTCTGGAGATCCTGGCCGTGCACGCCAAGAAGATCAAGCTGACCGCGGACACAGACCTGGGCGTGATCGCCCGCCACACCCCGGGCTTCACCGGCGCGGACCTCGCCAATATCGTGAACGAGGGCGCGATCCTCGCCGCCAAGAAAGAGCAGAAGTCCGTGGACCTGAAGGACCTGGAAGAGGCCATAGAGAAGAGCATCGCCGGGCCGCAGCGCAAATCCAGGATAATCTCCGACAGCGAAAAACGGGTGGTGGCTTACCACGAGGCCGGCCACACGGTGGTGGCCAAGAGCCTGCCCGGCACGGACCCGGTGCACAAGGTGACCATCATCCCCCGCGGCCCCGCGCTGGGCTATACCATGCAGATGCCGCTGGAGGACAAGTACCTCACCTCCAAGACCGAGATCCTGAACCGGCTCTGCGTGCTGCTGGGCGGCCGCGCCGCCGAGGAGATCGCCATAGGCGAAGTGACTACCGGCGCGCACGACGACCTGACCAAGGTGACCAATTATACGCAGAAGATGGTAATGGAATTCGGCATGAGCGACAAGATAGGCCTGATGTCCCTTAAGAAGGACGAGTCCGAGGTCTTCCTCGGCCGCGACATCATGCGCCAGGCGGGCTATTCCAACGAGACCGCCCGCATAGTGGACGAAGAAGTGAAGCGCATCATCAGCGACGCCTACATGAAGGCCAAGGCCGCGCTTACGGGCAACCGCAAGGCGCTGGACGCCATAGCCGGCCGCCTGATAGAGAAAGAAGTCGTGGACGCCGCCGAGATCGACGCGCTCATGGCCGACGCTAAGCCGGTCTGAGCCCTGGGAGAACACATTGTACCTGTCTTACCTGCGGAACCTTGCGGATATCCTGGCCGTATACTACATCGTATACCGGCTGATCCTTCTGCTTAAGGGTACGCGCGCCATGCAGGTCATCTGGGGCGTGTTCATCCTGGCCGTGGTTACGGCCATAGCCAAGTTCTTCAGCCTGGGCGCCACCTTCTGGCTGATGAACCAGTTCTGGCTGGCCGGCATCTTCATGCTGATCGTGGTCTTCCAGCCCGAGATCCGCTTCGCGCTGGCCAACATCGGCTCGAACCCGCTGGGCAGGATGATGGTCTCCCAGGAGTACCGTTTTATCGGCGAGATGATGGAGGCCGTGCGCACCGCCGCGGCCGAAAAGATGGGCATGCTGATAGTGCTGGAGCAGGACATGGCCCTGCGCGAGATCGTGGATACCGGCGTGCGGATAAACGGCGAGGTGTCCAAGGAAATGCTGCTGACCGTCTTTCACGACAATACGATGCTGCACGACGGCGCGGCGATCATAGCCAACAACCGCCTGGTGGCCGCCGGCTGCATCCTGCCGCTCACCGAACAGCAGGAGCTTTCGAAGATCCTCGGCATGCGCCACCGCGCCGCCCTGGGCCTCAGCGAAGTGGCCGACGCGATCATCGTGATAGTTTCCGAAGAGACCGGCATGCTGTCGGTGGCCCGCAACGGCAAGCTGCAGCAGGCCGTGGACCCCAAGGACCTCGAGGCCATGCTCTACGGGCTGTACCGCTCCAAGGCGGAAAAGACCCTGCTGCGCCGGGCCTCGCGCCAGGATACGCCCCCGCCGCCCCCGGCAGCGGCCGTATAATGTTACGCGGTTAGTTCTGACGCCACTATGAATATCCCCGAACTTATAACCCGGAACTGGCAGATAAAACTCCTCTCGCTCATCATAGCGCTGCTGATCTGGTACTTCATAACCAGCGGCGCCTGAGCCCGGCAAGCCTGCGTGTAGGTCCAAAAACTACCGCTCCTGGGCCTTTCGGCACTTAATAATTTCCCGCCCGCGGCGCATAATATCTTTGCCAAGGAGATATTAATGCTGAAAAGATCATTTTTACTGGCCGGAGCGGTTGCCCTTTTTCCTTTCACTTTCATTTCCGCCCAGGAGCTTAAGCTCCCGCAGGAGCCGGCTTCGGTGGAGGTCCCCGCCGTGCCGGAGGTGATCCCCGATATAGCCGCGTTGAAGACGCGTTACGCGGAATATTATTCCGCCCTGAAGGTTTATTCCGAAGCGGCCTTTGCGGCCCCCCAGGACAGCCCTGAGTTCATGGAAGCTTCCGCCGCGGGGCAGTATCTCCGGGCGAAGCTGGACGGGGTGGAGGCCATCGCCGGCAAGCCTGCCCCGGCGGACGTGTCCCGCGCGCCGGGCGGGGTATCCGCGGCGGTGCGAGCCGAGCTGGAAGGCGTTTTCGGCTTTAACGGCGCGGCTGGCCGGCGCGCCGCCGGAACCCGCGGCGTGCCGATAAAGGCGGGGTACTGCCAGATCAATTACGTTAAGAACGCTACGCCTTTCCTGGTGCAGTACGACGGCTTCCTGAAGAAGGGGGAAGTTATCATAACTTTCGACGACGGGCCGGGCCCGCTCACCGCGGAAGTTTCAGCTTCCATGAAAGAAGCTGGCGCCGAGGGCGTGTTCTTCACGCTGGGGTCCAAACTGAACGCCGCGGGCAAAGCGCGCATCAAGGCGGCCTCCGCCGACGGCCACTACGTTTCGGTGCACGGCTACAACCACGCCACCGCGGACGGCAAGCCTTTTACGGCCCTTTCCACCGAAGAAACACTTAAGCAGCTCGGCGGCGTGAGCGCCTCTATCACCGCCGCTACCGGAAGGAAGCCGCTGTTCTTCAGGCCGCCCTACGGCATTATCTCTCCCGAGGCCCTGCGTTCCATTTCGTCGGAACTCGGCCTTACGCCGGTAGGCTGGACCATCGACACCCTGGACTGGTCCACCAAGGACCCCGAAGCGCTTTACCAGAAAACCATCTCGATGATAAAACAGCGCGGCAAGGGCATCGTGCTGATGCACGATATCCACCCGCAGAGCCGCACCGCCCTGAAGCAGCTGCTTAAGTGGCTTTCAGCCAACGGGTACAAGGTGGTATCGCCCGAGAGGATGAACGCGGCTTTTAAAGGGCAGTAAGGGAAACCCGCGCTGAAGAACGGCGTCCGGCCCGGGCGCCGTTGCCGTTTTATGCGAAAGGCCGTTCAAGATTTACTAAAATTATAAAGTAGCGATCCGGGGAAGAATTTCGGGGACCGATAAAATGTTCAAGAAAATACTGCTGGTGGACGACGACAAGCTGGTGCTGAATTCCACGCGCCGGTACCTGGAGACGCACGGCTTCAACGTGGCCGCCGCCGACAACGGCGCCGAGGCCGTGGCGCTGGCCAGGCAAGCCAAGCCCGACCTGGTGATAACCGACGCCGAGATGAAGGGGCTGGACGGCTTCACCCTCTGCAAGGCCATCAAGGAAACGGACGGCTTCGGCAAGGTGCCGGTGATCATAATTTCGGGCAGCAAGATCAGCGAGGAAGATATCCTGGACGGCTACAACCGCGGGGCGGACGATTACATCCTTAAACCCTTTTCTTTCCCCGTGCTGCTGGCCAAGCTCAAGGCCGTGATGAAGCGCTACGAGGGCGTGGCCGAGAAAACCGAGAAGATCAGCAAGCTGGGCATGGTGATAGACCCGGCCGGGCGCACGGTCACGATTAAAAAAGAGACCATAAACCTTACCCGCAAGGAATTCGACCTGCTGATGGTGCTGATCACGGAAGAAGGCCGCCTGCTCGGCGTGCCCTACCTGCTGGAAAACGTCTGGGGCTACGACCCGGCCAGCTACAACGACCCGCACACCGTGGGCGTGCACGCTTCCTCGCTGCGCAAGAAGCTGGGTCCGGAGATAGGCGCCCACATCATAAGCGTCACGGGGCACGGCTACAAATTCGAATAATTATTTGACGGGAATTTGACAATTCTTTGGTCTTTCCAATATACCCTTCTGTTATAGTATGGATGTAGCAGAGGAGGGGTTATGAAAACCGTCAAATGCTCCAAATTTATCCTGACCGGCGCCTTCTCCCTTTTGATCCTTACTCCTCCGCCCGCCGCCGCCGAAGACGTCTACCACACCATGGCGAACGACTTCGCCAAGTACTCGACCAACAAGAAAGTTAAGAACCTGGCCGTGATCGGTTTCTCACGCAAAGCCCATACCTCGAAAGAGGAGAGCGAGTATATTTCCGAAAAACTTATGTCCTGCCTGGTGGCCTCCGGCAAGGTGAACATGGTGGAGCGTTCCCAGCTGGACAAGGTGCTGGAGGAGCGCCGCCTGGCGGCCTCGGGCGTGACCGAGGAAGAGGATGGTTCCCGGAAGAAGATCAACCCCAGCGACGCGATCATAGTGGGCACGATCTTCGGCACCCGGGATTCGCTTAAGATCATAGCCAAGATGATAGACCCGCTCACCGGCGCGGTGCTGCACACGGTGGAGGCTACGGCCGACCGCCAGTGGGATATCCAGCCCGACCGCCCCGAGTTCTCTTTTGACGTGCCCGACCTTAAGGAGATAGCGGCCATGTTCGGCGAGCAGGAACTGCAGCCGGCCTTCGTGGATTTCCGCGACGCGCCCGCCGGGATCGACACCGAGAACTGCAACGCCCGCCGCGCCCGCCTCGGTTCCCTGCAGGCCGAGGCTCTGGACGCCAAGGCCAAGTACTGGGCGCTGCAGATGAGGGACCCGAATTTCAGCAATTCGCAGCTTACCCGCAACCCCGGCGGGGAGATCAAGGACGACGCCGCCAGGAAGCAGTTCTACCGCCTGCTGGACGGCTATCACCGCTCGGCGGAGGCGCCCAGGCTGAGCGTGGCCGAGATGGATACGGTTATGTCGGTTATGGCGGAGGAAGGAAAGGTTTCCGACGACTGCGGGCTGCATTAAGAGGGTAAAGCGAACGAACGATAACCGGCGCCAGCCGGCTAGCGGCGGCCTACAACTTTCTCTATCATTCCCCTTATCTCGTCTATGCCGAACGGCTTTATAAGGAAGCCGTCCACTTCCACGCCCGGGACTATGGGCGTGGTAATGTTCGAGACGGAGCCGGTGATAACTATCACGCGCATTTCCGGGCGGCTGGCGCGGACGTTCTTTATAACTTCCTCGCCGCGCATATCCGGCATTTTAAGGTCGCAGATCAAGGCGTCGAACGTTCCGGCTTTGACCAGGTCCAGCGCGGCCAGGCCGTTGGAGGCTTCGGTAACTTCCCAGCCGCGGCTGGAGAGCGCGCGGCGGACGTAGTTGCGCACCATGTCCTCGTCGTCCACTATCAGGATCCTGCCGGTCATACGGGCAGGGTTACCGTGAAAGCGGAGCCCTTGCCGGCCTCGCTCCGGGCCGTAATGGCCCCGTTATGCTTGTTGATGATCCCCAGGCAGACCGAGAGGCCGAGCCCCGTGCCCTTGCCCACTGGCTTGGTGGTGAAGAACGGGTCGAAGATCTTGCTCAGGATGTCCTGCGGGATGCCGGAGCCGGTGTCGGAGATGGTTATTTCAACGGTTTCCTTGGGGCCGATGGCGGCGGGGCGGGTGGCCACGGTGATGGCCCCGCCCTCGGGCATAGCGTCGCGGGCGTTGGTAAGGAGGTTCAGGAAAACCTGCATAAGCTGCTGGAAATCGGCGTTCACCAGCGGCAGTCCTTCGGCGAACTGCCTGTTGATCTTTACGCGTTTCAGTTCCATCTGCCTGGCGCAGAGAGTAAGCGTTTCCTCCATGGCCTCGTTCACGTTCACAGGTTCGGGGTGGAACTTCTCCTGGTGGGCGAAAGAGAGCAGCGAGGTGATAATCTTTTTACATCTGAAGACGGCCTTCTCTATGTCCTTCAGGTCCTGGAAACTCTGCGTGTCCGGCGGGGTTTTTTCCAGCACCAGCTGGGTCAGGCCCAGGATGCCGGAGAGCGGGTTGTTGATCTCGTGCGCGAGGCCGCCGGCCAGCTGGCCCAGGGCGGACATCTTTTCGGCCTGGATCAGCTGGGACTGCGTTTCCTGCAGCTGCCGGTACAGGGCGGAATTGCGCAGGGCCAGGTTGACCAGCGAGCCGAAGATCTTGGCGCGCTGCATGTCGTCCTCGCTGAAATATTCGTCGTCACCGGTCCTGTTAAGGTTGATCAGGCCTACCGGTTTGTCGTCCTCCATCAGCGGCAGGAACATGGCGAACTTAACCTGGGAGAGGCCGGCTATATCCGAGAATTTCTTGTCCAGGGCGGGCGCGTCCACCAGCAGCACCGAGGTGGAGCCGTGGTTCAGCTGGCCGAGCATCCTGGCGCAGAGCTTGAGCCTTGATTCCTTATGGGCCCCGTCCTCCAACCCGTCGGAAACCGCGATGCGGAAACCGCCGCCGCGGTCCGGCAGCACCAGCAGGGATTCCTCCGCTTTCAGGATCCTGCCGAGGGAATCTATGATGATCCTGAGCTGTTCCTCGGGGTGGATGGTGGAAAAAATGGCTTTGGAGATGTCGTTGAACTTCTTCTTCTGCAGGGCCCTTTCCACCACCGTGAACAACTCTTTTATCTCGAAAGGTTTGTGGAGGTAGTCGAAGGCGCCTTTGCGCATGCTCTGGATGGCGGTGCCCATGGTGCCGTGGCCGGTGGCGATGATTACCTCCACTTCCGGGTCCAGTTTCTTGATCTCGCCCAGAGCGGTGATGCCGTCCATGCCGGGCATCTGGATGTCCATGATCACCAGGTCGAATTTTTCGGCGCCGACCCTTTTCACGCCCTGCATGCCGTCGTAAGCGAGAGAAACGGCGTAGCCGTGGACGATCAGCGAGGCCGAGATCATCTCGGCTATCTGCACCTCGTCGTCAACCACCAGGATATTGGCTTTTGTCGTCATAGTAGTAAAGCGTTCCGCGCCCCGTAGAAGAATTGTATAAAAAAACCCCGTATCCAATACGGGGTTTTTGTTGCTTTAATACGTGGCGGGGTGGACTTCGCTATCCTGCGCCACATCGGACACAAAGCACTTTTTGCTGAAAGAAAAAAGTGCGGAGAGGGAGGGATTCGAACCCTCGAAGGTTTGACCCTTACAGGTTTTCGAGACCTGCTGTTTCAACCGCTCACACACCTCTCCGTCTTGTTCGCGCCCCGGAACGGCGGCGTTCTTTGTGTGAAAATAGATTATATAAAATCGGGGGCGGGGTGGGGGAAAGCGCGGGAATTCTTGGAGGAAATTTGAATTGTATGTTCGCGTATTAAGGAATATAATTCTTACTATGCGATTCCCGTTCATAAAAATAGGCCCGTCCCTCGTAAGGCAGGGTGTTAAGTCCCAAGCCGCCGTCTTGTCCGCTAATGACCGCCGGCTGCTGCAGCTCTGTTCGCTTTCCGCGGAGAGTTCGCTTCCTGAACTTGACACTTCCAAAGACGGCTTGACCGGCCAGCAGGTAGAACCGGCCAGGGAACGCTACGGTTTTAACGCCCTTACCAGGAAAGAGAAAAAGTTCTTCTTATTCGAGATCTTCGAGCGTTTTAAAAATCCGCTCGCTATCCAGCTCTTGATCATCGGCGGCATTTCGTACTGGATGGGCGACATCCGTTCCACCGTGGTGGTGGGCGGCATGGTTTTCCTGAGCGTCATTCTTTCCTACGTGCAGGAGACCCGCTCCAGCAAGGCCGTGGAACAGCTGCAGAAGATGGTGCAGGCCAACACGCTGGTGATCCGCAACGGCAAGGAAACGGAGATCCCCACCGTGGAACTGGTCCCCGGCGACCTGGTGGTGCTGCACGCCGGGGTGATGATCCCCGCCGACCTGCGCCTTATCTCCGCCAAGGACTTTTTCCTTAGCCAGTCTTCGCTTACCGGCGAATCGATGCCGATAGAAAAGGGCGTGGAGCTTGCCGGGCCCGCGCCCCGGAACGTTATCGAACTTCCTAACGCCTGCTTCCAGGGCAGCTACGTGGTGAGCGGCGCGGCGCGCGGCGTGGCGGTAAACACCGGCGAGAACACCTATCTCGGGTCCATCTCGGCCAAGCTCAGCGGCGAAAAGACGCAGACCAGCTTCGACCGGGGCATCCAGGATTTCACCTGGCTGATGATCCGGTTCATGGTGGTGATGGTCAGCTGCGTTTTCCTTATAGTGGGGCTCACCAAGGGCAACTGGGTAGAGGCGCTGCTTTTCGCCATGTCGGTCGCCGTCGGGCTCACCCCCGAGATGCTGCCGATGATAATTACGGTTAACCTTTCCAAGGGCGCGCTGATGATGTCCAAGAAAAAGGTGATCGTGAAGCGCCTGAGCTCCATCCAGAATTTCGGCGCCATCGATATCCTCTGCACCGACAAGACCGGCACCATCACGCAGGACCAGATCGTGCTGGAGCGGTTCGTGGACGTGACCAACCGCGAGAGCGACGATGTGCTGCGCTACGCGTACATGAACAGCTATTACCAGACCGGCCTCAGGAACCTGCTGGACCGCTCGATCCTGTCGCATACGGAGCTGGATGTGGAGAAGACCTGCCGGAAGGTGGACGAGATCCCTTTCGACTTCCAGCGCAAGCGCATGTCGGTCATCATAGAGTACGAAGACGCCCACGTGATGATCACCAAGGGTTCGGTGGAGGATGTCTATAATTCCTGCGGCTCCTACCAGCTGGACGACGAGGTGCTGCCGCTGATCGACGTGATCAAGCGCGACCTGATGGAAGAGTACGAGCGGCTTTCCAAGACCGGCTACCGCGTGCTGGCGGTGGCCTACAAGGAGTTCCCCAGGGACAAGACGACCTTCGGCGTGCAGGACGAGGGCGACCTGATCCTGCTAGGCTACCTGGCCTTCTTCGACCCGCCCAAGGATTCGGCGGCCAAGGCGCTGGCCGGCCTGGCGCGGATGGGCGTGGCCATAAAGATCCTCACCGGCGACAACGAACTGGTCACGCAGAAGATCTGCGGCGACGTGGGGCTGGATTCCACCCACGTTATAACCGGCGGCGAGCTGGCGGGCCTGGATGAGGCGGGCGTGACCGCCGCGGCGGAGAAGAACACGGTGTTCGCCCGGCTTTCCCCTTCGCAGAAGGAGCAGATCATCGCCGCCCTGCAGAAGGCGGGGCACGTGGTGGGCTACATGGGCGACGGTATCAACGACGCGCCGGCCCTGAACCTGGCCGACGTGGGCATTTCCGTGGACACCGCGGTGGACGTGGCCAAGGAGTCCGCGGATATCATCCTGCTCGAGAAGAGCCTGATGGTGCTCGAGGACGGGATCATCGAGGGGCGCAGGGTGTTCGGCAACATCATTAAATACATAAAGATGGGCGCCAGTTCCAACTTCGGCAACATGTTCAGCGTGGTGGGCGGCAGTTACTTCCTGCCGTTCCTGCCGATGGCCCCTATCCAGATCCTGACGAACAATCTGCTCTACGATTTTTCGCAGACGGGCATTCCGATGGACAACGTGGACCCGGAGTACCTGCTGAAGCCCAAAAAGTGGAACATCGGCAACATCAAGAAGTTCATGCTCTACATCGGGCCGATGAGTTCCATCTTCGACTACGCCACGTATTTCCTGATGCTGTATTTCTTCGGCTGTATAGCATATTCCGCGCCGGGCACGTCTCTGGCGGCCAAGGCGCATATGGAGAACCTGTTCCACACGGGCTGGTTCGTGGAATCGCTGCTTACGCAGACCTTCATCGTCTACATCATCCGCACCAAGAAGATCCCGTTCCTGCAGAGCGTGCCCAGCCTGCCCATGGTGTTCACCACGGTGGTGGTGCTGATGATAGGCGTGTTCCTGCCTTATTCCCATTTCGCCGACAAGCTGGGCTTCGTGCCGCTGCCGGCCGCGTACTGGCTTTGGATAACCGGCTTCATGGCGCTTTACGCCGTGATGACGCATAAGATGAAAGTCTGGTTCTACCGCAAATTCGGGGACGATTAAAGAGGCTCACCAATGAAAAGCATACTAACCGCGCTGCAGGACGGCAGGCTGATAGAGCTGCCGGAGACGGACAAGAACAAAGCCCTGGGCTACATGGCGAACATCATGGAGGCCATCCCCGAGGTCACCAACGTCGACGTGGCCGAGGGCGTGCTGGAACGCGAAGCCCAGGCCAACACCGGCATAGGCAAGGGCTGGGCCTGCCCGCATATCCGCGTGGACGGCGACGGGGAACTTTTTTCGGTGCTGGGCTGGAGCCCGTCCGGCATAGATTACGGCGCGCCCGACAAGGAAAAGGTGCACCTGCTGGTGATGTATTATATTCCCGGGAACCAGCGCATGGCCTACCTTAAGGAACTTTCCGGCCTGGCCAAGGCCATCCAGAAAGGGCAGGGCATAGAGAACATAGAGAAGGCGACCTCGCTCAACGACGTCCGGAACGAACTGCTGAACTGGGTTTCCGCTTCAATAGACAACACCATGCCGCAGGCCAAGGCCCGCATGATAAAGCTGGAGGCCAAGCACGCGCAGGTGGCCGAGGCGGTGGAAGCCGCCGTCTTCACCGGCAAGGGGATGGAGCGCCTGGTGCCTTTCTACATGATCACCGGCAGCGGGGGCAGGAACCTGGCCCTGGCGCAGGACTCCGACCTGGTGCAGGCCATAGAGGCCGCGGACCTGGCCCAGCTCGGCGAAAAACAGGATTTCGATGCGGGGGCTTACAAGGTTTTCGTGCGGTCACGCACGCTCTATAAACCGAACCGCGCCATGTACGACTGCATAGCCGTGAAGCGCTGATCCCCGGAGTTTTGCGCATGAAAATAGAAAATCCCCTTACGGGGATTTTTTATTCCGCAAAACTGGCGGAGCTTCACTGTCAAAGTTTGAGGCCACTTCGCGCAACATCCCGAGGAAACATTCTAAATATCGCTTTCAATCTGTTTTAGTGAAGGAGTTCCGGGCTTATCCGCGAGATGTAGCACGGTCGGACACGCAGCGCGGCCACCTTCTCCATGCTTGCCGCGAGATGGCCGCCGCACCCAGCCGGGGCTGTCTTACCCCAGGTCCCGGAAGTATCTGATATGCTATGGTTAAGTTACGGGGAGACGTTTCGCAACAGCACCCTCGCAAGGTTTTACATTATGTGTTTTAACCACATATATCTATTTGTTGTGCTATGTGCCTTCACGACCTCTCCTGTTATGGCACAGGTTGCCAGCACCGCACAGTTCAGCGAACCTCCAGATAATCTTTTTAACCGGGATGTCGTAAGGATCAAAGATGTTGTCCGGGTAAGTGATACGGAACGCGCTTTACGAAATCAACGCCGGGAAGCCATTCTTGAAAAAATAGACTACATTCTTTCCATACCCGAGAACGAACTGGATATATGGAAAGTTTCGCTTACTATGGCTCATGACGCGTATCCCGACCTGGACATGAAGTCGTTGACCGAAGAATTTGAGGCCATTGTGTCCAGGGCAAAAGATATGACGCCCTCGGACGCCTCCCCAGATTTGCGAATCCGCACGCTTAATACTTTACTCTATCGTCGGATGGGGATAGAGTATGATAAGACCGATTTTGTGGGAGAAAAGCTCATAAATCGATACGCTCATGGCGTGGTGGAGACGAAGAAGGGAACTTGCGCCAACATGGCGACCTTTTATATCGCGGTCGCGCAACGTCTGGGATACCCGGTTTATGCAGTGGCCGCACCTCAGCACTTGTTTGCCCGCTATGTGGATCCTTCGCTGGAAAAGCAGAACATCGATCCGGCAAGTCAGGGGGCCTGGAGCTCAGACGATGATTATATTCATGACATGGAAATCCCGTTAAAAGGAATTCAAAACGGCGTTTACATGAAAAATATGACCCGGCGGGAATTAGTCGCCGAGATAATCGCAGATCATGGGGCATATTATTACGCCCAAGTATTGAAGGATTACCAGACCGCCGGCGCGATTCTCCGAAGGGCTTTAGAAGTCAGCCCTAAATCAGCCGAGTTCTGGCGCCTGCTAGGGGCGGTGCATATTGATTGGGCCCGTGAAGATTATGACCGGGATTTACGGAATACCAAGAAAGAAATAGGTCATGCCTTAATAGATAAGGCCAAAGAGATGGGCGTTGGGAAACCGTTGCCAAAAGATTATTGGAAACATCCTCCGCAAAAAAGAAGGCAACTGACGCCTGTGAGCCCAATACCGCCATGGGACATGAAACTTACGTTGAAACTTCAATAAATAGTATGCTTAAACTGAGGGGTAAAATATGAAGAGAACGATTCCCGCAGTATTGGCAGGCATATTCCTTTTCCTTGTCAGCCCGGTCTCGGCGCGCTATTATGAGGCATCCACTGGGAGATTCCTTCAGGAAGATCCAATATTGTTGCCGATGCCGAACCCCTCGCTTAACCTTCGCCCTTACTTCGACGGGGCAGAGTCTGGATCGACGCAGTTCTACCAGTACGCATATAATAGTCCACTAATGTATACCGATCCAACTGGATTTAGTCCTGGTGATTGGTGGGACCCAAGAACCTACTACCCCGGGCAAGAGGTTGGAGGTCTAATTGATTTCCTCAGATATTATCGTAAGATGAGAAAAGCTAACACGATTGGAGCCGACTCCTACTTTCATTGCATGGCTAACTGCCAAGCGACAAAGCGCGGCCCTGGTGGAGCCGATACCGCCATCGTTCTAGGCGAAGGAAGAGAACTCTTTGACCAACATGTAAAAAGAGATTCGATACAAGCCTGTAACTCGGATCGTGCGGCAAACAACCTTGGACAAAATGCGGGGACATTTATTACTTGCCGGCAAGCGTGTAGTATACTTCGTCCTAGGGGATTGCCATTAGTATATTAGTATGATCAAGCGAAAAACATTTTATATGCTGCTGATCATTGTAGTGGGGGGCTTTGTATTTTGGTGGGTAAAGAATTTTTTAGCGATCGATAGCTGTTTGGATAGCGGTGGGCGCTGGGATTATAAAACGAAGCAATGCCAATATCGATAGAGATATCGCCTCTCCGAAATCGATGCAGAAAATAATTGCCAGCGACTATTCCAAGAGAGCATTTGCTATGCTTGGGGAAGTTTTAGTCTTTTTTTGCCGGTTCGCATGGCAGGCCAATGCGTTGAGAAGGCCACTGGCAAGCCACATCTCGATCTGTGGCCCGGCGGGCCACTATGACTGAATTTCAGAAAAAGTGTGTCGATGCCGTTAGCGCATTTGTAGCAAATATAATTCACGATAAGATTTCTTTTCATGAAGTACAGGGGAAAAAAGAAAATTATTTTGTTGGGAACGTACCCCATCCGCCACATACCGTGGATATCTACGTTTATCTTGATGAGGCAGGGTTTGGGGTAGAAGGCAAGGATTGGGTTATCTGCGAGCGTGCTGACTATGATTCTGATGCAGCTCTAATTGCTGCGCTGATCGAGAAGTTGAAAGCGTATTTCAAAGTAAATTAGCCTTAACATGGTAAAAATAGGCGCAATAAGTATTTGGGCTATATTGTGGCTGCTTATGGCTGGCGCTGCTTCATTTGCGGCCTCGTTGCCAGTGCACCTAGAGGCAAAGGTTGCTTTGTCTAGCGGAGTGGTGGCCCGTGTGGATATTACAACAGTCGAGTTTTCAAGCGCAATGCCAAAGGTCAGCGCCATAAGATGGGGAGCTGATGATGGACCTGTTTCCAATCCAAACCCGACGAAACGCGCAGACGGACATGTCGTAGTAACCTACGGGCCTCCGAGTGGCCTTCCTAAATCGGGGCAACGGATTATATCTGGAATGGAAGTCTATCTCGGGAATGAAAAACTAATGCTTCCATTATCTGCTTTTAGTGATCTTTGTGATCCACGAGTGGTGACGATGAAGGCAGTAAAACTCGGTTTCGAGATAAGCATTAAAGGTAGTGATGCGGGCGGGGCCTATAGCGCCCGTTTGTTTTTTAAAGGGACACATCTTAGTCGCAGAAAAGTGGTTAGCTCAGAATCCCCGGACAATGTATGGGAAGAGACAATATATCATAGTGAGTTCCCAGAAAACTGGTAATTCAATTAGGGATATAGGGAACTCTGATGGCATAGAACCTGCTATGTCTCATATCACCGAAAAAATGAGGCGTTACGGTCCTAGAATTGCAGACTGGCCGTCACATGCCGCTAAATGACAAAACGCGCCGAGGGGCGCGTTTCTGTTTTCCGAAGCCTTCTTTATCGGGCCAATAACTAGTAATTTTTAAAAGTCAAAAAGTTCGGAAGGGGAGGGATTCGAA
>JAJZPL010000070.1 GCA_021811185.1 bacterium
GGGCGGCGGTTCAGGCGCCGGGGCGCAGGACCAGCTTGCCCAGGAAGTGGCCCGCCAGGGCGCGGTGCGCCTCGGCGGCCTGGCCCAGCGTGAACGTCCTGGAGACGTGCACCGTGAACGGTCCCTCTTCTATCAGGGCGTTCAGCCGCGTTATGGCCGCGGCGTCCGGTCTGCCGTCATAGGTCTTGAGCGTTACGCCATCGGGCGCCCGCGGAGTTGGCTGCACGCCGTTGGGATGGGCCGCGCGGCCGCCCTTGTGCAGGGTGCGCAGCGCCCTGTCGGCGGCGACGCCGCCGGCGGTAAGCAGTACCGCGTCCAGGCCGTCGGGCGCGAACTCCTTCACGGCCTCGGAGATGTCGTCCTTGTGGCCGTCCACGCACATGTCGGCGCCCAGCTTGCGGCAAAGGGCCGTGCCTTCCTCGCCGGAGGCCGCGGCCAGCACGCGCGCGCCCATGCGCTTGGCCAGCTGCACGGCCAGGTGGCCTATGCCGCCGCTGGCCCCTATCACCAGCAGCGTTTCGCCCGACCGCAGTTTAAGCGTGTCGTCGAGCCCCCGCAGGGCGGTGATGGCGCAGATGGGCAGGCCGCCCGCCTCCTCTACGGACAGGTTGCCCGGGATATGCGAGACCATGTCCTCCCTGACGGCGCAGTACTCGGCGTAGCTGCCGCCCTTTGGGTTCATCAGAGTGAAGGCGTACACCTTGTCCCCCTCTTTGAACCGCTTCACTCCCTCGCCAGCTGCTACCACCGTGCCGGCGCAGTCGGAGCCGGGCACGTAAGGGAAAGCCGGCGTCGCTTTGAACATCTTGGCGAAGTAGCCCTCCAGCTCTAACGGGTCCCAGACCCCTACCCCTGCCGCCTCCACCTGTATCAGCACTTCCCCCGGTCCGGCCTGCGGCGTGGGCAGTGCCCTCGCCTTCAGCGTTTCCGGGCCGCCGAATTTGTCGATAGCGGCGGCCTGCATCGTTTTCGGTAATGTCTTTATCATGTTCCCCCCTGTTTATTTACTCCTGTCCGCGTGCGGCGACAGGCGTTACCTTACGCCGGCGTCGCGGGCCCGCCGTCAAGGCGAGCGTGTGCATGCATTTTTTTGGCTTCCCCCTGAACCCACTATACCAAATATGTACACGAATAAAACCGCTGTTTAAAATAGGACCGAGCGGCCGGCAATTTTTATAAAATCACGATATGCTCTCGCGCGTGATCAGATTCTTTATCGCTCTATCGCTGGTGGCCTGCCTGCGCGTCCCTTCGGGGGCGGCCTGCTCCGAGCTTTTGGCCGTGACGCCCGAGATAGAGCGGTATGCCGGGAATATCGGGAAGACCTTTAAGCCTGAAGACTCCGTGGAGGCCAAGCTGGCCAAGGTCGTGAAGTATCTACATGGCGACGACGGGATAGCGTTCAAGAATTTGCGCGGCCTCCGTCGCGCTCAGGGTTATTTGGTGATGGGCCGGCATCTTCTCGGGGGTATAACAGGCGTGTTCTTCGCGCCCGGCGCCGGCGAGGTGGTAAAGTACCGCACGGCGTTCGGGTGTTCCCATTATGCCAGGGCGTATATCGCGCTGCTTAAGGCGCTGAAGATCCCGGGGGTGGAGGACGTGAGGTACGTGATCTCCTCCTCGTATAAGGACTACCTGGCGGCATGTCCGCAAAAAGGGGCACCCCGGGCGAAAGGACGCACCATTAACGGCCATCAATTCGTGGCGGTCAAATACGGCGGCAAATGGTTCTTTATAAACACCAGCAATAAGGACCTTGAAAAAGTTCCCGCCGGCGATATGGATTACCTGGGTAAAGATCTCGCGGTGGCGTTCCCGTCCTACGCTAAAGAGGCGGCTTCCGGGCACAACAAGCTGCTGGTACGCTATATCGGCGGGGATCAGGATGACGGGGCCTGCGATGTGTCGTTCGCGGCATTGATGAACATAAGTTCATCCGGAGATGCGGCTTCGTCCGTATGCAGGTGGTAATGAGGTTCCCCCCGCCCCGCGGGGGCTACGGCGCCAGCAGCGCGCCGGCCAGCCCCAGGAAGACCAGGCCCTTCGCCACGGAGATGCGCCGGGAGGTCTTCTCGCCGGGGATGAGCCGGGCGCCCAGGCTGCCGGACAGATAGCCTATCGTGCCGAAGACCACCACCACCTGGGCCATGAAGACAAGTCCCAGCACCGCCATCTGCGCGCGCACCGGCCCTCCGGCCGGGTCCACGAACTGCGGCAGCAGTGCCAGGAAGAACAGCGCTACCTTGGGGTTCAGCAGGTTCATGATGACGCCCCTGCGGTAGAGGGCCGGCGCGTCGCCGGCGACGGTTTTG
This sequence comes from bacterium, assembly GCA_021811185.1. Lineage (GTDB taxonomy): Bacteria > Elusimicrobiota > Elusimicrobia > Elusimicrobiales > UBA9959 > UBA9959. Next base: position 2,313 of record JAJZPL010000070.1, read on the forward strand.
CCTCCGGCCGCGGGGCGCTCCAGGAAGGCGCCCCAGGCCAGCCAGAGCAGGTAGGCCGTTCCCGCGTATTTCAGGATATTGAACGCCAGCGGTGAGGTGCGGAAGATCACCGATACGCCGAGGGCCGCCAGCGTGGTATGGACCAGCAGCCCGGAGCTAAGGCCCAGCGCCACGCTCAGGCCTGCCCGCCGCCCACCGGCCACGCCCTGCGAGACCAGGAAGATGACGTCCGGGCCCGGGGCCATCGTCAGCGCCACGGAAATGAACAGGAAGGAAAGCAGGTGCTCCGGCACGGGCATAGCTCTATTTTAGTAAATTACGTCGGAGTATGAGAGTATGGAGCCGATGGAATAGCGGGGTGCGTCACCGGTCAGCTAAGATATGTTATAGCCCATGCGAAGGATGACGCCAGGAAATTGTAAATGGAATGGAATACGGTCAGCTCCGTGAGCGTGGCCCGCCGGGACCTTAGCCAGCCGGCGGCCAGCGAGAAGGAGAGTATCTGGACGAAGCGCGGCAGGTAGAAAAGCGCTCTGGTGTCCTCGGGGCGCCAGTTCGCGGAGAAGAAAAATCCGGGCAGGTTGTAATGCAGCAGAAGGTCCAGGGCCGAGGTAAGCGTTATGGTCCAGCCTAGGCTGAACTTTCGCCTTAGCGCCGCAAAGAGGGCGCCTCTGAAGACCAGCTCTTCTACCAGGGGAGCCGTGATGAAAGAATTCAGATACGGGAAGGTCCCGAAGAAGTCTGTTACCGTGAAAATGCCTGTGGCCCATATCTTGAAGTATTTGGGCCACATTAGCAGTCTCACGTAGGCGTCCTGCGCGTGGTTGGAGAATACGAGGTCGTTCCCTATCCAAAAGTAAATGGTGGCCAGAGTGATCAGCGCCCAGCATGCGGCGCCGTAAGCCAGCGCCGCCGCGACGGATCTGGCCCCCGCCGGGCGGCTCCAGCCTAATTCCTCTTCCTTGAGCCGGAGCGTTCTGACGACCATAAGCGTTCCGGCGACGGCGATGAGGTGGAAGACCGTCTCCCGGAAGATGGCGTGATGCAGCTTGAGGTAGGCGAATGGAAGCGCGCGGGCGGCGAATATCTCCAGCGGCGTCCCCAGGTCCTGGAACGGCGACCTGAGCGTCAGGAGCAGATAGAACAGCGCGAGTACCGCCCAATAGCGCCACGCCTCCGCCGGGGCTATCGCCCCGGCGGAGGTGTCAGCGGCAGGTCCTTTACGCTCTTTTATGAGGCCCATTTTATTTTAATAGTGCGGCAGCTGGCTGTTCACCCAGGACTGGCCGTAACACGCGGTGCTGGAGCTGGGGCAGCTGGTGTCGGTGCCGGTCGAGGTAGTCACGGTGCCGGAGGAGTTGTCGACGTTCACTACTGTGTGGGTGGACACTGAATTCCCCGAGCTGTTGGAGCTGGAGCTGCCGCTCCCGGAACTGCCGTCGCTGCCGGTGATATAGTTCCACACGGTGTGGGCGTCCTCCCCATAGTTGCTGAAATAGCCTTTCTTTTTGCCCGCCAAGGCCAGCGTTACCGCGCCTGCCGCCAGCAGCCCCGACCCGATAGGGAGATCTTTTTTCGGCGTATCGGATCTGTCGGTGCCGGCGCCGAGCGGAGGAACTTTGCCGGAAAGGACGATCTTGGACGGTTTGGCGTTGCAGACCTCTTTTTCCGCCTGCGAAATGGTGCGGTTGCTAGCCTCAAGGGCTACGGGCGCGGCGGACATTTCCTTTTTCCCCTTCGCGCCGCTGTAAAAACCGTCGAGTACCTTCCCGGCTTCGCCAAGGTTCTTCTCCATATCGATGGAGGATATTTTACTACTTGTCTCCGTAAGGTTGCCCATCGTGCCGGTTTCGGTTGCAAAGGCCGTCGCGCTGAGCGCGCATGCCGCTACTATTGCCGTGAATCCCGCCGTCAGTATATTGCTCTTTTTCATGGTCATTTTCTCCTGCATCTTTGAGCTTTGTGCTG
>JAJZPL010000071.1 GCA_021811185.1 bacterium
TCCCGCTCGGGCTCGGCGCTTACGTAAGCCTCGCCCTGCGCGAGGGCCCGCCGAACCCTTACCCTTGCCTGCCTTAGGGCTTGAGTTAGTTGAGCGGCGCAGGGATAAGGGGTGGCAAAACCCTCCGGAAGCCCGAGCTTGCATAGCGCGAGGGCTGAGGTCGGGAAGGGCGGGCACGGTGTGCCCGACCCTGTTTTTGACACCCCTTATCCCTGTGACGCTCCTAAAGGGAGAGGTGCTTTTTTACGGAGGCGCGGGTGACGGGGGCGATGACGCCCCTTTCGGTGATGATGGCGGTGATCAGGTTCGCGGGCGTTACGTCGAAAGCGGGGTGGCGGACTTTTACGCCCTTGGGGGCGATGCAGACGTTCTTGATGTGGGTGACTTCGCGCGTGGAGCGCTCCTCGATAACGATGTCTTCCCCCCCGCGCGCCGCCAGGTCGACGGTCGGGGTAGGAACTGCCACGTAGAAAGGTATTTTGTGGTAGCGGGCCAGGATGGCCAGGCCGTAGGTGCCTATCTTGTTGGCCGTATCGCCGTTGGCGGCTATGCGGTCCGCGCCCACTACTATGGCGTTAACGCCGGCGGTCTTGATGATGTGGGCGGCCATGTTGTCCGTGATAAGTTCGGACGGCACGCCCTCGCGCATAAGCTCCCAGATGGTAAGGCGGGCGCCCTGCAGGTAAGGCCGCGTCTCGCAGGAATAAGCGTGCTTAACTTTTCCCAGCTTGTGCGCCGTGGTTATAACGCCCACCGCCGTGCCTATGCCCATGGTGGCCAGCGCCCCGGCGTTGCAGTGCGTCATGATCACGCAACTCTTAGGCAGCAGCGCGGCGCCGTATTTCCCCATCGCCAGGCAGGCGGCCTCGTCCTCGGAGGCCAGCAGGCCGGCTTCGCGGTCTATGGTATTTAAAATTTTATCGAGGGCGGCAGGGGCGAACTTGTCGGGGTTGGCGGCGGACAGGGCGAGAGCTTTGTTCAACATGCGGTCAGCGGCGTAGAAAAGCGCCACGGCGGTGGGACGCGCGGCCTTGAGCAGGGCCGCGGTCTTCCTGGCCGCGCGCGCCAGCGCCTCGCCGGAAACGGGTTTAAGCCGGCGCATTTCCAGCGCGAAGCCGTAAGCCGCCGCGCAGCCTATCAGCGGCGCGCCGCGCAGGGCCATATTGGTGATATTAGCCGCGGTCTGTGCCGCGCCGCGCGCGGTCACATAGGCGATCCTGTCCGGCAGCAGGCGCTGGTCCAGTATCTTAAGGGTTCCTTTCTTAAAGATAAGGCGGGGCGGGATCATCGGGATTTATTGGGGAAAATGATCAGCGGCTGGCAGGTAAGCCTTTCGGGCGAACCCGCCAGCCGCCGGGCGCTGGTTCTACGGGATAGAGTCCAGTACGTTCTTGAGCTGCTCTTCGGTCTTGCCGGTTATTTCCACGGTCTTCTCGCGGCCCTTGGCGCCGCGGATGATGTTCACCATCTTGGAGGGCACCTCGAAGAACTCCGAAAGATAATCCCTCAGGAGAAGGTTTATCTTCAGGTCGGCCGCGGCCGCGCAGATCTTCACGCGCAGTACGCTGCCAATGCGGGAAACCACTTCGTTGTCTTCACAGTTAGGTATAACTCTGACTTTTACGATCATGTCCCTACCTCCTGCTAGCTGAATTGGCCGTTTTCGGAGCCCGGCTCCTGTTTCGGCACTGGCGTAGCCTTGTGTCGCCTTGCTACACACAGTCTTGAAAGATCGTGTCGCGTTGCTTCACACACTGTTGCCGCGGCCCTTTACCGGCGCCGCCGCTGCTCCCCTGGAGGGCTTCCTGTAACGTCAAGCGAACAGAGCGCCGCCTATGCGGGGCAGGTTGGAACCCGCCGCCACCGCGGCCTCGTAATCCCCGCTCATCCCGAGCGAGAGGTAATTGTTAAAGCCCCAGGCGTTAGCGCCGTAGCCGAAGTCCCGGTCGAATATTTTTCTGCCCGCGGCGAAGGCGGCTTTGAGCTCTTCGGGCGTGCCGTTGGCGGGGGCTATGCCCATGTAGCCGGAGGGCGCCAGGTTCTTAAGGGCGCGCACGCCGGCCAGCAGTTCGGCGGCCTGGTCCGGGGTTACCCCGGACTGAGTGGGCGAAGTGTTAAGTTTGAGCTGGATCAGCACGGGCATGGTCTTGCCGAGGCCGCGCGCGTGGCGGTCGATCTCCACGGCGATCTTGAGGCTGTCCACGCAGTCTATCCAGTCGAAGGTTTCCACGGCGGCTTTGGCCTTGTTGGTCTGCAGGTGGCCGATGAAATGGAGTTTCACGCGGGGGCGGAGAGCCGAGAGGGCGCCGTTGGTCCACTTGTTCCTGGCGTCCTGCACCTTGTTCTCCCCCGCTATTTTGAGGGCGCCGGCTTCTATGAGGAGCTTTACGTCTTCGTCCGCGGCGTACTTGGTTACGGCCATCAATTCGGCCTGAACCGAACCCTGCCGCGCGGCCGCAATGCGTCCTGTGATGCTGTTGAAATTGGTGAGGAGCGCGCTTTTGCGTGTTAGTTCGGCGGTTGGCATGTGGATTATGTATATATTCTAGCAAATAACGCCGGTTTCTCATAGTGAAAACGCCCGGATAATACAAATATGCGCGGCGTTTTGCAATATATTTGAAGCGTTTTTGTTCGGCGGGCCGGGCGTTAACCGGTAAAACCCAAATTGCTATCATATTGGTATGAATCTGCCTCCCGGTTTCTGGATCCTGGCCGCGGCCGAAGGCCTGCTCAACGCTGGCTACGCTATTTCTTTCCCCTTCCTGGCGGTCTACCTGAGCTCGCACCGCGGGGTGCCTATGGCCTGGGTGGGCGTGTTCCTTTCGGGTTCCATGCTGGTGAGTTCCGCGGCGCAGTTCGTGGGCGGCGAGATCTCGGACGCCATCGGGCGGCGCAAGGTGATGATCCTTTCGCTGGTGGCGCGTTCGGTGCTGATAGCGGTAATCGCCGCTATTATTTATTTCAGGGCCGGGCTCTGGGGTATTTTTATCTTTCACCCGCTGGGGATGTTCTTCGGCTCTTTCTACCACCCTGCGGCGCGGTCGTGGGTGGCGGATTTTACGGCGCCTTCGCGCAGGATGAAGGCTTACGGTTTTCTGCGGATGGGCTCCAACGCGGGCTGGGCGCTGGGGCCGGCGCTGGGCGGGCTGCTGGCGGCTGGCTCTTACGCGCTGATGTTCGGGGTGTCGGCGGTGGTGTTCGCGGTGTGCGGGGTTATTGTGGCTTTCGCTATTAAGGATTTTCCGGGGCTGGCCAAGGGGAGGTTTACGGCGCCGCGGCTTGGCGCGGCTCGAGAGACGCTTAAGAACGGGCATTTCCTGCGGTTCTGTGTTTTCTCTTTCACGATGAGCGCGGCTATGAGCCAGCTGGTGGTGTCGAGCTCGCTCTATTCCAAGAACTACCTTGGGTTCGACGAGCGGCAGATAGGCCTGCTGTTCTCGGTGAACGGGCTGATGGTGGTGTTCTTCCAGTATTTCATGACGCGGCTGGTGGAGGGGCACCGGATCACGTCGGGGCTGGCTATGGGGGCGGTGCTGTACGCGGTAGGTTACCTGAGCTTCGGCTACGCGCCTTCTTTCTTCTTCGCGGCGGCGGCTATCGTGGTGGTGACGCTGGGCGAGCTGGCGGTGTCGCCGGGGCTGCAGGCGCTGGGCGCGAATATGGCGCCGCGCGGCGAGAAGGGGCGCTACCTGGGCGTGCAGGGCTTGTTCCAGCAGGTAGGCAGCTCGACGGGCATCTTTATCGGTTCTAACGCTATCGGCTTGCTTAGTCCTTTCTATCAGCAGGCGCCGTGGTTCATCGTGGCGGCCATCGCCATCGGCTCCTGTTTCGGCTTCCTCAGCCTGGGCCGCCGTCTCCCCCTTGAGCAGGACGGCCTCAAAGGCCCCATGCTCCCCCCCGTCCCCGAAGAAGCAAACGAACCTGCCTGAATTAATGGGGACAGGCTACTTTATTAAAGTAGCCTGTCCCCATTGTTTTTATGCACCTGCGTGACGTCCTGAACTACAGAGTCGCGAGAAGCCCAGTCGGGGGCCTGGCCGGGGCATGGCCCCGCGAACCCGGACTGCAGGGAACCCTTGCGTGGTTCCCCCCCGCCTAGCTTTGATGGCGGGGCCCCCTCTCCGCAACGGGTTCGCGAAACCATACCCCGGCCACCCCTCCATCTAAGCGAACGTTGTCGAGCTAGATC
>JAJZPL010000011.1 GCA_021811185.1 bacterium
GCTGATCCTGTGCAAGTCCAAAGAGCGGGTTATTGCTGAATACGCTTTGCGCGATATTAGCAAGCCGATCGGCATAGCCAACTGGCGCACAAAACTGGTTGCTTCTCTGCCGACAGAGCTTAAAGGCCAATTGCCGACAATAAAAGAAATAGAGAAGGAGTTGGGAAGTTAGATGCAGTGAGTGCAATATTTGCACATACTGGGCAGAATGTGAGGGGCAACTGACAAAGATGCTTTGACAGTTAAAGTATAGGAACTATCCGGATTTCCCGGATAGTTGCGGGATAGAAAAGGAAGTAAACCGGGGAGGGGTATGGATATCAAGGAGCCTGTAATTAAAATAAAAAAAGGGGTGTTTACGGCGCGGGGGTTGCGCGTTGTGGCAGCAGCCGACGCGGCAGAGTTCTACGAGGTTACGCCCCATGCGCTGCTGTGCGCCGTGGCGCGCAATCCGCGCAAGTTCACGCGGCAGTTCATGTTCCGCCTTACCCGGCGCGAGCAGGCCGCGGCGCCGGCGCTCAGGAAGCTGCGCAGGCCGCCGCTGGTCTTTACGGAAACTGGCGTCTCCATGCTTTCCACCGTGCTTAAAAGCGGCAAAGCCGCGCGGATAAACGTGGAAATAGTGCGCGAGGTGGTCCGCACGCTGAAAAGCCTGGGCCTGAGCGCCTGGGATATGTTGCGGTAACTGTTTGATACGACAGCCGCTCATTCGGGCTGGTGCTTGTCCTGCGCGGTCCGGTTTTGTATCATGGGAAAAATAGTTGGGGGGATCATGAAAAAGCTGGCGCTCAGTAAAGCATTTATGCTGATAGAGCCGGGGCCGGTGGTGCTGGTGACCACGGCGGACGGCGGGAAAAAGAACGTGATGACCATCTCCTGGACGATGGTGATGGATTTTACGCCGCGCTTCGCCCTGCTCACCGGCTCGTGGAACCATTCCTGCGCGGCCCTGCTGAAGACCGGGGAGTGCGTGCTGGCCATACCGGGCAAGGACCTGGCTGAGAAGGCCGTGCGCATAGGGTGCTGTTCCGGCAGCGACACCGACAAGTTCAAGAAGTTCGGGCTCACGCCGCTGGACGGCAGCAAGGTGAAGGCGCCGCTTATAAAAGAGTGCGTGGCCAACATAGAGTGCCGCGTGGTGGACCACATCAAGGAACACGACATCTTTGTGCTGGAGGGCGTGGCCGCCTGGACCGACGGCAAGCCCGCCGCCGGGCGCATGTTCCACGCCGTGGGCGACGGCACCTTTGTGCTGGACGGCCGCAAGGTGAGCCACCGCCGCCTGATGCGCGCCAAGCTCCCCGCCGGGGTCTAAGCGGCACAGCCGGCCGTAATCCCGCCTTGGTTTATATTAGAATAGTCATATGAAAAGATATCTTTGCGCTTTGCTGGCGCTGCTTGGCGGCTGCGCTGCCGCGCCCAGGGGCGTGGCGCCGGTGAGCGGCTTCGAGCTGCCGCGCTACTTAGGAACCTGGCATGAGATAGCCAGGCTGGACCATTCCTTCGAGCGCGGGCTTGTTAACGTAACGGCCGACTATTCCATGCGCGCGGACGGCGGCGTTAAGGTGGTTAACCGGGGTTATAAAGCCGCCGCCGGGGAGTGGAAGCAGGCCGAGGGCCGGGCCTATTTTACCGGCTCGCCCGACTTGGGGCAATTGAAGGTTAGCTTCTTCCGGCCTTTTTACGGCGGCTACAATATAGTGGAGCTGGACCGCGAAGGCTACACTTACGCGCTGGTGGCCGGCCCTTCGCTTAAATATCTTTGGATCCTGGCCCGCCAGCCCGAGCTGGACCCGGCTATAAGAAAGCGCCTGGAGGCCAGAGCCGCCGAACTCGGCTATGATCCCCAAAAACTCATTTTCCCGGGTGCGGTAAAATGAGGATCTGGGATATAGAACCGGGCCGGCTTTGCCGCAACCATCTGCTGGGCGAGCACCGGGAGCTGCATTGCATCTGGGTTGTGCTTACGCAGGGGAAGAAGGGCTACTCCCGGCACCCGGAGACCCTGCGCTGGCGCGGCCGCCTTAAGGCGCTGTACCTGCGCCACGCGGCGCTGGTAGCCGAAATGGAGCAGCGCGGCTACCGCCACCACAGCCCGCTGGAGAAAAAGCTGGCCACGGGCCGCGCCATGCAGGATATTTTTATAGATCCGCCGGCCAGGCAGCTTGAACTGCTGGCGGCCAAAAAATGCGGCTGCCGCTAATTGCTAGTATGGGGAATAATGAACCTTAAAATAATACCCGCGCGCGAAGCGCTTGACTGCGAAAGAGACCACGACGTGGACCGCTGGCGGAAGTTCGCCCGCCGCATTACGAAGAACCCTTACGTGCGGGATTTTTTGGCGCTGCGGGACAAAGACGAATGCGCCTGGTGCGGGCAGAAGATAACCGACGGCGGGGACGTTCACCATACCACCTATGACCACGACTGCTCCTTTTCCGGAACCATCGTGGTGCGGCAGCAGACGGTGCAGCGGCATTCCAGGAAGCGCGAGGTGCCCGACTGCGAGCGCTGCCGGGCCGGCGACGAGGTGCGGTTCGACGCCTGCATGAAGCGCCTGGTGCTGGTGCACAAGCCCTGCAACATAGAGATCTCTGCCAGTAAAGGGGACAGGCTACTTTAATTCTAGGGAAATGGGGACAGGCCCCATTAACAAACCCGGGGCAGCCCCCGGGTTTGTTTATTCCCGGGCGATTTGTTAGGATTGCCGCAGGGGAAAGGAGATATCATGAACATAGCTATTATCGGCGCCACGGGCAACGTGGGTACCAGGCTGGCTGCTGAATTGCTTATGCGGGGGCACAAGGTTACCGGGATAGCGCGTCACCCGGAAAAGCTGGCGCCACGCAAAGGCCTGGCCGTAAAAGCGGCCGACGTTAACGACCTGGACGGCCTGGCCGCGGCCCTGGCCGGCCACAACGCTGTTATCAGCTCGGTCAGGTTTACGGGGCTGGATATTAAGAAGCTGCTGGCGGCGGTAAAGAAGGCCGGCGTTAAAAGGCTGCTCGTGGTGGGCGGGGCGGGCAGCCTGGAGGCGGCGCCGGGCCTGCGGCTGCTGGACGCCCCGGGTTTCCCCGCGGAATATAAAGAAGAAGCTTCGGCCGGGGCGGCTTTTCTCGACGCGCTGCGCCGGGAGCGCGAGCTGGACTGGACTTTCCTTTCCCCGTCGGCGCTGTTCGCGCCGGGCGCGCGCACCGGCAAGTTCCGGCTGGGCACGGACCAGCTGCTTACCGACGCCGGCGGCGTCAGCCATATCTCCATGGAGGATTTCGCCATAGCGATGGCGGACGAGCTGGAGCGCCCCCGCCATTCCCGCGCCCGGTTCACCGTCGGGTACTGAAAAACTTAGCGGAAAAAAAGACCGGAGGTTCGCCTCCGGTCTTTTGCTTTTATGCGGGATCAATCCACCCAGTCTTTCTTCACCTGGGCGGTAACGGCGGCGGCGGCCTGGCCCGATTCCACGCTGGCCAGCCGGATGTTCAGCTCGAGCACCTTGCCGGGCAGCTCCACCATGCCGCCCAGCACCAGGAGGTCCGCGCCCAGCATGCGGCCTACGCGCTTGGCGGATTCCTGGTCTATGGCGCCGGCGTTCTGCAGCTTCAGCTCGCCCAGGACTTTTTCTATCTGTTTGCGCTCCACCACTTTAAGCGTGCCGTGGTTTATCAGCTCGGTGCTGAAGCGCTCGGCCACCACGCTGCCGTCCCCGGAGGCGCGGCCGTCGGCGTAGGAGAAGCCGGCCACCGCTATGGTCTTGCCTTCGCCCTTGTAAGCTTTAAGGATGGAGGCCACTATGGGGCCGTACTCGCCGGCGTTCTTGGCGCTGCCGGCGGTAAGGCCCAGGTTTTTATTTATGGCGGCCTGGATCATGGCGGTCACGGCCGTATTGCCGCGGTGCTGCGCTATCTCCAGCGGGGTAAGCTCGTCTAGCCGGTTTAAATTTTCATTAACGGTCAAGCCGCAGCCGGAGGCCACGGCCGTGCCGGGCTCGGGGGCGGCGCCTTTCTGCAGCAGCATCTGCACCATGGCGGTATTTCCCACCGCGGCGGCTACGTGCAGCGGGGTGCACCTGGCGAAGCCTTTCTCGTTGACGTCCGCGCCGCTGTCGATAAGCAGCCGCGCGGCTTCCACGTGCGCGTAATAGACGGCGTTGTCGAGCGGCGTGGCGTGAAGCCTGCGCGCGTTTACGTCGGCCCCTTTGGCTATCAGCGCGCGCATGGCGGGCAGGTCGCCCGTTTCAGCGGCCTTGTGCAGCGGGGTGGCGCAGCCGGCGGCCAGCACGCAGACAAGTAAAATTCCAGAAATATTTCGCATTAACCCTCCAACCGTCTTTTCTATTTTACATGATTAAGCGCGGCGGGAACGCAAAAACATATAATTGTGTTGTTATGAAGATCACCATTCACCGCGGGGCGGCCGGGCCCGGGGCCTGCGTGGAGCTGGCCGCGGCCAAGGGCCGGCTGCTGCTGGACTGCGGCGCGCCGCTGGACCTGCCCGGGCTTTACGAAAAATCCTCGCCGCCGCTGCTGGCGGTGCTGGTCTCGCATCCGCACCTGGGCCATTACGCCGGGGTGCTGGGCGAGCCGCTGCGCCCTGGCCTGCAGGTCTACATGTCCGAGGTGATGGAGGAGATCGCGCGCCTGCCGGGCAAGATGTCGGGCAAGGGCGCCGAACTGCCCAAGGGCATTCTGCATTACAGCCGCAACCGCCGGTTCACGGTGGGCCCCTTCGCCGTTACGCCTTATTTGATGGACCACACCTCGGCGGAGGCCTACGCCTTTCTCGTGGAGGCCGAAGGCCAGAAAGTGCTGTACACCGGGCATTTCCGCGAGCACGGCAATAAAATTTTCAAACAGTTCCTGGCGGTGAAGACCGGGCCGGTGGACGCGCTGGTAGTGGACGGCGCGGGCGCGGGCCTGGAGAAAGGCCCCGACGAGGAGGAAGTGCTGGACCACGTGGAGCCCATGCTGAAGGGGCGGCGCGGGGCGCTGTACTTCATGTGCGCCGGGCAGGACATGGGCCTGCTGGCCCGCCTGGCTTACCTGGCCAGGAACACCAAGCGCTTCCTGGTGGTGGACGGCTACACGGCGCTGGCGCTGGAGCGCATGAAGGAGCTGGCGCTGAAGCAGGGCGTGGAGCTGAAGCTCCCCGGCCTGGACACCGAGTACCTGCGCGTGATCCGCAACGCGGCCACGCAGCGCATCTACCGGCTTTCGGAATACAAAGAAATTTTCGCGCGGATGCGGCCCAAGCTTTACGGCTGGGACTGGGTGCGCGCCAACCTGCCCAAGCTGGTGATCCCGGTGCGGGCCAACTCGCAGCTGTGGGTGGAAGAAGAGGTGAGGGACCTCGCCAACGCTTCTTTTATCTGTTCCGGCTGGGACGATTACGCCGAGGAGCCCGGCATGGCGGGAACGCGTGATTGGTTCAGGGCGCGGCGCCTGCCCGAGACCGAGGTCCCGACCACCGGCCACGCCTACTTCTCCACCATCCGCAAGCTCGACGAGAACCGGAAGCCGCGTTACATTATTCCCTTTAATACGGCTTGCCCGGAGAAGTTCTCCCACACCTTCGGCAAGCGCGCCAAGCTGCTGGCCGACGGCGAAGAATTCACGCTGGAATAATTTAAAAAATATTTTTCCAACCCGACACGCCCTTGTCGGGTTCGCCTGCTATGCTATTTGTAACAGCAAGTGAGCTCCATGGAAAAAATTCGGCAAGGGGGAGTTATGGGGAACTTGAACAGGGTTATGCTGATAGGGCGGCTTACGCGGGAACCGGAGGTGACGGAGTTCAAGAACGGCGGCAAGGTGGCCAACCTGGGCTTTGCCGTGCACAATACGCGCAAGAACGCGCAGACCGGCGAGTGGGAGGAGACGCCGGTGTGGCTGAACATGAAGGCCTACAACCACGAGCACGGCAGGAAGCTCGCCGACCTGGCGGCCAAGCTGCACAAGGGAAAGCAGGTGTTCGTGGAAGGGCACCTGGTGCTGGAGCAGTGGGACGGCAAGGAAGACGGCAAGCACCATTCCAAGCTGCTGGTTTACGTGGACGCCGTGGAATTCCTGGGCGAGAAGCGCCCGGAGGCGGACGAAGCCGGGGGCGAGCCCGGGGCCGAAGGCCCCGCGGACCACGCGCCGGGCGAGCACGTGGCGGACGCCGGCTGGCCGGAGGAACCGGCCGCGAAACCGGCCAAAGCGGGCCGCCGCAAATAGCGCGGCGGCGGGAGGGGCGGTTATGCGCGGACGCTGATGACTTTATGAATATTTCTCCCGTAAAGCCATCAGCCTCCCCGTATTTTCCGCTATAATTTAACCATGTACTTATTTTTCGACACCGAAACTACCGGGCTGCCTAAAAGCTGGAGGGCGCCCGTTACCGACCTGAACAACTGGCCGCGCCTGATCCAGCTGGCCTATCTGCTGGCGGACGCCGACGGTAAAACGCTGGCCGGCGGGGATTACATAATAAAGCCCGTCGGGTTCACCATCCCCGAGGACGCGGCCAGGATCCACGGCATTACCACGGAGCGCGCGCTTAAAGAAGGCGTAGATCTTAAGACCGTGCTGCTGGAGTTCCAGGCGGCGCTCGGGCGGGCGGAATACCTTATTGCCCACAATATCAGTTTCGACGAGAAGATCATGGGCGCGGAATTCCTGCGCAACGGCCTGCCGAACGCTATTCCGTCCAAGAAACAGATCTGCACCATGAACAGCTCCACCGAGTTCTGCGCCATTCCCGGGCCTTACGGCAATAAATGGCCCAAGCTGGCCGAGCTGCATAACAAGCTGTTCCAGACGGACTTCGAAGGCGCGCATAACGCCGCCGCCGACATAGCCGCCACGGCCAAATGTTTCTGGGAGCTTAAAAAGCTGGGCGTGATAAAGCTTTAGGGGTATGACGGAAAAAGAAGAGGACATCTTTAAGAGCTTCGCCGCGGGCGAGGCGCCCAAGGTAAGCATGCCGCCGGGCATGCGCCGGGAACTGGAGGCCAGAGTCAAAGCCCTGGCCGCCGAAGACCCCGTTTGCCCGGAGTGCAAAACGCGCATGGTGCTGCGTATAGCGCAGGCCGGCCCCAACCCCGGCTCCAAGTTCTGGGGCTGCGCCAACTATCCTAAGTGCCGCGCCACCATCCCCTTTGCGGCGGACAAACGATGAGGCAGGTTACCGCGGCTTTCCTGGAGAAGGATGGGAAGATCCTTATTGCCCGGCGTAAGCCAGGCGCCGCTTTGGCCGGCAAGTGGGAATTCCCCGGCGGAAAACTCGAGGCGGGAGAAACCCCGGAGGCCTGCCTGAAGCGCGAGCTGATGGAAGAGTTCGGGGTGGAAACGCGCATAGGCGCTTTTATCTGTTCGAGCAAGTTCGAGTACAAGCATCTGCCCATAGAGCTGCTGGTGTACCATGCCTCCCACGTGGCCGGCGAGTTCAGGCTTACCGACCACGACCAGCTGGCCTGGGTGACCCTGGCCGAACTTAAGGATTACGATTTTTCCAGCGCGGATATCCCGGTGGTGGCCCGCCTGCTGCGCGGCGGCGCCGCGCCTTCCTGGCGGCCCGATTGGGCCGACGCCGGCGCGGGCTTTACGGCCATGCTGGTGGCGCTGCCTTCGGCCATAGCGTTCGGCGTGGCCATGTACGCCCCGCTGGGGCCGGGCTATGCCGGCGCGGGCGCTTTGGCCGGCGTGCTGGGGACCATAGTTATAGGCCTGGTAGCGCCCGCGCTGGGCGGCGCGCCGCGGCTGATCTCGGCGCCGTGCGCCCCGGCGGCCGCCGTAATGGCGGCCCTGTGCGCGCGGCTGGCGGCCGGCGGCGGCTCGGCGGAAAGCGTGATAGTTTCCATGGTGCTGGTGGGGCTGTTCTCGGGCCTGCTGCAGGCGGTGTACGGCGCGCTGGGCGGCGGGCGGCTTATAAAATATATCCCTTACCCCGTGGTCACCGGCTATATGAGCGGCGTGGGCCTGTTGATAATCTTCAACCAGCTGGTGCCGCTGCTCGGCCTTGAGAAGAACGCGGTTCCGCTGGCCGGCCTGTTAACGCCCGGCGCGTGGCAGTGGCCCGCGGTGTGCGTGGCGCTGGTTACCGCCGCGGTAACGGTGGCGGCCCCGCGGTTTACCAGGCGGATCCCCGCGGCCATTTTGGGCCTTGCCGCCGGCATAGCCGCGCATTTGGCCGCGGGGCTGCTGCGCCCGCAGCTGCTGGCCATGGCCGGCAATCCCTTCATCATCGGCGCCATCTCCACCAGCCCTGAAGCTATCTTCAAAGGTATCGCCTTCAACCTGGGCGCGCTGCATTTGCTGGGGCTGAACGACCTGCGGCAGCTGCTGGGCCCCGCGCTTACCCTTTCGGTGCTGCTTTCCATAGACACCCTTAAAACCTGCGTGGTGACGGATTCCCTTACGCGGTCGCGGCATAATTCCAACCGGGAGCTGGCCGGGCAGGGCGCGGGCAACATGGCCTCGGCGCTGCTGGGCGGCATGCCGGGGTCCGGTACGCTGGGCGCCACCATGGTGAGCCTGGCCAGCGGCGGCCGAACGCGCGCGGCCGGCGTTTTCGAGGGCGTGGCCGCGCTGGCGGCGGCGCTGCTGCTGGGCGGCGCCATAGGCCGCATCCCGCTGGCCGCGCTGGCCGGAATTTTGGTGGTGGTGGGCGCGCGCATGATAGACCGCTCCAGCGTGCGGCTGGCGCTGAAGCGCTCCACCATGCTGGACTTCGCCGTGGTGATCTCGGTGGCCGGCACGGCGCTGGTGTCCGACCTGATAGTGGCGGCCGGCGTGGGTATAGGTTTCTCCATGCTGCTGTTCATCCGCGAGCAGATGAACAGCAACGTGATCCGCCGCAAGGCCACCGGCGTGGAAATTTATTCCAAGCAGCAGCGGCTGCCGCGCGAGCGCGCCGCGCTTAACGCGCACGGCGGCGAAACGCTGGTGGTGGAACTGCAGGGCAGCCTGTTCTTCGGCACCACGGACCAGCTGTTCGCCGAGATCGAGCCCGACCTGCGCGCGACGCGCCGGCTGATCATAGACATGCGCCGCGTGACGTCGGTGGACTTTACCGCCGTGCACATGCTGGAGGAAGTGGGCGCCATCCTGCGCGAGCGCGGCGGGGCGCTGGTGTTCTCCCATCTGCCGGCGAGCCTGCCCACCGGGCAGGACCTGCAGGGGTATTTTAAGCAGCTGGGGCTTACGCACGAGGAAGGCGGCGGGCGTGTTTTTGAGACGCTGCACGACGCGCTGGAATGGGCGGAGGACCGCATTCTGGAGGAGGCGGGGCTTAAGCGCCTTTATTACGGCGAGCTTTTGGACCTGGGCGAGATAGATTTTTTGCGCGAAGCCGACCCCGCCACGCTGGCCGGGCTGCGCGCGGCTTTCCGCGAGCAGCGCGTGGAGGCCGGCAAAGCGGTGTTCCTGCGCAAGGGCCACGGCGAGGAGCTGTTCCTGATACGCCGCGGCAAGGTGCGCGTGGTGCTGCCGCTCAAGGACACGCACCGCCCGCACCACCTGGCGGTGTTCGGCCCCGGCGACTTTTTCGGCGAGGTGGCCTTTTTGAACCGCGCCGAGCGCACCGCCGACGCCATAGCGCTTTCCGACACGGACCTTTACGTGATAGGCCGGCCGGAATTCGACGAGATCATGGAGAAGAACCCCGTGGTGGGCGCGGCTTTCTACCAGCGCCTGGCCACGGTGGAGGCGCTGCGCCTGCGCGACACCGACCGGGAACTCCGCCGCCTGCAGGACAGCTGACTTCGGCACACTCCCCTCATTATTTATTAGAATATTCCCGGGTTAGTTCGGGACTTATTGCCGCCATAGTAAGGCTTGTCCCGGCCGGTTTTCCGGCCGGGCCGGTTCGCCGCTTTATTTACGGGGGGCTTTATGGAGAAATTAAATTGGGCCGCAGCCTGCCTGGCTTTGCTGGGGGCGGGCTGCCTGGCGGTTCCGCGGCCGTCAGCGCAGGCAACGCCGCGGGAGTGCGGGCAGGCTTTGAACAAGGACCTGGGCGCGTGGGATTTCGCTTCCGCCGCGGCCAGGACCAACCGCTGCATAAAACTGCATCATGCCAGGCTGGCGGAATTAAACAAGGCCGAGGCAGAAAAGAAAGAGGCGCTTGCGGAAGAAGCGGCGGCGGCCAAAAAGGCGCTGGGCCGCCTGCTGTGCGTGAAGGCCCAGCTGCTGACGCTTAAGGGGGACCTGGCGCAGGCGCAAAAAACGCTTAAGTACGCGGAATTGTTCAACCGGACCTACCCCGAAGTGGGCATGAGCCTGGCCGTGAATAATTCCATGCTGCCCATCACCAGGGCCTTCCTGCTTGAAAAAAGCGGGGACCT
This sequence comes from bacterium, assembly GCA_021811185.1. Taxonomy (GTDB): domain Bacteria; phylum Elusimicrobiota; class Elusimicrobia; order Elusimicrobiales; family UBA9959; genus UBA9959. Next base: position 10,322 of record JAJZPL010000011.1, read on the forward strand.
TAAGGGCGCCGCGGCCGCGTACAAGGATATAGCCTACGCCACCAAGGCCGCGGGCTTTATTTCCTACCCGGACCTGGTCTGCGGGCGGCTGGCCGTTATCTACTTCGAGAGCGGCGACGATAAGACCGCGGCGCGCTGGAGCGGGCAGACCGCCTCTTTCGACAGCGGCGCCAAGGCGGTGCAGGGCGCCATGCTGCAGAAGCTGGGCGACGAGGAGGGGGCCAGGGACAAGTACGAGGAAACCCTGAAGCTGCTGGCCGCGGCGGCGCAGTCGGAAAACAGCGTGCTGCCTATTTACTTTGCGGAGCAGCAGCGGGTGAAGGACGGCTTGGCGGAAGTGGCGGCTGTTCTCTATAAATAGCGGAAATCCGCCGCATGCCCCCAGGTTATATATTAAAATTTAAGCAGGCGGCGCTGGCGCCGGGAGCAGGCTGACGGTCCGAGAGGGCGCGCGATGAATAGAGCGGTTAAAACCCTGGGATATTTTGCCGGTCTTGTAGGCCTGGCGGCGGCCTTGTCGTTATTCTTTTCCGGGTTGTGGGGCGGCAAAGCGGAAAAGGGCGGGATGGAATTGTTCGAGGTGAGCCCCGGAATGACCGCCCGCCAGTTCGCGCGCGGCAACGGCGTGCCGGAGGCCGCGCTGGCGGAGCTGCTTGGCGCGAAGGGCGCGGCGGGGCTGGACGAGCCGCTTTCATCCTACAAGGTGGACGAAGGGAAGTTCTTCGCCGAGCTTTTTAAAAGGAAGGCGCTGTGGGACGAGGAAGGTTCCAAGAATTGGCGCAAGATCGCCCTTAAGTTCGCGCTGTGGTTCGTATTCCTTGGCGTGGTTTTCGCGCTGATGCGCGCGGGGCGGATAACGTTCGGGCTAAGGAACGTCCTTTATCTTTCGGCGGTGGCGGTGTTCGGGGTGCTGCTCGGGGCCGACCCGAGCCCGATGGGCACGGTGAAGGACGCCATAGCGCTGTACGGAGCCAAGCACTTGCTCTTCAAGCCCAGGTTCGTCGCGCTGGCGGTGTTCCTGCTGCTGACGGTGCTGGCCAACAAGTTCATCTGTTCCTGGGGCTGTCAGTTGGGCGCGCTGCAGGACTTCATCTTCAGGCTGAACGGCGGGCCGGACCGGCGGCCGGGGCTGCTGCGGCAGTTCAAGCCTTCTTTCGCCTTCACCAATACGGTGCGCGCGCTGTTCTTCGGCGTGTTCACGGTTGTGGCGCTGGGCTGGGGCTTCGACCTGATAGGCCCGGTGGACCCCTTCAAGTTCTACAACCCGTCCGAGGTCACGCTGGCGGGCTGGGGCCTGATAGGCGCGGTGCTGCTGGGGAGCCTGTTCGTGTACCGCCCCTGGTGCCACCTGTTCTGCCCTTTCGGGCTGGTCGGCTGGCTGGCGGAAAAGGCGAGCGTGTTCAAGATAAAAGTGAATTACGACACCTGCGTGGCCTGCGAAGCCTGCGCCGGGGCCTGCCCCTCCACGGTGATGGGGGCCATTCTCAAGCGCGGGCGGACGGTGCCCGACTGCTTCGCCTGCGGCGAGTGCATAGCCGTGTGCCCCACCAGGTCCATTTCGCTGGCCGCCGGGCGCCGGGCCTTGCCCCCGCCCGGTAAATTCAGCGGCTTGGGACTGCAAAAACCTTAAAACTATTGTAGAATATACTTATTGAGTTGGTTTTCGGGTGATTAGCTCAGCGGTAGAGCGCTGTCCTCACACGACAGATGTCACAGGTTCAAATCCTGTATCACCCACCAGATTTAAGTTAAAGCGGCCTCCGGTGGAGGCCGCGCGGATTTGAAAGGCGGACCGACGAGGCCAGCAGGCCGAGGAAGGGAGCCGGGGTCGCGACCGAAGGTGAGCGGCGGCGAACCTGAGAGTTGTGACCAAATCCTGTATCACCCACCAGATTTTCAGCTGATGAAAATTGCCGCGTGACCGCGGCAGTTTTATTTTAGGCGCGGCAGGGGAAAAATGGATATTCTCGGACATATCGTTGACGGGCTGGTTTACGCTTTCCAGGTGTTCCTGCACCTGGATAAGACCCTGGGCGCGGTGATCCAGGACTACGGCGCCTGGACCTACCTCATCCTGTTCCTTATAATCTTCTGCGAGACCGGGCTGGTGGTAACGCCCATCCTGCCGGGTGACTCGCTCTTGTTCGCGGTGGGCGTGTTCGCCGCGCGCGGCGACCTGGACCTGCACAAGGTATGGCCGCTGCTGGCCTGCGCCGCCATCCTGGGCGACAACGTGAACTACTGGGTGGGGCATTATATCGGGCCCAAGGTGTTCCATTACGAGAATTCCCGGATCTTTAAAAAAGAGTACCTGCAGAAGACCCATAACTTTTACGAGAAGTACGGCGGCAAGGCCATAATCCTGTGCAAGTACGTGCCCATCGTGCGCACGTTCGCGCCTTTCGTGGCCGGCGTGGGCGCCATGACCTACCCGCGCTTCCTGATGTTCAACGTGATCGGCGGCATCACCTGGGTGACGGTGATCCTCTGCAGCGGCTACTTCTTCGGGAATATCCCGGCGATCCGCAATAATTTCTCGGTGGTCGTGGTCGCCATTATCTTCATCTCGGTCCTGCCCGCGGTGATAGAGTACGTGAAGCACAGGCGGGCCGCTCCCGCGGTTCAGCCGTAATACTTTCCGCCCCCGCGCGTACTAACGTTTAGGAAGGCGAACCTTTAATGAACTTTGAAGAGGTCTACGACAAGTACTTCGCGCGGATCTACAACTATATCCGCTACCGGGTACTGGCGCGCGACGCCGCGGACGACCTGGTGAGCGCGGTGTTCGAGAAGGTGCTGGACAAGTTCGGCAGTTTCGACCCGGAAAAGGCCCCGCTGGAGCCGTGGCTGTTCGCCATAGCGCGCAACACGCTTAACGACTATTACCGGCGCAGGAAGGTGCGGGGCTGGTTCTCGATAACGGACCGCGAGGAGAACATAGCCTCGGACGAATCGGTGGCGGGGGCGGCGGAACGCAGCGAGGAGAACGCGCAGTTGCTGGCCGCGCTTAAGGGGCTTTCGGAACAGGAGCGCGAGCTGATAGCCCTGAAGTTCACGCTCGAACGGACCAACCGCGACATCGCCGCCGCGACCGGCCTGGGGGAGAGCAACGTTGGCGTGATTTTGTTCAGGGCCATGAAGAAACTGAAAGAAGCGCTTGGCCCGGAGAAGGAAGTATGAAAGACCTGGACGACGGAGATTTTAAGCAGTTCTCGAACCTGGCCCGGCGGCTGAAGCGTTCCGATTATAGCGGCGAAAGCCGCGTGCGGGACACGCTTAAGACCAGCCTGCTGGACCGCCAGGAGCGGCGGAGCCGGCGCGGCTTCCCGGCTCTCGCCTGGCTGGCGCCGGTGGCGGTGGCCGCGGCTGTATTGCTTATGGTGGACCTGCGGCACAAAAAGCCGGAGGCCCCGGTTTACACTTCCGCCTCCTACAGCCTGCCGGACGACGGCTATGGGCCCTGCGGCAGGCAGGGGCTGGGGGACTACCAGGCCGCGGAAAGATTTTAGGAGAAGGCTATGAAAACATTGACCCTTGTTCTGGCGGCGGCCCTTTATTGCGGCCAGGCCGGCGCGGCGGAAATAAAGAGCGCGGTGAACGCGCAGGGCCGCACGGAGGACGACATCAACCTGCCCTTCGTGAACGACCCGGCGGTGCTGGGCTCCTGGAAGGCCGTGGCCTTTGTGGCTAAGCCCGAAGACTTTAAGCCCGGCGAGGCGCAGGGCGACCTTTACCTTAAGGAACTGGTCTTCCTGCCCGACGGAAAGAGCCCCAACGGCTGGCTGACCTGGACCAAGGGCGCGGTGCTGCACCATGGCGACAGGACCGCCAGCCGCTACGAGATCAGGAAGATCGGCGGCGCCGACTATATGTTCTTCGAATGGAAGAGCGGCGACTACACGATCAGGCACCGGGCCCCCGAGTACTACGTGCTGAAGCGTGCGGCGCCCATCCGGATAGACAAGATCGACCTGCCCTTCAAGAACGATCCCCGCGTGGTGGGGGAATGGGAGAGCGTGGATTTCGTGGAGAGCCCGGGGAATTTCGACCCGGCCGCGCGGGCCTGGGCCGGCGACCTGTACCTTAAGAAGCTGGCCTTCCTGCCGGGCGGCAAGGGCGGCAACCCGTGGTGGACCTGGACCAAGGGCGTGGTAATGCACCAGGGCGACCACACGGCCAGCCATTACGAGATAAAGAAGATCAAAGGCGCCGAGTACATGTTCTTCGAGTGGAAGAGCGGCGACTATATCTTCCGCGGCGCGAAGCCTTTCTATTACGTGCTGAAGAAAAAATAGCCTTTCGCCAGGCGCAGACCTAAGCCCCCGCTCCCGGGGGCTTTTTCTTTTGTAATACTTTACGCCCGGCCGCGTACTAACCTGTGGAAGCGAAAGTAACGGAGGTTATATGAATATCAAATTGCTGGCGTTGATAGCGGTGCTGGCGGGGTTCGGGGCGCTGGTTTGCGCGGACGAGGTTAAGTTGGATGCCACGGCGGCAGGCTCCAGGCTGGCGGACAATATCAACCTGCCCTTCGTGAACGACCCCGCCGTGCTGGGGAAATGGGTTAGCGTGGACTTCGTAAGGGTGCCAGAAGACTTCGAGCCAGGGACAAGGCAGTTCGGCGGGGACCTGTACCTTAAGGACCTAACTTTTAAGGCTGGCGGCAAGATGGTCCCCGGGCTGTGTTTCAACTGGACCAAGGGCGTGGTGCTGGACAGCTGCGACACCACGGCTTCCGCCTACGTCATCAAAGAGATCGGCGGCGCCGCGTATATGTTCTTTGAGTGGAAAAGCGGCGATTACACCATAAGGCACCGGCAGCCGGAGTACTACGTGCTGAAAAAGGAATAAAGCGTTTGTAATACTTTCGGGAGGAACGCGTACTAACAGTTGGAAGTCAAAACAAGGAGGCTTTATGAACACTAAGATCATAGCGGTGGCGGCGATGGTGGTCGGTTTCGGGGCGCTGGCTTACGGCGCGGAGGTACAGATAAAGACCACGGAAGTTGACGGCAGGCTGCGGGACGATTTCTCCAACCTGTCCTTCGTGAACGACCCCGAGGTGCTGGGGATCTGGAAGAGCGTGGACTTCGTGCGGGACATGGAGGATTTCACGCCCGGCGAACAGAACTTCCGCGGCGGGCTCTACCTGGAGCGGCTCGTGTTCAAGGCGAACGGCAAGACCGACATGCCCTGGTTCGGCTGGACCAAAGGCGTGGTGATGCACCTGGGCGGCGACCACACGGCTTCCCGCTACACCATCAAGGAGATCGACGGCGCCAAGTACATGTTCTTCGAATGGAAGAGCGGCGACTACATCATAAGGCACCAGAAGCCGAAATACTACGTGCTGAAAAAGATCTAGGTCCCGCCTCAACGGAAAAAGCCCCCGTCCGGGGGCTTTTTTCTTGCGGCTCTAAGATGTAAGATATAAAGAGCGCCGCGCAGCGCGGCACCGATTTAAAACTGCATCTTACGGAGGAAACCGGCATGAAAGAAGTCTTTATAATAGAGGGCGTGCGCACGGCGGTAGGCAGCTTTTCCGGGGCTTTGGCGGACGTGAGTTCCGTGGAGCTCGGCAAGACGGTGGCGAAAGCAGTGATGGAGCGCGCCAAGGTCTCCCCCGCGGATATCGACGAGGTGATCCTCGGTAATATTTACCAGGCCGGCATGAACCAGAACGTGGCGCGCCAGGTGGAACTGGGCGCCGGCATCCCCAAGGAAAAGACCGCGCTGACCATTAACATGGTTTGCGGCTCCGGGCTGCGCGCCGTGGCGCAGGCCGCGCAGGCGATCAAGTGCGGCGACGCCGACCTGATCATAGCGGGCGGCACCGAGAGCATGACCAACGCCCCCTACCTGCTGAAGAAAGCCCGCGCCGGCTACCGCCTGGGCAACGGCGAGCTGGTGGACTCGCTGATCAACGACGGGCTCTGGGACGTTTTCAACAACTGCCACATGGGCATTACCGCCGAGAACCTGGCGGCCAAGTACGGCATTTCCCGCGAACAGCAGGACCAGCTGGCGGCCGAATCTCAGAACAAGGCCGAGAAGGCCGTGAAGGAAGGGCGCTTCAAGGACGAGATCGTGCCGGTGCTGATCCCGCAGCGCAAAGGCGACCCCGTGGCCTTCGACAAGGACGAATTCCCCCGCGCCGGCGTGACCGCCGAGGGCCTGGCCAAGCTCAAGCCCGCTTTCAAGAAGGACGGCACCGTTACCGCCGCCAACGCCTCCGGCATCAACGACGGCGCGGCCGTGGTGCTGGTGGCTTCCGCCGAGGCGGTGAAGAAACACGACCTTAAGCCGATGGCGAAGATCGTGTCCTACGGCTGGGCGGGCGTGGACCCCGCCATCATGGGCATCGGCCCCGCCGAAGCGGTGCGGCTGGCGCTCAAGAAGGCCGGCTGGGAGCTGAAGGACGTGGAACTGATAGAGGCCAACGAGGCTTTTGCCGCTCAGGCGCTCTCCGTGGCCAAGGAACTCGGCTTCAACAAGGAGATCGTTAATGTGAACGGCGGCGCCATAGCGCTGGGCCACCCGGTGGGCTCGTCGGGCGCGCGCATCCTCGTTACGCTGCTGCACGAGATGAAGAAACGCGGCGTGAAGAAAGGCCTCGCCACCCTCTGCATAGGCGGCGGCATGGGCATAGCCATGTGCGTGGAGCGCTGAGCAGTTCCTGATCCGTAAAAGGGCCCCGGTAAAACCGGGGCCCTTTTGTTTGCGGCCGGGAACCCCGGGCGGCGCCCTTTTAATAAAAATATAGTAGGATTCCTATAATGAAACATTGTCCCCCGGGGCAGCGAAAAATCCGCGCGGCTGCCGCACTGGCCTTGCTGCTGGCGCTGGCGCTGGCGCGGGCCGCGGCCGGGGACGAGGTCCCCTCCAAATATTTCTGCGAAGACATAAAAATACCGTTCTTTTCCGTTCAGCCGTCCGGCGGCGGGACCAGGGTGGTGCGCAACGAAAGGCCGCTCAGCCTGCCCGCCGAGTTCGCAATGCCGAAGCCGGCCGGGACCGCGCGGGTGTTCATAGTGGGAGAATCAGCGGCCGGGCTGCTGGGCGCGGTTAACCCTTACCTGGAGGGCTACCTGGCGGAAGCTTTCCCCGGCAAAAAAATAGAACTAGTGAACTGCGGTATGCCCACCTACGAGAGCCGGCGGATCCTGGCGGTTTTCAGAGAGACGCTGGCCTACTCCCCCGACCTTGTGATAGTGCTGAGCGGCAACAACGAAGCCGTGTGGGATTTCTGCCCCGGTCTTAACGCGGAAGCCGGGCGGCGGATCCGCAAGTTGAAAGCCAGGCTGGCGGCCCTCTCCCGGCCCCGAGCGGACGCCGAGGTTGAGGTTTCCCTTGCCCTCCACGAGGACCGCTTACGGGAAATGGGGGCGCTGGCCCGGGAACACGGCGTGCCGGCTCTGTTCTGCACGCTGCCGGTTAATCTGCGCGACTACGCGCCAGCGGGAACGCCGCCGCCGGAACTGGAGAAGGGCGTCCTGCTCGCTTATGGGAAAAAACCCGCGGCGGCCCTGGAGTATTTCAGCGGCCTCGGCGGCGATCCGGAAGAGCCTTTCAGGCTGTTCTACTCCGGCCGGGCGCTGGAGGAGCTGGGGCGGGGCGCGGAAGCCATGCGCAGTTACCAGGCGGCGGTAAAATACGACGCGGCCGCCGACCGCTGTTCGGCGGAGCGCAACGCTATGATCCGGGCCGTAGCGTCGGAGGAAAAGGAGTGCCTGGCCGACCTGGATAAAGCCTTTTCTAAGATAGCGCGCGGCGGCGTAACCGGCGGCCGGGAGATAGCGGACGGCGTGCACTGGTTCAAGGAGTTAAATCCTTTGGTGAGCGCCGTGATAGGTAAAGCCGCCAGGGACTGCGCGGGGATAAAAGGTAAAAGCGGGATCCCGGAGCCTGGCTCGCTGGCGCCGGCTGCCGGAGCCGCCGCGGCCGGGGATTTCAGCGCTGTTTTTTCATACGCCTGCGCCTATGCCCGCGACGAAGCCGCCGGGACCGGAGCGGCTCCGGGCGGGGAACGCGTTGTTATAATGCTGGAGCGGCTCTGCGGCCTGGACTGCGGGCGGCTGGAGAAGCTGCTGCTGGACCCGGCGGCCTCTGAAAAAGAACTGCTGGCCAGCGTGTGGAGCAAATCCCTTGGCGAGGACCAGGCCCGGTGGCGGCCGGCGCTGCTCCGGAGCGCCGCCAGGATGTTCCGTCGCGCCGGGCGGACGGAGGAGGCGGGGCGCGCGGAGGCGGCCCTGGCCCGGGCGGAAGCCGCGGCGCCGGCCGCGAAGACGGCTGCGCGAACAAGGCCGCTGCGGCAGGGCGAAGCGGCGGCCAAGGAACTTTCGGACCAATCCGTAAAGAAGATCCAGGCCGGGGACCTGGCAGGCGCGCGGGCGCTGCTGGACCGGGCCGCGGCGCTGGACGGGGACAGCCTGGAGGAACGTTTTAACGCCTGCTACGTGGCTGCGCGCCTTAAGGACGCGGCTTTCGGGGAGGAGAACTGCGGCGCGGCCATTTCCCTGGCCGCCTATCCGCCCAAGCACGCGAAGGCGGGCCCGGACGAGGCGGCGCAGGCCTATTATTCACGTGCTTATTTACGCCTGGAGACCGGAGGAAAAGGCGCCTGCGAAGACCTGCGCGGCGCTTTAGAGAAGGCGCCGGCGGGCTGGAGCCAAGCCGCCGCGGCCGGGGCCCTGATAAAAAAACACTGCCCCCGCTGAAAGGCGCCAGGCGCGGACAAAGAACCCCGGTTAGGCGGGTTTTTTTATTTAACGGCGCGGGCTTCGGGGCCTATTCGCCGGCGTGCGCGGGGGCTTGACCGGAGCGCAGGGCGTTCAGCACGCGGCCGGCCAGTGTCAGGGCGCCGCCGTAGCCGAAGAAGGGTTCGTCGCTGAGGCAGTGATGGCCGTAGGCTGGAAAACCGAGTTCGGTGAACGGCAGAGCCGGGGCTATGCCCTCGGTTATGGTGAAGGAGTTCCCGACCGCCAGCGCGGGCCGCATATATTCGTCCAGCTCCCGGATGGCCGCCGCCGCTTCCGCCGTGTCCGGGGAGAACAGCAGCAGTTCCGGCACGCGGGCGGTTCCCAGCGGCCTGGGGCCGGAATTGATGACGGCGGCGGTGACGCGCATGCACAGTTCGGCCGCGTAGGCGGAGAAGGCCGCGAATAAGTGCGGGTCGCCGGTGAAAAGGATGTTCCGGTGCGCCAGGAGTTCAAGCGCGGGGGCCAGGGCGACGGCGGCCCGCTTCTCCAGCGCTTTTACGGCCCGGGGCAGCCCGCCTTTAAGGCCGGCGGCGCGGCGCACGTTTTCCAGCCAGAGCGAAGTTCCTTTGAGCCCCATCGGCAGGCCGGTCTCCACTAGTTTAGCCCCGGAGGCCGCGGCCAGCCTGGCGGCGGCCCTGCGGCCGTAAGGCAGGGAGACCACTACTTCCGCTTCCAGCGCGCGCGCCAGCCCGCCGAAATTTCCGCCGTCGGGAAAAACGCAGGCGAGTTCGAGCCCGCACAGGTTCAGCAGTTCGCGCAGTTCGGCGATGTTGGCCGCATGGTCGCGTTCGTTCCTGTCCATCAGATAACCAACCAGCGCCACCGAGCGCTTGCGTTTTTTTGCCTTGCCGGCGGGCAGCGCGCGCGCCAGGGCGTCCAGCGCCAGCGCGTAGCCTTCCAGCCAGTCGGCGTCCATGGACCTGGCCGGCACGTCCGCCGCGGGCACGCCTGCAACCCCTGCGGCGATGCCTTCGTAGTCCATGCCGGCGAGTTTAAGAAAAGGGAGCCCGGTGAGCAGCAGCACCTTGAAATAGCCGGAGTCGGCCACGCTCTGCAGCAGTCCGGAAAGGTGCTTCTCCGGGTTATTCCGCTGCGGCAGCGGGCCGGACATGGTGCAGACAACCCGGTGCCGGCCTCCGGGGGACAGAAGGGTGGAGTACAGGTCGTGGTTGCCGGCCAGGAAATCTATCTTGGGCATTACGCAGTTGAGGCCGTCCACCACCACGCAGGCGTCCTGAACCGCGTTGGCGGCCAGGTAGATGCCCAGCTGGTAAGGCAGGTTGAGCGTCTTGGGGAATTTATTTGGCGAGGAGGTAGCGTTCATTGAAATCCCAGTCGCAGAGTTCGAGCAGCCGGCGCCAGGTCTCCAGCGCGCCGGCGTAGCCGGGCTGGAACAGCGCGGCGGTAAAAGGGTTCCGGCCGGCGGAGACGATCCGCGGGTCCCTGCTGATGTCGGAGTAGACCAGCCGCATGGTTTTGTCCGAGCGGAGCAGCTTGTCCAGGCCGTCGGGGGTCTTGAAAAGGTCTACGGTAAGGCGCAGGGAGGGGAAAACTTTCTTGAGCGCAGCCAGCCCGGCCTCGAAATCCCCGGCAATCCCGGTTTTTTCGGCCGAGGGCCCGTCCATAACGAACAGGCGGAGCCGGAAGCCGGCTTCGGCCAGCACCGGCAATACCGGCACGGTCCTGAGCGGGCCGCTGCCGGTGAGGAAGCCTAGTTCTCCCGGGTTCAGCACGAAACCGGCCGCGAAATTTCTGGCGCGGCCGGCGCAGGCCAGCGCGGCGGCTTTCTGCGCGGGGGCGGGGCCGGCCTTTATCTTTTTTCCGAGCGCGGCCGCTATGGCCTTAAGCCAGGCGTCCGTGCCCCCGAAACCGTACGGCGCCGGCGGCAGCAGCCACCGCATGCCGGCCTTGTTAAAAGCGGGGCCCAGCACCGCGTCCGGCCCCGCCAGCACCTGGAGTGCGGCCGAGCGCGCCCCGGAATAAAACTCGGCCCCGGCGTCCACCGAGGAGAGGCCGCGTTCGGCCAGCAGGGCGGCCATGGCGCGGGCGGAGCGGCCGTAGCCCGTGAAGTTGACGTCCCTGGCCGGTTTTGCGCCCGCGCGCGCCAGCTTTTTGGCCATGAAGTCCGCGCGCACGGCGGTTTTTTTGTCGCCGTGTTCGGAAAAGCTGTTGTAGTTCTCTAGCGTGACGGTTACGCCGTTGTCCTTTTCCGCCTCCCGCGCAAAGAAAGCGGCGTCGCTGGCCAGCAGCATGGGCGAGCAGCCTACGTAGAACTCCACGAGCCCTCCCTTGCCGGCCTGCGCGGCCGCGTCGGAGAGCGACTTCCGCATCTTGTCCTCGTCCCCGAAGACGGCGTCGCCGGACTGGAAATCGGTGTTCACGATGCGCCCGTCGCCGCGCGGCAGCAGCGGGCCGCGCGCGGCCAGGTCGCGGCCGCGGGCGTTAAGGCCGGCGTCGCCGCTGTACATATCCAGCATGCCGTTCTCGGCGTAGCAGAAGCGGCATTCGTTGTCGCCGTGCTCCACCATTACCGAACCGGGCGGGATAAAGGCGGGCTTGCCGCCGACGGGAAAAATAAAGCGCTGCCACTGGCCGAAGAAGATATGGGGGCGCTTGGTCGTGTCTTCGGCGTCTTTGCCTTTCTGTGCCGGCAGGGCGTAGGAGGTAAGGCCGCCGTAAAAATCTTTCATGCCCATAAGGGCCGAGAGCATCTCTTTGAAGCGCAGCGGGGCGAGGATAGCGGCCGCGCGCTCCAGGTCCGGCCCGGCGCGGCCCGCGTCCCCCGAGGAGGGATGGAAGCAGACGGCCCAGTCTGAAAAACGCGCGAGGTTTCCCTGTACGGAACTGGCCGGGGCTATGACCACCTTGTAGATCTTGTTGCCGGTCTTCCAGTCGCAGAGCAGCTGGCCGCCTTCGAGCCCGGCAGCGGCGAAACCTGCCCTTTCGAACAGGGCGGCCGCGGTCTCTTTGCCGCGCGCGGGGGCGCGCGAAGCCGCCTGGCCGGGCTTCAGGCCGGCGTGCGAGCCGGGGGCGCGGCCTTCGATGAAGTCGAAGAAGTCCAGCTCGGGCAGCGGGCGCGGCGGGGTTTTGGGCGCGCCGGCGGCGCGGATGGTGAGGGCCAGGCGCGCGGCGCGGCGGGCGAAATCGCTCTTGGGGTGGGCCAGCACGGCGGGCCGGTGCTCGCGCTCGGCCGCGGTCACCACCGGGTCGCGCAGGATCACGCCCAGCACGCGCGTGTTCACCGCGCGGGCGAACTCCTCCGCGAGGCGCGCGCCGTCGGGGGTCTTGGCGTTCACGGCCAGGCCGGCCAGGTACACGCCGTTCCTGGCGTAGCTCTCGATCATCATGATCAGCCGGTTGGCCGCGTAAAGAGAAAGGGGGTCTTCGGAGGTGACGATGACGGCCTTCTTGGCGAAGCCGCGCCGGAGCGGGGCCGCGAAGCCGCCGCAGACCACGTCGCCCAGCACGTCGAACACCGCGGCCGTGTAGCCGTCGCGCTCGAGCAGCTTGCCGTCCTTCATGGCGTCCAGCATGGCGCCGATGCCGGTGCCGGCGCAGCCCACGCCGGGCAGCGGGCCGCCGGCCTCTATGCAGTGCACGCCCTGGACGGGGGAGGCGAAGATGCTTTCGCGCAGGCCGGCCTCGCCGCTGTTGCCGGACCTGGCGGTGAAAGGCTGGATATGGCGGCCCATCAGGGACAGGGTCGAGTCCATCTTGGGGTCGCAGCCGGCGTGCAGCACCTTGCCGCCGCCCACTGCCATGAGGACGGTGACGTTGGAGGCTATGGTGCTTTTGCCTATGCCGCCTTTGCCGAAAAATACGATGCTTTCCATTGGTAGATGGTATACATCATATCAACAAAAGCGGTGCCCTGGCGAACAGGCCGCGGTCGGGAAGGGCCCGGGGTCAGACCTGCGTGCCCAGCCAATTGCCGTCTTTGTCCTTCGACAGCTTGAACCTGGCGCCGCAGCGGGGGCAGGTGACGATATCGCCGGCCTTGGCTCCCTCGGGCAGGATGTTCTCCTGCCCGCAGGCGGGGCATTTGACGGCGGCGTGCTCCGCGAAGACGATCTTTACCGGTTTGGGGCCCTGCACCGAAATCAGCACGATGCCGCTGTCGCCCGAGTCTGCCAGCCCGTGCATAACGTTGGCCGGGCCGTAGATGACGGAGCCGCTCTGCACCATGAATTTGTCCTTGCCAACGATGAACTGCCCTTTGCCTTCCTCTACGTAGAACAGTTCGTCCGAGGCCGGGTGCTTATGCAGCTTGAGCACCTGCCGCGGGGAGAAGAAGAACGTGTTGAACACGAGCTTGCCCGTGTCTAGCGGGTTCTTCTTTATCATGTCCTTCGCGTCGAACTGCTTTATGTCGTTGATATTCACCGTTTGCGGAGCGGTCGTTTTGCCCCGCGCCGCGGCTGGCTCCTGCGCGGCGCCGGAGGCCAGTCCGGCGAACATGATGGAAACGGCTAATAATATTTTTTTCATTTTTCCCCCTTTAAGTCTTCTGCGGAAAGTATAACAAGGCTTCTTCCGCCGGGGTATGTCTCTTTTCCGCTTCCGGCAGGCTTAGTTCCGCCCTGCGCTGCCCTGTGAAAGAAGTCAATAGAAAACGGAAACAGCCAATAGCGGGGAACGCCGCTGCCGGTGTAGACTATGGGTGTGGAGCAATAGGGTAAGGGCGGGAGGCGGTAACGATATGGGCGACGAAAAAGTTCTTTTGATAGAAAGCGACCCCGAGCTGTGCGAGCAGGCCGCGGACTTTCTGTGGGAGGAAGGGTTCAAGGTGGAGAGCGCCACTGACGAGGCCGGCTGGCGCCGGCGCGTGGATACCGAGGATTTCGACATCGTGCTGCTGGACAGGAAGCTGGCTGGCGCGGACGGGCTGGAAACGGCCCGGCAGATAAAGGTGATGGCGCCGTGCGCGAGGATCTTCGTGACCGACGGGCGGAACTTGCCCGATACGCTGCGCCTGGCCGAGAACCTTTCCCGGTTCGCCCAGGGCGGCCTGGCCGTGCACCGTGAGGGGTTCGCCAAGGCGGTCTGCGCATGACCGACATAGCGAAGCTGGCGCTGGTGCTGAAGCCGCGCTGCCGCGGGCCGAAACCGTCGACCCGGCAGAAACGGAAAAATAAAGGCTGACGAGCGGGGGCCCGGCGGAGCTGGCCGCCGGGCGGAGCGTTAGGGAGCGCCCGGGCTTTTTTGCCGGGCGCATTTTGATGTATCATAGGTGTTCCGGGGTTTTTTCCCGGCCGGACCGGCTAAAATTATGACCGATAACCTTCTTTTGGTGGATGACGATAAAGAATTCCGCAGCGAATTCCGCGACTGCTTCGGCGAATACGACATAACCGAGGCTTCTACCGCCGAAGAGGCGCTGGCGCTGCTGAAAAAGCCGAACAAGATAGACCTGGTGCTGATGGACGTGAAGATGCCCGGCATGGGCGGCCTCAAGGCCCTGAGGCTGGTGAAGGCCGCGGCCCCGTCCGCCGCCGTCATCATCATGACCGGCTTCAGTTCCAAGGAAGTGGTGCTGGAGGCCCTCCGGGGCGAGGCCAGCAACTACATAGAGAAACCTTTCGACGTGGAGAAAGCCAGGGCCATCATAGAATCCGCGCTGGCCAGGAACCGCGGCGAGGAGGAAGCTGCGCTCACCGACGGCAGGGGCAAGGTGGAGAAGGTGAAGAATTTCGTGCGCCGCAACTGCCTTAAGAAGGTGCGCCTGCGGGACGCCGCGGACGCGGTCTATATCAGCCCGAAGCATTTGAGCCGCATCTTTAAGGCTTACGCCGGCATAGGCTTCAACCAGTATTACCTGAAGTGCAAGATCGAGAAGGCCAAGGAGATCCTGGCCGGCACCGGCTACAGCGTGGACCACGTGTCCCAGAAGCTCGGCTACGCCAATACGGAATCCTTCATAAGGCAGTTCAAGAAAATGGCGGGCAAGACCCCTGCCAGTTTCCGCGGAAAGCCGGCGGCGGCCGCGCGGAACCGCCGCAAGTAGGCCGGCGGGCGGGGGCGGAAAATGCAAAAAAAACAGATAGACGTGCTTATCGTGGAGGATAGCCCGGGCGACCTCCGGCTTACCCGGGAAATGCTCCGCGAGCCGGGGCCTTACGCCTTTAAGACCGCGCACGCCGCTTCCATAAAGGAAGCGCTGCGGAAACTTGGGGGCGGGAAGTTCGCGGTTATCCTGCTGGACATGAACCTGCCGGACAGTTCCGGCCTGGACGGGCTGGAGCGCATCGCCGCCGCGTACCCGCTGGTCCCCGTGGTGGTCCTTACCGGCCGGGACGACGAGCGCGTGGGCGTGGAAGCCCTGAAAAGGCATGCCTCCGACTACCTGGCCAAGGGCAGCATAAACCCTTTCCTGCTTACGCGCGCCATCCGCTATGCCATAGAGCGCAAGAAGAGCGAGGAGGAGCTGCGCGCGAGCGAACAGCGGCTCAAATTCCATTTCGAGAATTCCCCGCTGGCCGTGGTAGAGTGGGACGCCGATTTTGTGGTGACGCAGTGGTCTAAAGAAGCCGAGCGCGTTTTTGGCTGGAAAAAAGAAGAGACCCTCGGCAGGCGTATCGACAGGCTCGGGCTGATCTACCCCGACGACATCCCTATCGTTAACCACACCATGGAACGGCTCACCAGCGGGGAAGAGGCTCTGGTGGTTTCCTCCAACCGCAACGTCACCAGGACGGGCGAAGTGATAGAGTGCACCTGGCACAACTCCGTGCTGCTGGACAAGAGCGGGAAGATGGTTTCCGTGACCTCGCTGATCCAGGACATTACCGAGCGCAGGCGGGCCGAGGAAGAGCGCGAGCAGCTGCTGCTGGAAGTGAAGCAGCGCGCGCTGGAGCTGGATACCGTGTTCAAAACGCTGCCTTACCTGGTGTCGCTGCACGGGCCCGACGGCAGGTATCTGCGGGTGAACCCGGCCCTGACTAAACTTTTCGGGTTCGATCCCACCGCGGAAAAACGGGAGGAGGCGGCGCGGCGCCTGAACGCGCGCTACCCGGACGGGACCCCGCTGACCGCCGCGAACATGCCCCTGACCGGGGCGCTGAACGGGGAAACGGTGATGGATACGGAATACGTTATTACCGACGCGCACGCCAAGGACCACACGCTGCTTATGAACGCGCTGCCGCTGAAAGTGGAGGGGCATGTTTACGGCGCGGTGCTGGCGCAGGTGGACATTACCGAACGCAAGCACAAGGAGGCGGAACTGCGGAAGCTGAACCGCGTGCTGAAAGCGCATAACGACAGCGAGCACGCGATGCTGCACGCGAAGGACGAGCAGGACTTCCTGGACAAGATCTGCAGGGTAATAGCGGAAGACTGCGGCTATCCGTTCGTCTGGATAGGGCTGGCCGAGCAGGACGAGGCTAAGTCGGTGCGCGCGGTAGCCCAGGCCGGGTTCGAGGCCGGCTACCTGGCCGCGCTTAACCTCAGCTGGGCCGATAACGCCCAGGGCCGCGGCCCTACCGGCACGGCCATCCGCACCGGCAAGGCGAGCAGCTGCCGCAACATGCTGACCGACCCGGCCTTCGCCCCCTGGCGGAACGAGGCGCTGAAGCGCGGCTATGCCAGTTCTTTGGTGCTGCCTTTGCTGGCGGGGAACCAGGCTTTCGGGGCGCTCACCATCTATTCCCGGACCCCCGACGATTTCGGCGACGAACAGGTGCGGCTGCTGACCGGGCTGAGCGAAGACCTGGCCTACGGCATGCGCACGCTGCGGCTGCGCGCGGCCAACAAGCTTTCAGAGGAGGACGTGCAGCGGCTGGCGCATATAGGCGTTTGGGAAATGGACGCCGCGACCAGGATGCTGACCTGGTCCAAGGAGGTTTACCGCATCTATGAGGTGGACCCCGAGAAATTCGCCACTACCGAAAAGGCCTTTATGCACGCGGTGCACCCGGAAGACAGGGAAATGGTGGCCGCCGCCTACTCCGAGTCCGTCAGGAACCGCGCCGTCTTCGACGTAACGCACCGGCTGCTTATGGCGGACGCCAGGATCAAATACGTGCAGGAGCGCTGCGAACATTTCTACGACCAGGAAGGCCGCCCGGTGCGTTCGGTGGGGACGGTGCACGACATCACGCGGCAGAAAGAGACCGAAGCCGTGCTGACGGCCGCGCAGGCAGAACTGGCGCGGGCCAAGCGGCTTTCCGATATAGGCACGCTGGCCGCCACCGTGGCGCACGAGCTGCGCAACCCGCTGGCCACCATAGGAATGGCCGCTTCCAACATCAAGCGGAAGGCGAAGAACCGGGACCTGGACAGGCACCTCTCCAACATAGATCTGAAGGTCTTCGAGAGCAACCAGATCATCAACAACCTGCTCTTTTATTCCCGCCTCAGGCCGCCCCATTACGAGCTGGTTAATATCCACGAGCTCCTGGAGGAATCCATCCGGGCGGCCCGAGGGAACTTGAAAGAGGGCGTGCGGCTGGTCAGCGACATAGCCGGCGTCAGGGACGTGCTGGTGGAAGCCGATCCTATCCAGATAAAGGAAGTGCTGAACAACCTGCTCAATAACGCGGTGGACGCGATCGCCGTCGGGGCGGGCAAGGTGGAGGTTTCAGGGGCGCGGAAGGGCGGCTGCGTATTTATAATGATGAAGGACTCCGGGGAGGGGATGGACGAGGAAACGCTCGCCCACGCTTTCGACCCGTTCTTTACCACCAAGGCTAAAGGCACGGGGCTGGGCCTGTCGGTCTGCCGGCAGATCATGGACTTCCATAAGGGGGAGATAACCCTTAAGAGCGAGCCCGGCGGCGGCACCGAGGCGCACCTGCGGCTGCCGGAGAAACGAAAGACGGCCGCGGCCGGTCATCGCGGAAAAGAGAAATAAAAAAGCCCCGGCTGGCGGGGCTTTGGGGCGGCCGGCGCCTAAGCCTTTATCTTTTCCAGCAGCATGGCGAAGTCTATGGGTTTGCCCAGTACCGCGCTTACCACGCCCAGCAGGCCCCGGTCCTTGAGTTCTTTCTCGATGAAAGGCTTGCCGGAGACCATGATAACCTTTTTCTTAACGCTCTCTGCCTTCATGCGCTCCAGAATATCCAGCCCTGTGACGGACGGCATTTTTGAGTCCAGGATGATGGCGTCGTAATCCAGGCACCTTGTCATGGCCTCGCCGCGGAGGCTGTCGGACGCGCTGGCAACTTCGTACCCCTCGCTCTCGAGCAGATCGGCCAGCTCCTCGCAGAGTTCCTTGTCGTCGTCGATAATAAGTACCTTTTTCATCTTTGGTAATTATAATACTATTGCGCCGTACTTTCCAGCCTCGGCAAAAAAACGGGGCGGGCCAGGCGGCCCGCCCTCTGTGGGGTCTCGACTGCTCTGCTTTACGCTGCACCGCACTCCGCTGCGCTCACCGCTCCGAGACCCTCTCTGCTGATAATACTATAGCTCCCGAAACCGGGAATTTCAAGGGCCCTTTGGCCCGCTCTATTTGCCGGCCAGCTGGCCGCAGGCGCCGTCTATGTCGGCGCCCATGCTCTTGCGGGTGGTGACTTCCAGGCCCATGTCCTCGAGCAGGCTGGCGAAGAGCTGGATCTTTTCCTTGGTGGGGGACCGGTACGGGCCGCCGGTGCGGTTGTAGGGGATGAGGTTCACCACGAAGTACTTGGGGGCCGCCACGGAGCGCAGGAAGGAGTTCAGCTTGGCGGCGGTGGAACGGCTGTTGTTGATGCCGTCCATCAGCACGTATTCCACGAACACGCGCCGCTTGGTGGAAACGATGTAGTCCGCCAGCGCTTTGGTCAGCTGCGCGAGCGGGTAGGTGCGGTTGAGCGGCACCAGGTCGTTCCTGAGCGCGTCGTCCGGGGCGTGCAGCGACAGCGCCAGGTTGCACTGCGGGAAATCCTTGGCGAAGCGCCTTATGCCCGGCACGTGGCCGGCGGTGGACACGGAGATATGCCGGTGCCCCAGCCCTATCATCTCGGGGTCGCACATGACCTTGATGGCGTCGGAGAGCGCGTCGTAATTGTAGAAGGGTTCGCCCATGCCCATGAAGATCACGCTGCCGATCTTGTGGGAGCCCTTGGTCTTGAGATAATGCGCGGCGGCCAGGAACTGGTCCACGATCTCGTCGGGGGAGAGGTTGCGCTTGAGGCCTTTGCGGCCGGTGGCGCAGAACGGGCAGCGCACCGGGCAGCCGACCTGGGTGGACACGCAGATGCTCCACTTTTCCGGGATCAGGTTAAGCAGCACGGTCTCCACCTTGAGCCCGTCCTTCAGCTCGAAGAGGAACTTGACGGCGTCGTTCTTCTTGGAGACCTGCGTTTCTATGGGGAATAAAGAATGGATGTGGAATTTCCGCGAGAGCTTTTCCCTGAGCGGGGCGGGCAGCACCGGGATCTCGTCCCAGGCGGCGGCGAAGTTCTTGTAGACGGCCTCGCGGACCTGCTTCAGGCGGAAAGCGGGGATGTCGTTCTCTTTGAGGAAGACGGAAAGTTTTTTTAAGTCCATATGTTTAAACCGCCGAATTTGTTGGGGATAAGGTCTACGCTGGTTTTAACGGGTTTGGCCGGGACCCGGGCTGCGGGGCGGCTTTTTAGCAATTTCACGGGATAAGTGATAAAATCATTATACCACTTATGAGGGCCGCTCCCGGATCCGCTCCCAATGAAAAAAACTGACCTCAAGAGACTCGCGTATTTTCTCGGCCTGAACTTCTGCCTTTCGCTGCTTATTGGAACCGCTTACCTGTTCTTCGCCGGCTCCCACCCGCTGGAACTGGCGTTCGTAAGCGTCGCGCTGGTCTCGAACACCGTGATGCTGTACGCCGCGCTGGCCCTGCCCGCGGTCCTGCTTTTCCTTACGGCGCCCGGCCGCTGGCTGCTGTGGGGCGCCCTGGGCTTTTTCCAGCTGGCCCTGTTCACCGACGCCTGCGTCTACAAGATCTTCAAGTTCCATCTTAACTCGATGGTGTTCAACCTGGTCACTACCCCGGGCGGCCTGGATTCCCTGGAGCAGGGCTGGGGGATGAAGGCGTTCTTCGTATTCGTCGCCGCGTCCATGTTCGCGCTGCAGCGGCTTTTCTGGAAGTTGTCGGGGCCGGCGGCGGAGAAACACGTTCTCGGGCGCGGGCGCGCCAAGGCGCTGGCGGCGCTGCTGCTGTGCTTCGTTATTGCCGACAAGGGCCTGTTCGCCTGGGGCACGCTCTACGATTCCGTGTACATCACGCGCAATTCCCAGCTGTTCCCGCTTTACCAGCCGCTCAGGATCCGCTCTTTCGCCGCTAAATACCTTGGCGTGAAACTGGACAGCGAGGTGAGGGCCGGCATAGACGTTAAGTATTCCGGCCTGGCCTACCCGCGCGCGCCGCTCAGGGTGGAACCGCCGGCGAAAAAAATGAACGTGGTTATCATCGTCATAGACTCCCTGCGGCGCGATATGTTCACCCCCGAGGTGATGCCGGAGACCTGGGCGTTCTCGAAAAAAGCGGCCGTTTTTACCAACCATTACAGCGGAGGCAACTGCACGCGCTTCGGGATCTTCTCGGTGTTCTACGGCATCTACGGTAATTACTGGTTCGACATGGTGGGCGAGCGCCGCACCCCGGTTTTCATGGACACCCTGATAGCGCAGGGGTACGATATGCGGCTTTTCGCCAGCTCGAAGCTGAGCTACCCCGAGTTCAACAAAACCTGCTTCGCCGCGGTGCCGCGCGCCGGCATTTACGACGAGCCTAAAGAGACGGATATCGCCGAGCGCGACAGGGACATTTCCGACAAGTTCGTGGAATACCTGCGCGAACGGAAGGGCGGGAAGCCGTATTTCGCCTTCGTCTTTTACGACGCCTCGCACGGCGCTTACCAGTACCTGCCCGGGTTCGAGAAGTTCGAGCCTTCGGCGGATACCAACCGCCTGGCGCTGAACAAGACGAATATCGGCCCGCTGTTCAACAAGTATAAGAATTCCGTCCTTTCGGACGACCACCTGGTGGGCGGGATCCTCAAGGCCATAAAAGAGACCGGAGGGCTTAAGGACACCGCGGTGCTGATAATGGGCGACCACGGCGAGGCTTTCCTGGAGCGCGGGCGTTACGGCCACAACCAGGGCTACAGCCCCGAAGAGGTGCGCGTGCCTTTGGTTATGTATTTGCCCGGGCATGCCCCCTATTCCACCGCCGACGCCACCAGCCACCTGGACATCGTCCCCACGCTGCTGCCGCTCCTGGGCGTTAAGAACCCGGTTTCGGATTATTCCAGCGGGCGCGGCCTGTTCGACAGGACCCCCAGGCCGTTCGTCCCCGTCTTCTCGTGGGACACGGCGGCCATCGTCAGGAACGGCGAGGTGCTGGAGATGCCGCTGGAGGCCTATAAGGGCGGGGTAAAGGCTTACGACAGCGAATACCGCGAGGAGGGCAGGAAAGGCGCGGCGGCCTTCTCGCCCCTGATCCCGGCTTTCCAGAAAGCTGCGAAGAAATTCAGTAAATAGCTGCCGGGGGGGCTCAGCGGGCCTTTCTCCGGCGGATCCGGTCCATCTCTTTCAGGCGTTCCGAAGTCTGCGGGGAAATTTTAAATTCTATCCTGTCCACCAGCTCGCGCAGGGCGAGAAAGCGGTTGAGCGACCGCTTCCGCTCGCGCTGGCAGCGGACTATCAGCTCCAGCGGCGGGTATTTGAGCAGCACCGCGTTGGACGTCTTGTTTATTTTCTGCCCGCCTTTGCCGCTGCCGCGGGTGAACTGCTCCTCGACGAGGCGCAGGTCCAGCCCCAGCCTGGCTATGCGCTCTTTGAGCGCCGCCACCTTGGCCGGGGTGATCTCCGAAAATTCGGTGAAATTCATTCCAGCGGCTTATTGTTCCGGCAGGCCGTGCTCGCGCAGGTATTTGCGGATGCGGCTGCGCGCGCCGGCCGTTTTCACTATGCCGAGCCAGTCCTTTTTGGGCGCGGAGTTCTTGCGGGTGATGATCTCGCAGATGTCGCCGCTCTTGAGCGGCTGGTCCAGGCGGACCATCCGGTTGTTCACCTTGGCGCCGATGCAGGTGTCGCCGATGTCGGAGTGGATGGCGTAGGCGTAATCGATGGGCGTGGCGTCCACCGGCAGCGGCTTCACCTCGCCCTTGGGCGTGAAGATGAAGATCTGGTCCAGCTCCAGGTCGGTCTTGAAGCTCTCGATGAACTCGCGGGGGCTGGAGATGTCCTGCAGCCATTCTATCCACTGCCGCAGCCAGTTGAGCTTCTCGTCCAGGTGGCGGTCGGCGCCTTTCTCGCCCAGCTTGTAGCGCCAGTGCGCCGCGATGCCGTACTCGGAGGTGCGGTGCATCTCCTCGGTGCGGATCTGGATCTCTATGATCTCGCCGGTGCCGGCCATCACGCTGGTGTGCAGGCTCTGGTACAGGTTCATCTTGGGCACGGCGATATAGTCCGTGAACGAGCCGGCCACAGGCTTGAATACCGAGTGCACGGTGCCCAGCAGCGCGTAGCAGTTGATGACGGAATCGGTGATGATGCGCACGCCCAGCGCGTCCTGGATCTCCTCGAACGGCTTCTCCTGGCGCAGCATCTTGCGGTAGATGGAGTAGAGGTTCTTGGCGCGCGACAGCACGCGGTGCGGCACGTTGGAGCCCGCCAGGTGGTTCTCCATCTCGGTGCGGAAATCCTCCAGCAACTTCTCGCGCATCGCGTAGCGCAGCTGCACCTTGGCCAGCAGGCTCTGGTACTCGTCGGGGAACAGGTACTTGAAAGAGAGGTCTTCCAGCTCGCTCTTCAGCTGGAAGATGCCCAGGCGCTGCGCCAGCGGGGCGTACAGGGAGATGGTCTCGTGGCTGATCTCCAGCTGCTTCTCCTTGGGCATGTAGTTCAGCGTGCGCATGTTGTGCAGGCGGTCCGCCAGCTTGATCACGATCACGCGGATGTCCTTGGCGGTGGCCAGGATCATCTTGCGCCAGTTCTCGGCCTGCGCCTCGTCGCGCGAGGAGAACTTGAGCGTCTCGATCTTGGTGACGCCGGAGACCAGCGCGTAGATCTCCTCGCCGAACTCCTTGCGGAAGGTCTCGTGGGGGATCTTGGTGTCTTCCAGCACGTCGTGCAGCAGCCCGGCCGCCACGGTCTCCAGGTCCATCTTGTAGTCCACCAGGATCTCCGCCACGGCCGCGCAGTGGATGAAATATTTTTCGCCGGAGGCGCGCTTCTGATCGTGGTGGGATTCGCTGGCGTAGTTCCAGGCGTATTCCAGCAGCGTGGTGTCCTGGGTGGAGTATTCGCGGAATTTCTTGAGCAGTTCGTCCAGTTCCATTTATTCAGCTCCGAGCTTTTTAATTATATACACCGTCAGGTAACCGAAAGGGTAGATGAGGCGGGAGAGCCTGTCGTGGTTCTTGTGCAGCTCCGGCAGAATGTCGGCCATGGCGATGTAGATGAAGGACCCGCCGCTCAGCCCCAGCAGCAGCGCCATGCCGGCGTTGGAAAGCCCGGAGATTAGCGGCGCGGTCACGAAGGCGCCCGCCGGGGTCATCAGCGCGAAGGCCAGGCACATCCAGAAGGCCTTGCGGGCGCCGCGGCCGCTCTTGAGCAGCAGCGAGGCCAGCGCCACGCCGCCGGCGAACTTGTGCAGCACCACGCCCAGCGCTATGGACAGGCCCGTAGTGCCGCCGGCCTGCACGCCCACGGCGATATTCACGCCGTCCGTCAGGGCGTGCAGCGAAAGGGCGATGAAGGCCACCGTGCCCAGCGAATGCGCGTGGACGTGGCAGTCCTCCATCACCTCGTTGCAGGAGTGCACCACCGTGAAGCTTTCAACCAGGAAAAGGATAAGCAGCGCGGCCAGGCAGCCCCCGTAGGCCAGGTCCGGGTTAATGGCCGTCCCCGCGGGCATGATGTCCATGAAAGCCACGGAAACCAGCACGCCCGAAGAGAAAGCCAGCGACCAGGCCAGGAACTTCCTGTCAAGCCCGCCGTACTTTATGACCAGCATAGAGCCGGCCAGCGTAGTCAGTAAAGCTATCAAACTAAAAATAATTACCATATTAAAATCTTAAGCGTTCCGCGGCCGCAGTGCTGACCGGATTAGCAAAACCGTCGCGGAGGCCGAGGCTTGCGTAAGCGACGAGGCCGAGTGACGAGGCGCGCGAACGGTGCTCGCGACTCCGTGTTTTGCGTTCCGGTCAGCACTGCGGCCGCGAGGAGATTAAGTCTGCGCCTCGTACAGGCCCTTGTAGATGCCGCCCATCGCGATCAGCTGCTCGTGTGTGCCGGTCTCGGCCAGCTCGCCCTTCTTTAAAACGAAGATCTTGTCCGCGTTCTTCACCGTGGAGAGCCGGTGCGCCACCATAATAACCGTGCGCCCTCCCAGGATGCGCTCGATAGCGCCCTGCACCGCCTGCTCGCTCGCCGTATCCAGGTTCGAGGTCGCCTCGTCCAGCAGCAGGATCTTCGGCTGCTTGATCATAGCGCGGGCGATCGCCAGCCGCTGGCGCTGCCCGCCGGAAAGCTTCACGCCGCGCTCGCCCAGTCGCGTCTCGTAGCCCTGCGGCATGCCCATGATGAAAGCGTGCGCGTCGGCGGCCTTGGCCGCGTCCACCACCTCGTCCATCGAAGCGCCCGGGCGGCCTATGGTGATGTTGCCGAAAACCGTGTCGTCGAAGAGGATGGTATCCTGCGTCACCAGGCCCATGTGCGCGCGCAGCGCCGTGGTGTCCAGGTCCAGCATGTCGTGGCCGTCGGTCTCGATGCGGCCCGAGATCGGGTCGAAGAAGCGCAGCAGCAGGTGGATGATGGTGGTCTTGCCGGAGCCCGACGGGCCCACGAACGCCGCCACCTCGCCCGGGTTGATGGTGAAGGAAAGGTCCTTGAGCACCTGAGTATCGCGCGAGGGATATTTGTAGTTCACGCCCTTGAACTCGACCTTGCCGGCCAGTTCTTTGATGTCCTTGGTGGTGGCCTTCACGATGACGGTGGGTTTTTCCTCGAGGATCTGGTAAATGCGCTCCCAGGCCGCCATGCCCTGCTGCAGCTTGGAGTTCAT
Source organism: bacterium (assembly GCA_021811185.1). Classification (GTDB taxonomy): domain Bacteria; phylum Elusimicrobiota; class Elusimicrobia; order Elusimicrobiales; family UBA9959; genus UBA9959. The sequence goes on from JAJZPL010000011.1 coordinate 35,054, forward strand.
GTTGCCGATGTTCTTAAGCGGCACATAGGCGGTCACGTAGGCCGCCACGAACGAGAAGAACTGGGCGGTGGTCATGGTGCCGTGGAAGATGGCCTGGCCGCTCATGTAGATGATGCCGATCAGCACCATGCCGCTGATGAATTCCATGATAGGCCCGCTCATCGCGGTGGCGCGCAGGTAGCGCATCATCTTCGAGAAGTAGGCGTCGTTGGACACCCGGAACTTGGCGATGGCCTGCTCCTCGTAATTAAAGGCCTTCACCACGGTGATGCCCTGCAGGCTCTCCTGGAACTTGTGCGAGATCTCGCCCACGATCACGTTGCTTTCGGCCGAGGCCTTGCGCATCTTCTTTCCCAGCACGCCCAGGATAGCGGCGATCAGCGGCAGCACGATCAGCGAGATCAGGGCCAGCTTCCAGTTGATGTAGAACAGCAGGGCCACGCAGGAGATCACGGTCAGTACGTCGCGGATGCCGTAAAGCGGGATGAACTGCACGGTGTTCTGCACGTTGTTCAGGTCGTTGATCACGCGGCTCATCACGTCGGAGGAGCGCTTGCGCCAGTAGAACTCTATCGACAGGCGGTGGATGTGCGTGAACAGGTCCTCGCGGATGTTCTGCACCACCCGCTGGCCCACCCAGCTCATCAGGTAGCCGTTGGTGTACTCCACCGCCATGCGCAGCACGAACAGGATCGGCAGGCCGATCACGATCATGCGCAGCATGTGCATGTCCTTGTTGACGAACACGCCCTGGATGATGGGGCCGGAGATGTAGATCACCGCGTTCTTGATGGCGGCCAGCACGATCATGGAGACGGCGGCCTGGACCATGCGGACCTTGTAGGGCTTCAGGTAGGCGAGCAGGGCCTTCACAAGCACTTTGAACCTGGCCTTGTCGGCCACGGCGTTCGCGATGGGTTCGGTCATAGTCAGCTCAGGTAGGTAAGGATCTTCTGCGCGGCGCGCTCGGCGGCGCCGTGGGAGCCCAGCATCTGGCGGAGCCCCAGCAGTTCTTTGCGGGCCGCCTGGATGCGCGGCGGGTTGTTGATGAAGGAGAAAGCTTCCTGCGCGAGGTTCCCCACGGTGGCCTTTTCCTGGATGAGCTCCTTCACGGCGGGCTTCTTGAGCAGGATGTTCACCAGCGAGATATAGGGGGTCTTTACCACGCGTTTGGCCACGGCGTAGGTGAACTTGCCCATCCGGTAGGCCACGGCCATAGGAACGCCCAGCAGGCCGTTCTCCAGCGTGGCGGTGCCGGAGCAGGTGAAAGCGAAGTCCAGCTGCGAGCGCACCTTGTAGTCCTTCTCGCGCACGATCTCGATGTCCTTGGACCAGTACTTGTTGACTTTTTCCAGTTCCGGTACGATACGGTCGTCGGGGAATTCCGGCACGGCGAACAGGTAGGCCCTGGCCTTGGGGTGCTGCTCCTTGATGCTGTAGAAAGCCTTAAGGAAAAGGGGCAGGTGCCGCGCGATCTCGGTCTTGCGCGAGCCGGGCAGAATGCCTATCTTCCAGGCGCCGCCCTCGGGCGGGCCGCTCTTCTCCACGGGCTCGGGCATCAGGTCCAAGAGCGGGTGCCCCACGAAGGTGGCGTTGCCCTTCACTTTCCTGTAGAGGTCCTCTTCGAACGGAAAGATGACGAAGATCTCGCGGGTGAGGCGGGCGATCTTGGCGGCGCGGCCGGGGCGGGAGGCCCAGACCTGCGGGCTGACGTAGTAGAAAGCGGGGATCTTGCGGTGGAAGGCCAGGCCCAGCACCTGGCTGTTGAAGCCGTAGAAGTCCACGGCTATCACGCAGGCCGGCTTCTTCTCCTCCATGTAGCGGCGCACCAGCTTGATCAGCTTGAGCCACAGGAAGAAGTTCTTGAACGGCTCGGCGAAGCCGACCGCGCCCACCGACACCAGGTTGTAGATGAAGTGCGTGGACACTTCCTGCATGCGCACGCCGCCTATGGCGGTTACGGAAATTTCTGGGTCTTTGGCGCGCAGGGCTTTTATCAGGTCCGCCGCGTGCAGGTCGCCGGAAGGGTCGCCCGCAACTATCAGGATGTTCTTGTTCGTGGGAGCTGTTTTTGCCATAAAATAGTCGATGGTCCGGGGCTCCTGCCCCTGCCTGCCGCCGGCCGCGCGCCGGGCTTAGTGTTTATCTATCCCGGCGTTCTTCAGGCCTTCTTCCACCAGCACCTTGGTCACCTTGCCGATGTCGGCGAGGGTGCCGGCCAGGGATTCGGGGGATTCCTCGGACTTGGAGGCGGAAACCTCGAAGCGGCGCATCTGGTCGGTGATGTCCAGGGCCAGGCGCAGCGCCTTCAGGCCCTTCTCGCCGCTGGGCGTGGGGGTTTTTGAGGTCTTGATGCAGTCGATGAAGTGCTTGAGCTCTTCCTGGATGGGCTGCTTGGGCTCGAGCTTCGGGTAGGTGATCTCGATGTCCTTCAGCGACTTGATCACCGGGTTCTTCTTGGTGTAGATCTTCAGGCGGGAGCTCACGTAGTCCACGGAGATATAGGCGTCCTGCTGGTAGATGCGCATGCGGCGGGAGGCTTCCATGCTGGCGCGGCTGGCGGTGATGTCCGCCACGCAGCCGTTCTTGAACTTGAGGCGCACGTTGCAGATGTCCTCGTGGTTAGAGAGCATGCTGGCTCCGATCGCCTCGAAGGAAGCGATCTCGGAATCGATCATGGTGAGGATGATGTCCAGGTCGTGGATCATCAGGTCCAGCGTAACGCCGGTGGCGGCCACGCGGGGGTCGTAGGGGCCCAGGCGCTCGATGGTGACGTAGCGGGGGTTCTTCACGTGCTTCATGGTCTCCACCACGGCGGAGTTGAAGCGTTCGGAATGGCCTACCTGGAGCACCACCTTGTTCTGGAGCGAAAGGGCGAGGAGCTTGCGGGCGCCTTCCTCGGAATTGGTGATGGGTTTTTCCATCAGCACGTGCACGCCGGCGCTGAGGGCCTTGATGCCGATCTCGGCGTGGTACTCGGTGGGGGCGGCCACCACCAGGGCGTCCACCTGGCCCAGGAGCTCTTCCACGGTCTTGTAGGCCACGCAGTTGTGGCGCCAGGCCAGCATCTGGGCGCGCAGCAGGTCGGGGTCGGAGACGCCCACCAACTCTACGCCGGGCATTTTTGAAAGGGTTTTGGTGTGGAAACCGCCGAGTTTGCCGGCGCCTATTACGCCGAAACGCAGTTTTTTCTCATTTTCAGCCATATTTTCCTTGGGCCGCCGTTGCCGGGGGCCGCCGGCCGATAATGCGGCCGGTTATCTTATTATTCTACTAAATATGGTTGATGGGTGGCGTGGGTTCGGGGGCGGCCAAGGGGGCCGGAACGCAAAACGCGCTCGGGGCACACCGTGCCCTCGCTCGACATTCGGCCCTTGAACACTGAATTGTGTCGCTTCGCTCCACCCGCGCTATGCAAGCTCGGGCCTCACGACGGTTTTGCTTATCCGGCCCCCTCGTCCGCCCCCTCCGGGTTGGCTTAAGACGTTAGGACCGGACCGGCTTGAAGAAGAGGATGGAAAGCGGGGGCAGGGTGATGGAGAGGGACTGGGGGCGGCCGTGGGCCGCTACCGGCTGCGCCTCTACACCGCCAAGGTTGCCCATGCCGCTGCCCCAGTAAGCCGGGGCGTCGCTGTTCAGGAGCTCCTTCCAGGAGCCGCCCTCGGGCACGCCCACGCGGTAGCCCGCGCGCGGCAGGGGCGTGAAGTTGCATACGGCCAGCACCGGCCGGCCGGCCGAGTCGCGGCGCAGGAAGGCCGTAACGCTCTGTTCCGAATCGTTGGCGTCTATCCATTCGAAGCCGGCGGGGGAGCAGTTGAGCTCGTACAGCGCTGGCTCCATGCGGTAAAGCATGTTCAGGTCCTTCACCCACTGCTGCATGCCCTTGTGCGGGCGGTGCTCGGTCACGTCCCAGTCCAGGCTGGCCTCGTGGTTCCACTCCTTCCACTGGGCGAACTCGCCGCCCATGAACAGCAGCTTCTGGCCGGGCTGGGAGAACATAACGCCGTACAGCAGGCGGAGGTTCGCGAACTTCTGCCAGTCGTCGCCGGCCATCTTGGAGAGCAGCGAGCCCTTGCCGTGCACCACTTCGTCGTGGGAGAGCGGCAGCACGAAATTCTCGCCCCAGGCGTAAAGCATGCGGAACGTGAGGCTGTTGTGGTGGTACTTGCGGTGCACCGGGTCCTTGGCGAAGTATTTCAGCGTGTCGTGCATCCAGCCCATGTCCCACTTCAGCCCGAAGCCCAGGCCGCCCAGGTAGGTCGGGCGCGAGACCATCGGCCAGGAGGTGGATTCCTCCGCGAAGGTCTGCACGTCCGGGTAGTTCTCGTAGACCACGTGGTTGAACTGCTTCACGAAGGCGATGGCCTCCAGGTTCTCGTTGCCGCCGTGCTTGTTGGGCACCCATTCGCCGGCCTTGCGGGAATAGTCCAGGTACAGCATAGAGGCCACCGCGTCCACGCGCAGGCCGTCGGCGTGGTACTTGTCCAGCCAGAACATCGCGCTGGAGAGCAGGAAACTCTTTACCTCGTTGCGGCCGAAGTTGAAGATGGAGCTCTTCCAGTCCGGGTGGAAGCCCTGCCTGGGGTCCGCGTGCTCGTACAGGTGCGTGCCGTCGAAATATTCCAGGCCGTGCATGTCGGTGGGGAAATGGGCGGGCACCCAGTCCAGGATCACGCCGATGCCGGCCTTGTGCAGCTCGTCGATCATGAACATCAGGTCTTCGGGCGAGCCGTAGCGGCTGGTGGGCGAGAAATAGCCGGTGGTCTGGTAGCCCCACGAGCCGTAGAAAGGGTGCTCGGTGATGGGCATCAGCTCGATATGCGTGAAGCCCATCGCGCTGGCGTAGCCGGCCAGCTTGGGCGCCAGCTCGCGGTAGGTGAGGGAGCGGTTATTCTCTTCGGGCACGCGCATCCAGGAGCCCAGGTGCACCTCATAAATTGAAACCGGGCTCTTAAGGCTGTTCTTCGCGGCGCGCGCGCTCATCCAGTCTTCGTCGCCCCAGTCGTGTACGGGGTCGCAGACTATGGAAGCGGTCTTGGGCGCCACTTCGGCGGCGAAAGCCAGCGGGTCGGCCTTCTCGGCGCGGAAATCGTTGTAGCGGGACACGATGTTGTACTTGTAGCTCTGGCCTTCCTTCACGCCGGGGATAAAGCCTTCCCAGATGCCTGACTGCCCGCGCTGTTTGAGCGGGTGCGAATTCTTGTTCCAGCCGTTAAAGTCCCCCATTACGTACACGAGGCTGGCGTTTGGGGCCCACACGGCGAAGTGCGTGCCTTCCACGCCGCCTACGGTCACCGGGTGGGCGCCGAACTTCTGGTACAGGCGCACATGGTTGCCCTCGTTGAAAAGGTAAACGTCCTGGTCGGTGAGCAGCTGCTGTTCTTTGTTTTTCATTTAATTTGGCCAGCTTCCAGCAGGGCTTCGGCTTCTTCGGTGAGCTTGTTCAGGACGCTCTCCAGCTCCAGCGTCTTGGCTTCCACGTCGTCGGTCTCGGCAATGGCCAGCGGCTGGCCGTACACGGCCTCGATGCGGCCGAAAGGCAGCGGGAACTGGTACTTGTCCCAGCTGCGCAAAATTTTCTTCTTCGAAAGAGCGCAGGCAACCGGGATAACAGGCACATGGGCTTTCTGGGCCAGGTAGACGATGCCAGGCTGCACTTTGAAGATGGGCCCCTTCGGGCCGTCGGGCGTGATAGCCACCGAATAGCCGTCGCGCGCCGCCTTGATCAGGCCGCGCAGCGCCATGATGCCGCCGGTGGTAGTGGAACCGCGTACGAACGTGAACCCAAAGCGTTTCAGGATGCGGGCCATGTACTCCCCGTCCTTGCTCTTGCTCACCAGCCCGCAAACTTCCTGGTTCCTGTGCAGGTAAATAAATAAAACTTCCTGCCGGTGCCAAAGCGCGTACACCGCCGCCCCCGGGTACTTATTATCGCCCTTGATATTGATGCGCGACGTCAGCCCGATAAGCTGTATGTAAAGCCAAGCCAGCAGCGACAATATGCTGTGAGCAGGCGAGTTCTTATAAAGCAATTCGTTCATGAAGATAAAATCCTGCAAAAACTGGAGCGGTCCGCTGGCAGCGCGGGGGCCGGGTTAGCAAAACCCTCACGGAGGCCGAGGCTTGCGTAAGCGACGAGGCCGAGTGAGGAGGGGCGGCCACGGTGTGGCCGACCCCGTGTTTTGCGTTCCGGCCCCCGTGATGCCAGCGTTAGAGCTGAAACGCGTAAAAGAACTTAAACCGCGAACGTCGAGTCTTCGGCGCCGAGGACGGTGATGCCGGTGTCCTTGGCCGCCGCGAGGAACTCTTCCATGCCTAAAATAAGCGTCTTGCCCGCTTCCAGCACCAGCGTGTCGGCGCCGGCCGCCGCCATCACGCGCAGCGTAGCCGCGCCCGCCACCGGCAGGTCGAAACGCATGTCCTGGCCCGGGCGGGCAACCTTCACCACCGTCATCGGGTGGCCCTTGCCCAGGCGTTTGAGTATTTCGCCAGCGCGCTTAATGCACTCGTCCGTGCCCTCCAGGCCCTCGGCCGCCACCACCGTCTGGTCGCGCAGCACCACGGTAAGGCCTATGTCCAGGGCCGAAAGCGTCTTGGCCGCCTTCCAGCCGTAGGCCGCGGTCTTCATCACGTCGTCGCCCGGCTTCCTGCCGGCCAGCAGCCCCGGCTTTATCAGCAGGTGCTCCAGCAGCGTGGCCGAGTTCACCAGCTCTATGCCGTCGGCCTTGAATTCTTCGGCCACGGCCGCGAAAATGGCGTTAGCCTTCCGGTCGCGCAGCTTGAAAAGCAGCTTGGCCGCGCGCAGGTCCGGCAGCACGCCGCCGAAGATGTTGATATGGGAGACGTTGCCGATCATCACGGCCTTCTTCACGCCCTGCTCGCGCAGGTAGGTCAGCGGGCCGCCGATGTTGCCGAGGCGGGTCCAGAAGACCCCCGCGGCGTACTGCTCTATGTCCTTGGAAGTGATGTCGTTCAGGCCCACCACGTAGACCTCGCGGCCGGCTTTCTTAGCCTCGGCCGCGAACAGCAGCGGGAAACTGCCCCCGCCTGCTACCAATCCTATTTTTTGAGCGTCCATTAATCGTCGTTCTCGTCGTTGTCGCGGATGGTGCGGCGCGGGCGGGCCACGCCGCGCTTGGAGGCCTCGCAGAAGTCCAGCATCAGGGCCGCTTCGGGCGGCAGGTTCTCGGCGCGCAGCTTCGCTATCGCGTCCTTCATCGTCAGCCCGGCGTAGAACAGCGTCTTGAATGTGTGCTTGATGAGCTTGATGCTCTCGCGGGAGAAGCCGTTGCGCTTAAGGCCCACGAGGTTCAGGTTCACCGGGCGCGCGCGGTCGCCCTGGGCGATCACGTAGGGAACGATGTCCTGGTTGGCCATGCCGCCGCCGGAGATCATCGCGAACTTGCCGATGCGGGTGAACTGGTGGATGCCCACCAGGCCCGAGATGGTGGCGCGGTCGCCGATCTCCACGTGGCCGGCCGCGGCCGAGGAGTTCACCATGATGACGTTGTTGCCCACGCGGCAGTCGTGGCCGATGTGGGAGTTGGCCATCAGCATGCAGTTCGAGCCCATCGTGGTGACGTCGGAGTGGGCGCCGCGGTGCAGCGTCACGCCCTCGCGGATCACGTTGCTGTCGCCCATGACGAAGCGCTTGTGCTCGCCCTTGTAGGACCAGTCCTGCGGGGGCATGCCCACGTAGGCCGCGCCGGTCAGCAGGTTGTCCTTGCCGAGGGTGGAAAATTCGATGATGCAGTGGGGGCCGATCTTGGTGCCGGAGCCGATCTGCACGTCCTCGCCGATCACTACGTAAGGGCCGATCTCGACGTTCTCGCCGAGCTGCGCCTTGGGGTCTATTACCGCGGTGGGGTGTATCTTGGTTGCCATGTTTCCTCCTGGAAAATTAAAGGGTCAGCCTATCGCGAAGGTGAGGTCGGCCTCGGCCGCGGGCTCGTCGCCCACCCAGGCCTCGGCCCGTACTTTGGCCAGGCTGCTCTTGAAGCGCACTATCTCCACGTGCATCTTCAGCACGTCGCCGGGGATCACCTGGCGGCGGAACTTGGCCCGGTTGATGGCGGCGAAGAAGCCCAGCCGGCCCTTGGTCTCGGGCAGGTTCATCATCATGGCCGCAGCGGTCTGCGCCATGCCTTCCAGCATCAGCACGCCGGGCATGATGGGCTTCTCAGGGAAATGGCCGTGGAAATAGAGTTCGTTGGCGCTGACGCACTTTATGCCCACGCAGCGCCTGCCTTCTTCTATCACTTCCACGCGGTCCACCATCATGAAAGGGTAGCGGTGGGGGATGATCTTGAGGATCTCTTCGCAGGGGATGACGCGGACGGGCTTGTAAGAGGGTGCTTTGTTCTCGTTCATAGTGGGGCCGCCTTCTCTGATAATAGTTTAGCAAAATTGACATTGCCGGCGTGGCCGGGGCGCACGGCTTCGATGCGGAGGTTCTTGAGCGGCAGGCCGGCCAGCGCCAGGTCGCCTATCAGGTCCAAGAGCTTGTGCCGGGCGAACTCGTCGGCGAAGCGGAGGCCCCCTTTGGCCAGGATCTCCTTGTCGGCGATCACGATGGCGTTGTCGAGCGAGCCGCCGAGCGCGAGCCCCGCGGCCTTGAGTGCCTCCAGTTCGTGCGAGAAGCCAAAGGTGCGGGCGGGGGCCACGCGGACGAGGTATTCGTCCGGGTCCATGGCGAATTCCACGGTCTGGCTGCCTACCAGCGGGTGGCTGTGCGCGTAGGTGAGTTTGAACGAGACGCCGCCGGGCGAGGGATAGGCCGCATAGGCGGTGTCGCCTTTGGTCATCTCCAGGCGGCCTGCGAGGGTAAGGGTTCTGCGTTCCTGGTCCGGTTTTTCCTTCAGGCCGGCTTTTCTGAGCGCGGCGGCGAAGGGCAAGGCGGAGCCGTCGGCGGCGGGGGGTTCTTCGCCCTGGATCTCGATGTCGAGGTCGTCCAGGCCGAGGCCGGCGGCGGCGGAGAGCAGATGTTCTACGGTGTGGATGGTGTTGGCGCCGTCGGAGATGTTGGTGCCGCGCACGGTGCCGGTGACGCGGTCGAGGCGGGCGGGCAGGGGTTCTTTGAAGAGGGGGCTCAGGAAGCGGATGCCGGTGGGGCCTTCGGCTGGCATAAAGGTGACGCGCGCCGCTTTGCCCTTGTGCAATCCTATCCCTTCGAAGCTTACTGGTGATTTAATCGTTGTTCTCATCTTTAAACAAAAACCGCGAGATGTAAAGTCGGGGCCTGGCGAGGGTATGGGCCCGTCGGGCACGCTATCGGCCACACCGTGGCCGCGCTCCCGCTCGGCCTTCGCGCTTACGTAAGCTCAGGCCTGCGCGAGGGCCCGCCGAACCCATACCCTCGCCAGTCCCCTCCGGCCTACTTTTAAAAACTACTCGATCCCGAGCTGCTTCTTTATTTTGAGCAGGGTCTTGTGCATGTCGGGGAGTTTGCCCAGTAAAACTTCTATCTTCATGGCCTGCAGGCGCGGGCGGGCGGTGTGGCCGAAGACTATCTGGTTGGGGCCGAGGCTGGCCATTACGCCGGTCTTGCCCATTACCACGGTGTTGTCGCCTACCGTGAGGTGGTCGGAGACGCCGGCCTGGCCGGCTATGATGGCGTTGTTGCCTATGGTGGTGGAGCCGGCTATGGCGGCTTGGGCGAGGATGAGGCAATTTTTGCCGATCTTTACGTTGTGGGCGATGTGCACCAGGTTGTCTATCTTGGTGCCGCCGCCGATCACGGTGATTTCGAGCGCGGCCCGGTCTATGGCGGTGTTGGCGCCTATTTCCACGGAATCCTCAATGACCACCTTGCCGAGCTGCGGGATCTTCTCGTGGACGCCGCGCGGAGAGATGTAGCCGTAGCCGTCGGAGCCGATCACGGCGCCGGCGTGGATGATGACGTCTATTCCCACCTCGCAGGCGTCCATGACCTTAACGCCCGGGTAAAGCCGGGAGCGCGCGCCTATTTTGGCGCCGCGGCCCACGTAGCACTGCGCGGCTATTACGGCGTCGTCGGCTACGGAGGCGCCTTCCTCTATGACGGCGAAGGGGCCGATGTGGACTTCCCTGCCGATATGCGCTTTCGGGGAAACGGAGGCGGAGGAATGAATGCCGGGGAGCGGCAGAGGGCGGGCCGCCGTTTCCACCAGGCGCAGGGCCAGCATGAAGGCGTATTTGGGGTTCTTGGTGAAAACCACGGTGCCGGGGAAATCTTTGAAGAGCCCCTCCGTGCCGCGGGGCGCCAGCAGGCACCCGGCTTTAGAAGCGGGGGCGTCCACCAGCATGGCGGCGTCGGCCACGAAGGCCAGTTCGGAGGGGCCGGCTTTCCCGAGCGGGGCCGCGCCCGTTATGGCGCGGGCGCCGTCGCCCTGCAGGGTGCCTTCGGCCAGTTTGTTGATGTCGGCGGCGGTCAGTTTCATATTCCCGGTTCCTCCAGTTTTTTCAGCAGTTTGTCCGTGAGGTCTACGGCGTTCTGGCCGAAGAGGATATTGCGCTTGTCCACGATCACGCTGACTTCTTCTTTGACCGCCAGCTCTTTGAGCGCCACGTAAATGCGGCCCAGCAGGATCTCGCTCTTGCGGCTTTCGTATTCCAGCAGTTCGCGTTCGGCCATGCGCTGGAAGGTCTGCAATTCTTCTTCTTTGGCCTTGAGGTCGGCTTCCTTTTTCGCGATCGCGGCGTCGATCTCGGGCACCGAGGTGGAGACGGAGAATTTAAAGCGGTTGACCGGCACCTTGGCTATGCCGGGCATGTCGATGCCCTCCATCCCCGGGAGGCCTGTCGGGGCGGAGGGGGGGGGCGTGAGCGCCTGCGGCGGGACGGCAGCGGCCTGGGTCGAGACCGCCACGGCCTGGGTTGAGACAGTTATGGCCTGCGCGGCCACGGCCTGGGTAGAAACGGCCGCCGGGGTCTGCGTGGAAACATACGCCGCGGCCGCGCTCGAGGCTTCCACCGCCTGGGTGGAAGCCTGCGGGGGCTGGGCCGGGAGAGGCTGCAGCGCCGCGGCTACGCTGCGCTGGGTGTCCAGCAGCGAGGGGATCGTAAGGGCAAATTCGCGCTCCTGGCGGAGTTTGGCTATTTCTGCCTTAAGCGTGTAAACCGCCGTTTTTTTTGCGTTGACCGCGTCCTCTTTTCTCTTTATCTCGGCGATGAATTCCTCGCGGGCGCCGGTGGTGCCGGAATATTCCTTGAAGACCCGGTCGATGTCCACGTAGCCGATGGTGCCGGACTCGCCGCGGTTCTCCTCCAGCAGCAGCTCCAGCGCCCCGGCGTTAACCGCCGGCAAAGCCAAAAGAACGATGAAAAATATTTTTTTCATAATCAGCGGCCTTCTTGCTTCCGGCCAATCCTCCAATCCTCTATTCCTCTAGAACAGGTTGCCCATCGTGAAGTAAATGTCCGAACGCTGCTCGCCAGGCTTGTGGTTGAAGCCGTAGCCCCAGTCCAGGCGGATCGGGAACGCCGGGGTGGTGAACCTGATGCCGAAGCCCGCGCCGGCCTTAAGGTTGGTGGTGCCGGTGCCGAAGCGGCTGCTCACCGCGGTGAAGTTCTCCCAGGAGTTGCCGATGTCGAAGAAGAAGGCCCACTGCACTATGGTGCGCTTGCGTTCGCGCGCCAGCGGGAACTTGAATTCCACGTTGGCCACGGAGTAGACCTTGCCGCCGTTGAGCGGGCCGATCTGCCCGTTGTTGGAGTAACCGCGGATGGTGTCCGCGCCGCCCAGGAAGTAGCGTTCGTACACGGGCACGCTCTTGGTCTGCCCGAAGCGCCCCACCATGCCCAGCCGGCTGCCGGCCGCCAGCACGAAGGGGTAGTCGTCGATGGAGAACAGCTTGAGGTTGTAGCTGTAGGACAGCGTGGGTTTGTAATAATTGACCTGGCCCTGCAGCGGGCCGCCGGCGTATTCCAGGCCCAGCGAGGATTTGGTGCCGCGCGTCGGGTCCCACACGTTGTCGCGCGTGTCGCGGGCGAACTCCACGTAGATGGAGGAGGTCACGCTGGTGCCTTCCAGCAGCACGTCCTTGTAGAGCGCGTCCACTTCGGAGATGCGCACCTTCTCGTAGGTGTAGGAGGTGGTCAGGTGGTACTTGTCCTCGCTGAAGCGGGGGGCCACGGTGAGTTTGCCGCCGGTGCGCTTTTCGGTGTAGGCGGACAGCGTGGTTTCGTAGGGCTTGTAATGGCGGGTGTTGAACACGTCGACGCCCAGCGTGGTGGGGCTGTCGCCCACCCACGGCGTGGACCAGCTAAGGTAGTAGTCCTGCACCTTCTTGCCGAAGTTCCAGGACAGGGAGGTCTTGTACGCCCGGCCGAAAAGGTTCATGTGCGAAAGCGAAAGCGTCCCCACCAGGCCGTCGGTGGAGGAAATGCCGGCGCCGGCCGTAAGCATGCCGGGCTTGCCTTCCGTAACGTCGAACACCAGGTCCACCTTGTCGGGGTCGGGCGTGGGGTTGATCACCGGGCTCACGTCGTCGATGAAGCCCAGGTTGAAGATCCTCTCCTGGGAGCGGCGGATCTTGGAGGAGCTGAACACCTCGCCTTCCTTCTGCGTGATCTCGCGCTTCAGCACGTAGCTCTTGGTGGCCTTGTTGCCTTCCACGTCCACGTGGTCCACGAAGATCTGGGAATTCTCGGTTATATCGAAGGTGATGTCGGTCTCGCCGGTCTTCTCGTTCAGCGTTTTTTCCGGGGTTATCACGGCTTTCAGGTAGCCCTTGTCGGCGTACTTGTCCTGCAGCGCGCGGATCGTGTCGTCGAGCTTTTCCTGGCTGTAGAGCTTGCCCCGGCGGTATTCCAGCAGCGGCAGCAGCTCGCTGGGCATATAGACCGTGTTGCCGGAGAAGAAGGTGGCGCCGAAACGCTGGCGGGAGCCTTCGCTGATCTGTATTTTTATGGTGACGCCGGAACGGTCTTCGTTGAAGGTGACGCTCGACGAGACCAGCTTATATTCGCCGTAGCCGTTGTTCTTGTAGAAATCCGCCAGGGTCTTGAAGTCCGCGTCCAGGTCCTGGGGGGAATAGATCTTCTTGGGGCGGTTCTTGAGCTTGCCTATAAGCTTTTTAGCCTTGAAGCCGGCGGCGCCGTCTATGGTCACTTCGGCCACGCGGGCCTTCTTGCCCTCCGTCACCTTTACGGTCAGGAAGCAGAGCGAGGCGGCGGTGTCGTACTTCACGTCGTAGTCGGCCTTCGCGTCGATAAAGCCCTTCTCGTGGTATTTGTCGGCGATCTTGATCAGGTCTTCGCGCATTTTCAGCTCGTCGAAGAAGTCCTTTTCTTTGAGCGTCATCTCGTCTTTTACGGCGTTCTTGGAAAGGCCTTTGGCGCCGGTGACGGTAATGGTCTTGATCATCGGCTTCTCGGTTATGATGTAGGTGATCCGCGCCGGGCTGGTGGAGCCGAGCACGGCCGCGAGCTTGGGCGAGACGGCGCGGCCGGGCAGTTCCTCGATGTCCACCGAGACCTTGTCCACGCTGCCGAGCGCCAGCAGGGCCTCTATGTCCTGCGCCACGAAATCTTTAGTGTAGATGCGGCCTTTTCTGGCCTTGCCGGCCTTCAGCACGGCCTTGGGTTTGAGGTTGACGGCGCCCTTTACGGCGGTTTCGGCCACTTCCCAGGGGCCGCTGCTCTCCCCGGCCGCCTGGGCCGCGGGGGCAGAGACCGCGGGCGCCTGAAAGGTTTCCATGCCCGGCAGCACGGTGGTGGAGCTTTGGGCCCCGGCAAAACCGGTGAAAGCGGAGAGGAGCAGAACGGTGAGAGCTGATTTGTTCATCATATCCTTTAGACAGCGGACCGCAGCCGCGGTGTCGCGGCTTACATATAGATATCTTACTATTTTTCCATAAGGCTTATAAATTTGCCGCCGGCGATTTTTATGCTAGAATTAGCCTTGCGCAAAATACGGCCCGCCGATACACGGAGGATCCACATGAAAAAGTTCTACATACTCGACACCAACGTCCTTATCCACGACCCCCTTTCCTTCACCAAGTTCGAGGATAACACCGTGGTCATCCCCATCTCCGTGATCGAGGAACTGGACACCTTCAAGTCCGCCGGCGACGAGCGCGGCAAGAGCGCCCGCATCGTGTCCCGCAAGCTGGACGAGTACCGCGTGAAGGGCAAGCTGAACGTGGGCGTGAAGATGGAGAACGGCGGAACGCTGATCGTGGACCTGGACCACGTGCAGGTGCTGCCCAAGGAATTCAAGCTGCTCGAGATGGATAACCGCATCCTCAATACCGCCTACTGGTACGAGCAGAAGAAGCATAACGGCACGCTGGTGACCAAGGACATCAACCTGCGCCTGAAGGCCGAGGCCGTGGGCCTGACCGCCGAGGATTACGAGGCGGGCAAGGTGAAGGTGGACGAGCTGTATCCCGGCATCGTCAATATCGACACCACCTCCGCCAACGTCGACAAATTCTACAAGGACCACGTGATCGACAGCCCCGACAAGGACCTGTCGCCCAACGAATTCGTGGTGCTGCATTCCAAGGAAGACCCCAAGAAGTCCGCCATGGGCCGCGTGGACCCGAACGACACCACCAAGCTGCGCGCGCTGGGCGCGGAGCCTTCCCCCTGGGGCATCCGCCCCATCAACAAGGAACAGCGCTGCGCCATGGAGCTGCTGCTCGACGATTCCGTGAGGCTGGTCACCCTGATAGGCGCGGCCGGTACCGGCAAGACGCTGGTCACGCTGGTCTGCGGCCTGCAGAAAGCCGTGGAGGAAAGCGTGTACCGCAAGCTGATCATCTGCCGCCCGATCGTCCCCGTGGGCAAGGACATCGGCTTCATCCCCGGCACCAAGGAAGAGAAGCTGAACACCTGGATGGGCGCCATTTACGACAATTTGGAGTTCGTGATGGACAAGCGCCACCCCGAGGGCGCCATCGAGAAATTCGAATACCTGCTGCAGAACGAGAAGATCGAGATCGCCTCGGTGACGCACATCCGCGGCCGCTCGCTCCCGAAGCAGTACATGATCGTGGACGACGCGCAGAACCTCACCCCGCACGAGATCAAGACCATCCTCTCGCGCGCCGGCGAGGGCACCAAGGTCGTAGTGACCGGCGACCCCTACCAGATAGACAACCCCTACCTGGACGTGGCCTCCAACGGCCTCACCTACATAGTGGACAGGATGCGCGGCCAGAAACTTTACGGCCACCTGACCTTCACCAAGACCGAGCGCAGCCAGCTGGCGGCCCTGGTGGCGGAACTGCTGTAAAAGAAGAAGGGTAAAGAAAGGGCCGGAGGAAACTCCGGCCCTTTTTATTTTACAGGAAGGGCGAGTAGACCAGGCGGTTTATCCGCCGGTTCAACAGGCTTTCTGGACGGGAGTAGAATTTCTGGGGGAACTTCAGGAAGACGGTGTTGCCTTTCACGTAGAGTTTCTCGTTCACCGCCGGGTGCTCCAGCTCCAGCGAGCAGATTCCGCATTCCCTTTTGCAGCGTATCCCGTCGGCCGAATCCTCCGGCCCGGTGTCCGGCATGCCGCTGACGCAGGTCCTGGCGCTGGTCATGTTGAGGTACGGGTAATGCAGCGTAAGCGAGAGCTGGTCCGGCCTGAAGCCCATGGCCTTGGCGGCGCCGAAATTGTTGGCCAGCGTGCTGCCGGTGGTGGAGAGTTCGAAGCGGCGCACGCCCAGCCCGGCGAACAGTTTAACGGCCCCGCCGTTGAGCACGGTCAGCCTGGCCCGCGTGACGAAGAAGATGTTGTCGTAGAGCAGCCGCCCGGCGTTGAGGGCGAGGCCGAGGCCCGTTTCGCGCGCCAGCTCCAGCGCCCCCAGGTCGTTCACGGTCACCTCAATGCCTTTGGCCGCGCGCGGGTGCTTTTTGCGCAGCGCGGCCAGCCGGCGGAACACCGGGCGCAGGACGCGCAGGCCTTTCTCGGAGAGCGGCGGGGTCAGGAAGCAGACCTTGGCGCCTTTCCCGAGGTAAAAAAGCGCTTCTTTCTCGTGCCAGGCGGGGGTCTGCAGCAGGTTCTCGCAGAACTCGGCGCCGGTATAGAACCAGTCGAAGCGCTCCAGCGCCCCGGCCAGGGCCCCGGTCTTTTCCAGCGCGGCCGAGCCGGCTTCGCCCAACCTCAGGCCTGTTTCCAGCACGTTCTTCATTCGCCCTTCCATGCGGTCATCCGCCGTATGAACTCTTCCCTGCCCGCCGCCGCCCCGAACTCGGCGGTAAGGTTTTCCGCCAGGTCCGCCATCCGGCGCAGCTCGCGCACCTTGCGCGCCTTGACCGCGGGCGGGTCCAGCCGCACTCCGTACTTGAGCCAGCCGACTCCGAGCCGGTAAAAATCGTAGAACGAGGCGGCGTTGTACAGCCTCGGCGCGCCGCCGCAGCCCATGCGCCGCGCCACGCGGCCCGCAACGGCCGGGGCTTCGCCCGCGCGGAGCGGGTTTATGTCGAACAGCTTTACCGGCAGCGCCGTTCCGGCGCCGCAGCGGCACAGCCCGCCTTCGCGCGTTTTGCCGCGGAAGGTGTGGTAAATGCCGGTGTGCAGGTTGCAGCGCCCGTTCACGTACACGCAGCCGAAGAAGCGGTAATCGAAAATTTCCGTGTCCAGGCCTTCCCGGCGGCAGAGGCGCAGGATCTCGCCGGCTTCGAGGGGAGCCAGCTGGCTGGGCAGGATCAACCGCTTGATGCCGAAGCGCAGGAAGAAGCGCAGCGCGGCGCTGTTGAAGCAGGGCTGCACGGAGCTCAGGTGGAGCTCCGCCCTGAGCTTGCGGCGGCCCGAGGCGAGCAGGCTGAGCAGCGAGGGGTTCGAGACGATGAAAGCGTCGGCGCCCTCGTCCTCCAGCCTGAAAACGGTATCGGCGAGCGCCCGCATTCCCGCGGCGTCCTTGAGGACGTACATGGAGTTCAGCGCTACCAGCGCTTTCTTGCCGAACGAATGGATGATACGGAAGGCCGCCGGCAGTCCGCCGCGGCCGCGCAGGCAGGCCTGGGTGAAGGAGGGCAGGCCCGCGGCGGAGGTGTAAAGCTCGTCCGCGCCGGCCTTCACGAGCGGCTCGATCTCGGAATGCTCCAGGTAGCAGGAAACTATTTTCATGCGCTCAGAACCTCTCCGGATTTATCAGCCCCGGGTTTAAAGATGAGGGTTTCAGTTCGGCCAGGCCGCGGATCCTGGCGTAGTCCGCCCGGGCGCCGCAGCAGGCCGGGGCCAGCGTGCAGCGTGAGCAGGCCGCGCAGCGCGCCCGGTGCGCCACGCCTTCCTCGAACACCTCGTCCCCCCGCAGCCAGCGCTGGAACTCGAATGAGAAGCCCTCGAAGCCGGGCAGCCGGCAGAGGGGAAAATTCTGGACCACGGCCCTGAGCCCGGAGAGTTTAAGCTTGGCCAGCGCCAGCCTGAGGTAGGGTTCCACGGCCGAGTAAGGCGGCACCAGCCCCGGGTCGTCGTTAACGCGGCCGGCGTTGCGCACGAAAGTGAAGTTAACGAAAGCGGCCCCCGGCAGGTTCTTCGCGGCCCAGGCCGCGAAGGCCGGCAGCGCCTTGTAGTTGAAAGCCGAAATTATATGGAACAGGCGGACCTTCTCCTGCGCGCCGCAGGCCTTGAGGTTCATGAGGCCTTTGAGCGCCAGCGGGAACTTGACGCTGCGTGTGGCCGCCGCGTAGATCTCCGGCAGGTGGGACGGGAAATTGACCGTGAAGTATTCTATCTCGGCCGCCGCTTTTTCGCAGAAGGCCGCGTCGGAGAGCGTGACGCCGTTGGTGGAGAGCATGAAGTGCTCTACGCCGGCTTTCTTTAGCCTGGCTATCAGCGGGAAAAAATCCGGGTCCGCCGTCGGCTCGCCGCCGCCCTCAAGGCTGACGGCTTTTATCTTCCTGCGCTTTATGGCCGCCAGCGCGGTCTTGAGCGGCGGCATTTTCCCGTCCGGGGGGTTCTGGCAGTAAGCGCAATAAATATTGCAGGTGCGCGCGGCCTGCACGCAGAGCTGCTCGCTGATCCAGGAAGAATTCTTTTTTACAGGAGGCACGGCTTTATTCTATCATTCCGCCCGATGCCGTTCCTACCTTTTTAATGCCGCGTAATGGCTGGTCCTGCCGGCCTGGCAGCTTGGCTGCCGGGTTAAGGCCGGATCCGCGGCGGTTTTGCCCTAAAGAGGCGGCGCCCAGCGTTAATATTATACCCGTTGAAAATGACAATATTATGTGTTAGACTATATCATTAGGCGCTAGCTGCAGCTAATGCTTTTGGTTTGGGTATTTAGCTGCTGCCGTGCCGGCCCGGAAGGGAGGTTTTATGGAAACCACCAGGGAAATTATGGTTAATTTGAGTTTTTCCAACAGGAAGGCCGTTCTGTTCCTGTCTTTTTTCTTTATAGCCTGGCATCCCGGTTTCCTGGGTTCCGAGACCCTTACCCTTACGACCTATTACCCCGCCCCCTACGGCGGCTATGTGGGCCTGCTTACTACCGGCGGCACCGCCGCCGCTCCGATAAATACCGTCCTGGCCCGTACCGCCGGCGCCGGCAACGTGCTGATCGGCATGGCCACCCAGGCCGCAGCGCCTGTACCGCAGTCGAAACTGGACGTGAACGGTAGTTCACGTTCTTCCGGGGAAATTACCGGGACGATGTCGGACGGGGTCGCTGTGGCGCAGTTCCGCGCCATATCGGGCAACTTTCCGGCCGCTATGATCCGCAACGACGGCACTAATACTTACATGCCGCTCTTTACGAACAGCGGATCTCCGTACAGCGGGTGGAACGGGTTGCGGCCTTTGTATGTTAATAATACGAGCGGCGACGTTTCCACCGCGGGCGGCCAGGTCGTTACGCGGCATAGCGACGGCGCCATACTCATGTACGGCTCCGGCGGGATCGCGATGAGCGGCACCGGCGGCATCGCTATGAACAGCTCCGGCGGTATAGCGTTTAACGGCACCGGCGGTATTACCGGGCTATGCCGTACCGTTCCGTTCGGGATGGGCTGGAGTAACACGTGCAACGGCAACGAAACTCCCGTAACCACGTATGGGGACGGCGTCGTGCGTATGTGCGGCATGTTCCAGGCCGGTGGCGCGCTCAATGTGGGCACCCAATGGACCAGGTATTGCTTTGGCGGGGATTGGGCCGGAAGTCTGGTCTGCTGCCGCATGAAATAAAGGAGTGCATTCTGTCCACTGCTAACAATGTTTTGCGGGTAGACCTGAAGAAGAACACGCTTAACGCCGTGCGTTACGCCGCTTACTCCGTGAGCGGCGACGCTTACGTTTTGGTAAAAGCGCTGCCGAAGGGCGGGGCGGCGGTGGAAATAACGCCCAAGCCCGGCTCCCGCTGCCGGCCCGCGGAACTCGTAAAGCGCTTCCGCCTAGAGCTCGAGGACGAGCGGCTGCGCGAGCGCATCGCCGCCGGCAACGGCGAGCTGCGCGAGTTCCTGCTCCTCAAAGCCATAAATTACCAGCCCGCGCCCGAGGCGCAGGACGACTCCGGCCTTACGCCCCGGCAGGAAAAAGAACTTAACGACCTGATAGCCCAGATAGAGGGCGAAATAAAAGCCGAATCAGCCAAGGGCGCTTCCACGGACCCCCTGGGGATAACCAGCACGTGGGAAGACAAGTATGACTCCAAAAACAGCCGCAAAAAAAACCGCTGAGCGCGCCGCTCCCGCCGTTCCCTATTTCAACTTCCGCCGCCTCTCCGGGGGCAGGGTATTGCTGTCCAACGATTCCGGCGCTTTTATCGAACTCTCCGGCGGGGAATTTTCCCTGTATTCTTCCGGCCGCCTTAAGCCCGGCGCGCTGCGCTCCGAGCTCGAGGCCAAGGGCTTCGTGCGGGACATGATGGATTTCGACGGGCTGGCCTCCGCCGCTTCCAGGCGCAACTCTTTTCTGAATTCTGGCCCGGGGCTGCACATCCTGGTGATGACGCTCCGGTGCAATCACAAGTGCCTGTACTGCCAGTCCAGCGCGGTGGGCGCCGACGGCGGCCGCGAGACCGATATGAGCCGTAAGGTGGCGCGCCGCAGCGTGGACTTCGCGTTGCAGAGCCCCGCGCAGGGCATCACGATAGAGTTCCAGGGCGGCGAGCCGCTCCTTAACTGGGACACGCTCAGCGACACGGTGCTTTACGCCCGCGCCGCTGCGAAGAAAAAAAAGAAGGAGGTGAGCCTGGCTCTGGTCTCCAATTTCAGCCTGATGACCGAGGCCAAGGCGAAGTTCCTGCTGGAGAACGAAGTGTCCATCTGCACCTCGCTCGACGGCCCGGCCGCGCTGCATAACGCCAACCGGGTCTATGCCTGCGGCAACTCGCACGCTTCCACCGGGCGCTGGCTTGAATATTTTTCCGGCAAGGCGGCCCGCCAGTCCCCGGACTACAAGGTCTTCAGGCCGAGCGCGCTGCTCACCGTCACCCGCGCCTCGCTGGGCCAGGGAAAGAAGATAGTGGACGAATATGTCCGCCTCGGGCTGGAGGACGTTTTTCTCCGGCCGCTTGCGCCGATAGGCTTCGCCCGGAAGCTCTGGCCGAAGATAGGCTATACCCCCGCCGAGTTCTCCGCTTTTTACCGTTCCACGCTGGAATACATACTTAAATTGAACGCCGCCGGCACCAGGATGCGCGAGCGGAACGCGATGATCCTGCTTGCGAAGATGCTCAACGGCGCCGACCCCGGCTTCCTGGACCTGCGCTGCCCCTGCGGCGCGGCCATAGGTCAGGTGGCTTACAATTACAACGGCGACCTTTATACCTGCGACGAGGGCCGCATGGTGGGTTGGGAGGGAAACGACCTGTTCAAGGCCGGCAACGTGCTGAAGGATTCCTACCGCGACGTCATTCTTTCCCCCGCGGCCAGGGCCTGCGCCGCGGCCTCCACGCTGGACTCGCAGCCGCAGTGCTCGCGGTGCGCCTACAAGCCTTACTGCGGCGTCTGCCCGGTCTACAATTACGAAACCCAGGGTTCGCTCTGGGGCGACATGGCCTCCAGCGGGCGCTGCTCCCTGTACCTTGACCTTTTCGACACGCTGGCTGAGCTGCTTAAGAAGCCGGCCAGCGCCGCGATACTAAAAGGATGGGTGGCCAAATGAAGCCAGTAAAGGACCAGCAGGAAATTTTTTTAAGCGGCGCCGTTTATACCCGCCAGGCGGTTGAGCTGGCGGCGGCGGTTTTCGAGGGCCGCTGTGCGGTGCTCGTTGCAGAGGCCCCCGGCGGCCTGAAGGTTTTTGTGACCGGCGGCCCCGGCGCGGCCGGGGAATTCGCCAACGAAGCGCTGAACCAGCAGTGCAGACTGGACCTGCATCCCGTGAATTCCAGGATAGCTTCCATCATAGCCACCAAGGCCCTTCTGTCGGCCGCCGGGGAACAGCCCGGGAAGCGCGTAAAAAAATGAGGAAGTGGGCCGTGCTGGCGCTGGTGCTTTTCCTCGCCGCCGCGGCTCTTTTCCAGTACGCCAGGCGCAGAGACGCGCTGCGGAAAGCGGCCGCCCCCGAACTGAAGCGGCAGAACCTGCTGCCCGCGGCGCTGCTGGCCGTTCCGCCTGTTTCCGGACCGCCCGCTACTTACGGCGCGCTGCCCACGGTAAAGGATATAGTTTATGACCGCGGTTCCTGTTCCGGCGGGTCCGTTAACGATATCCTTTCTTCCCACGGCCGGATCTGGGGTTACGCGGCCTCCACCCGCGCCTTCAGCCCGCAGGAGACCGAGGCTGTCTACAGGCTGCTGACCTCTTATTTTTCCTGCGTCGGGCTGGCAAAAAAGACTCCGGCCTATTGCGATTACCTGCCGGCCGAAAGCGGGGATAAGGACTTTGCCGTCCCGCTGCCGAAAAGTCCTAATTACAAATGCCGCGCCGCCTACCTGGACGTGGCGTTTCCTGGTTTCACGGCGGGGCGCGGGGCCGGGCCGGACTGTCTTGCCTTCTACGGGGATAATTTCGGCGGCAGCCGCTCCAACATCCGGTCCGGAGACTTCTGCCGCGCGGCGGCAAAAGGGCTTGAGAACCTTTGCGGGGAACTCTCCGGCTTTATCAGCAAGGCGGACACCCAAAATTGCCGCAGGGTCTTTCCGGCGAGGCAGCGCGACTGCGGCGATTCTCCAGGCTGTTTCTACCGGGTGGGGATTTACGAGGCGCTGAAGAGCGGTTCGGCCGAAGCCTGCCCCGAGGATTACCGCGCCGGCTGCGGCGCCTACCTGGCCAGTAGCACGGAAACTTGCCAGGGCGCGCTGGATGCCCTTGGCGCCGCTTACTGCGGGTACCTGGCCGGGGCGCAGAAAGCGTACGATAACATGGCGGGCTACACTCCCGAAGAAGCGCAGGAGGCCCTGGCGGCAAAAGCCGAAATGGAGCGCAGGGCGGTGCAGCAAAAAAAACAGGACGAAGAGATCAACCGCCGGGTCAGGAAGATGCTGGGGAAAGAGTAGCGGGAACGGATATTTCGTGAAACGAATAGACCTGAAAATAGGCTTTGACTGCAATAATAAGTGCGACTTCTGCGCGCAGGGAGGCAAACGGCTGCGCGTGGGCAGGAAGACGCTCGCGCAGATAAAAGCCGTGCTTAAGCGCGCCAGGGGCGAGGGCGTTACCGGCGTGGTGTTCACCGGCGGCGAGCCCACGCTGCACCCGGACCTGCCCGCCGCGGTGCGGGCGGCGCGCGCCATGGGCTATGAGAGCGTGCAGGTGCAGACCAACGGCCGCCGCTTCGCCTATTACGATTACTGCCTGGAACTGAAGAAGGCCGGCGTTACCGAGATGGCGCCTTCGATGCACGGTTCCACGTCTGAGATCCACGAGGGGCTGACCCGCGCCGCGGGGAGCTTTAAGGAAGTGGTGCGCGGCATCATGAACTGCAAAAAGCTTGGCATGTACGTGCTCACCAACTCGGTCATAACCTCGTTGAATTACAGGGACCTGCCGGAACTTGCCAGGCTGCTGGTACACCTGAAGGTGAACCAGTTCCAGTTCGCCTATGTGCACCTGGTGGGTTCCGCCTGGGAGAACCGCAAATGGCTGGCCCCGCGGAAGAGCGATGTTATGCCTTATCTGCGCCGCGCGCTCGACGTCGGGATGGCGGGCGGCGCGGGCTGCTATACCGAGGCTGTCCCGTTCTGCCTGATGAAAGGCTACGAGCAGTGCGTGGCCGAGCGGGTGATCCCCGAGGGCCCGGTTTCCGACGCCGATTTCTACATAGAAAGCTACGGCGACTACCGCCGCAACGAGGGGAAGGCCAAGGGCCCGGCCTGCCGCGCCTGCAAGTGGTTCGCCTCGTGCGAGGGCCCCTGGCACGAATATCCCGAAATGTACGGCTGGGCCGAGTTCAAGCCGGTAAAGGGGAAGAAAATTCTGAGAGCCCGGAGTTGAACCTCCGCGGCATGCTCCGCCCGACCCCATATGCCCGATATCCCCTTCTGGAACAAGTGCAACAATAAGTGCGTGATGTGCACCAACACGCCCGGCTTCGCGCGCCAGCCGGGCGAGGCTTACCGGCTGAAGAGCCAGATAGGGAAACTGGAGCGCTACCTCAAGGGCCTGGGCCCGGTCTACCTTAAAAACTCCGGCAGCGCGGAATTCGTAAGCCTTACCGGCGGGGAACCTACGCTGCACCCCGAAT
This sequence comes from bacterium, assembly GCA_021811185.1. GTDB lineage: Bacteria > Elusimicrobiota > Elusimicrobia > Elusimicrobiales > UBA9959 > UBA9959. Next base: position 58,596 of record JAJZPL010000011.1, read on the forward strand.
TTTTTCAGCTGCTGGCCTACTTCCGGCGGCGCCTGCCCGGCACGCCTATAACGCTGCTCTCCAACGGGCGGCGCTTCTCCGACGAGAAGTTCACCCGCAAGTTCGCCGCCGCAGCCAGGCCGCCGTTCACCGTGGCCGTGGCGCTGCACGGACCTGCGGCCCGCGTACATGACGCCGTGGCCGGTGTTCCGGGGAGTTTTACGGAGACCGTGAAGGGGCTTGGGAACCTGGCCGCTCTGGCCCCCGGGGTGCGGCTGGAGATCAGGCTGGTACTGCATAAAAAAAGCATAAAACATTTTCCGGGTACGCTTAAATTCCTGCTAAGGAATTTCCCCGACACTTCGCGCTGCCTGGTGGCGGCCATCCATTACGAAATAGAGGGGATGTCGCTGGAAAACCACGCCGCCGTAGGGCTCAGGCTGGGTGCCTCGGCGAAGGCGCTCAACGATGCCCTGCCGCTGATCCGGCGCTTCGAGAATTTCAGGCTTTACCACTTTCCGCTGTGCCTGGTCGGGAAGGAGCTCAGGCCGCTGTGCTGGATCACCATCCCGGAAGAGGACAGGGTCTACCCGCCGGGGAAATGCGGCGGCTGCGCGCTCCGGGACAAGTGCCTCGGGCTGATGGCGGAGTATTCGAAGATGTTCGGCGACGAAGAGCTCAGGCCGGTGAAAAGATGAAAAACATCTCCCTGTTCTTCCTGGCCGCTTTTACGGCCTGGGCCGTCTCGGTGGTAAACTGGGACCTGGCCACCAGGAAGATCCCCAACTCCAGCATAAAGACCGGCCTAAAACTGCTCGGCGCGGGCCTGGCCGCGGTGGGGATGTGCACCTGGCTCGGGTATTCGGGGCGGGGCGCCGATTACCTGACTTACGCTTTTTACCCGCTGTTCGGGCTGCACCTGGCCTGGTCGGCCCTGGCCGGGGTGATCCTGTGGTACGCGGAGGTCTGGCCGGCCGGGGACGCGAAGTTCTATATTCTGGTCTCGGCCGCGCTGCCCTTGGTGAACCCGCAGCTCAGGAACTTCCCCGGCTTCCTGTTCCTAACGCTGCTGATCAACATCTTCGTGGCGGCCTCGCTCTGGGCGGTAGGCACCTACGTGGCTTCCGGATTTTATTCCGCTTCGCCCTCCGATTTCTTCGCCGAGATATGGCGCGATCTGAAAAAGCGCCTTTCGGACCTGAACGCCGGCGGGCGCGGCGCCCCCGCGGCCGCGGCCTACGTGCTTAACCTGGGTTTCCTTTTCCTGCTGCAGCAGGTGCTCTCCATGGAGGCCCGGGGGCTGGTGAGCCGGTTCTTCTCCCGCGCCGATATCCTGTTCTTCTTCGTCTTCATCCTCTGGGATAAGATCGGGGACGTGTTCCGCGACCGGCGCTGGGTGTACGTGAGCACGGTCTGCTACCTGCTTTATTTCTTCCTGGGCTTTTTCCTGTTCCGCGAACGGTTGTGGCTGATGCTGGGCGGCGCTGCGCACAACGTGCTCAGGTTCAGCCTGCTGCTGTTCTTCGGCCGCTTCATGCTGGAGTTCCTGATGGAACGAAAGGACATGCGCTACCTTTCCGCCGCCGAGGTGGAGCCGGGCATGGTCCTTTCCGCCAAGGCCGCGCGTATGCTGAAAAGCAACCCGGCTATGGACGGCCTGTTCGACGATTGCTTCCGCGACGGGATTACGGAAGAGCAGGCCGCCGCGCTGAAGGGGTGGCTGGGAAAATTGGATGTGGCCGACCCCAAGGTGGAGACGGTGGCCGGGCGGCCCTTCGCGCTGTGGATCTTCGCGGGGGGCGTGCTCTCGCTGCTGCTGAACCGGAACCTGGCGGGGCTGCTGAAATAAATGACGGGGAAAAAAGGCGCAAAAAAACTCAAGATCGTGCTGTTCACGGGCTACGCCTGCAACAACAACTGCGTCTTCTGCATAGACGCGGACAAGCGTGCGCTGCCGCAGAAGAGCACGGCCGAGCTGCTGCGCGAGACCGTGCGCGCCAGGAACAGGGGCGCCTATATCCTGGAGATCATCGGCGGGGAGTCCACGATCCGCCCGGATTTCAACCGCGTGGTGGCGGCCGCCAAGAAACTGGGCGTCCCGCAGGTCTCCTGCGCCACCAACGGGCGCGTGTTCGCCGATCCCGCCGCCGCAAAAAAAATAGTGGCCTCGGGGATAGACTCCATAATCTTTTCCGTGCACGGGCCCAACGCCCGCGTCCACGACGCGCTTACCCGCGCGCCGGGGAGTTTCGCGCAGCTCAAGCGCGGCCTGGAGAACCTGCGCGCGCTGGGGTTCACGCGGATAGGGGGTAATACCACCGTGGTGAAAAGGAACATGGCCGCCCTGCCGGCCCTGGCCCGCTTTTATCTAAAGCACGGGATAAACAACGTGGAGTATATTTTCGTGGACCCCACCTACGGCGGGGCGAAGAATAATTTCGGGAAGCTGGTGCCGCGCATTTCCGAGGCGGCCCCGTATATGCGCGCCGCGCTGGCGCTCGGCCGCGCCGCGGGCATGGACCAGTGGAAAGCGCGCTACGTGCCGCTCTGCCACTTCGGGGACTGCCTGGGCCAGATCAGCGAGACCAACGAGCGGAAACTTTTCCTGACCGAGCACTGGGCTCCGGATTTCAGGAATACCGACGCCATAGGCTCGCGCGCCGCAGTGAGCCGCCAAAAGACCGCGCGCTGCCGCGGCTGCAAACTGTACGGTGCCTGTGAAGGGATATGGGCGGAGTACCTGAAAGTTTACGGCGACCGCGAACTGAAGCGGATGAAATAATGGAAAAGAACCCGAACGGCAAGTGCTACGAGCTGATCCTGAACTACAACTGCAACGCGCGCTGCCGTTTCTGCTCGCAGGGAGATTTCGACAAGACGCTGAACGCCCCGTTCGCCAAGATCGCCCGCAATATCTACGCCGCCCGCCGCGACGGGTACACCCGCCTCGGGCTGACCGGAGGAGAGCCGCTGATACGGCCGGATATCCTTAAGGTGATAGCGCTGGGCAAGTCGGTGGGCTTCCGTTTTATACGTGTGCAGACCAACGGCATCAAGCTGGCCGACCCCGCCTTCTGCGCCGCGCTGGCGAAGGCCGGACTTACCTTCTGCAAATTCTCCTTTACCACCGACAGTGCCAGGGACCACGACGCGCTGGTGGGCGTGCCCGGCGCGCTCGAGAAGGCCCTGGCGGGGCTCGAGAACCTGCGCCGCCTGAAGATCCGCGTAGGCACGAATATCCTGGTGAACAAACTGAATTACCGCCGCCTGCCGGAGATAATGAAATTCTACCTGGAGCGCGGCATAACAAATTTCGTGATAATTTACCCGGTGTACAACGGGGCCATGGCCGTGAACGCAGGGGAGATAGGCGTGAGCCTGCCCGAATGCGCCCCGTACCTGCGAAAGGCCGCGGCGGTGCTGGAGGCCGCCGGCCTGCCCGGGGAGATCCTGTTCCTGAACACGCCGCCCTGCTTCCTGAAAGGCCGGGAGAAGCTGGCTATCGGCCTGGACCTGTTCAACACCGTGGTGACCGCCCCGGACGGCCGGCGGACCGACCTGGACGCCAACGCCAACGCGGCCAAGGTTAAGGGCCTGCCGTGCCGGCGGTGCGCGCTGAACAGGAACTGCCGCGGCGCGGACAGCTGCTACATAGAGCATTTCGGGTGGAAGGGATTCACGCCGGTGAAGAAGGGCGGCGCGGCGAAACCGGTGAAGAAGTCCGGACGCGTCTACTTGTCGGATAACGAGCGGTGCCTGGTGGAGATCCTGCGCCAGAGGCCCGAGGCCTCGACAAAAGAGGTGTTGGAACTTTCGAAGAAGATTGTGCTGTGCCGCGACTGTTCCGACGGGAACGCGGTGCTGGTTTCGGCCGCCAGGCTGACGGAAAAAGGCCTGGTAAAAAGCCGCCTCGTGAAAGGCGCGTACCGCTGGTCTTTCGCCAAACCCTACGCGGAAATAAAAAAACGGCTGTAGCCCCGCGTCAGCGCGGGCGAGCGTCCAGCGCCGCCAGGTAAACTAACCCCATCTCCAGGTAACGCTCTTCCCCGTTCTTCCCCGTAAATTCTTTCAGCGCGGCCTTCGCGCCCGGTCTGTCGCCGGCGGCCGCCTGCGCCAGGGCGGCGAGCAGGGCTGTTTCCTGCCCGGGGGCGGCGGTCCGCCGCAGGTCCCTTATGAGCGCCGCGCCTTCCTTTTCCTTCCCGCCCAGAACGAGACTGGCCGCCAGGTTCGCGCCGCAGCCGCCGCAGTCCGGGGCCAGGGCCAGGGCGCGACGGAATTTCTTTTCAGCTTCCCCGAACACGCCGTATTCCAGCGAGCCTAGGCCGTCCCTGTTCAGCAGCCAGGCCCTGTCGGCGGGGCCGTCGGCGTAATAGAACCCCAGCCGGACGGGGAGCTCCTTCCTGGTCTCGGAGCCGAAGATGGTGTAGAACCTGTGGCTGAAAGAGGCCTGCAGGAAAGCCTTGCCGCCCGGCGGGGCGTACGAGGGCGAGGCCGGCCGGTAGGACCAGCCGGGCAGGACGTCGGCGTCGGAGAAGACCTGGTAGACCGGCGGCAGGTACTTAAGGCAGCAGGAGGCGCCGCTTCCGCCCCGGCCTTCTTCCAGGGGGAAATATTTCCTGAGCAGGAAATAGCGCGTGTCCCGTACGGGGTAGATAAGGGCGCAATTCCCGGGCCAGTCTTCGGAGGCCTTCAGCAGCAGGGCCCATTCGCGGTCGTTGGTCCGCAGTTCCGTCTCCAGCGAGCGCGCCGCCCTGACGTTGGCCTGCAGGTAGAGGGCGCAGAAACCCGCCAGGACCGTCCACTTGGCCCAGGCCGCCGGGCGCGCCGCGAGCTTTTCCCAGACGGCGCTCCAAACCGCCGCGGCCAGGAAAACGAAAGGGATGAAGAAGTAGAGCTGGTGCCGCATGAAATGCAGCGGAAAAAGGTCCAGCGGTTTGAAGACGGCGGACACGTACAGCGCCCACGCCAGCAGGACGGCGCAGAACGCGGGCCGGCCGCGGCGCTTCGAAAGCCAGGCGGCGCGGCAGGTCAGCGCGAAGGCCGCCGCGGCAAGGTAAGGGGTCAGACCGGCGGCTCCCGGCAGCAACAGGCCCAGGTTGCGGTCCCCCAGCTGGTAGCGCAGGTGGGGCAGGACCTTCAGCGCTTCGCCCAAGGACGGGCCGTTGTAGGAGCCGCGCGCCAGCACCAGCAGGCCCCAGGCGGCGCTGAGGAAAAGCGCGAGGAGCAGCAAGGCCGCGGCCGCGGCTTTAGCGCCGGGCCGGGCGGCGAGTTCCCTGAGCGCGCCGCCGGACCGCAGCAGCGAGGAGGCCAGCAGCAGCGCGGGCAGGGCCGCCAGCTCGTAACGCCCGGTCCAGACCAGGAACAGCGCGGCCAGCGCCCAGGCCAGTCCTTTAAGGTCCCGGCGGTCAGTTTCGAATGAGATGGCGGCGTAAATGGCGGAGAGCAGGTAAAGAACGTTGGGGGCGGTGGTGGAAAAAGTGTTCCCGTTCAGCGCCGCCAGGAAATTAAAGGAGAACAGGGCTAAGCCCAGGAAGGCCGCCGAGAGGCCCAGCCCCAGCCGGAGCAGGCAGGCGAACAGCAGTACGGCCGAAAGTGCCATGCAGGCCCGGTTCTTCAGGAGCACGTTCCCGAGGGACCGGCCGGCGAGCGCCTCGTTCAGGGCGTCGGTGAGCAGGGGCGAGACTTCTTTGTCCCGAAGCAGTTCGGGCGCGTGTTCCGCTCCGAAAAAAACGGCGCTGAGGTATTTGAAATCATGCTCGTTGTCGTAGCCGCCGCGAGGGGAAACGCTTCCGGAAAAAACGAAGGCGCAGCCGAGCGCCGCGGCCAGCAGCAGCGCCGGGCCCGGGTTCTTTTTCCAGGCCCGGTCCCTGGCCTGGGCAAGCAGCTCGGCGGCGAGGAACCCGGCGTTTACCAGGAAAGCGGCGCAGACGAAAAAATAGAGGAGATAATAGGGAAAGTTCTTCATGCGCGGGTCCCGCGCGCCAGGGCCGCGCGGATCTTCAGGCTTGCGGCGATGGTGCGCGCGGCGAGGGCGAGCCTTGAGCCCAGGCCTTTGTTCCAGCTGGAAGCCCCGCGCTCCCTTGGGGCGTTCTCTACGCCGAATCTGATGACCCCGAACCCCGCCTTCAGGGCTGTGACCGAGGCGTAGAGGTCCAGCGAGAAATCCTGCGGCGGGGACGCCCAGGTCTCAAGCAGCGACCGGTGAAAGAGCGTGGGCTGGCCGTTGATGTCGCACAGGTTAGCGCCGAAAAGAAGGGACTCGAACAGCGCCATGGCGGCGGTAAAGAACCTGTCGCCGAGCGGCCGCCCGCGGCGCAGGCCCTTGATCAAAAACCTATCGCCGCCGGTCCGCCCGGCCAGGGCCACGGCCTTTAAAGCGGCCGCGGGGGGGGATTGCAGGTCGCCGTGCGTCCAACCGACGTATTCCCCGGCCGCGGCGTCCAGGCCTTTCAGGATCCCGGCGCCGTAACCGCGGTTCGGCTCCGTTCTTACGCTCCTGGCGAAAGGGTACATGGGCAGCAGCAGGTCCAGCTCGGGCCTGGTGCCGTCGGTGGAGCCGTTGTCGACGATGATAAGCTCCAGGTCTTCGCCGTTCAGCGCGGCCTTGAAGGCCTCCAGGAGCGGCCGCAGGTTCCGCTCCTCGTTATAGCAGGGGACCACCAGGGAATATTTGGGGGCGCTGGTCATTTTCCGGAGCTCCCGGAGGCGCGCGGGAACGCCGCCACTTCTTCCGGAGTGCCCAGCGGGATAAGTTTTTCCGCGGTGTCCAGCACGAAGGAGCGGCCCGCGGCTATGAGCCCGTTGTAGAGCGGCGCCACGTAGAACTCCCCGCGGGTGGTTTCGCCGCCACGCACCGCGGCCCCGGCGGCGCCGAAAAAATCCGCTGCCTTGTTGAAATGGTAGAAGCCCGTGAGGGCGTTGTCGGAGATCTGTACTTTCTCGGCCGTACCGGCCACCGCGCCCCCGGGGCCCAGCTTCGCGAAACTCCACTTGGGGTCTGGGCCGGCAAGCTTGAAGGCGCCGATCACGCCGTCCTTGCGCGCCGCGGGGGCGGCCAGCGTGCCGGCCAGGGTCGGGGAAAAGAAACAGGTATCGATATTGTAGATCGCCAGCTGGGCTTGCGCCGGCACCAGGTCCTTGGCCGCCAGCGCGGTTTCGGCCTGGCCGCGGGTGGGGCCGTCCAGCAGCAGCAGTTCCCAGGCGGCGTTCGGCATTACGGGAGAAAGTTTCCGCGCTATGAACTCCCTCAGGCCGTAAGCGTCCTGGTGCTCCTTAAGGGCTATGAAAAATATTTTGGCGGAAAGTTCCAGCGGCAGGGAGAGCACGGAGTGCTCGAAGAGCGTGCGTCCGCCCGCCTCCAGCATATATTTAGGGCGGGCGAAGCCGGCTTCGGTGAAGCGCCTGCTCAGGCCTGCCATGGTTATAGCGTAGTAGATGTCGCCCATTCGTTCTTGTTCAGCCGCCGCTCGCCCGCGTTAATAAGTATTATAACCTAGATGCTGCGGACCGGCAACCCGCGGCCGGTTTTGATTTACCGCTCGTATAATCATATTATTGTTTAACCGATGGCTTTGATACACCTGTTCCGCAAATGCAACCAGCGCTGCGTGTTCTGCTCCTATCCCGAGGAGGGCGGCGCGGAGGCCGGCGCCGCGCTGGGAAGCTGGCTGCGCGAGATCGCGGCCATGCCGCCGGGCCTGGTACAGCTTTCCGGCGGCGAGCCGCTGCTGGCCGGCGCGGACAACCTCTGCCTGCTGCTGGCCGCGGTGAAAAAGCTCGGGCGCAAGGCGGAGCTGCAGACCAACGCGCTGGCCGCGGCGGACCTGCCTCCCGCCGACCTGGCCAGGCTGGCGCGCGCGCTGAACGCGGCCGGCGGCTACTTCAATGTGAATTTTCCCGCCTCTACCCCCGCGCTGGACTATAAGATAACCAGGGCGCGCGGCGGCTTTAATAAAAGGCTGGCCGGAGTAAAAAAACTGGTCGAAGCCGGCGCCTGCGTGCGGCTAACCCACGTGGTAAGCTCGCTGAATTACCGGCAGCTGCCTGCCTTCGCCGCCTTCGCGGCTAAGAACCTGAAGGGAATTTCGTGGCTGCAGTTCAGCTATATAAAGGGCATAGGCCGTGCCGACGGCTCCCGCTTCCTGCCGGCCTACCGCCTGGTGGCACCTTACCTTAGGAAGGCTTTGGACGTTTGCGCGGCGGCGGGCCTGCGCTGCGAAGTGGACCATATCCCGCCCTGCTTCCTCGGTGACTATGCGGCCCTGAACGTGGATATGGTAAAAATGAGGGACGGGCTGAAGGGGCCGCACCTCGAGGAAAAGAAGAAGGTGCCGGGTTGCCGCGGCTGCCGTTTCGCCAGGCTCTGCCCGGGGCCCAGGAAAGACTACATAGCGGTGCATAAAACCTTATGAACCAGAAAATCGCGGCCTTCAGGAAAGAATTCCCCACGCTGGAAGAAAAGTTCGACGGGCGAAAGCTCGTGTACCTGGACAGCGCCTGCACCGTGCTCAAGATGAAGTGCGCCGCGCAGGCGCAGAGCCGGCACATGCTGCTCCTGGGCGGCTGCGGCGGCAAGCGGTCCATGCACTCGCTGGCCGCGGCCATGGAAGAGGATTTTTACGCCGCGCGCTCCCGCGTGGCCGCCTTCATGGGCGCGCCCTCGCCCGAGGAAGTTATCTTCACGGCCGGCGTGACCGACGCCGCCAACCTGCTGGCCAACTCCTTCCCCTTCACGCCCGGGCGAAACGAGGTGGTGCTGTCCCCGCTGGAGCATAACGCGGTGTTCCTGCCCTTCGAGCGCCTGGCCGCGGCCGGCCGGATAAAGCTGCGCGTGGCGCCGCTGAAAGATTTCAAGATAGACATGGCCGGGCTGGGGAAACTTATCGGCCCCCGCACCGCGCTGGTCTGCGTTACGCACGCCTCCAACATCTTCGGCGGCTGCGAGGACGCGGCGGCGGCGGCCGAGCTGGCGCACCAGGCCGGGGCCTTCCTCTTTGTGGACGACGCGCAGTACGCGCCCACGCACGGCGGGGGCGGGGCGCGGTTCGGCGCCGACGCCAGCGCTTTCTCCGGCCACAAGATCGGCGCGCCTTTCTTTACCGGCGGCCTGTTCGTGAAGCACGGCCTGCTGGAAAAGCTCAGGCCTTGGCGCGTGGGCGGCGGCACGGTGGAGAGCGTGGCCGTTTCCGGCGGGCGCTACAGCGCCACGTACCTGGGCGGCCGCCAGGGCTTCGAAGCCGGCGTGCAGAACTATTCGGGCGCGGCCGGCCTTGCCGCGGCCATCGGCCGGCTGGACCGGGCGGGCTTCGACAACATACGGGACCACGTTTCCGGGCTGGTGGCCGACGCGCTTGAGAAGCTGGAGGCCGTCAAGGAAGTCAGGGTGCTGGGCCGCCGGGAGGACCTGGTGGACGGTTCGCTCATCTCTATCGCCCCTCTGAAGAAGGGCTTCTCGGTGCCGGACTTCAACCTGTTCCTGGGGCAGCAGATAAAAGGCCGCCTGATCGCCGTGCGCACCGGGCGCCACTGCGCGGACCTGGCCTGCCTGGCCTCGGGCTACAAGGAAACCATCCGCATCTCTTTCTTCGCCTACAACACCACCGAGGACACGGATATTTTCGTGGCCGCGCTCAAAAAATACCTGGCGCTGCTGAACGGGCGCTGACCGGCATGCATCCGGACCGATCTCCCCTGGGCATCTTCAGGTCCAAAGAGCCGGCGGCCCTGCCCCTGGTTTTAATCGTGTTCTTCGCGGCCCTGACCTCCGCCCTGCTGTTCATGGGCGGCGGGCTTAAGATCTATCTGGACCGGCCCGAGCTGGGGAGTTTTCTCCTGGCCGGTTTGCGCAATAACGACATAACATGGAGCATGCCCCTCTTTGAGACGGCTGCGGCTTTGGCGCAGAATTTCGGGGCGGCGCTGCCGCTGCTCCTGCTCGTCCGCTTCGGGGTTTACGGGCTTGTTTTCGCCGTCGGCAGCCTGTTCCGCGGCTACAAGGCGGGACTGTTGTCGCTTATTCTCGCGGGCGGGCTGGAACTTAGCGGGGCTTTTACTTACGACGCGGAACAATCTTTTTATGCTTTATTCCTTTTGCTGGCCATGGCTTTGCTGCTGCGGCGGCGGAGCGAGAATACCGTGAAAGCCGGCGTACTGGCGGGATTGGCCATAGGGGCGTCGATGCTGGTGCGCACGCCGCTTGTGCTGTTCCCTCCGGCCGCCGCGCTTTGCGGCTGGTTTTACCGCGGGGAGCGTTCCCGGACTTATTTCCTGCGGTCGCTGGCGTTCCTGGCGGCTTCTTACGTGCTGCTGCTGCCCTGGGGCATGCTGAATTATTCCGTCTCCGGAAAATTTTCTCTGACCGATACGCGCAGGGCCGCCGGCAATATTATTACCGGCGCGAAAGGCAGCGTCTACACAATGAACGGTGACCCGTACCGCCTGGCCGGGCTGAAAAAGTCCGACAGCGCAGCGGCGTTTTATGTTCAGGAAGCCGCTAAAGCCCCGGTCTCTTACGCGATAACCGTGCTGAAAAGGTTGTGGGCTGTTTTCCTTTTTCACCCCTTGTTGTTCGGCGTCTTTTTCGCGGCCGCGCTCTTCAGCCGGGCGAAAGACCGGTTGTTCGTATCGGCTCTGCCGGCGTACCTGCTCGTTATCCATTCCCTTTTTTCGGTAGAGGAACGGTATTTTTATCCTATGCTTTACCTGCTGCCGCCGGTGCTGGCGGCGCTGATCTTAGGCGGCCCGGCGGAGGAAATGCCGGCGCGGCACGGGCTGCCCGGGCGGATCGTAGCGGCTGTCTGCCTGTTCTCCTTCCTGGCCGTTCTGGCCGTGGAAGGGCTGGTCATGGCTTATCCTTTCCGTGCCGCGCGGCAAACCGGGGCAGGCGGCCCTTTCGCCGGCGCCGCGGGGCGTTTTCCCGGGGACAGGGCCCTGAGGGGCCTGGCGTGCCGTGAACTGTGGGTCAGGGGCGACGACCCGGGTTATCGTGAATGCCTGGGAACGTTCGCGCGGGAATTCGGCGACAAAGCCGGCGCGTATTTCCTTTCGGTATACGCGTCCGGAGACCCCGCGGCGGTCCCGGTCCCGCGGGAGGCCGCCATGGATTGTTATGTGATAAGGATGCTGCGCGAGCTGGAACTGGGCCGGCGGACCGCCGCCGAGGCGTCGTTCCGGCTGGCCTACCAGCGTTACGACGCGGAGCACAATATGCTGCGCGGCGCGCCTTACGCGAAGGACAGGGAACTGGAGGCGGCGCTGAAGAACGACTCCGGCACTTTCTGGTCGGCCTTCGTTTATCCCAGGCTGCTTATGTGGCCCCCGGAAAGGGGCGCGGTCATCGCCCGCGGGCTTTCCTCGCTGACCGCTCCCGACGGACGCCTGCAGCTGCTGGCCGACGCGCTGGAAGAAATGCGTTCCCGCGGTTCCTTCACCGGGCTGCCGCTGCGTGAATGGGCGGCGCCGTCGGTCTTCGGGCTTACGCAGGGCGACCTGCGCGCGCTGTGGAAAAAAGGCGCGGCAGCCTCCGGGGCGCTGGATGCCGCCGCGGCTGAACAGGCGGCCGCCGGGAATTACGCCCGGGCGGAGAGCCTGCTGCTGCGCGCGCTGGAGCTGGACCTTAATCCGGACACCGGGAAGATATTCATGTCCTTGTGCTCGCTGCGCTTGAAAGCGGGCGAAAAAAAGAAAGCCCTCGAAGCTTGCCAGGGCGCCGCCTATGCCGCGTATTTCGGCGCGGACGGCGCGCCGTCCGCGGCGGGGAGCGGCGCCTCGTACCAGAGCTATAAACTTTTCCTGGCGCTCGGCCTTAAAGCCGAGGCGCGGGAAGCGCTGGCCCGGGCGGTAGGGAACGCCCCCGATTCCTGGCCGCTGCTGGCGGAAGCCAGGGCCGCCCTGGCGGGGCGGGACCCGGGAAGTTTTACAAAGCCGCCCGGCATTAACTAGAATATGGACAGGCACTATAATTTGACGGAGGAAACATGAACAACGCAGAACTGATACGCAAAGCCGCGGACAAGTACAAGAAGGACATAGTCGCTTTCGCCCGCAACATCATCCGCACCCCCAGCTTCTCCTGCCAGGAAGGCAAACTGGTGGAACTGATAAAGAAAGAAATGATCAAGGTCGGCTTCGACAAGATCAAGATCGACGCGATGGGCAACATCATCGGCTTCATCGGCCACGGCAGGAAGAAGATCATGATGGACGCGCACATCGACACCGTCGGCATCGGCGACAAGACCGCCTGGAAGATCGACCCGTTCGCCGGCATCTACAAGAACGACACCATTTACGGCCGCGGCGCCACCGACCAGAAGCTGTCGATGGCCTCCATGGTCTACGCGGGCAAGATCATAAAGGAACTCAAACTGGAAGGCGACTACACGCTGATGGTGGTCGGTTCCGTGATGGAAGAGGACTGCGACGGCCTGCCGCTCCTGCACATCATCAACAAAGAAAAAATTAAGCCCGACTTCGTCGTGATCACCGAGCCCACCGACCTGAAGGTCTACCGCGGCCACCGCGGCCGGATGGAGATGAAGGTGGTGACCAAGGGCCGCTCCTGCCACGCCTCCGCCCCCGAGCGCGGCGACAACGCCGTGGTCAAGATGTCCGATATCGTGAAAGAGATCACCGCCCTCAACAAGCGGCTGAAGAACGACAAGTTCATCGGCAAGGGCACCGTGGCCGTTACCTCTATCGAGTGCAAGACCCCGTCGCTGAACGCCGTGCCGGACGAAGCCACCATTTACCTGGACCGCCGCCTTACCATAGGCGAAACGCTGAAGAGCTCGGTGGCCGAGATCCAGAAGCTGCCCTCCGTGAAGAAGGCCAAGGCCAAGGTGGAAGTGCTGCAGTACGACGCCGTCGCCTGGACCGGCCTGAAAGTGGGCCAGGAAAAATACTTCCCCACCTGGGTGCTGCCCCGCGGGCACAAGCTGGTGAACGCCGGCGTGGAAGCCGGGAAAGTGGCCCTGAACAGGATGCCCGTGGTGGACAAATGGGTGTTCTCGACCAACGGCGTGGCTTCGGCCGGCCGCCTGGGCATTCCCACCATCGGCTTCGGCCCCGGCAACGAGGTGTACGCGCACACCGTCAACGAGTTCATGCCCGCCGAGGACCTGGTGAAAGCCGCCGCGTTCTACGCCGCGCTGCCCCAGTACCTGTAAGCAAGGCGAACGTTAAAGAAAAGCCCCGCGGGATAGCCGCGGGGCTTTTTTGTTCCCGGTTAATCAGCCTGCCGCCCCTACCTGCCTATCCCTGCGGGCTCTTTAGGCGCGTCTATCTTGTCGAAGGTGCCGCCATATACCAGGCTGCGCACGAACGGCGAGGCCAGGAAGTCGCCCGGGAAACCCAGGGAGATCCTGCTGACCTCGTCCAGCTGCGCTATATCATCCGTGGATAGTTCGAAGTCCAGGCAGCCAAGGTTGTCCCTAAGCTGGGCCTCGGACCTGCAGCCGAGTATGGGGATAACGGCTCCGGAACTCTGCCGGCGCAGCCAGTTCAGCGCCACCTGCGCGGGCGTCCGGCCCGTTACGCGGGCTATCTCCAGCACCTCTTCGGCGATCGTCAGGTTCCTCTCGTTCACCATGGCCGAGTACAGCGGGCTGTCGGGGGTTAGTCTCCTGGCCTCTCCGGACTCCTTGCCGTACTTGCCGGTGAGCACGCCGCCGGCCAGCGGCGACCACGCCGTTACGCTCAGGCCGAGCGCCTTAGCCATAGGCAGCAGTTCGCGTTCAGGCGTTCTCTCGGCCAGGTTGTACTGCACCTGGATGCCCGCGAAGGGCGTCCAGTCCCGCAGCATCGCCATGGTGTTGGCCTGCGCCACCACCCAGGCCGGCGCGTCGGAGAAGCCCACGTGCAGCACCTTGCCCAGGCGCACCTGGTCGTCCAGCGCGCGCATGGTCTCCTCTATAGGCGTGAGCTGGTCCCAGGCGTGTACCCAGTACACGTCTATATAATCCGTGCCGAGCCGCTTCAGGCTGCCCTCGAGCGACTGCACCAGGCTTTTTCGGTGGCTGCCCCCGCCGTTGGGGTCGTCCGGCCTGCCGCTCAGCGTGTACTTGGTGGAGATCACGTAGCGGTGGCGCTCCGACGCCGTGAACTCGCCCACGTATTTTTCGCTGGTACCTTCGGTATAATGGTTGGCCGTGTCGATGCAGTTGCCGCCGGCGCTCACGAAAGCGTCGAACATCCTGCGGCTCTCGGCCTTTGAGGCGCCCCAGCCCCAGGTCTCTCCGAACGTCATGGTCCCCAGCCAGAGCTCGGACACGCGCAGCCCGGTCCTGCCGAATAATTTATTTTTCATCTTTCCCCCTTCCCTGTAATGCCTTTTCCGGGTAATATACGAAATGAAAATATTTTTTGCAAGAACGCTCCGGTTTTGTCGCGTTAAGTTGCATAACGGGGCCGCTACCGTTATAATAGGCCTATGAGCCGCAAGAATAGAATGCTGCTGCTGGCGTTTTCGTCGGCCGTCCTGCTCGCGCTGGCCGCGGTCCGCCTGGTGCGGCCGATCATGGCGACCTTTAAAAGCCAGCTCGCCGCCGCGGCTTCGGACGCGCTCGGGATGGAGGTGGGGTTCGGGCGGGTGGGGCTCTCGCCGGCCTCAGGCTTCGAACTGTCCGTGAAGAACGTGACCGCGCGGAAGGACGGGGCGGAAGCGCTGGCGATCAAAGAGCTGCGGGTGAAACTGGACCTTTCGCGGCTGCTGCGGCATGAGACGAAGGTAACGCGTTTGACCCTGGTGGCCCCGGTGGTCCATCTGGTCCGGCATAAGGACGGCACGTTCAACTTCGCCGGCGGGGGCCGGGCTTCCGGCAAGGCCGTCGCCATTACCAGGCTGGTGGTCCGCCAGGGCAGGCTTGTTTATGCCGACGAGGGGGCCGGGCGCGGGGCGGAGGCGGAGGGGCTCGAACTCGATCTTAATAATTTTGTCTACGGCGGCCGGCGCGGGGACGGGCCGCTGAGGAAAATATTCTTCGCCGGCGAGATACGCTGCGCCGCGCTTAAGACCGGGGGGCTGGACGCGGCGGAACTGTCTTTGTGGGTGAACGCCGGCCGGGGCGTGTTCAAGGCGGAGCCCTTTTCGCTGAAGGCGGCGAGCCTCGCCGGCGGGGGGAGCCTGCTGGCCGACGTGGGCGGCGCGGCGCCCGTCTACAGGCTGGACTATGTTTCCGGCCCGTTCCTGGTGGAGGACGTCCTGCCCGGCCTGTACCGCGGCGATTCGGTCTGGAAAACCCTGCGCGGTTCCGGCGTCCTGCGCGCCGGCCTTGCCGCCGCGGGAAAAACCGCCGGGGAACTCAGTCGCTCGCTGAACGGCACCGTCCAGTTCGACGGGAAAGATCTCAGGCTGCCGGCGAAGGAAGGGCAGCCGGACCTGCTGAGGGCCGAAGCGGCCCGCGTGACCGCGGACGCCGCGGCGCTCGCCGCGGGCGGGAACCGCCTTAAGCTGGTCTCGCTCTCTAAACCGGTGGTTTTCCTGCGGCGGCAGGCCGGGCCGGCGCGGGGCCGGGCCGCCAGCCCGGCCGCGCCGGCGAAACCCTTCCTTATCGACGAGCTCGACGCCTCCGGCGGGAACCTCGTTTACTCGGCGGAAAAGAGCTCCGGGACCGTGACGGCGGAGAACGTGGACCTGGCGCTTAAGAGGTTCTCTTACGGCGGCAGGGGCGGCGTCGCGGCAAAAATTTCCTTCAGCGGCGGCGAAGTGAAGTGTTCCACGCTGGCCTTCGCCGGCGCGGTCTCCACGGGGGTGGCGTCTGGCGTTGCCGCCGTAAAGGGCGTGTACCGGTTTTCCCCTCTCAGGCTTAAGATGTTCGGGGGCGAAGGTTCGGGCAGCCTTAAGGCGGACCTGGCCGTTTCCCCGCCCCGCTACGCCCTGGCCTATACCCTCCGCCGGTTCAGGATAGGCGGATTCCTGGCGGCTTTCTCCGGCGGGAAGGCCGGCCCCGGGAATATAAGGGGCCTGGCGGAGCTGGAACTGAACGTGAACGCCCGCGGGAACGGGCCGGCGGAACTGGCCCATACTCTGGCGGGGAGGGTGGCGCTGAGCGGGAAAAGGATGGTCCTGCCGGGCATGGACGTGGACGAGGTGATAACGAAATACGTCCGGAGCCAGAATTTCAACCTGCTGGACGTGGGAGCTTTTCTCCTGGCCGGGCCGCTGGGGCCGGCGGTAACGAAGAGCTACAATTTCGCGGACGCCGGGCTGTCCCGCGGCAGGAACGGCGTGATACAGCGCCTGGCCTCCGTGTGGAAGGTCAGGGACGGCACCGCCGCGGCGGAAGACGTGGCCCTCGCCACCGGGAAATACCGCATAGCCATGAAGGGCGGCCTGGACCTGGCCGACGGGCATTTCGACGGGGTCACGGTGGCGGTGCTGGATAAGAAAGGCTGCGCGGCCTACACGCAGAAGATCCAGGGGACTTTCGGCCATCCCGAGATCGGGAAGATCACCATGCTGGCTTCGCTGGCGGGCCCGGTGCTGGGCGTGCTGGAAACGGTGCAGAAACTGAACCCGTTCCAGCAATGCGAGGTGTTTTACTCCGGTACGGTGCCGCAGCCGGAATGAACGGACGCTCGGGAACGAAAAGCGCCCCGGGGCTTAGCCCGGGGCGCTTTTCTTGCGCGCGGTTTGACGCTTACAGGACCCGCTTCTGGCCGGCCTTGTACATGGCTTCCAGCACTTTGGCGGGGTTCTTCTTGGTGCAGGCGGTGATCATGGCCGCTATGACGAAGGGCTTGTAGCCGGCTTCCTTGTAGGTGCCGATGCGGTACTTCTCGAACACGTCGGCTGCTACTTCGCCCTGCTTGCAGGACACGTCGGTGATGTCGGCCGGCAGGCAGTGCAGGTACAAACCTTCGCCGCCCTTGGTGGGCTTCATCATCGCGGCGTTGCATTCCCAGTCGGTGTGCTTGGCGTTCTGCGCCAGGCATTCCTTTTCAAGTTCCTTGAGGCCGGGGTGGTCGTTTTTCTCGAGCAGCGCGGTGCGGCGTTCCATCACCTTGTAGGGAGCCCAGCTCTTGGGATAAACGATGTCGGCGTCCTTGAACGCGCTCGCCATGCTGTTGGAAACTTTGAACGAGCCGCCGGAGGCCGCGGCGTTCTTCTTGGCCACCTCGATGGTCTCGGGCAGCAGGTCGTAGCCTTCGGGGTGGGCCAGCTCGACGTTCATGCCGTAGCGGGTCATCAGGCAGATGACGCCCTGCGGCACGGAAAGGGGCTTGCCGTAGCTGGGGGAATACGCCCAGGTCATGGCTATTTTTTTGCCCTTCAGGTTCTCGAAACCGCCGAAATGGTTCTTTATGAACAGCATGTCCGACATGCTCTGCGTGGGATGGTCCAGGTCGCACTGGAGGTTCACCACGGCGGGGCGCTGGTTCAGCACGCCGTTCTTGAAGCCGTCGTCGAGGGCCGCGGCTACTTCCTGCATGTAGGTGTGGCCTTTGCCGATGAACATGTCGTCGCGGATGCCGATGGCCTCGGTGAGGAAGGAGATCATGTTGGCGGTCTCGCGCACGGTCTCGCCGTGGGCGATCTGCGATTTGCCCTCGTCCAGGTCCTGCACGGCCAGGCCGAGCAGGTTGCAGGCGGAGGCGAAGGAGAAGCGGGTGCGGGTGGAGTTATCGCGGAAGTTGGAGACGGCCAGCCCGGTCTTGAACATGTCGAGCGGGACGTTCTTGGCGTGCATTTCCTTCAGAAGCTCGGCTATCAGGAATACTTCCTTAAGTTCCGCGTCGGATTTTTCCCAGGTCAGCAGGAAATCTTTGCCGTAAAGGTCGGCGCCGAGTTTTTCGAGTTCCGCTAAAGATCTTGCTATATCCATTGTTTTATCTCCAGGTGCTTGAATTAAAATGGGTGCTGCTGTCTGTCGGGACCATTCAATTAAATGTCTTTCCCCGTCCTATTGTCAAGACGATGCCCAGGGCGGGCGTATTTGTTATATGATATCAGTGCGGTTTCGCCAATGAAACATCGTAACGAGCCCCAGCCCTCATCCATAAACTGGCGGCGCCTGAAAAAGGGCGTGCTGGTTACCGGCTATGTGGGCGGCTGGGCGCTGCTCAAGCCCGAGGAGTTCCGTCTTTATTCGCGCGGGAAACTTAAGAGCGGGGCCGCCTTCCGGGCGCTGGAAGCCGCCGGGCTGATACGCACGCGCCTCGATTTTAATTCCATCTCCTCAGCCTGGAGCGATTCCAACGAATACTTGCGGCGCGGTCCCGGGCTGCATATCCTCGTCCTTACGCAGAAATGCAACCACAGCTGCGTTTACTGCCAGGCGGGTTCGGGTAAGGGCGCGGACATGAGCGCTGCCACCGCCCGCAAGGCGGTGGATTTGGCGTTCAGCGCGCCTGTGGAAGGACTTACGCTGGAATTCCAGGGCGGCGAGCCGCTGGCGAACTGGCCGGTGCTGGAACAGGCCGCGCTGTACGCCAGGCAGAGGGCCGCCGGGACCGGCAAAGAGCTGGCCCTGGCGCTGGTGTCCAATTTTTCCCTGATGGATGAGACCAGGGCCGCGTTCATAATAAAGAACGATATTTCGGTCTGCACCTCGCTGGACGGCCCGGCGGACCTGCACAACGCCAACCGGCCTTTTTCCGGAGGCGACTCGCACGCCCGCGCGGTGAAGTGGATAAAACATTTTCAGCGCCGGCGCGGCCTGCTCCCTCCCGGCGGCCCAAGCGCTCTGCTGACCGTCACCAGGGCCTCGCTCGGGCGTGCCCGGGAGATAGTGGACGAGTATGCCAGGCTGGAACTGCCTTATGTTTTCCTTAAGCCCCTTTCGCCCATGGGCCTGGCCCGCGCGCAGTGGGGCAGTATCGGCTACGGTCCTGAAGAATTCGTGAAATTCTACCGCGAGGGCCTTGAACGTGTGCTGGAACTGAACGGCCGCGGCGTGCCGCTGAAGGAGAAGAACGCCTACCTCCTGTTAAAAAAAATACTCGCTTCCAGGGATAATAAATACGTGGACCTGCGCTGCCCCTGCGGCGCGGGGCTGGGCCAGCTTGCCTACGACCATGACGGCGGCGTCTATACCTGCGACGAGGGCCGTATGCTGGCGGCCGCCGGAGACGGGGCTTTCCGGCTTGGCGACGTTCGTAAAGATTCCTACGGGGAAATAATAGCTTCCGGCCCGGTAAAAGCCTGCGCTACCGCCTCCAGCCTCGACCTGCAGCCGGGGTGTTCGCGCTGCGCCTACAGGCCTTTCTGCGGCGTCTGCCCGGCCTACAACTATAGTGCCCAGGCCAGCCTGTGGGGCTCCATGCCGGCTAACGGGCGCTGCCTTGCGCTTCAAGGCGTTCTGGATACTATTTTCGGGCTTTTAGCGGACCGTAAAAAGGCCGCACTTCTTGAAAAATGGCTGGAAGACGGGGATAAAAGGGCTTAAGCAGTTTGCTCTTGAAAAGCGGGGCGGTATCTGGTACATTATAGTGTAAATTTTATATGCCTCGCAGATCCGGGGCATGTTGTTTTGTTATCTTTTCGGTAAAAGCGAGCATAATAATATGAAAAAGTGGGGCATACTGATCCTGGTATTGTTGGGGGCGGGTCTGCTGTATATGCAGTATTTCATGAAGAAGAGCGGAAAGCCCGGGGCGATACAGCCGACTCCGGCGGTTCAGGAGCAGGCCGGCGTCCCGCTGCCGGAAGGCGCCACCTCCCAGGTGGTCACGGAGACGTTCAGCGCCACCTATATTCCGGGAGCGGGGGATTATAACGACCTGCAGCTGCCCCGCGTGCAGACGAATTATGCCGGCGCCTGCGATGGCGGTTCACTGGAGGATATGCGCTTGAGCCACGGCCGCTACTGGGGTTATTTCGCCATGAACAACCCGATTCCCGCCGATGACACGAAAAAAATGTATGACTACCTCACCAATTACGTTGGGTGCGTGGCCGCGGCCCACGACAATATAGGGCTCTGCCTCGCTCTTCCCGACGAGGCGCAGGTGGGAGACACCAAGATCGACTTTGTGGGGAGTTTGAGCAATATGTGCAGGGAGAAAACCAACCCGCTGCTGCTGACCAATTATATGGCCGGCAAGTCTAAAAGCTCGGGCAGCTGCTATTCCATGGTTTCGGGCCTTCCCAAGAAAGTGTTGGCCAAGATCTCGGTGCCGGAATTTTGCGACGCTATTTCCAAGGGGATGGAGTCGGGTAAGGCCTACATGATGAAAATTAACCCGAAGAAGGCGGGTAATTTCCGCAAACTCTTCCCGGTCTCAAAAGCGGCCTGCGAGGGGGATGCGGACTGCCTTACCAGTCTTGCCCTCTACAACGCCGTAAAAGACGAAAAGGTCTCCGAATGCCCGGCTTCAAAAAAAACCGTCTGCGAGGCTATGGTGGCGAAATCGGCCGTCCCGTGCGAAGACATCGTAAAGGATATGTCCCGGTTCTACTGCGGCGCCGTGAGCAAGGCTAAAAAAAAGAGCGGCGGCTTCATCGGCATGTCCCCGGAGCAGGTCAAGGCGGAAATAGCGAAAACGGAAGCGATAAAAAAACAGGCGGAGCTGCAGCGGAAAGAAAGCGACAGGCAGACGCAGCAGCTTAATCAGAACATTAGAAAAGTTTTAAAGACCGAGTAGACGGCGGAAATTATGAAAAACAAACTGGCCAAGATAGAGAAGAATATCAAACTGTTCTTTTCCAGCGAAGAGGGGAAGATGCTGGACTCGGATATCGTGAAGACCGGGCTGGCGCTGGGGATCCTGGGCGCCGTCATGGTCGAGCAGGCTTCCGCGCAAACCCACTCTAATTACCTCAACACCAATTCCCACGTAAGTCACTTGAGCCATGGTTCGCATGGCAGCCACGGCTCTCACGGTTCCCACGCTTCCCACGGCAGCCACGGCTCGCACGGCAGCCACGGCTCGCATGGCTCTCACGGTTCCCACGGCTCTCACGGCTCTTACTAGGCGCGGGAGTTTTTTGTTTTGATCTTAGCCGGGAGCCAGGGGTCCTCTTCGAACCAGCTCCCTCCGCGCGCCTTGGCCAGGGCGCGGCTGCCGCTCAGGCATTTAAGCAGGTAGCGGCAATCCCGGCAGCCTCCCGGCCGCCGGTAAAAAGACCTTAGATCCTTCATGTAGGCCGAACGCCAGGCTTCTTTTATTCCCTTCCCCAGGTTCTCCGCTATATAATAGCTAGGCTTGTAAAAACCGCGCAGATCGTAGACCAGCCTGGTATGGCCGTCGTCGAAGGCCGCTCCCAGCAGGTTCTTCCTTTCGTCTTCCGGCACCAGGCAGAGCGGCAGCGGGTTTGCCAGCAGTACGCGCGGGCCGCCCGGCTTGAGCGCGGAGATCCTGGCTGAAAGCCCGGTGAGGTCTTTGGGGCCGAGGTCGAATTCCGGCCCCGCCGCGGAGCCGTCCGCCAGCATCGGACGGTAGATCTCCCAGACGTCGGCGTTCAGCCGCGCCGCCAGCGCGTGGCAGGCTTTAAAATTCTTTATCAGGTTCCGGGAGGCCACGGTGCCTAGCCTGAACACCGGCACCGTACGGCGGAGCAGGCGCATGTTCGCCAGTTTGCGGCCGAACAGCCCCGGGGTCGCGGTGGCGGCCTCGTCCGAGGCCTGGTCGCTGCCCTGCAGGGAGACCAGCACGTTGTCCATGAACGGCGCCGCCTCGGCGTACAGCCCGGCGGGGGCGGCGGCGTTGGTGTTGACCAGCGTGTAGCAGCCGAGCTTTTTCGCGGTCTTCAGCAGCGGCAGGAGGCTGGAGCTCAGGAAGGGTTCGCCGCCGGTGAAGCGGATATCCTTCACCCCCAGGGCGGCCGCTTTGCGCAGTTGCGCCTCGATTTTTTTCAGGGGCGGTTCCTTGAGGGTCCGGTCGGAAAAGCAGCAGCGGCAGGCTTGGTTGCAGCGCTTGGTGAGTTCGAAAACCACTTCCCGCGGCAAGGGGAGCACGGGTTTAAGTTCTTTCTCGAGCTCCCGGGCGAAAGGCCCGCCGGCCACGACCCCCGGGCAGAAGCCGGAGAGCGCGCAGGAAGCGCATTGGCTGACGGCCTTGTAGGCCCGGCCGGTTTTGCGCCGGTAAAGGACATGGTCCCAGGCGTCGGGCATGAAACAGTAAGGCAGACCTTCGATGAAGACCGAAAAATGCGGTTCCAGGCCGTTCAGCGCCCGGTAGAAAAGTTCCCTGGCTTCCACGGCCCGGGCCGCGGACCGCAGCGAAAGCGTTACGGCGGCGGCGGCCGGATCTATGGCGAAGCCGGCGCCGAGAACCTTAAACAAGCCGGCCAGGTCCGCGCCCCCGGTCATCTCAGCCTCCAGATAAATTTAGCGCCCTTGAAAGTTCTTTCTACCAGGCCCCGCTTCACCAGCGATTCGCCGGTGGAGAGCACCCTGGTCCCGTCCTTGCAGTCGTGGCAGAGCGGGATCTGCCGCGCCAGCTCCAATACCCGCGCCGTAGGGATGGCGTTCTCCCTGGCCAGCACTTCCAGGAAACATTTTTCCAGGCCGCTCAGGTAGCCCGGCTCCGGCTTGAGTTCCCGCCGGGCCGCGGGCGCGCGCACAGGTTCGAAGCCTTTCCAGCCGAAAATCTCCAGGTAGCGGGCGTCCACGCCCAGGCAGTCTTTGCGGAACAGGCAGCCCCGGCAGACC
This sequence comes from bacterium, assembly GCA_021811185.1. Taxonomy (GTDB): domain Bacteria; phylum Elusimicrobiota; class Elusimicrobia; order Elusimicrobiales; family UBA9959; genus UBA9959. The sequence continues at coordinate 81,167 of JAJZPL010000011.1, forward strand.
GGCCCGCGCCTGCGTTCCATTTCGGCGTTCTTGTCCAGGTCCCAGCGCTTCCCGAGCGGGGAGGCCACCATGGTGTTGAACTTGTAAATATCCACGGACTTCCGCTCGTAGCCCGGCAGCATGCAGGGCGGCATGTTAAGGGCCTTGACCGCGCCGTCCAGGCCGGCCGCCCGCGCGAAATCCAGCGCCGCCGCCGCGTAGGGCGAGACCTTCGGCAGGCTCACGCCGAGCTTTTTGGCGTTCACGGCCATCCTGCCTACGTAAATGGGGTAGATAAGGACGAAACTGGACACGCCGCGGTCCATGAAGAACTTTAAAATGGTCTTAAGCCGGCGGTAGTTCCGGCGGGTTATCAGCAGGTTCACGCCGACTGCCAGTTTCAGCGCCAGGATATTGTCCAGCCCGGCCAGGCTTTTTTTGAAGGAACCGCGCGCCCCGGTAAGGCCGTCGTGCACCTTCGCGCTGCGGCCCAGGAAGGTGAATTTGCAGACGGTAAGGCCTGCCGCGGCGAGTTTCGCGGCCAGGGCGGGGTCGGAAAGCTTCATGCCGTTGGTCTGCAGCCTGACGATGTCGAAGCCCGCCCTGCGGGCCGCGGCGGCCAGCGCCGGCAGGTCGGAGCGCAGCAGCGCTTCGCCCCCGGAAAACCCCAGCCGGCGGCAGCCGGCTTTCTTTGCGGCGTGGATATGGCGCAGCGCGTCTTCCAGGGAGGTTTTTGCCCCGGGAGCGAAATCCGCCTGGGAGCAGAAGCCGCAGGCCAGGTCGCAGCCGTGGTTCAGGATTATTTCGTAGCAGTCTTTCGCGCGTTTTTCAGGCATGGTTCCGGGGGGTCCAGGGGCGGTAGATATTATATAATTAAATAATGACCGGCAAAGAAAACCGCCAGGATCCGGGCGTTCGGCGCGCCGGTTATCCTAACGAAAAAAAATCGGCCGGTCCGGCCGCAGCGCGCGATACCGCCGGCGCGCGCCGGTATATCCGGGACAGGTACAGCCCCGGGCGGCTGGGGGGCGGCGGCGCCGCCGGCATTAAGAACGTCCTTGTAATACAGTCCGCTTCCAGGAGCGGTTCCAGTTTCCTGTACCGCCTGCTCTCCGGCCTGCCCGGAGTGCTCTCGCTGAACGGAGAAGACATAGTTTTTCATAAGCTTAACGGCATCGCCCCCGTGAGTTCCTCAGCCGATTCGGACGCCGTGCCCGCCGGCTTCGACCCGGGCCCGGCCGTTCTCGGCCGCGTCGCCGAAGATATCCTGCTGGACGCCGGGCGCGTGCGCTCCGGCGACGGCCCTTTTTCGGCGCAGAATTACGCGGCGGACTGCGCCCAGCGGTTCCTTCTCCAGTGGCCCGGGGCCGGGGCGGACCCGGACCTGCTTTACGGCTGCGCGGCGGCGGCCGTGTACGAGTGGCGCGGCGCGCCGGCCTTCGAAACGCAGCTGGTCTGGGCCTCTTTTCTGAAGCTTCTGGCCGGCCGCGGGGTAGCGGTGAACCCGTGGTACTATGACCTGCGGCCCGAATTTGTGCGGCGTCTTTTCCCGGGTTCCGAACCCCTCTCCTGCCCGCCTCCTGGCGGCGGGCTCGAGGACCCGCCTTTCGTGGTCCCCGAGCCCAGGTCTTTTCCCGGCGCGGCGGGCGGGGAAACCCTGCTCCTGAAGTCCTCCTCCAATTGCTACCGGGCCGGGTTCCTGAAAAAGCTTTTCCCGGCCGCCCGCTTCAGGTTCGTGCGGCTTTCGCGCAATCCCATGGCGGCCATCAGCGGGCTCATGGACGGCTGGCTGTCGCGCGGTTTCTTCTCCAGGGATCTGGCGGGGATAGCGGAACTGGACATAAAAGGTTATTCCGTCCCGGAGAAGCCCTGGACGCGGAGCTGGTGGAAATTCGACCTGCCGCCGGGCTGGGCGGAGTACCGCGGTAAGGCTTTGCCGGAGGTCTGCGCTTTTCAATGGCTTTCGGCCAACCGGAGCATCTTCGCGGACGCCTCCGCCGGCCTGCTGGGTAAGACGATAGGCGTGAGATATGAAGATCTGCTCGAGCCGGTCGCCCTGGGCCGGGAACTGGAAAGGATCAGGGAGTTCGCCGGGCTGCCCGAAGGAGGCTCGGACGCAGCGCGCCGCGCCGCGCCCGTCATGGCGGTGACCAACCCGCGCCCTCATAAATGGCTGAAAAGAAAGGACGAACTGCTGCCGTTCTGTTCGTCGCGGGAAGTGGCGGAGATCTCTTCGGAACTCGGGTATGACCTTAAGAGCGCGGAGCTGTTGCCATGAGCGAGACCTGGAGAAAATTTTCGGCTTATCAGGGAACGGGGTGGAAGCCCAGGGACCGGAGCCTGGCACTGGAGCTCGCGCGCCTGGCCGCGCCGCGCGTAAATTCGGAATATAAACAGCTTAAGGCCGTGCTGCTTTATTGCCCGGGCCGGGAACTGCTGACCATAAAGGACCCTAACGCCGCGCAGCACCTGGCGCGGATCAGCCCCGCCGGGATCCGCCGGGAGTACGCCGCGCTTTCAGCCGCCTTCCGCCGGGAGGGAGTGGCCGTGCATATGCTGAAGGGCGGGCCGCGGCGGCCTGGGCGCGGCCCCGCGCTCAACCTGATGTACGTCAGGGACCTGTTCTTCAACACGCCGGAAGGCGCGGTGGTGGCCAGGATGGCCAGCGCCGTGCGCGCCGGCGAGGAGGCCTTGGCGGTACCGGCGCTCGCCGGCCTGGGCATCCCTATAAACAAGACCATTTCCGGCGCCGGGACCTTCGAAGGGGCCGACGCGCTGTGGCTGGATAAAAGGACCGTGCTCTGCGGCACCGGGAACAGGACCAACGAGGAGGGTTTCCGGCAGCTGCGCCGGGTGCTGGCCCTGCAGGGGGTTAAAGCGGTGAACGTGCCGCTGCCTGGCGGCGTGCAGCACCTGCTGGGGCTGCTCCAGTTCGTGGACCGCGGCCTGGCGCTGCTGCGGACGGAGAAGGCTTCGTCCCGCCTCCGGGCGCTGCTGCGCGCGAATAGGGTTGCAGTTATCCCGGTGCCGGAGACCGAAGAGGTGAGCGCGCGGCAGGGAATGAACATCGTTACCGTAGCCCCGCGGCGCATTATCATGCCCGCCTCCTGCCCTGGCCTGAAAAAACTTTACGCCGCTTCGGGGCTTACCGTGGCCGCGGAGGTAGGGATAAGCCAGCTGATAAACGGCGCAGGCGGCCTGGCCTGCGCCACCGGCATACTGTCGCGCGCCCTATGACCATGCCCGGCTCCGGCCCGATCTTCATCATAGGCACGGAACGCTCCGGCTCCAACCTGCTGCGGCTCATCCTGAACGGCCATCCTTCCATTTATATCCCGCATCCTCCGCATTTGATGAAGGACCTGGGGCCCGTGGAGGGCTTTTACGGGGACTTGGCCGAAGACCGGAATTTCCGCCGGCTGGTGGACGACGCCGCCAGGCTGATAGAACTCCATTTCTTTTCGTGGGAAATAAAACCCGACAGGGCCGCGGCTTTCAGGGCCGCGGCGGCCCGGAACCTGTACTGCGTGAAAGCGGCTTTTTACGAGCAATACCGCCGCTTCAAGGGCGTGAAGCGCTGGGGCTGCAAAAGCACCTTTATGGTGCACTATTACGCCCAGGCGAGGAAATACAGCCCCGGGGCCAGGTTCATCCACCTCGTGCGCGACGGCAGGGACGTGGCCGTTTCGGCCCGCAAGTCCGTCTTTAACCATTTTCACCCCTACTACGTGGCCCGCCTGTGGAGCCTGCAGCAGCAGCTGGCGCTGGAGATGGAGCGCACCCTCGGGCCGGAAGAGTTCATGACGCTCCGCTACGAGGACCTGATAGCGGACCCGGAGCGCGCCGCGCGGGGCGTCTGCCGCTTCCTGGGCGAGGCATACGCCCCCGGCATGCTGCGGTATTTCGAGCAGGCGGAGCCTAAAAAACTGGCCGGCGCCAGCGCCTCGTGGGAGAATTGTTCACGGCCGGTGCTCGGCGGCAATTCCGGCAAGTACAAGGCGGCGCTCTCCGTCGGCGAGATCAAGCTTTTTGAAACGGTTTCTTTTTACGAGCTTGAGCGTTTCGGCTATGCGCTGGAGAACCCCCGCGGCGAACTTGAGGCGGCCTCCGGCAAGCCGCTGCCCGCGCGTCTCAGGGCGCTCTATTATACCCTTGAAAAATGTAGAATGACCTATGTGCGGGCCAGATCGCTGTTCACGGACCGCAACGCTTTTACGATGCTGGGAAAAAGGTTTTTTTTAACCGCCGTAAAAGTCAGGCTGCTGTGCCGCTTATGAGAAAATCCTCCCGCGCCGCTTTTGACGAGAACCGGCTCCTGGAACTCGAGAACGAAGCCGTCTACATGGTGCGCGAGGCGTACAAGAAGTTCAGGAAACCGGCCATGCTCTGGTCCATGGGCAAGGATTCCACCGCCCTGCTCTGGCTGGTGCGCAAGGCCTTCTTCGGCCGGGTCCCGTTCCCGCTCATCCACATCGATACCACGTATAAAATGCCGGAGATGATAAAATTCCGCGACGAGAAGGCCGCGGCCTGGGGGCTGGACCTTAAAGTGGTGAAGAACCACGCCGCCCTTAAGGCCGGCATGTCCCCGGCGTCCTGCGGGGCGCTTAAATGCTGTACCGCCCTCAAGACCTCGGCGCTGAGGGAGCTTCTGCGGAAAGAGAAATACGACGCCGTTTTCGTGGCCATCCGCCGCGACGAGGAAGGCACCCGGGCCAAGGAGCGGTTCTTTTCCCCGCGGGGCCCGGGGTTCGAATGGAAGTTCAAGGACCAGCCGCCCGAGCTGTGGAGCCAGTTCCAGACGGACGCCTGCGCCGGCGGGCACGTGCGCGTTCACCCGCTGCTCCGCTGGACCGAGGCGGACGTGTGGAAGTTCATCAGGAAGGAAAAAATAGAGGTGATCGACCTCTATTTCGCGAAAAACGGCAAACGCTACCGCAGCCTGGGGTGCGTGCCGTGCACCGCCCCCGTGGCGTCTTCCGCGGCCAGCGTGGACGAGATCATTTTAGAGCTTGAAAATTCCAAAACCAGCGAACGGGCCGGCCGCGCGCAGGACAAGGCGGACGATTACGCCATGCAGAAGCTCCGGGTGGAAGGATACATGTGATGCCCGGCGCCGACGTCAAGATAGTCATAGCGGGGCATGTGGACCACGGCAAATCCACGCTGGTGGGGCGCCTGCTTTCCGACACGGGCCAGGTCCCGGAGGACAGGAAGGCGAAGGTGGAGAAGATCTGCCGGCAGACCGGCAAGCGCTTCGAGTTCGCTTTCCTGCTGGACGCTTTCGAGGAGGAACAGGCGCAGGGCGTTACCATCGACTATACCGAGATCCGCTGGCACTTCAAGGGAACGCGCTTCCTGCTGATAGACACGCCGGGGCATAAAGAATTTTCCAAGAACATGGTGACCGGCGCCTCCAGGGCCGACGCCGCCGTGATCCTGCTGGACGCCGCCGAGGGCATCCGCGAGCAGTTCCGGCGCCACAGCCATATCCTGGCCATGCTGGGGCTGGACAAGGTGGTAGTGGCCGTTAACAAGATGGACCTGATCGGTTACGACAAGCGCCGGTTCGCGGTCATCGACGCCGAGGTGCGCGCCTTTCTCGGCAAGATAGGCCTTCCGCCGGCGGCCGTGGTGCCGCTGTGTTCCCTGCGCGGCGAGAACCTGCTCGGGCCCGCGGCAAGCATGCCCTGGTACCGCGGCCTGCCGCTGGCCGGCGAGTTGCTGCGCCTTAAGCCCGGGAAAAAGGCCGGGCAGCTGCCGCTCAGGTTTTCGGTGCAGGACGTCTATAAGTTCGACGAGAAGCGCGTCTGCGCCGGCCGGGTGGAATCCGGGACCGTCAGGAAAGGGCAGAAGATAAAGTTCCTTCCCTCCGGCAAGGAAACGCGCGTGAAGACCATCGAGATGTGGCCAGGGCCGGGCGCCAGGTCGGCAGGCCGCGGGGAATGCGCCGGGCTTACCTTCGAAGACCCCTTGTTCCTGGAGCGCGGGGAGATAGGCGTGGACGGCCGGTCCGCTCCTTTCGTTTCGGACACCGTGCCCGCCAACATTTTCTGGATGGGCGAGCGGCCGCTGGCGCCGGGCCGCTCCTATACTTTCAGGCTGGCCACGCAGGAAGCCGGCTGCCGGCTGGTTTCGGTGGAGAACGTGATAGACGCGGCGACCTTCGAGAAGCTGGACGCGGCCGAGGACTCCATCGCCAGGAACAATATGGGCGACGTGACCCTGAAGCTGGACCGGCCGCTGGTCTTCGACGAGTTCGCGAAGATCGGGGTGACGGGCAGGTTCGTGCTGGCGGACGAGGGCCGCGTCTGCGGCGGCGGCATCGTGCTGAAGAACGCCAGGGAGCGGCTGCGCTGCGGGGGGGTGAAAAGCCGCGCGCTGTTCACCGAGAAGAGCGGGGTCGCCCGCGAGGCGCGCGAAAAGCGCAACGGGCATCCGGGGTTCACGGTGTGGTTCACCGGGCTTTCCGGTTCAGGCAAGTCCACGCTGGCGCGGGAGCTTGAAAAACAGCTTTTCAGGCGCGGGATGCAGGTCTACGTGCTGGACGGGGACAATATCCGTCAGGGGATCAACAAGGACCTCGGCTTTTCCTCCGCGGACAGGGTGGAGAACATCCGCCGGCTCGGCGAGATAGCCAGGCTCTTTTCCGACGCCGGCCTGGCGGTGATCACGGCGTTCATCTCGCCGTTCGGCTCCGACCGCGCCCTGGCGCGCGGCGCGATAGGCGCCGGGAGGTTCGTGGAGGTTTTCCTGGACTGCCCGCTTAAGGTCTGCGAAGAGCGCGACCCGAAGGGCCTGTATAAAAAAGCCCGCCAGGGAAAAATAGTCAATTTTACCGGGGTCCATTCGCCTTACGAGGCGCCGGCCGCCCCGGACATAACGCTGCGCACGGACAAACTAAGCGCTCCGGCCGC
>JAJZPL010000039.1:0-3246 GCA_021811185.1 bacterium
CGGCGGCCGTACAACGCAGAAAATTATTCCCCGCGCGCATAAATCTTCGCTGTTGTAAGCTGCCTCCTACCTCCCTCTTTCTATTATATATAATTGCTACGTATTGTATGTAGATGTATAATTAGCGAATTCATAGACTAACCCTAATGAAAAAGCCAATTCTCATCAAGTTCGCTAAAAGGGTCAGGGAAGAACGGAAGAAACTAAAAATGTCCCAGGAAGAATTCGCCGCAAAAGCCGGATTCCATAGGACTTACATCGGCATGATCGAACGTGCGGAAAGGAACATCACGCTAAGCAACATTGAAAAACTTGCAAAAGCTCTGCGCCTTTCAGCCTCCGCTCTGCTTAAGGGGCTATAAGCACTTCGTTCACAACATGGGGATCACAATTGACCCACCAAGATAATGCAAAAGATCATTAGCGGGGGTGCATATGGGGAATCACAAAATTTTCGGTCCTGTAATTATGCTCAGTTTGTGGCTTGTTCCGCCAGCGGCGGGATATGCCGTGAGTCTTGGTGAATATCGCCTGGATGGGTGCGCAATTTCTAAAGGCGGACCTGTTACAAAGTTCCCCGGGGTTTATGATGAAACTTTAATGGCATACGGGATAGAGGTTGATCCATACCGTGATGGACGGCGCGGCTTTGGGTGTGCAACTTCCGATGAGGCCGTGGAATATGGCGGCAAGTATTGGTTCTACCTGGTTAATTCATGGAATTTAGAGGATGTCGGAGAAGATTATTTTTCCGGCTTTGCGTATTTCGACCCTAAAACAAATCAGCTAGGCATATTGAGAGTGCCGGCACTGCGCGACTGTGTCATGCGTGGGTTGAAACTTTCATCAACAACCATTTATGCGAGCTCTTTCATCCCCGGGTGGGATTACGGAGCAAAATGTCGCGGAATAATCGGATTTGATCTAAGCAGAAACGAAATTAAAAGCTACTATCCAGAAACCCCTTTGGGTGATTTGGAAATGCGTCTCCAGGACGTTTTAGAAAATCCTGGCAAGCATGCCTCTACCGATAATCTCTACTCAGCAGAACTGAAAAAAAAGGTCGATGCGGCAGGCCTGGAAGAGTATATGCACAAACAGGTCCTTTTTGAGGAGGATATCGCGAAGAAGGTTATTGGGACTGCTCGCGCGGCTGGGAGTAAAACCTGCCGGATAAGTGAAAGTAATGGGAATTGTGTGTATTCTGGAGGTAATGGAGATCTCACCCTAACGGCTGTATTGGCCTCACAAAAGGGATGTTCTCCAAAAGGTGTTTTGTACGTGGATACTCCCTTTGGGCGCATTGCTCCTCCGGCCAATAATATCCAGGGGCGATTGGAGACTTCCACCGTAAGTGTCACCCCTGCTAATGGTGAGGGCGGCCTTCGGAAGATTTCATTCTCAAATTATAAAACGTTCTGGACACGCTGTCCTGGGCAGAATAAGAATACAGATACTTTTTTGTATTTAGACATTAATGTATCGGGTATGGAGTTGGGAGGGATCGACTCGGAGGAAAGGAGAAATAAATACGTGATCGATCTGCGGGATTTGTCCCAAGAAATTGCATTGCAGGAGCCTTATCTCGCACAGTTCATGGACTATTTAACGGCCAGTACCCCAACGTTTACTGCGGCGGAGATTGCCTCCAGGCTATCAGATGATTCCCGTGACGCTTTTGCATCGGCAATGATACAGGCTTTAAAAGTGGATAGAAAATCTGTGCGGGAGCGTGCCTTAAACTTTTTCAAATCTGATCTTGAAAACTTTTTGCCGTACATTCTAAAGGAAGTTGACAACCCGAGTATGCATGTTCGCCGCGCGATCGCGCTCCTGGTTCGCGGGCAGGGGGAAAAGGCGCGTTCAGTAATTCCTTCGTTAATTCAGAATCTTGGAGCGAAAGATCAATCTCTTGTGTGGGACAGCCGTGATACGCTGGAAAAACTAGGAATTGACCCTAGCGAAGAACTTTTATCCGCACTCGATGCTGATAATGTTCCGGTAAAATCAAAAGAACGGATAGCTGGGATACTTGCGGAGAAGAGGTATCGTGTTGCGGGTCCAAAGTTGCTGGAGTTAGCCAAAGATAACACGCCCCTCGGGCATGCGGCGGCTGCGTGCTATCTCTACCTTTCCTCCCGACCGATTTCCAATGAAATGCTTCCGCTTTATATAAATGCTGTGCAATATCAGCTCCTTGAGTCGGTATGCTATACTGGCGCTGAACATGCCTTGAGAGAAGTCCCGAAACTTCAGACCCCTGAGATGGTAGATGCTCTTTTGTCATTGTTGAAAAGTGAGGACAGAGAAGTCCGTATAAAGGTTGCGGGGGGGCTTGGCTCTTTCCCCGAGTTTAAGGATAAAATAGTTTCTGCATTGGAGCCGTTGTTGCAGGAAACAGATCTAAAAATAGGGGAAGCTGCAGCACTCAGTATTGGAAAATTGCAGCCAGGAAACGAAAAGGCAATCTCCAGCCTAATAAAACTCGCCCAACTCCCCGGTTGGCCAAGAGATGTTGTGGATCCGCTTACTTCTATCGTAGCACTCGGAGATATGCGGGCTAAACAAGCTATCCCGGTGCTTAAATCATTACTGAGTGGGTTGGGCAACCCCTATGATAACTACATAGCCGCATGTGCATTGTCAAAAATCTCCCCGAAAAGCAGCGAGATCTATATTCCATATATGATCCCCGTTCTCGACCCGCAAGCTGTCGGACGTGGATTCGATGTTGAGGTCCTAAAGTGTCTTAGCGGTGCTGGGAAGTATGGAAAAGCTGCTTTGCCCGAGCTTAAAAATAGACTATCTAGTACGTCAGATGAAAACAGCCGAAAAGCCTACACAGAGGCGATTCAGGCCATTGAAAACGGAGCGAATTAAAGGACCTGCGGGTGATGGCGCTCACTTTCGACGCCGCACCCTCAGGCGGCCAGGGCGGGGGCGACGGCCATTACAGGGCCAGGCGCTACCGCCCTGGCCCGTTCCTTATACTCCGCCTCTGCCTCTCCAGGTGGCGGCGATAATTAACAGAAAAGACCGCCGCGGCGGCCGCAGCAGCGGACGCCGGGGCGGTGTTTTAATAAATAACTGCTGCCACCGGAATGTCAGTTGAGATAGATAACAGGAACAGGCCCGCGCCGCGAATGGCAGCAGCCACTGGCGAGCGCGGGCAGAATCCGTTTTGATATCGGTTCAATTCGGTTGCAGTGCGCGCGGGGAATAATTTTCTGCGTTGTACGGCCGCCG
>JAJZPL010000039.1:3256-22433 GCA_021811185.1 bacterium
AGGCGGACGGGAGCGGCCCTGTAAGGCCCAGTTGGGTACCGGCCGGCCGCGCACAGGAGGTGTTGATAAGTGCGGGACTCCTTGGGAGCAGGTGCGACGGCGCGTAGGGCCGGAGCCCTGCGAACCGCCTTCTCGCGGCAAGGAGCAGTGCGGGGCCGCGCTGCGTGGCCACGCCTGCGACGACATCTCGCGGATAAGATCCGCCTACCGCAGATCATAAGGAATTCATAATGTTTCCTCGGGATGTTGCGCAAAGTAGGTTATCACTGAGGCCTGAAAATCACCCCAAATTTGAGTTTTCCCGTTTTTCCCCAAGTCGGCCGCCGCCGCAGAATTAAATTTCCGCAAGCCCTGTTACGAGCCCGATAAAGAAGGCTTCGGACAAAGAACGCGCCGCTCGGCGCGTTCTTTGTTTGTGGTTTATGAAGAAAAAGCCCGCGGCGGTCAGCCGCGGGTTTTTGCTATGGCGGCCGGTTAATTCTTAAGTTGGGAGAACTTCAGGTCGAACTGCGCGGTCATAAGAGCTACGTCGTTCTCCCAAGCGGAAGAGGGGATAGCCTGCACCCGGCGTACCCAGTCCCCGCTGTTCCTGACGGAGCGGGCGTGGATCTGGCCCAGGATATAGGCCTCGTAGCGGATGATGTCCTTGTTATCCTTGTCGTTCTGCCTGGCCAGGCTCATCCCGACGTTGCCGTCGAACCGGGGCCGGACGAACATATATTTCCCGGCCATGACCACGACGTTATAAAAGGCGGATACGCCGGCGCCCTGGTCCATGCGGAGGGTGGTCATAACCCTTTGCGGGGCGGCGGGGACCTGGCTGGAGGCCACAGGGTAAATCGAAGGCGTAACTTCTTCCTTAAATTCCAGGTGCAGCAGGGCGCCGCCGTTGTCGAGCAGCACCTCGTAGCGCAGCAGCCCGCCGGAGCCGCCGCCTGTTTTGCTGGTGGAAACTGCGTCCAGCAGTTTTGCGCGGGGGGACAGGCCGCCCACGGAGGCTAAAGCGGTTTTTAGCTGAGCCAGCTCGCCGGAGTTCAATTCGTACATGTTCCCGCCGCGGACCAGCCTGCTGCCGGAAACTTTCTTAGGATCCGGCGCGGTCCCTTTCCTCCGGCTCTTGGCCAGCATGTCGGTTACCGGCGCGGGCACGTCGTAAGCCTGCCCCTGCAGCCCGTCAGCATACGCCTTCACCAGCTTATCCAGCTTGGTGTTCTGGTCGTACAGGCGCGAGCTGGCCATAAGGCGGTAAAGGTCCAGCACCACCGGGCAGGGGCCGGAATCGTCCACGTCGTTCATGGTGAAGAGGGCGCTGCCGTCGTTGCGGATCAGCGCGCCGAAGTTCTCGGGGTGGGCGTCGCCCACGCACCAGCCCTGCACGCCGTCCGCCGCGCTCACGGCCTGCAGCGAGCCGCGGTTGGCCTTTGCCAGGAGGTAGAAGTAATCCACGTAGGAGCGCAGGAAATGAAAAGAGTCTTCGGCCGCGGCGAGCTTGGCTTTGTCGAAGTTGTAGGCCACGTCGGCAAGCCTTTTAGCCCTGACGCCGGCGGCTTTTACGGGAACGGGAACCGGCAGTTCGTAGTTAGCGGGCCCGCGCACGTCGCCAAGGCCGGCGGCGGGGAGCGCAAAATCCAGGTCCGGAGCCGCAGGCGCGCCGATGGCCGGCACGACGGCGCCCAACCCGTTAAAAGCTAAAGCCAAAAGCAGCGTTATGGTTCTTTTCATTTTAAGTCTTTCCGGCGTTAATAAAGTATAGCCTCTTACCGCGCTGGGACAAAGGGCCGCGAGGGCCGCGGAACGGCGGCATTTAGCGGCACGGGCATAGGTCCTTTGTCCTGCCGCCCGCCCGACGGCCTGGCGGGGGACCGGATTGCGGCAAGGGCGCTAAACAGTTAGAATTAAAGGCGTCAGCCGCGTTGAGTTAAACGCAAGGCCGCGGGAGGATACTACTTTGAATAGAGCGGAATGGCAGAAAGTTTTCAAGAAGCGGTTCACCCTGGTGCCGGAAAGCCTGGATTCCCTGCCGGGCGAAAACACCTACACTATCCCTGACAAACAGTTCGTGGTCATAATCCGGGCCCCGATCCCGGCCGGCGCGCTCAAGGCCGAGTCGGTCACCGATTCGGAGGAGTGCCTGGTCGTTAACCGGGGCCAGGGCCGGCGCTCTTTCGTCGCCTGGGAAATAATAGACGCCATCGCCACGGTGGACAATTAAGCCCCGCGGGCCCTGCCTTACGGCGGCAGCCTTTCTAGGCTGCCGCTTTTATTTATAAAGTATCACTACGGTATGGACATGAACCTGGCAATTCTGATCGCGGGCATCCTGCTGCTTGTCTGGGCCGTTTTCTTTTCCGGCGACAGGAAGGTGATGGAGGACACGCCCACCTCCAAGGTGCGCTCGGTCGCTATGGGCTTTGCGGAACTTAAAGGCGCGGCCAAGCCGCGCGTGCTGCTGACCAGCCCCTATTCCAATTTTCCCTGCGTGTACTACAAGTACACCGTGGAAGTGGAATCCAATAACGGCAAACACACTACCCGCAGTATCGTAAGGGAGGGGGGCTCCGGCACCCCGTTCTACCTGGACGACGGAACGGGGAAGATCCTGGTGTCCCCCAAAGGCGCGCAATTGCGCCTGAGGAACAATTTTCAGTGCGGCGAGTACCCCGAGATCGTAACGGAGTGGTGCATTATGGCGGGCACCGAGCTGTACGTGGCCGGTACCGTGGGCAAGGTCAGCGATTTTAGTGCCGCGGACTTCGACCAGGGCGCGCATTACCGGCAGGAGCTGGCGCGGCTGCAGGGCATGCTGGCCGACGTGGATCTGAAACCAGGCGAATGGGCCGGGCCAGCGGCGCAGGAAACGGCGCGCGTGCGCATACGCAAAGACATCCAGGACCTGGAAACGAAGGTAGCTTCTTCCAACAAGGCGGCCGGCGGCGCGCCGGCCGACGAGATCGCAGTGGGAAAAGGCGAAGCGGAAAGCACGTTCCTGATCTCGGACATGACGGAAGGGGAACTGACGCAGCAGATGGCTTATTCATCTTCGCTCGCGCTCGCCGCGGCGATAGGGATGATAGTTTACGCGCTGTGGGCCCTTACCAAGGGCCCGTTCTGAGCCGCCGGAGACAAAATGGACATGCAAATTATCTGGATAGCGCTGCCGGTACTGCTGGCGGCCATAGGCCTGGCCTACGGTATCGGCCTGTACAACGAACTCGTAAAAGCCACGGTCAGCGTGGACAAGTCCTGGGCGAACATCACCGTGCTGGAAAAGCAGCGGTACGACGAGCTGCCGCGGCTGGTGGAGGTCTGCAACGGCTACATGAAGTACGAAAAGGACACCCTGGAGCGGATCACGCGGGCCAGGGCGCGGTTCCTGGAGGCGCAAACGCCCCCGGCCATGGCCGCGGCGGACCTGCAGCTGGGCGGCGCGCTTAAAACGCTCTTCGCCACCGTTGAGAACTACCCGGACCTGAAGGCCGAGGAAAATTTTACGCGGCTGCAAAACCGGATCACCGCGCTGGAATGCGAGATAGCCGACCGCCGGGAGTTCTTCAACGATTCCGTGGCCGTGTTCAACACCCGCATCCGCCAGGTGCCCTACACCGTGATAGCCGACATGCTGGGCTATACGCCGCTGGAGATGTACAAGGTGCCGGAGAACGAGAAAGCCCCGGTGGCCGTAAAATTAGGAAGCTGACCGGATTTGACACCGGCCGGCGCAAGCAATACAATTAGTTACGACTTAAGGAAACAACCATGGAAATACTTATAACCAACGACGACGGGATCTACGCGGAGGGCATTGCCGCCCTGGCGCAGGCGCTTAAGAAAGTGGGCAACGTTACCGTGGTGGCCCCGGACACCCAGCGCAGCGCCGTGGGGCACGCCATCACCATAGCGGACCCGCTCCGCGTGGTGCCCGCCAAGCGCGGCGGCAAGCTCTTCGGCTACGCGGCCAGCGGCACCCCGGCCGACTGCGTGAAGCTGGGCATCAAGGCCATCATGAAGAAGCGCCCGGACCTGGTGGTCTCGGGCATCAACCTGGGCGGCAACCAGGGCTACAACATCCTTTACTCCGGCACGGTGTCCGGCGCCACGGAAGGCGCGCTGCTGGGCATCCCGTCCATAGCCATCTCGCTGGACACCTTCAAGAACCCGGACTTCGGCCCGTCGGCCTCGTTCGCCGTGAAGCTGGCGGGGCAGCTGAAGAAGCGCGCGCTGCCTGCCGGCACGCTGCTGAACGTGAACCTGCCCAACATCCCGGCGGCCAGGATCAAAGGCGTCAGGGTCACCAACCAGAGCCGCACCTCGTTCAACGACTGGTTCGACAAGCGCGTGGACCCGCACGGCAACACCTATTACTGGATGACGGGGGACTTCAAACCCAAAGACGCCGACCTGGCCAGCGACCTGAACGCGCTGCGGGCGGGGTATATCTCGGTCACGCCGATACAGTTCGACCTGACCAACTACAAATTCATCACCGAGCTTGAGAACTGGAAAATAAAGAACTGACATGAAAAACATGCTTTTTGCCGCTCTGCTGCTGCAGGCCGCCGGGGGTTACGCCCAGGACGGGGTAACGGCCTCTACCGCGCCCTCGGCCGGGAACAAATACGCCGCGGACATCATGCGGACCATGAAGGACCTTTCCGCGCTGCTGGAGCACGGCGCGGAACTCCCCGCGGCCCGGCTGGACGCGCTGGCGCCCGAACTTAAGAAGTTCGACGACAAGATAAAAGACGCGCTGGGCAAAGAGATCACCGGGGACATGGCCCGCCGCGAGAAGGAACAGGACGAAAGGGACCGCGCCTCCGCCGCCAAAAGGGCGCTGCAGGACCTGCGCGCCGCGCTGCAGGTTTACTACGGCGACAACGGCGGCAAGTACCCGGCGGACCTGGCCGCGCTGGCGCCCGGCAGGATCCCGGCCATCCCGGAACTATGGCTGCCGGAGCATAAGAAAACTTCCGACGTGAGGGTGATAGATTCAAAGAAATACGACAAGAACCTGGCCGGCGCGGTTAACGACGACGGCGGCTGGCTTTATTTCTCCGACCCCGCCTCCGCCAGTTACGGCCTGCTGGTAATAAACTGCAGCCACAAAGATCCCGGCGGGCAGGAATTCTTCAGGTACTGATGGATAGAAACCTTCTAAAAAGATCCTACACCGCGGCCGCGTTGGGGGCCGCCGGCATAACCGCGGCCATCCTCATTTACGCCGTTATAGCGGAAGCGCTGAGGCGCGGCGGGTTCAAACCGGCGCTGGTACCGCCGGCGGCGTACGCGGCTAAATACGCGCTCTATGTGCTCGGCGCGGCGGCTCTGCCGCTGCTGCGGCTGACCGCCAGGCTGGACGTTAAAAAAGCCGGGCCGGAGGAAACCGTACGGAACCTGGTGCTGCTGGCCCTTATCCGCGCCGCGCTGGCGGAAGTGCCGGCCCTCTGCGGCCTTATCCTGTTCATCCTTACCGGCGACTACGCCGATTTCTACCTGCTTCTAGCCTTCGCCGCCGGGCTGGAACTTTATTATTTCCCGCGCCTGGGCGCGTGGGAAGAAAAACTGCGGGGAGACTTTGGACGATTATGAACCCTAAAGAATACAAGCTTATCGCCGTGGTGGGGGTCTCCGACGACGCCTCCAAGTACGGGCACAAGATCTTCCGCGACCTGCTCAACGCCGGCTTCCCGGTAAAGGGGATAAACCCTAAAGGCGGCTTCGTGCTGGGCCAGAATCTTTACCGGAGCCTTTCGGAAATGGAGACCAGGCCGGAACTGGTGATCACCGTGGTGCCGCCCGCCGTAACCGAACAGGTGGTGGAGGAATGCAACAAGCTCGGCATCGGGAACGTCTGGATGCAGCCGGGCTCCGAATCCGAAGCCGCGCTGGAAAAAGCGAAGGCCTACGGGATAAAGACCGTGATGGCCTGCTTTATGGTGGCCAAGGCAGTCTGGTAATGTTCAAAGAACTCCTCGGCAAAAAATACGACGACTACCTGGGCTTCATCCGGCGGAGCATGATCCAGGACCAGATAGTGTCCCGCGGCGTAAAGGACCGGCGCGTGCTGGCCGCCATGCACAAGGTGTGCCGCCACTGCTTCGTGCCCGAGGATCTGGTAACGCGCGCCTACGAGGATTACCCCATGCCCATCGGGCGCGGGCAGACCATCTCCCAGCCCTATATAGTGGCGCTGATGAGCGAACTGCTGGAACTTAAGGGCGCGGAACGCGTGCTGGAAATAGGCACCGGCTCCGGCTACCAAACGGCCGTGCTGGCCGAGCTGGCCGCCGAGGTTTACACCATGGAACTGTTCCCGGACCTGGCCGCCGACGCCGCCCGGAAACTTAAGGGACTGGGGTATACCAGCATAAAATTCAATACCGGCAGCGGGACGGCAGGCTGGCCGGAACACGCGCCTTACGACGCGATCATAGTGACCTGCGCCGCCAAAGCCGTGCCCCCGGCGCTGCTGGAGCAGCTTAAGGAAGGCGGCCGGCTGGTGATCCCGGTGGGGGAGGAAGGCAGGCAGGACCTGAAACAGCTTACCAAAACCTCGTCGGGCATTACGGAAAACAGCGTGTGCGCGGTGCGCTTCGTGCCGCTGCTGGACGTTCTGCCGCCGGAACCATGAACACCAACTCCCTGTTTTTTAAAATAGGCTGGCGCGTGGTCTTCTACCCGGCCCTGGTCTACGTTACCCTTTCCCTCGTTTTCTTCTGGCTTTACGCGCACCCTAAGCGCTATACAGGCAGCTTCGTACCGGCGGATTTCAACTTTAAACCCGAGGCGGTAACGCTTACCACCGCCGACGGAATAAAGCTGGACGCCTGGTTCATACCCAACAGGAACTCGAAGAAAGCGGTGATAGTCTGCCACGGCTACCCCATGGACAAGAGCGACGTGCTGGGGCTTACCTCCTTTATGGCTCGCGGCTTCAACCTGCTTTACTTCGACTTCCGGGCCACGGGCCGGAGCGGCGGCTTCTTCTCTACCGGCGGCGCGCGGGAAACGCGCGACATAGACGCCGCGGTTAAATTCCTGGAGGAGAAGGGCTTTAAGAACGGGGTGGGGGCTTACGGGTTTTCCATGGGCGCCGCCGCCGTGCTGCTTTCACAAAACCCCGCCATAAAGGCCCGCGTGCTGGACGCGCCCTACGCCGACCTGGGCGGCGAACTGGACTATATTTTTAAACCTTTCGGCCTCTGGCGCAAGCCGCTGCTGGGGCTGATGCGGCTATGGAGCCGGCTGTTCATGGGCGTGAACATAAACTCCGTTAACCCGGCGCTCAGCGCCGCCGCGCTTAAAACCCCGATCCTGCTGGTGCACGGCGACGCCGACACGCAGGTGCCGCTGGAGAACTCCCTGCGCATCAAGGCGGCCGCCCCCGGGGCCGAGCTGTGGGTGATAAAGGGCGCCGGCCACGGCGAGAACTGGTACCAGGCCGGCAACCGGTACGAAACGCGCATTACGGATTTTTTCAGAAAGAACCTTAAGTAACACCGGATACATGTAACCGTTTACCCCTAGCCAGCGGACCGGACATGTAATAAAATATGCAAGTGACGTTTTTGGGCGGTTTTTAAAAAAAGTAGGGAGGAACATGAAAAAGATATTAATACTAGCCGTCTGCGCGCTGGCGCCGGCTTCCGTTTCTGCGGAACAGTGGCAGATACTCGGCACCCGGCCTTTGGGCATGGGCGGAGCCTTTGTGGCCGTGGCGCAGGGCCCCATAGCGCAGTACTGGAACCCGGCGGGTCTGGCCATAGAATCTTCCAAGACCGTGTCCGGCATGGAAATACCGGTGACGGCCGGCATAGAAGCCACCGGCGGCATACTTAAGAACGCCAGCGACATCGGCGACATGGCTACCCAAATCAATGCTATACAGGCGGCACAGACCGGCAGTTCGCCCATAACCCCGGCGCAGGCCGCGGACTATATAAAGACAATGGCTCTTCTTAACGATATGACCGGCAGCGGCAAGGGCGCGCTGGTAGAAGCCAACGGGGGCGCCAACTTCAAGTTCTCCAAGGTAACAGTATCGGTCAACAACTTCACCGCGGTTGGTCTGAACCCGTATATCGACGTAAACAACCTGAACCTGGGCAACGGCGGCACAAGCATCAGCAGTATAAATTTTTCCAATAAAACTGCGCCTTCGGATTCATCCTATAAAAATGCAGCTGACCTGCTCGCAGCAGCCCTTCCAGCAAATACAGCAGCGCTTCTTTGTGGTACTGGCGGCTGTGGAGCTTCCATAGCCAACAACACAGACCTAGCCTACGCCTTAGTTAATTATACGGACACCAGTATAACACCGGCCCAGATAGAGCAAGCCGCCAGCCAGATCTCCCAGTATGCCGCCTCCGCGGCGCCCGTTATAGCCGGCGCCCTCAGCGGCGGCAGCTACACGGCCAATACCTCAAACATCTCCCTGGACGCGGCTTCGTTCACCGAGGTGGCCTTCGGCTACGGCAAGTACTTCAAGTTCCTGGAAGGCCTCTCCATGGGCGCCAACCTTAAGGCCATAAACGGCCGCATGGCTTACAGCAAGTTCGAATTCATGAACAACTCGCAGACCGGCGACGCGTTCAAGAACATGATGGACGAATCCAAGTCCACCTGGCAGCCCGGCGTGGACTTTGGCGCCATGTGGGATATAAACAAGAAATACCCCAAGGCCCCGCTGAGCCCCAAGGTGGGCCTGGTGGTGCGCAACATCAACAGCCCCAAGTTCGACCGGCCCGTAGCCGAGGGCGGCAAGTACACGCTGGACCGGCAGGCCCGCATGGGCCTTTCGTTCAAACCAGCTAACTTCTGGAACGTGGCCATGGACATGGACCTGACCAAGAACTCCACCGAGGTGAAAGGCTTCGACTCGCGCCAGTTCGCGCTGGGCACCGAGTTCAACCTTATCAACAAGAAGGCGTTCAACATCCCGCTGCGCGCCGGCATCATGAAGAACACCGCCGAAAAGGATTCCAAGCTGGCCTATACCCTGGGCACCGGCCTGAACCTGCTGTATATGCACTTCGACGTGGGCGCGGCCATCAGCTCGGACCGCACCACCCTCGACGACAAGAAGATCCCCACCAAGGCCACCGTATCGGCCAGCTTCGGCCTGCTGTTCTAAAAGAACCAGCCGCGGCAAAGACCGGCCCCCGCCAAAAGCGGGGGCCGTTTTATTAGTTGTATAATTGCCCTTATATGAATAAGACCGCCCGGCTTTACACCGCTAAACTCCTCGCGCTTAACCTGCTGCTCCTTACGGCTCCCGCCGCATACTGCGGCATGATAAACCCCGTGAGCGGCGCGATAAGCGATATAGGCGCCATCGTAACGGCGCCGGCAAGGATAAGCCGCGCGGACCTTTACCCGGTGGCCGGCATTGTTGGCGCGGGCCTGGTGCTGTACTCCCTGGACGGGCAGATAAGGCATTTAGCCGCCAAGAACCAGACCAAAAGCCTGACCGATATTTCCAAACAGGCCGAGAAACTCGGCAACGGCGGCTACGACCTGGCCATAGCGGGCGTCGGGGCGCTGGCCGGCTACGCTTTTTCCGACCAGAAACTTACGAACACTTCCATCCTGGCGGCGGAGTCCTTCCTGGCGGCCAACGCCGTGGGCACGGCGGCCAAGTTCGTTGTGGGCCGCTCCCGCCCGTACGCCGGCGACGGCAAGAACATGTACCACTTCTTCAACTTCAAGACCCCGCGCACCTCTTTCCCTTCCGGCCATACTACCAGCGCCTTTTCCGTGGCCTCGGTCTACGCTTACAGCTACGACTCCTGGGCGGTGAAGGCCGCCGCCTACGGCCTGGCCGGCCTGGTGGCCCTGCAGCGGGTGTACGCCGACAAGCACTGGGCGTCCGACGTGTTCTTCGGCGCGGCGCTGGGCACGGCCACGGGCAGGCTGGTAACGGCCAAAGCCCGGGGCGGGGAAAAGAAAGTTACGCTGCTCCCCGTTTACGCCCCAGGTTACGCCGGGGCCACGGCCATGCTGAAGTTCTAAGCGCAAAGGCGGCGCCGCTCCCGATTTGATAAAATTTACTTATGCCCGCCATTAAAACCACCGACCTGGTAAAGCGCTACGCCGAAGTTACCGCCGTGAACGGCGTCTCGCTGGAGATCCCGGAGGGGGAAGTGTTCGGCCTGCTGGGCCCCAACGGCGCGGGCAAGACCACCATGATCAGCATGCTGGCTACTCTTGTGCGCCCCACGTCGGGCACCGCGCTGGTGGCCGGCCGCGACATCAACAAAGAGCCGCTGGCGGTGCGCCGGAACATCGGCATCGTCTTCCAGGAGCCCAGCGTGGACGACCTGCTCACCGCGCGCGAGAACCTTTACCTGCACTCCATGCTGTACGGCATGCCGCGCCGGGAGATAGAGCCCAAGATAACGGAGATGCTGCGGCTGGTGAACCTTTCCGACCGGGCGGACAGCTTCGTTAAGACCTTTTCCGGCGGCATGCGCCGCCGCCTGGAGATAGCCCGCGGCCTGATCCACGGCCCCAAGATCCTTTTCCTCGACGAGCCCACGCTGGGCCTGGACCCCGCCAGCCGCAAGGCCGTGTGGAGCCACATCCGCGCGCTGAAAGAGGCGCACAACACCACCATCATCCTCACCACCCATTACATGGAGGAGGCCGACAGCCTGGCCGACCGCATCGGCATCATCAACAAAGGCAGGATCATCGAGCTGGACACGCCGGAGGCGCTGAAGAAGAAGGTGGGCCAGGACCTTGTTTTCCTTAAAGGCGACATCAACGAGGCCGCGCTGAAGGCGCTGCCGTTCGTGAACAGCGTCGAGCGGGAGAACGGCCACTGGAAGATCGGCATCACCAACTCCGGCGCCAACCTGCAGGCCCTGCTGAACGCCGGCGGCCGCATAGACGAGGTGGAAGTGCGCCGCGTAACGCTGGACGACGTATTCCTGAAGTTCGCGGGCCAGCAGATCAGCGAGGACGCCGAAGAGCACGCGGAGGGGATCTTCCAGCGGATAGCCGCCAGCAAGACCACGCGCAAATAATATGACCCTGAACTTCAACGCCGTTTACGCCCTGCTGCTGCGCGAAGCCAAGATCTTCTTCCGCGAGAAGGAGCGCATCGTCTCCATCCTGATCTCGCCGCTGCTGTTCCTGTTCGTGATGGGCAAGGGCATGGCCGGCAGCCAGAGCCCCGTGGCGGGCTTCACCTACCAGCAGTTCATCTTCCCGGGCATCATGGCCATGGTGATCCTTTTCACGTCGATAACCTACGGGCTTTACATAATCTGGGACAAGCGTCTGGACTTCCTGAAGGAAGTGCTGGCCGCGCCTATCTCGCGCGCCACGCTGTTCGTGGGCAAGTCGCTCGGCGGCATGCTGGGCGCCATCATGGAAACCCTGCTGCTGGTCATTATCGGCGCTTTTTTCATAATCCCGCTAAGCCCGCTCAAGGTGCTGCTCTGCCTGGCCGTGGCTTTCCCGGTGTCGTACATGATCACCAACATGGGCCTGGCCATAGGCGCCAGCATGAAGTCCATGGAAGGCTTCGGCCTTGTGATGAGCTTCCTCACCTGGCCGCTGTTCTTTTTCAGCGGCGCGCTGTTCGACCTGCAGACGGCCGCGCCCTACATCAAGGTGATCAGCCTGTTCGACCCGGTAACCTACTGCGTGGACTTGTTCCGCATCATCATGCTCGGGCAGGGCGCGTTCCCCGCCTGGGCGGACCTGGGCGCCATCGCCGTTTTCGCGCTGCTCACCACCTGGCTGGGCGTTACCGCCTTCGGCAGGCTCCAGCAGGAAAAATAGGAATATATGACCGCAGAGGCGGAAGGACGGGGCGCCGGGAGGCGCCCTGTTTTATTGCAGGGCCGGGTGGACCCTTGTCCGGACGCGGCTCAGCAGGGAGAGCAGGCCGGACCGTTCTTCTAAGGTGAGCAGCCACCAGGTGAAAGCGGGGTACAGCAGGAACACGGCCGCGAGCCTTAAACTCAGCCAGAGCCCCGGGGCGAGCAGGCCGCTGAACATAATGCCGCAGGTAAGCAGCGCCCCGGCCCCGACGGCGGCCAGCACCCTGCCCCACTCGTAAGGCACTGGGTAGAAGTTGCGCCCGGCCAGGTGCATGAACCACGCCATGCAGGCGTAGGCGGCGAAGGTGGCCCAGGCCGCGCCCAGCATGCCGTAGCGCGGGATCAGCAGGAAGTTGGCGCCTACGTTGACCGCCGCGCCCAGGAAGGTGGCCGCCATCATGTAGCCGGTGCGCTTGGCTATGATGACCGGCGCCAGGAAATTTACATACAGGCCGTTGAACACGTAAGCCCAGAGCACCACCGGCACCAGGCCCAGGCCGCCCCAGTAGGACGGGTGGATGAGCGGCTTGCCGAAGATGGGGAACTTGACCGCGTCCGCGATGAAGAAGGAAAGGGCCATGGTAAGCCACGAAGCGCCGAAGGCGAAGAAGGTGAGCACGCGGGCGAAGAGCGGCGGGGAATCCGGCTTGTGGGACCTCTCTATGAAGAACGGGCGCCAGGCCTGGTCGAACATGCTGACCACCAGCATCATGAAGATGCCCAGGCGGTAGTTGGCCTGGTAGACGCCGACGGTGGTCTCGTCGGCGAGGTGCAGCAGGATGGGGCGGTCTATCACCTGCACCGCCATGGAGCCCAGCCCCGCCGGCACCAGCGGCAGCGCGAAGGCCAGCATGGAACGGTAGACCCTGCCGCTGAAGCGCGGCCTGGCCAGCAGGCCCGCCGCGGGGATAGCGACAAGGACGAGGGCCAGCGCCGAGGAACAGATATTGGCCTCGAAAATGCCCTGCACGCCCCGGCCCAGGCCGATGATGAGGAAGACGTTCATGCCGACGTTAAGCACCACCGTGAGCACGCGCAGCAGCGAGTAATGCAGGGCCTTGTGCGCCATGCGCAGGTCGGCGAACAGCGGCGCGCTGAGCGCGTCCATGAAAAGGATGGCGGCGGAGTAGACGATCAGCCGGCCGTTGCCCGCGCCGACGCCGGCCGCTTGCGCGAGCCCCGACGGGACCAGGCAGAGCGCGGCGCCTAGCAGCAGCGAGACCGCGGCCACGCCGTAGAAAGCGGAGGGCAGCGAGCTTTCGCGCTCGGCGTAGTGCCGCATGTAGGCCTGGTCCATGCCGTGCTGGAAAAGGATGTTGAAGAAGGCGATATACGAGAACAGCGCGGCCGAGACGCCGTAGTCGGCGGGGGACAGGTAGTGGGTGTAAAAAGGCAGGAGCAGGAAACTGAGCAGGCGGGCCGCCACCGTGGACAGGCCGTAGATCAGGGATTCTTTACCGAGGGCTTTGAGGTCTTTGAACATGTGACGCCGCCGGGCATTTCGGGCCGGCTTCCGTAGTATAGTTTAGCAAATGACGACGGGGCCGGAAATATTATATAATTGAATTATTCAGGGATAGATGAGGGTGGGGAAAAATATGCATAGATTCACCAAAGACCAGGCTCCAGACTGCGGCGTATGCCGGTTTAAAGCGGGCTGTTTTTACAGCAAGCTCGACGCCCAGGCCCAGAAGGCCTGGGGCGCGCTGAAGCTCGGCCGCAAGTTCGCGGCCGACGAGAGCATCTACAACGAATGCCAGCAGCCGCTGGGCGTGTACACCGTGTGCAAGGGCCGCGCCAAGGTCTTCTCCACCGACGACAAGGGCCAGCAGATGATCACGTGGATCCGCCACCCCGGCGAGACCTTCGGCCACATCGCGCTCTTTTCCGAGAACGAGTATTTCTGCAACGCCACCGCCATGGGCGACACCGTGCTGTCCTTCGTGGAAAAGAAGAAGCTGGAAGAGTTCCTGGCCGCCCACCCCAAGACCTACACCCTCTTCCTGCGCAAAATAGCTTCCGAGATGCACACGCTGCAGCTCAAGCTGAACGACACGGCCTACAAGCCCGCGCGCGCCAAGGTGGCCCAGGCGCTCATCAACGCCATTTCCTTCAAGTCCAAGGACACGTCCACCCCCGCCATCCACGGCATCAAGCGCACGGAAATAGCGGAGATAACCGGCCTGGCGCTGGAGACGGTGGTGCGCACGCTGGCCGAACTGGAAAAGCGCAACGTTATAAAGCGAGAGACCAAGGCGATAAAGATCCTGGATTACTCCGCGCTGGCCCGCATAGCGAACCCGCACGCCGCCAAGAATCCGCACACGCAGGACGCCGGCAAGTAATAACGGCAAGCTGAAAATAAAAAAGGACAGCCCGGCTGTCCTTTTTTATTTGCCTCGCGGCCCCTTCAATTCGTGCCGAACATCCTGTCCCCGGCGTCGCCCAGGCCCGGCACGATGTAGCCGTCGGCGTTCAGCTTTTCGTCCACCGTGGCCGCGTAGATGGGCATTTCGGGATGCGCCGCGGCGAGCCGCCGCAGGCCCTCCTTGGCGGCCAGCATGCAGATGAAGCAGATGTTCTTCGCGCCGCGGCTCTTCATGATCTCCACGGCCTCCACGGCCGAGCCGCCGGTGGCCAGCATCGGGTCGGCTATCACTACCAGGCTGTCGGCCACGTTCTCCGGCATGCGCGCGTAATACTTCACAGGCTTAAGGGTTTCCTCGTCGCGGTAGATGCCGATATGCGCGAGCCGCGCCTCGGGGTGCAGCCTGATCAGGCCGTCCACCATGCCGAGCCCGGCGCGCAGGATGGCCACGAACACGATGTCGTGCGCCAGCTTGTGGCAGTCCGCCGTGCCGATTGGGGTTTTCACCTTGGCGCTCTTCACCCTGGCGTGCATGAAGGCGTCGTGGGCGAGCAGCATGCTGACCTCGCCCATCAGGCGCCGGAAATCCGCCACGCTGGTCTTCTTGTCGCGCAGGCGGGCTACCTTGTCCATCACCAGCGGATGCTTAGAAATGTGAACGTTCTTCATTCGGCCTCCAGGCTCCCGGCTAAACTTTTCCCGGGACGCGCTACTTTATAACTTCGCGGATCAGCGGCGCCTTGCGGGGCGCCTTGGGCCCATAGGCCAGCGCCGATTCGAACATCTTCACGCCGTCGGCCAGTTTGGCGGGCGTTACGGCGTAGGTCCTGGCGATCACGTCGCCGGGCTTCACACGGTCGCCCTGCTTCTTCTCCAGGATGAAGCCGGCGCCGAAGTCCACGGCGTCCTCGGCCTTGGCGCGGCCGGCGCCCAGCACCACGCTGGCGAAGCCGACGGTACGGCAGTCCATGCGGGTGATGAAACCGGCCTTCTTCGCCTTAATTTCTTTTACTAGTTTGGCCTTGGGCATATAGCGGTCGGGGTCCTGCACCACGCGGACGTCGCCGCCCTGCCACTTCACCATCAGGCGGAATTTCTCCAGCGCGCTGCCGTCGGCTATGGCCGCGCGGGCTTTCGCCTCGCCTTCTTCGGCGGTGCGGGCCTTGCCGCCCAGGTGGATCATCCAGCCGGACAGCACTTCCAGCACGCGCATGAAATCCTCGGGGCCTTTCTCGCCGGCGAGGATCTTTATGGACTGGGCTACCTCGATGCCGTTGCCCACAGCCAGGCCCAGCGGCTCTTCCATGGCGGTCATCACGGCCACGCAGCGGATGCCGAGAAGCTTCGCGGTCTTCATCAGCGCCACGGCGAGCTCGCGGCTCTTGTCGAAATCCTTAAGGAAAGCGCCGGAGCCGTACTTCACGTCCATCACCAGGCCGGTGATGTCCTCGGCGTATTTCTTGGAGAGGATGCTGGCCACGATCAGCGGCAGGGCCTCCACCGTGCAGGAGGCGTCGCGCAGCGCGTAAAGCTTCTTGTCGCTGGGGGCCAGTTGGGCGGTCTGCCCGAACATCGAAAGCCCGGTGGCCTTGAGCTGCTTCACTATATAGGAAGGCTCCAGGCGGACGTTGAAGCCTTTCATGGCTTCCAGTTTGTCCAGCGTGCCGCCGGTGTGGCCCAGGCCGCGGCCGCTCATCATAGGCACCACTACGCCGCAGGCCGCCACCACGGGGGCCAGCGCTATGGAGACGCCGTCGCCTACGCCGCCGGTGGAATGCTTGTCCACCTTGGCTCCCTTCACGGCGGAGAGGTCCAGTTTCTTGCCGGACAGCGCCATGGCCCTGGTGAAAGCGGCGGTCTCGGCGGGGGTGAGCCCGTTCAGGAAGGCGGCCATCAGCCAGGCGGAAAGCTGGTAGTCGGGGATGGAGCCGTCGGCGGCGCCCATGGCGATGAACTCGAGTTCGGCCGGGGTCATCTCGAGCGAGGAACGTTTTTTAAGCAGCAGGTCTAGCATTCTCATTTTATTCTCCTAAATAACCTTGGATTTAAGCAGGCCTTCCAGCAGGGCCCTCATCTTGTCGGACACCTTGGCGCCCAGCTCCAGCACTTCCTCGTGGGAAAGCGCGGTCTTGGAGATGCCGCTGGTGAAGTTGGAGACCCAGCAAAGCCCGGCCACGCGGATCTTCAGCTGGCGGGCGGTGATGGTCTCCGGCACCACGGACATGCCGGCGATGTCTCCGCCCATCATGCGGTACATCCTCACTTCGGCGGGGGTTTCGTAAGAGGGACCGGTCACGGCGGCATAGACGCCTTCCACCGCCCTTACCTTGAATTTTTTAGCCAGCGCCACGGCCTCGCGGCGCAGCGCCTTGTCGTAAGGCTCGTTCATGTCGGGGAACATCTCGCCGAACGCCGGGTCGTAGTTGCCCATCAGCGGGTTGGAACCCATCAGGTTGATGTGGTCCTTGAGCAGCACCATGTCGCCGGGCTTTATGGACGGCTTGAGCGAGCCGACCGCCGCGGTGAGCAGCAGGTTCCTTACGCCCAGCGCGGCCAGCACGCGGATAGGGAAAGCGATGAAATTGAGGGGCCTGCCCTCGTAGTAATGGAAGCGGCCGCGCATCATCACCACGTCGTGCCCGCCCAGGCGGCCGAACACCAGTTCGCCGGCGTGGCCCTTTACGGTGGTGCGGGGAAAACCGGGGATGTCGGCGTACGGGATAGAGACTTTGTCCGCCAGCTGCGGCAGGGAGTTGCCAAGGCCGGAACCGGCGATGATGGCCGTATGCGGCTTGAAGCCCGCGGCCCGCTTTTTTATCCAGGCCGCCGTTTTCTCTACGTTAGCAAGTATCTCTGAAGATTCCATGATTGCTCCTTACCGCGATCCTTAAAAATTTATGTTCAAAAGAAACCGAACCCGTCCGCGCTGAAAGCGTCTTCTATGTGCTCGGGCCCGGAGCCCGGGACGATGCCGATCACGTCGAAGCGGAAACTTTCGGCCGCGGGGCGGCGCGCCTTGATCCAGGCCATGGCCGTCTTGACCAGCTTGGCCCGCTTGGCCGGGGTAACGCTGTCGGCCGGGGTGCCATAGGCGGCGCTGGACCGGGCCCGCACTTCCACGAAGATCACAGTGTCGTCCTTAAGCGCCACGATGTCCAGTTCGCCCATCGGCGCGGCCCAGTTGCGGTCCAGGATCTCGAACCCGGCCTCTTTCAGGAAAGCGGCGGCCTGCTCTTCGTATTTTGCGCCTTTGTCGTTCACCGCGCCAGCTCCGCGGCTTCGCGCACCGGGGCGAAGCTCAGCCGGTGTTCCGGGCAGGGCCCCAGGCGCCGGAGCGCCTCGAGGTGGGCGGCGGTGCCGTAGCCTTTATGGCCGGCCAGGCCGTAGCCGGGGTGGCGGCGTTCGAGTACGCCCAGCCAGCGGTCGCGGATCACCTTGGCGTAAATGCTGGCCGCGGCTATGCAAAGCGACTTGGCGTCCCCGTCGATGACAGGCTCCTGGGCGCAGCCTTCCAGGCGCTTTATGCGGTACGGCCCGTCCACCAGCACCAGCGTTTCCGACGGCGCGGCGCCGGTATATAGGAGCAGCCGGCGGACGGCGGCGCCCATGGCGTTGAAAGTGGCCTCGAGGATATTGACCTCGTCTATTTCACGGGGTCCGGCAAAACCGAAACCGAAACGCACGCCGGAATCCAGCATGAGCCGGAGAGCCCGCTCGCGCCGGGGCGCGGTAAGTTTTTTGCTGTCGTTTACGAGGGGGGAGATCAGGGGGAGGGCTGGAAGCGGGACCCAGGCCGCGCAGGCGGTGACCGGTCCGGCCAATGGACCGCGCCCGGCCTCGTCCACGCCTGCGAGGAAAGCCGGCTTCTTAGTTTCCAGGACCGCGAGATCGAATCTGCAGAGCGGCACGGTTATCCTTGGGAGTAGTCCTGCCGGAAACCGGCAGGGCTTCGGCCGGGGCTTACTTGCCGGCGGCGGGCTCGGTCTTGGCGGGCTCGGCCTTAGGCGCGGCGGCCGCGGGCGCCTGCTGTTCTACCTCGTCGAGCCTGGCGGCTTTGCCGGACAGACCGCGGAGATAATAGATCTTGGAGCGGCGGACCTTGCCGGTCTTCACGACTTCGATCTTGTCGATGCGGGGGGAATGGAGGGGGAACACCCTTTCCACGCCTACGCCGTAAGAGATCTTGCGTACGATGAAGCTGGCGGAAATGCCGCTGCCGCGGCGGGAGAGTACCACCCCGTCGAAGACCTGGATGCGCTCGCTATCGCCTTCCACCACTTTGGTGTAGACTTTCACGGTGTCGCCTGACTGGAAATCGAACTTCTCGTTCTTGATGCCCAGATAGTTAGCGATGTTATTCATACTGCCTCCTAAGTTATTCTCAAAAAAAACTAAAATTCATTTCGCGCTTTTCTTCGCGCGCCGCGCCGGCCTGGCTTTTGCCGGTTTTTCCGGTTTCGCCGTAACCTTGAGGTCCGGCCTGTCGGCGGAAGTCAGCGTTTCCGCCTGGGCCCTGCGCCACTCGGCGATCAGCTTGTGGTTGCCGCTCAGCAGCGCTTCGGGAACCTTGCTGCCCCGCCAGACTCCGGGCCTGGTGTAGTGCGGCGCTTCCAGCAGCCCGTCCGTAAAGGTCTCGTTCACGGTGGCGTCGCCCTTGCGGAGCACTCCGGGGATAAGCCGCGTCACCGCGTCTATCACCGCCACCGCCGCCGGCTCGCCGCCGGTCAGCACGTAGTCCCCGATGGACAAACCCATGTCGGCCAGCGGGGTGATCCGCTCGTCGATGCCCTCGTAATGCCCGCAGAGGAACACGAGGTGCTTCTTCTTAGAGAGCTCCAGAGCCGTGGCCTGGTCGAAACAGCGGCCCTTTGGCGTCAGGAGGATAACCAGAGAGTTCCTCTTCCTGACTTTCTTCAGGGCGCGGTAGACGGGCTCGGCCATCATTACCATCCCGGTGCCGCCGCCGTAAGGCTTGTCGTCC
>JAJZPL010000040.1 GCA_021811185.1 bacterium
TCGAGCTGGGCGCGGGAAATCTTGCCGTGGATGAAGTACTGGCCGTAGCCGGCGTCGGCGATGTAGTTGCGGCAGGCTGCGTCCACGTCGCGTGTCTTCACCCCGGCCCGCACCTTGGCGAGGCCCGCCTTCTGCGAAGCGGCCACGATGTCGTAAACTTTCCTGAATTCCGCGTCGGGCTTGCCGTGGAAGTAGGTGCGGGTGATGTCGGAGCAGTAGTTGCCGTACACGCAGCCGTAATCTATCAGCACCGCCTCGTTGTTCCTGAGCTTGCGCTCGGAAGTTTCGTGGTGGGGCAGGGCCGAATCGGGGCCGAAGCCGATGATCAGGTTGAACGACGGGCCCTTCGCTCCCATGGCCTGCATGATGTCCTCGAGCTCGCGGTAAACGGACAGCTCGGTGCGGCCGGTCTTGATGCGGGGCTTGATCAGGCCGAAGGCCTTGGCGGCGATATGGCAGGACTTGCGCAGGATCTCCACTTCTTCCCCTTCCTTGACGGTCCTGAGCGAGGAGGTGAGGCCCTTATGCTCGGCGAAACCGCATTTCTTCCAGAAATTCCCGCGCAGGTAGCTCTCGGTCTCGGGTTCGAAAACGGTTTTTTTGAGTCCCAGCTCCTTGGCTTTGGCGGCGGCGGCTTCCAGCATGTTGTCGGGAGAGGAAGCTTTCACGAAATTAACCTTGGAATTGAAGTCGGCCAGCAGCATCTTGGGCATGAAGGCCCAGGCGCCGCTGCGGGAAACCAGCATCAGCAGGCCGTCCAGGTGGAAGCCGGTCAGGAACCCTATCTCCAGCGTCCGGCTCAGCACTATGGCGTCCAGGCGGTTCTGCTTGAGCAGGTACTGCAGGTCTTTAATGCGTTTGGCGTGGATATTCATGGTTGTTCCCCGTAAACCGAAATAAGCCCCCGGGACTGCCGGAAGCTTATTAATTATACTATTTTATACGAGGAATCCGCCCGGGCGCGCCAATGACGGAGCTTATTTTTTGCCCCCCAGGATGTCCGCAAGCGCGGAAAAACCCTCCAGCGAGATCTCCTGCGCCCGGACGGTCGGCTTGAACCCGGCTTTTTCGACGGCGGCCGCGCCCACGGCTTTTTCCACCCCGCAGAGCGACAGGGAATTTATCAGGGTCTTGCGGCGGTGGGTAAAGGCTTTCCGGACCAGCGCCCTGAAGGCTTCCTCTTTTACTTTCTCCTGGAAGAACTTCCTGGGCTTAAAGGCGACCACGGCGGAGTCTACCGCCGGCACCGGCTTGAAGTTGGCGGCTTTAACGTCAAGCACCAGCGAGGCGGCGGAGCGCGAAGCGGCCAGCAGGGAAAGGTAGCCGTAGTCGTGGTCGCCCGGAGCGGCCAGGATGCGGTTGGCGACTTCCTTCTGGAACATGAAAACGGCGAACTCGAAACCGGGGAAGAAAAGGGTTTTCTCAAGGATCGCGGTAGAACACTCGTACGGCAGGTTGCCTATGAATGCCGTTCTGCCCGGCCCGGCGAGCGTTGCAAGGTCGGCTTCCAGAAAGTCGCTGTTCACCACCTCCAGCCCCGGGAACCTGGCGTTCAGAGCGGGCACCAGGCGCGGGTCTATCTCGACGGCCTTCATGGCGCCCTTGTATTTCGGGTACAGGTGGGCGGTAAGCGCCCCGCCGCCGGGGCCGATCTCGATCACGCGGTCGAAAGTTTCTCCGTCCAGCGCGCCGGCGATCTCCGCGCAGATGCTCTCGTCGGCTAAAAAAACCTGGCTGTATTTAGGCATAGTAGTAGTGGAACGAAGCGTTAACGCTGAATAAAGTACCCGGCGTCAGCGGAGAGTGGCCAGCTTAAGCTTGATATCCTCGCCCAGCTTCCAGACGTCGCCCGCGCCCAGCGTCAGGAACACGTCGCCGCGCCGGAGTTCCTTCATGGTTTCGAGGGCGCCAGGGAAAGCCGCCGCCCGCGCGCCGTTGCGAACCAGCTGGCGCAGGATAAGGCCGGAATCCACGCCGGGCAGGGGCTTTTCCCCGGCGGCGTAAACCGGCGCCACGTATACCCGGTCGGCGGCCCCGAAGGCTTTGCCGAATTCGCGGTAAAGCAGCGAGGTGCGGCTGTAGCGGTGCGGCTGGAAGAGCACCACCAGCCGCCGGCCGGCGAACAGGCCGCGCGCCGCTTCCAGCGTGGCTTTCACCTCGGTGGGATGGTGGCCGTAGTCGTCCACGAACTCGACGCCGCCGGCGGCGCCCAGCCTGTCCATGCGCCGCTTTACGCCGGCAAAATTCCAGAGCCCGTCGGCCAGTTTCCCGAAATCGAACCCCAGGTAGCTGCCGGCCGCCAGCGCCAGCAGCGAGTTGCGCACGTTATGCGCCCCGCCGGTATGCAGCCTCACCCGGCCCTTTTTTTTACCGCGGAAGAAGGCGGTATAGGACGCCCCAGCGGCCGAGAACGCCGCGTCCTTCGCGGTCCAGTCGGCCTTCCCGCCGAGGCTGCAGGTAACGTGCGGGACCTTCAGGCCGGGGAGGATCTCCCTCACGCCTGGATCGTCGGAGCAGAGCGCCGCCATGCCGTAGAACGGCAGCCGCCCGAGGTGCCGCAGGAAAGCCTCTTTAAGGTTCGCCATGCTGCCGTAATGGTCGAGGTGGTCGGAATCGATATTGGTGACGCAGGCCACCAGCGGCGAGAAATAAAGGAACGAACCGTCGGACTCGTCGGCTTCCGCCACCAGGTATTCGCTGCGGCCCAGTTTAAGGTTGGAACCGGCCCCTTTAATTATCCCGCCCACAACCGCGGTAGCGTCGGCCCCGGCGGCCTCGAGCGCGGCGGCGGTCATGGACGTGGTGGTGGTCTTGCCGTGCGTGCCGGCGATAGTGACGGTTTTCTTCAGCTCGGCGAGTTTCGAGAGCATCAGCGCGCGCCGCACCACCGGCACGCCCGACCTAAGGGCCGCCGCCAGTTCGGGGTTGTCCGGTTTAATGGCGGAGCTGACCACCACTACGTCCGGCGAGCCCAGCGCCGCGGCCGAATGTCCGGCGGAGATCTTCGCGCCCTCGCGGGCCAGGGCGCCGGTGATCTCCGAACCTTTCGCGTCGGAACCCGAAACCCGGTAGCCGAGCCCCAGCATCAGGCGGGCGATACCGCTCATGCCTATGCCGCCGATGCCGATAAAATGCGCTTTCCTTATTCCTTCCAAAGAGAAGTCTTCCGCGTAGTTCATTAAATTTTCTCCATGCCTTCCACGAGCCGGTCAAGCCAGGACTGCGCCGCCGCCACGGCTTCGGCCCAGTTACCGGGCTCAAGTTCAATTATAACAGTATCGGACATTTTCGAGAAAGCCTCGTCAAAAACGGCGGCTCCCTTCCGGCAGAAGACCAGGCACCGCCTGTCCGAAAAAAGCAGGTCCACGGCGCGGCCGCTGACCTTTTCCGAAAGCATGGCCATGGGGCCGAGCTCGTCGAAAAGAAGGATCTTCCCGGCTTCGGCGGACTCGAGCGAGCGCAGCGCGGTGTCTTCCAGCGCGGCCAGGTTGACGCCGTATTTATTGAAAGAGACCGGGCTTAACAGACTTTTCGAGGCCAGCACCGCGCGCCCGCCGCCCAGCGCCTCTATTTCGAAGCCTTCCCTGCGCCCGCCGGACCGCAGTTCGAAAGTGCGGAAGCCGGCGAGCCAGCGGCCGTAAGCGGACACCAGCTTGGAAGCCAGGCGCGTTTTTAAATTGTAGTCGCCGAAGCTGACCACCAGCTTGGATGCCGTGTTAAGACCCGCTGACTGTTTCACTTTTTTCCCTCCAGCCAGGCCCTGTTGGCCAGCGCGGTCTTGTTGCCGGGCTCGAGCCTGAGGGCCTCCCGGCAGGCCGCAAGCGCCTTGTCCTCGGCGCCGGCCTCAACGAACGCGGCGCTGCGCCCCAGCGCGGCCTGCGCGCTCCCGCCGGAAAATTCGTCCAGCGCCTGCTCGTGCTCGCCCAGCAGCAGGTACCCCAGCCCGCGCAGCAGTTTAACGTCGGAGCCGGAGCCCGCGTCGTCCATTTCCTCCAGCGCCTCGGACGCGTTATCGAGCCAGTTGTCCCCCATCACCCAGAGCCCCATGTCGTTTCCAACGTCGCGCGGCTTATAGAGCGCCTTGTTCCTGCGCTCCGGGTTCACGGAGGCGGGCGGGCCGGTCTCGATATTGAAATTAAGCCGGGCGTCGCTTTTGGAGGAGATGCCTTTCAGCAGCTTGTCCGCCTCGGCGGCTATCTCGCCGGCTTTCTTAAGGCGCTCTTCCGGCGCCCCAGCCGCCAGGAAATATTCGCGCTTGGTATAGCTGACCCTGGGCTTTCTGAACGCCGCCTGCAGGCGGCCGGCCATTTTCTCGCCGGAGCCCTGCGCCGTCAGCGCGGCCTTAGGCGTCTCGAGCAGTTCTATTACCACCCTGGCCTCCTGCCCCGGCGGGATCTTTTTTAGCGCCGAGAGCAGCGGGCTGTCCGGGACCGTGCTCCCCCCGGCGTCGGGCGCCCCCCCCGCGTAGGCCAGCGCCATGGAGATGCCGCCCTTGTCGTTGTCCGGCGCCAGCCGGAAAGCCCCGTCCATGAATTTCTTGATCTCCTGGCCGCGCCCGGCTTTGCGCAGCGCCCAGCACAGGCGGAAGCGGGCCACCGAATCCCCGGGCTTCACGTCGAGCGCTTTCTTGTAGAGCTTTATCGCGTCCGGCAGGTTCCCGTCGCGCTCCTTCAGCACCGCCAGCTCCAGCAGCGCGTCCTCGTAGCCGGAGAAAAGGGAGACGGCTTTTTCAAGCTGGCCCTCGGCCTGGTCGTAGCGGCCCAGGCGCGAATAGAACATACCGAGCTGGTAGCGGTAAAGCGGGTTGGACGGGTCCAGCGCGGCGGAAGAGCGGAAATAATCCAGCGCGCGGCCGGCGTCGCCCAGGGCCTGGTACACCGACCCGGCGTTCATCTTTACGTCGGCGCGCGAAGGGTCCAGGCGGTCCGCTTCCAGGAAATCGGAGAGCGCTTCTTTATACTGACCGGCCCTGGCCCTGACGATGCCGCGCAGCTGGTAGCCCATCGGGTTGGCGGGGTCCAGCTTAAGCGCCGCCTCGAATTCGTCCAGCGCTTTGTCGGGGGCGCCCAGCCAGTACAGCGCGGAGCCGTAGAGCAGGTGGGGCCAGGGGCTTTCCGGGGCTTTCTGGGCCGCCTTGAAGAATTCGTCGGCGGCGGCCGCGTAATTTTCGTCGCCCATCAGCGCGTAGCCGCGGCGGAGGTTCACGGCGCTCTGCTCCTCCATGATGCGGTCCCACACCGTGACCGAGCCCGCGGGCGGCGGCGCGGGCACGCCGCGCGCGGGAACCGCGGCGGCAAGGCAGCACGCGCCGGCCAATAGTATGTGTTTGAACCTCGCCGTCATATACAAAGGATTATATTTAATTTAGGTTTACTTCTTGCCTACGGCTATCTGGCGGGGAGCGCTGAACTTGCCCTCGAAGCCGAGCAGGTCCACCAGCGCGATGCGCATGTAATAATTGCCCGGGGGCAGCAGGTCGTTCAGGTCTATGGAGGCGAAGGCGTCGTAGTTCTTGTCCAGCGCCAGGGAGGTAAAGTTCTGGTCCCTGGAAACCTGCAGGTGATAGCTCTGCACCGGGTTCGCGACGGAGATCATCTTGACGATCTCGTTCGCGTCTATGTTCTTGTCGTTCACGTTCCCGGCCTCGGGGATGCCCTTGGTCAGGTCCTTGTCCTTGGGCAGCGCGGCGGCTGCTTCCGGCCCCGTCTTCACCTTCTTCATATTCAGCGAGACCACCCCGCCCTCGGTCTTCAGGCGGGTGCCGCCGGAGGAAGCGAGCGCGGTCTGGGCGACCGGTTCCAGCTCGGGCAGCGCGGGCATCTTTACGGGCTCCGACGGCGCCATGTCCATCTTTACCTCGGCCGCGAACCCCGCGGCCACTTCCACGGTCTTGCCCTGGGCCTCTACGTCGGCCTTACCTTTATAGACCTGCACCAGCGTGGTCAGGTCGTTGTTCAGCCTGGCCCCGAACTCCGTGTCCTTGGTCTTGGGCGTTATGCGGGCCGAAGCCGTGACCACGCGCGAACGCAGGCCGCGCATTTCGCCGGCCAGCAGTTCCACGTCGGTATTCTTCCTGCCTGGCGGGCGCAGGATGGCGATGGAATTGGGATAAAGGTTAAGGATCTCGCCGGTGTAGAACCGGACGTCGGCGCGGGCGTCGGCGCGGGTGCGCAGCGTATCGTTCTTGAAAAGGTCCATCTTGAGCGCCACGTTCTGCCAGTCGGAAACTCCGGTGCGGCGGTACAGCACCTCGTTCAGGGAATAGACCAGCTTGGCGGCGCGGTACTGTTCTTTGACCAGCCGCACCGGCACCTTGAGCTCCATGCCGGGCAGGGCCCGGGTCGGGTCGGAAGAGGGCAGGCGGTTGTACTTGAGGAGCTCGTTCCATTTGGTCGGGTCCTTCAGGTAGGTATTGGAAATGCTCCACAGCGTGTCGCCGGGGCGCACGGTCATGGTCTGCAGTTCCTCGGCGGAAACCAGGCCGGAAAAGCTTAACAGCAGGGAAAGCAGCAGCGTCTTCACGCCTCCCCCCCTTTCCTGATAACCTTGCCGGACAGGTCCTTATCCAGGTCTTTCGGCACGGAGAAAATGAACTTGGCGCCGGAGCCCGGCTCAGATTCCGCCCAGATCTTCCCGAGGTGGGCGGCGGCCACGTACTTGCAGATCGTAAGGCCCAGGCCGGTGCCGCCGGCTTTCTGGCCCTTCACCTGCTCGAACTTCTCGAAAACCTTGTCCAGGTATTCCGGGGGGATGCCGTCGCCCGTGTCGCGCACCCAGGCGCTTATCTGGCCGCCGTCGTCGCGCATACCGGTGGTTATCACGCCGTTGTCGGGCGTGAATTTTATGGCGTTGCCGATGAGGTTAGTGAACATGCGCTCCATAAGGCCGGAGTCGGCGTTAACGAAGAGCTGGTCGGGGCCCTCTATCTCGAATTTTATATGCTTGCGCTGGCCCAACGATTCCATGAGTTCTATTACGCGGGCCGCCACCTCGCGGAGGTTGACGGGTGCCAGCTTTATCTCCATCTTGCCGGCCTCCATCTTGGCCACGTCGAGGATGTTGTTGATCATGCCGAGCAGGCGGAACGAAGCGCGGTCGATGGAGATCAGCATCTTCTTCTGCGCCTCGTTCACGGGGCCGGGGATCTCCTTGATCATGAACTCGACGAAGCCTTTGATGGCGCCCATCGGGTTGCGCAGGTCGTGCGTTATGGAGTGCAGGAACTCGTCCTTTATGCGGGCCAGTTCCTTGTCCAGCGTTATATCGTAAAAGCCCAGCAGCTTGCCCATAGGGGCGTCCTTGCCCGGCGCTATGATCGGGATGACGAAGCACTTGAAGAAGCGGCGGGAATGCTCCAGGGCCACTTCTATCTCCGCGAAATGGTTCTCCTTGCGGCTGGAGAGCACCTCGCTGACCGCCTCGTGCACCGGGCCCGGCGCGATCAGTTCCAGGATGCCCCGGCCCTCAACGGGCGCCGCGGCGGCGAGGCCGAGCACGGACCGGGCCTTGCGGTTGGCCAGCTGCGCCTTGCCCTCCATGTCTATCATCACGATGCCGTCTTCGGTGGAAAAAAGTATGGCTTCGGTGTTCTTCTGTTCGCGGATGATCTTGTCCACCTGCATATCCGAATAGGCCTTTAACTGCGAGACCATCTTGTTGAAAGTCTCGGCGAGGTCGCGGAGTTCGTCGGTGGTATCGACTTCCGCCCGGCCCGAGAAATCCCCTGCGGCCACGTGTTCGGCCGCCCTGGTAAGCACGGTGATGGGTTTGGAAAGGCTGCGGCTCAGCACCCAGGCGGCCAGCACCGCCAGCGCCAGGAAAAGGAGCACGGCATACACGGCCTGCCGCTTCATGAAAAGTGCGTAGCGGTACGCGCCCTCCCGGGGCTGACTTACCACCACGGCACCGCCCAGCTCCGGGATCGGCGCGTAGGCGCCGAGCATCTGGTTCCCGGCTTCGTCGGAGAACTCGGCCGACCCGGAAGAAAGGGATTTAACGGCGTCGCGGGAAAGGCGCCAGCCCGCCGCGGCTTTAGCGCTCTCCGCGGACAGGTCGCCGGGCCAGGCTATTGGAGCGCCGGCGGCGTCCAGGATCAGCGGGAACCCCTGTTCACCCACCCTCTTCAAATCCAGGGAATCTATGAACGACCCCATGTCCAGTTCGGCCCGCAGGGCCATGCCCTTGCCGAAAGGATAGTAAAAGACCGCCAGCCGGGTCTTGGCGTCCACCGAAAGACTGCGGCGCCCCGCCAGCGCGGTCTTGAACCCCGGGCTGGAGGCGTAATTCTTAAGGGCCTCGTTCTTGCCGCCGAACGGCGTAATGATCTTGACCAGTTCCGCCCCGTCCTGGGAGATCACGGAGACCTGCTTAAGTTCCCTGCGGGTCTCCAGCAGGGTGGCGAGCAGGATCTGCTTGTTCTCCCAGTCCATTCGCTCCATGGCGGTCATCACGGTGCGCAGCGATACGTCCGCGCTGCGGATATAGGCGTTGAACTCGGAGGCGATCTTGTCGGCGGAGGTGAGGTGGAGCTCCAGGATGGCGGTGCGGACCCCGAGCTGGCCCAGGCTTATCAGGCGCCAGCCGAGCAGCGCCATGGGCAGAACGGAAACCAGAACCAGTACCGCCACGAATTTATGTATAAGCCGGAGTCTCATAAGCTTTGCGGATTTATTATACCATTACTTGCCCGGAGCCCGGGCCGGCCAGAGTTTCCCGAGTTCCGGCAGCAGGCTCCTTAACGCCAGCGCCCTGTGGCTGAAACCGTTCTTCACCGCCTCGGACAGTTCGGCCAGCGTCTTGCCGGAACCGATGATCTCGAAAAGCGGGTCATAACCAAAACCGTTGTTCCCCCTGGGAGCCCCGGCTATGCGGCCTTCGAGCGCGCCGCGCGAAACAAGGAGCTTCCCGGCCGGGGAGGCGAGGGCCACCACGCAGGCAAAGCGCGCGGACCGGCCGGCAGGCGGCACCCCGGCGAGCCCGGCCAGGAGCTTGGCGTTATTCGCGGCGGGCGTGGAATTCTCCCCGGCAAAGCGGGCCGAAAAGACCCCCGGCGCGCCGCCGAGAGCGTCCACTTCCAGTCCCGTATCGTCTGCGAGCGCCCACAGGCCGGTGAACCTGGCCGCGGCGAGGGCCTTTTTTATCGCGTTCGCCTCAAGCGTACCCCCGTCCTCTTCCGCCGGGACGGCGCCCGGGAAATCGGCCAGCGGCTTAAGGACGCACGGCAGACCGGGGAGTATAGCGCGGATCTCGGCCGCCTTATGCGGGTTGAAAGTGGCGACAACAAGGACCTTTTCCATATATTATTTAAACCGTCATAAGCCGCGGTAAATATATTAAAATATATTCTGTGGCAGAGAATTTTTCAAATCTTAACATTTTTGCCGGGCAGCAGGCTTCGTTCCTGCAGGCCCTCCCGGTTTTTTCCGGCGTACAGGAACTCGCTTTCCCGCTGAAGCAGGAGAACGCGGGGCAGGCCGCGCTCTACCATATCCCCCAGTTCACGGAGAACGGGCAGGCCATGCTGCCGGCCTTCACTTCCGCGGCGCTGTTGAACCCGCCGCTGCTCAAACTCGCCCCCCCCGAAGCGGCCGTGATGCTTTTTCACGCGCCGAACAACGACCTGTTCATCTTCAATCCCCAGCATCCGCAGGCCGCCACCGCGCTTGCCCCGCTGAGGGCGACCCGGCGCGAGCTCTCCCTGCTGGCCGGTTTCCTGCAGGCGGGTTCGAAGACCTCCAGCGACCCCAACCGGCTGGCGGCCGGGGAATTCGCCCTCGGCAGGCTGCACGCCGCCCATTATCTTTACACGCTGGCCGCGGCGAAGAACCCCGCCTCCCGCGCGCGCTTTGCGCTAAGCGCCGTGCTCATCGAACTCGGCCTGCTGCAGGAAGCTTACGACGGGCTTAAAACCGACGCCGACCCGGAAGCGCTGCTCAACCTGGCCGTGATCCACAGGAAGACGGGCAACCAGCAGGCGGCTCGGGAAATGCTGGCCGCCATCATCCCCGGCACCCCCCTCGAGGACAGGAAAGCGGCCGAGCAGGCCTGGCTGGACCTGGACGCAGGAAAGGAAGACGAAGCCGAAAAAGCTTTCAAGAGGCTGGCCGCCACCGCCTTCGACAAGACCGAAGCCCTCTCCGGCCTCGGGGCCGCGCTGGCAAAAACCGCTTTCAGGACAAAAGACAAGAGCCGGCTGGCCGCCGCCGCCGACACGCTCAGGTCGGCGCTGGTCACCCCGTCCTCCTCGTCCGCGCGCATTTTCTTCCAGCTCGGCAACCTTTATTTCCGCTCCGGCGATCCCGCGCAGGCCGAGGCCAGCTACCGGAGGTCCGCCGCGCTGGCCCCCTCCGTGCAGGCCCTGGCCAACCTGGCGATGACGCTGCTGAAGGCGGGCAGGCACGAGGAAGCCGCCGCCATCACCCTGCGGGTGTCGCTGACGGACCCCGCCTCGGCGGCGCGCCTCGCCGCGGAATTCCCGAAGGAAAAACTTGCGGCTCTTTTTCCCCCGCCCCAGGCCGCGCCGCGTTATGCGGCGCCGGCCCAGCCCGCCCAGGCTCCGCGAGCTGCCGCGCCCGCAACGCCGGCTCCGTCTCCGGATCTCCCTCCTTTCGCGCGGCCCAGGCCCCAGGAAGCGCCCCGCCAGGCCCAGGCGAGCAGCTTCAGCTTCCCGCCCCCGGCGGCCGCGCCGCAGCCCGCTCCCGCCGCGGCGGCTTCGCTTGCCCCGGCGCAGCCGGTGGCCCCGCCGCCCCAAGTCTCGAACCACGCGCCGGCGCCCAGGCAGACCCCGGCCCCCCAGGAACTTAAGATGGAGACCTTCCAGGACATAATGGAGTCTCACTCCGTCCCGACCGAGGCCGAAAGCCGCAAGGACGATTTTATCTCCCGCGCCTTCCGCCTGGCTTCGGCGCTGGAGGACGAACTGGGCCGCAAGATCTATTTCAACGCGGACGGCCTCGCCGAAGTGGAGAAAAAACTCCGCCTTACCTTTATTAAGACCAAAGACAACCCGCAGGCCAACCTGGAGACGGTAAAGGACTGCTCCGCCTTCCTGTGCTACTTTCTGCAGGAGCGTTACAAGGGGCGCCTGATAAAATTCCCGGATTTCGACCCCTGGGGCTGGCCCATGGTCTTCCAGCAGCCCGGGGTGAAGATCACCACTTACCCGGTGCAGCGCATCTGGCGGATGCTCTGGGAGCCGGCGGTGCCGGAACCGGGCTGGCTGCCGAAATATTCTTCCTGGCTCGCCGGCAGGCTTAAGGAAACCACCCCGCCGGTAAGCGGCGCGGCCGCGGCGCGCGCGCATCGCATGAGCCACCCCGAGAGGCTGGCCGACACCCA
Organism: bacterium; assembly: GCA_021811185.1. Taxonomy (GTDB): domain Bacteria; phylum Elusimicrobiota; class Elusimicrobia; order Elusimicrobiales; family UBA9959; genus UBA9959. The sequence goes on from JAJZPL010000040.1 coordinate 11,338, forward strand.
GGCCGAACACCGCCGCATACTGGTCCTTACGGCGTCGCTGCCGGAAACTTCACAGGTCGAGCTGGGCCGCCCCGGGCTGATAAAGCTCGAGAACGCCCTCCGGAATAATTTCAGGCCGGACATCCCCCCGACCGCGGACGGGTGGAAGCTGCTGCGCTGCTACGGCCATATCCTGGCGGAAATAATGATAAGGGACTTCAAGGCGGCCTGGTACAACACGGACGGCGACGACGGGGGCTGGTCCATGCAGCTCCCCTGGAAGACCTTCATTTTCCCCATAGGTAAACTTTACAAGACCGCCTCAACCCGGGGCAGCCTGGGCGAATATTACGAAACCATCCTGGCGGACAAACTCAGGAACGTAGGCGCCGGGCCCGGGGCCGTCTAGGACTTTCGGCCTTGATTCGGGCCGGCTTTTTAGTAATAATTATAAGGTAAGTTTCAGCAGGAGCCAATGATGACCATACTAGCTAACGTTTTCTCCTCGTTGCTGCTGGCCGCCCCGGCTTACGCCGGCCCGGCGTTCGACTCTCTCTCGGCCATTACCCCTCCCCCCGCCGCCGTACCGGCCCCCGCTAAAGCCGATTCCGATACGCGCAAAGACTGGACCGTACTGATCTATATGAACGGCAAGAGCAACATCGAACCGTTCGCCCTGGCGGATATGAACCGCTTTGAGACCATAGGCTCCAGCGACAAGGTTAACATAGTGACGGAAATAGGCCGCTCGAAGGGCCTGGACAACGACACTACCGCCGACGGGGACTGGGCCGGCGTGCGCCGCTACTACGTGACCCGCGACACGGATACCGGGCACATTTTATCCCCGATGCTGGCCGACCTGGGCCCCGCCGACATGGGCGACTGGAAAGAGGCCGCGGCTTTCCTTAAATGGGGCAGGACCGCCTACCCCGCAAAAAAGATTATGTTCGTGATCTGGGACCACGGCTGGGGCTGGATAGACCCGACCGCCCCCTCGTGGAAAGACTCGTCCTCCAAATCCATCTCCCACGATTTTGTGACCAAGCACTACATCTCCACCACCGACCTGGGCAAGATCTTCAAGGAAGCCGGCAAGGTGGATTTTTACACTTCCATGGCCTGCTTCATGCAGATGGCCGAAGTGGCCTACGAGCTGAAGGACGGCGCGGACGTGATCGCAGGCTCCGAGGAAGTGATCCAGTTGGCCAGCCTGAACTGGGAAGGTTTCCTGGACACGCTGGAGAAGAATCCCGGCGCCGGGGCCGAGACCGCCGGCACGTACATGGTGGACACTTTCCACGAAATGTATTCCCGCCCGGAATTCCAGCAGCAGCTCGAGCAGACCAAGTACGGCACGCAGCTCTCGGCCATCCGCGCGGCCAAACTGCCGGAGTTCGCTAAAAAGGTGAAGACCTGGTACGAGCTTGAAATGGCGGCCGGCGACAAGCCCGCCCTCGCCAAAGCTAAAGCCGAAGTCCTGCGCTTCGAGATCGGAGACGAGACCACGGACCCGGACAAACGCATCTCTTTCTACGGCGACCTTTACAATTTCGTGGAACTGGCCGGGCGCTACGCTAACCCCGCCCTGCCCGGCGCCAAAGAACTGGCGGCGGCCGGCGAGGACCTGAAAGGCTTCATCGCCTCCGGCCTCACGGTCAAGAACGTCTGGCTCGGCAAGGACCGTACCGGCAAGGAATATTCCAACACCCACGGCATTTCAATAAACCTCCCCGGCAGGCCGGGCAATCTTATCGAATATTATCCCACGTATTCAAAACTTGACTTCGAGAAGGCCTCCGGCTGGAACACGTTCTCGAAATACCTGGAAAGCATAGGGGAATAGGAAGGCATGAACCAGCCTTACGAAGCGGGCTCGTCGTTCGGGCCCGCTTTTTTCTTTCTGCCCCCGGCGCAGCGCCGGGCCCTCTCCGCCTACTACGGCTACGCGCGCGCGGTGGACGACATCGCCGACGACCCCGCGCTGGCGCCTTCCGCTAAAGCGGCGCGGCTGGCCGGGTGGCGCTCCGCCGTAGCGCGGATCTTCGCCGGCAAGCCGGCCGACGGCGCGCTGGAACGCGAACTCGCCCTGGCCGTAAAAGCCTTCCCCCTTAAACCCGAACATTTCCTGCTGGTACTGGAAGGCGTTACGCTGGACCTGGAGAAGACCGGGTACGCCACCTACGCGGAACTGGAACGCTACATGTACAGGGTAGCGTCGGCCGTGGGCCTGGCCTGCCTGGCGATCTGCGGCTACGAGGCCCCGGGGGCCGGGCGCCTGGCGGAGAAACTGGGCTATGCCGTGCAGCTGACCAACATCATCCGAGACGCGGCGGAGGACTACGCCGCCGGCAGGGTCTATCTCCCCGCCGAGGACCTGGCCCGGTTCGGCTGCGCCCCGGCCGACCTCGGCGGTTCCAATTACCCTCCCAATTTTATAGAATTGATGAAATTCGAAACGGCCAGGGCCCATGGTCTTTACGCCGAAGCCCTGGCGCTGGCCGAGCCCAGCCTGAAGCGGCGCCTGGCGGCCCCGCTCGTTATGGGCGGGCTGTACCGGGAACTGCTGCGCAATATCGAGCGCGGCGGCTTCAGGATAAAGGAAGGCCGGGTGCGCCTGAACCGCTTCGAGAAAGCCCTGGCGCTGTTCAAAACCTGGCTGAACTACCTCAAGATCTGACCGGAGAAACTATGCTTAAATCTGACGCCTGGATACGCGAGAACTGCCGCAAGAACAAGATGATCGTCCCTTTCGTGGAAGGGCTGGTGGCCAAGGGCAGGGTCTCCTACGGCCTGTCCTCGTACGGCTACGACATCCGCGTTTCCAACGAGTACAAGGTATTCACCGACGTGCATAACTGCGTGGTGGACCCGAAAGCCTTTAATGATAAATCATTCGTGGACATAAAAGCCCCGTACTGCATCGTGCCGGCGCATTCCTTCGCGCTGGCCCGCTCGGTGGAATACTTCCGCATCCCCAGGGACGTGATAGGGCTCTGCATCGGCAAAAGCACCTACGCGCGCTGCGGCATAGTGGTGAACATCACGCCGCTGGAGCCCGAATGGGAAGGCCACCTTACCCTTGAAATCTCGAACACTACCCCCCTGCCCGCCAAGATCTACTCCAACGAAGGGATAGCGCAGCTGGTCTTCCTCGGCGCCGACCAGGTCTGCGAAACCTCCTATAAGGACAGGAAGGGCAAGTACCAGGCCCAGCGCGGGGTAACGCTGCCCCGCATCCTAAGAACCAAGTGAAGCCGAAACTCGACCTGACGCTGGCAGGAGCGCTGTTGTGCTCCGCGGCCGTCCCGCCGCTTTTCGCCGGGAACGATACGCCCGCCGAAAATTCCTGGGCCGCCCTGAAAACTTCCCCCGGCGACAGGAACCTGCTGCTGCGCGCGGTGGAACTGCCGGCGGATCCCCACGGTTATGCGGCCGCGCTGGAGTCTTCCGCCAGGCTGGTGCTGAAGAACGCCCCGGCGGATTACGCCGGCTTCCTGGCCCTGTGCAAGGCCATGCGCCTCTCGGGCCGCGCCGAACAAGGCCTGCCGAACTGTAAGCGCGCCATGGAACTGGACGCGACCGACTACCCTTCCTACCGCGAACTGGGCCTGGCCCATGCCGCCGCCGGCAACTTCAAGAAGGCCGAGGAAACCCTGCGGCAGGGCGTGGAGATCTCTTCCGCAAGTTCCCAGGCGTACTATACCCTCGCGAACCTGCTGGAGAAGCGCGGCGACGCGGTGCGCGCCCATTCCTATTATATGAAGGGCCTCACACTGACTTTCGATTCCAGCCGCTACCGCGCGCTCCTGAAAGAAGGGGCCAGGCGTACGGCCGCAAAAAAGGCGAAACCCGCCGCCAAACACCCCGGCGCTAAACCCCCGCCCCCGCCGGGACGCAAACAGCAGGCCGCCGCCTGCCTGGAAAAATTCAAGGAAGCCGCGGCCAAGGACGAGCCCGCAGCCGCGCTGGCGCAGAGCGAAGCCTGCCTTAAACTTTCCCCCTCCGACCCGGGACTTGCCGCGGAGCGTGCGCCGCTGCTGGTGCGCGTTGGCAGGTACGAAGAAGGCGTAAAAGAATACACGAGGGCCGCGGGGTTGGCCGGGCCCAAGAACCCGCTGGCCGCGTCCTGCCGCGTTAAAGCGGCCGAAACCTGGCTGAAGATAGGGGATCCCGCCAAGGCCGTGGAGCAGTATAATCTGGCGCTGGCGGACAACGCCGGCGACCTGAACGCGCTGAAGGGCCTGGCCGCGGCGCTCGAAGCCCGCCCGGACATAAGCGGCGCCATCGGGGTTTACGACAGGATCCTGAAACTCGACCCGTCCGACGCCAAGGTCAAGGCCCGCAGGGACGAGCTGAAGACCTCCAACCTGACCAACGACGAGATGCTGGCCGAGCTGCAGCTGCGCCTGGCCATCGACACGCGCAAGACCGCGCTGCTGCCGGACGACATAAAACTTTTCAAGGCCATCAAGGCCGCCGAGATCAGCGGGGCGGTGGACTTTCTTAAAGGCAAGGCGCCTTCCTTCCGCGGCCTTGCCGTCGAGCAGAAAACCGCCGACGGCACCAGGCTGCTGCTCACCGGGGCCGGCTACAAGGCTTACAATTTCTACGCCACGCGGGAAGCCGTAAAGTTCTTCGAGAAGCAGGGCGTGGGCCTCCGCGAGATCTTCAAACTGCGCTCCATGACCGGCGCTCCCCTCTTCGACGCGGCGGGCAAACTTACCGCCGAAGGAGAGGCTGTCTGGCGGGAGTCCGCCTCCGGCGGGAAGAACTGGCTGCTTACCTACGAGCCGGTGCCGCAGAGCCCGGCGGCGCTGAAGGCGGAAAAGGACGTGCAGGAATTCACCGCCCAGGGCTACGAAGAGATCTCCGAGCCGGAATACCTCTGGCTGCTGCGCCTCACCGACTGCCCGCCGGAAGTGCTGACCGCGGACCCGCTGAACATGAAGATCATCACGGACGGAGCGCGGATGCGCTACTTCGTCTGTTTCAAGGAACAAGCGCTCTGCATGAACCCGATGAACAAGGTGCTGCCCGCCAACATCGCTTCCTACCGCAACGGCACCACCGACGTTTCGGATTCGAAAACCTCCACGGCCTTCTTCGGGACCGGCGCGGTCAAAAGACACAGGTTATGCGAGAACGGCAAGATCTGGAACGGCACGCCCTGAAGTTTATTTTGGCCGTCGTTTTGCATAAACCCGGAAAATTTAGTATCATAATATAACTATGACACAGAAAACCACTTTGCCCAAAGCCGACACGGCCGAAAAAACCAGGAAATGGCATTTCCTTGACGCTACTGACCAGGTGCTCGGCCGTCTTTCAACAAAGATCGCCGTGTTCCTGATGGGCAAGCACAAGCGCGACTTCGCCCACAACACCGATTGCGGCGATTTCGTCGTGGTGATCAACACCGACAAGGTGCGCATCACCGGCAACAAGCTGGAAGACAAATTCTACTTCCGCCATTCCGGCTACGCCAACGGCGCGAAGACCATCCCGTACAAGCGGCAGATGGAAAAAGATTCCACCAAGGTGCTCGAACTCTCCGTGCGCCGCATGCTCGACGACAACCGCATGCGCGACAAGCGCATGAAGCGCCTCCGCATCTTCAACGGCGCGCAGACCCAGTTCCCCATGCCCAAGACCGAGCCGAAAGCCGCTAAGTAACACTAACTTAAGGAAAACAGATACTATGGAAAACAAGAATCTTATACTGGCAACCGGCCGCCGCAAGACGTCCATCGCCCAGATCCGCATGTCCCAGGGCGGCGAAGGCAAGGTAACCATCAACGCCAAGACCCCCGAAGCCTACTTCGGCAACAATCCCCGCCTGCGCCACGAGATCATCCGGCCTTTCGAACTTGCGAAAGACCAGAAGTTCGACGTCGTGATCAAGGTCACCGGCGGCGGCGTCTCCAGCCAGGCCGGCGCGATCCGCCACGGCATCTCCAGGGCCATAGCCAGCCTCGGCGACAGCTTCCGCGCCTCCATGAAGAAAGCCGGGTTCCTTACCCGCGATTCCCGCATGGTGGAAAGAAAGAAGCCCGGCCAGCCCAAAGCGCGCAAACGCTTCCAGTTCTCCAAGCGTTAATCAACGCCTGGCTTACTGCCGACCGCGGGAGGTTCAAAGCCTCCCGCGGTTTTTTATTCCGAATCCTTCGTGCCGACATCCCTGCTTGCGTTCACCTCGTCCCCCACGCAGGATTCCCCGCGCAGCGGGCGAAGGACCAGCGCTATGCGCTGAAAAAATCCGCGAGGATTTTCGGGGCTATTCCACAGTTCACGCTGTATTTGCAAGAAGCGGAGGATATAATTTATCATCATCTTATGAAGGCATTCTGGCTTAAGCTTACCGACCCGCGGCTTAAGGCCGTGCTGAACGCCGCGGGGCGCTCCGGCGCGGCCCTGGGCGACCTTACCGCGGCGCCCGCCGGGGCCGCCGCCTTCTTCAAACCACTGCACGCCGCCCTTGCCAATGCCGCGGCCTCCGGGGCCCCCGCCCCGGCAAGCTCCGCGGCCCTGGCCGCCGCCGAAGACTTCACGCGGCGCCTTGAAAAAACCTTCTCCGATATGGCGCTGTTGGGGGTCCAGCCCAACGCCCCGGTCAAGGAAGCGCTTATTTACCTGGAGAAAGCCTGCGGGCTGGCCCCGGCCCTCCTTTCCCGTCTCCGCCGCGAACGCGCGCTGAAAGAGGCGCTGGGCCTTTCGTCCGGCGGACGCAAGGCGCTCTCGCTCGCCCGTGACGCGGCCTCCAGGCCCGCCTCGGGCCCGCAGCCGGGCGGTTTCGCCCAAAATCTCAAATTTAGTAGTATATATTCAGGGCTCGACTCGGTTTTCGACGCGTTCGAACGCCTTGCCGAAGCCCTCGTCGGGATATAAGCCGCACCCGGTTTCACCGCTCTGTTTTAAGGTCTGACCTCTTAAATAGGAATCCTCCATGAAAACCATGCTAGCCGCCATACTTCTGCTCTCCACTCTGTCTTCGGCCAGGGCCCTGACCATCGACGTCTTCCACACCAGCGACGTGCACGGCTGGTACACCGCGCGCCCCGCCAAGTGGGATAAGGAAAATTCCACCCGCACCATAGGCGGCTTCCCCGCCCTGGCGGCCCTCGCGGACGCGGACAAGAACCCGCACATCCTGCTGGACTCCGGCGACACCTTCCAGGGCACGCCCGAAGGCAGCCTTACGAAGGGCATGGCCACCGTAAAGCTGATGAACCAGCTCGGCTACTCCGCCGTGGAAGTCGGCAACCACGATTACGACTACGCCGAACCCAACCTGCGGAATCTGGTAGCGGCCTCTTCTTTCACCTGGCTGGGCGCCAACGTTTACGTTAAAGCCACCGGCGAGCGCGCCGATTACCTTAAACCCTACGTTATCATAGAGCGGGCGGGCAGGCGTATCGCGGTCATCGGCCTGGCCGGGCGCCACACTTCCACCTCCACCTTCCCCGCCTACGTCAAGCACCTGGAATTCCGGGACGAACCGGCCGAGGCCGCCCGCTGGACCGCGGAAGTAAAGAAACTTAACCCCGACGCCATAATCATCCTGGCCCACGTCGGGTTCGGCGGCGACGTCTACGGCACCACGGACATCTCCACCTGGACCTTTACCGCGGCCCAGACCGCCAACGGCACCCTGCCTATAGCCCGCGGCGCCAAAGGCGCCAACGTGGTGATAGGGGGCCACAACCACGTCGGGCTGACGCACGGCTACTTCGACAAGGAAAGCTCCACGCTGATAGCGGAAAGCTACTTCGGCCTGACCGAGGTTTCCAAGATCAGCCTGCAGTTCGACGACAAGACCGGCAAATTCACGGGCGCCACCGACGAGATCGTGCCGCTGTGGACGGACAAGACCGGGGAGGATCCCGCCGTGGCCGCCACGATAAAAGGCTTCACCACCGAAGTGGACAAAGAGATGGGCAAGGTCATCGGCGAGAGCGCCGTGGACCTGGGCTTCTCCACCAGAACCCTGGATTCCGACATCGGCAACTGGTTCACCGACGCGATGCGCCGCCAGGCCGGCACGGACGCGGCCTTCCAGAACTCGGCCGGCATCCGCTCCGACCTTAAAAAAGGCCCGGTCAGGCTGCGCGATATCTTCCAGGTAATGCCGTTCGAGAACACGCTGGTCAAACTTACGATGACCGGGAAACAACTCGCGGACCTGATGACCGACAACCTGCGCGGCGGCCGCTCCAAACTGCAGGTTTCAGGGCTCAAGATCACCTTCCGCAACTCCCCCCGGGGCCCCGCTGACGTCACTATCCTTCACAACGGCAAGCCGGTCGGCCCCGAAGACAAGCTGACCGTCGCCACCAACAATTACCTGACTACCGGCGGCACCGGCGGCAAGGCCTTCACCGAAGCCGGCACGACCGAGGATACCATGCGGCCCATCCGCGACCTGCTGATCAAGGATATCGGGGAAAACCCCGTAAAAGCGGCCCCCGAAGGCGGCAGGATAACCCAGCTGGAGTGATGAAAAGAACCTCCCGCACCGGCAACGCGCTGCTCGCCCTGCTTCTGCTGGGCGCGGGGGCGTGCGCGAAAAAAGAGCAGCTGGTCATCTTCGCCACCGCCCGGTCGCAGGGCCGGCTCTGGGCCAGGGAAGAGCCTGCGGCGGGCGGCAAGCTCACGGGCGGTTTCGCGGTCTTCAAGAAACTGTACGACGAGGAAAAGCGGCCCAAGCTGGCCGTGGACCTAGGCAACTGGTTTTCCGTAACGCCGGAGGGCTGGCTGACGCGCGGGCGCTCCACGATGGCCTGCCTGAACGCCGTGCCCTACTCGGCGGCCGCGGCCGGCATCGAAGACCTGACGCTGGCCCCGGCGGAACTGCAGAAACTGGCGGAAGCCTCCGCCATCCCGCTGCTCGCCTCTAACCTTTACCTGAAGAACAATAAAAAACCCGGGTTCCTGCTCAGCAGCGTTGTGGCGCAGGCGGGCGGCAGGAAGATAGGTTTCTTCTCGGCCATCATCTCGTCCCCCTCCAAACCCAACCGTCCCAAGTACCTCGCCCATTACAAGCTGGAGAAAGAAACCTACGAGATGGAGAAGGCGGTCAAGGCGCTCCGCGACGGCGGGGCGCAGGTCATAGTAATGCTGCTGGGCATAAACCCGAAAGAAAAGGCCGCCCCGGAATTTTTCAGGAACCTGCTGGCGAAGGGACCAAGAATAGATTTGGTCATCACCGACGAGCCTTCCATAAAGAAACCCTTCCGGGTCGGCCGGACCTGGGTCGCCGGCGCGGGCCTGGAGATGGCCGCCGCGGCCAGGTTCACGCTGGACCTAGACCCAGCGGGCCGAATGACGGACCTCGACTGGGACCGCCTGCCGCTGCTGGCCGCCAAGTACGGAGAGGACAAGGGCGTGCTGGACATCATCGCAGGCTACCGGAAAGCCGCGGCCGCGCATTTTTCAAAGAAGGTCGGCTTCCTTACCGAAGCCCTGCCGCTTCGCGAGAACGGTGTTTCCCCGGCGGCGGATTTCGCCTCGGACTGCATGAAGCGCTGGTCCAGGAGCAACGCCGCGATCCTTAGCCTTTCCGAGCCGGCAGCCGGCTTCTCCAGCGGCACGGTCACGGTAGGCTCGCTGTACTCGGCCTTCCCGCTGGACTCCAGCATAGTTTTCGTTAAGATCCGCGGCGACGACCTGGAAAGGGCGCTGGGCGCGCTTCAGCCCGGAGAGATCAGCGTTTCCGGGCTTAAACTTTTTCTCAAAGACGGCGTTCTCGACAGAGTGGAGAGCGACGGCGGCCCGCTGGTCCCCGCCAAAGTCTACCACCTGGCCGTACCGGACTCCCTGGTAGGGACCCGCGAGAATTCGCTGCTTTCCAGCGCGATGGAATTTTCCAACTCCCGCCGCTACCTGCGCGAAGTCGTAGGCTGGTGTTTCTCGAGGCAGAAAGCGTACGGCAGGCCGGAAGGCGGCAGGATAGTAAAGGCGGAAGGCAACTGAGGATAGAAGCGATGTCCGGTTTTTTTATGAAATGGCTTGGACGGCTTAAAACCTTCTCGATGGTGGCCGGCGCCTGGGGCTTCCTTTTCAGCGTTAATTCGCTGATCGGCTTCCAGGCAGCCTTCGAATACGACGACGGCCTCTCCTTTTCCACGCCTGCGTTCAAGGCCGCCGAAAAGGACGGACTGGAACAGGGGTCCCCCGATTACTGGAACGCCGTCAACCGCTCCTATGCCTACGAAAGCCTGAAACCCGTGCCCTGGCTCACAGCCTGGGCGCTGAAGGCGCTGGGCGTAAAGATCGCGGTTTTCTGCGACCGCGGCAGCGAAGGCTCGGACAGCCTGGAAGCCTCCTGGCGCCGGCTGGCGGATTACTTTTTCCTGAATAAGACCGAGAACGAGAAATACCGGATCCTTGAGAAAAGGCGGTTCATCCTTTACGCCGGCGCTTCCGACTCAGGTATCATCCAGGCCAGAAAGGCCGGCGTCCACCCGCTGCGGCTCCTCAGAAGCCCCCGCTCCGTCCTCACTTACGACTACCATCCCGGCAAGTTCAAAGAGCGCTATCTTCCGCTTTCGGGCTTCTGAC
>JAJZPL010000072.1 GCA_021811185.1 bacterium
TCTGCAACTGCTGCTGCCGCCGTCGGTGGATTTTTCCAGGGAGAAGACGCGGGACTTCGGCGGCGGGTACGTGGATGCGCACGGCTCCCGGGTTAGTCTTGGCGGGCTGGACGTTACGGCCACCTTCGGCGAGCGCAAGTCCAGCTCCACTTACAACAGCTCCGCTTTCGGCGTGGCGCTGCTGGGGCTGCCGAACAACGAGACCATCCACGTGTACGGCGTCACGCGCGACCTGTCGGGGATATGTTTTCACGGCGGGAGCACGCGGCACTACCTGTACGGCCGCGCGGACGGCTTCCCTCGCCGGGCGCTCTTCGTGTCGGTGCCGGTTTCCTTCGGCAGCTACTCTATCATACAGGGCAGCAAGGAGGAGGGGAAGTTCTACAACTTCCTGGTGGGCATGCAGGGCGGCGCCGCGCTGAACCTGCGTGCCGGCAGCTGGCTGGCTACGCCGTCGGCTATGCTGGGCGCGATGGGCGGCTACAAGGAAACCTATAAAGGCGGCACTTATTTTAAGAACATGCGTTCCGGCGGGGTGAGGCCGTTCGGGCTGGCGGCGCTCGCGCTGGAGCTGACCTACCTGCCGGCGGAGCTCCGGCTGCGGACGGCCTGGCAGCGGGCCACGGGCAACGGCACGGAGCGCGCCGTGGACTATGTCAGCTGGACGCTGACCATGGGCTGGGGGACGACGCATAAGAAGCCCCTGTAGATTGATTGGCCGCTCCTATACTGCTAAAATTGTCGTTCGCGAAGATATAAGGGGAGAACGATGGGAAATCTGAAGATACTTGTTACCGGCGGCGCGGGCTTTATAGGTTCGCACCTGTGCCGGCGGCTGCTGGAGCAGGGACACGACGTGCTCTGCGTGGACAGCCTCTTCACCGGCAGCAAGGACAATATCCTGGACCTGCTGGACAACAAGCGCTTCGAGTTCCTGCGGCACGACATCTGCGAGCCGCTCACCGTGGAAGTGGACCAGATCTATAACCTGGCCTGCCCGGCTTCGCCCAACCATTACCAGTTCAACCCGGTGCACACCACCAAGACGTCGGTCAACGGCATGATCAACATGCTGGGCCTGGCGCGGCGCACGAAGGCGCGCATCCTGCAGGCCTCCACCAGCGAGGTCTACGGGGACCCCGAGGTGCACCCGCAGACCGAAAGCTACTGGGGCCGCGTCAACACCATAGGTCCGCGGGCCTGCTACGACGAGGGCAAGCGCTGCGCCGAGACGCTGTGCTTCGACTATTACCGCCAGCACGGGCTGCAGATCCGCGTGATCAGGATCTTCAACACCTACGGGCCCAACATGCACCCCAACGACGGGCGCGTGGTGAGCAATTTCATCGTGCAGGCGCTGCGCGGGCAGGATATCACCATCTACGGCGACGGCTCTCAGACGCGCAGCTTCCAGTACGTGGACGACCTGCTGGGCGGCATGACGGCGATGATGAACAATACGTCCGATTTCACCGGCCCTGTGAACATAGGCAACCCGGACGAGTTCACCATCAAGCAGCTCGCCGAGAAGGTGCTGGAGCTGATCCCCGAGAGCAAGAGCAAGCTGATCTACAAGCCGCTGCCGCAGGACGACCCGAAGCAGCGCCAGCCCGACATCCGCCTGGCCAAGGAGAAGCTGGACTGGGCGCCCAAGGTGAAGCTGAACGAGGGCCTGCTGAAGACCGTGGACTATTTCCGCCGCACGCTGAAGTGAAGCTTTGCGTCTATCGAGGCTTCGCCTCGATAGAGGGGGTGCCCCCGGATGGGGGCTTTCTTTTTGCCCTTTGTGTAAGATTATCTTTCTATGTATTGACAGATTATCTTTCGTCTGCTATGCTATAGGTACGGAGGGACCCCCCTATGATAGGCAAGAATATTCACGCGCTGCGCGAGCTGTTGGGGCTGAGCCAGGAAGAGCTCGGCGCCGCCGTAAAGCTTTCGCGCCCGATCATTTCGCAGATAGAGTGCGGGACGCGCAAGGTTTCGGCGGAGGAACTGCCGGCTTTTTCGCGCGCTCTTAACGCTTCCGTGGGGCAGATACTGGGCACCTCGCCGCTGCCGAGCGTTTCCGTGGCGGCGGAGTCCGCGGGCGCCTACGCGGCCGCGCCGCAGCTGCGGATAAGCGTGCCGCAGCGCAACATGGCTAAGTTCCGCCAGGTCCTTCTGTACGTCCTTAACGCCGTGGGCGCCAAGCCGAATATCGGCGAGACGGTGCTGTACAAGCTCCTGTATTTCATGGACTTCAACTATTACGAGAAATACGAGGAGCAGTTTATAGGCGCCACGTATATAAAGAACCATTACGGCCCTACGCCGGTGGAGTTCCGCAAGCTTATAGGCCTGATGGAGAAGGCGGGGGAGATCATAAAGGTGGACAGTAAGTATTTCAGCTTTCCGCAGACCAAGTACCTGCCGTGCAAGGCCGCGGACCTTTCCGCCTTGTCCGCCCGGGAGATAAAAGTTATAGACCAGGTGCTGGGCAAGCTTTCCGACATGAACGCCGCGCAGATAAGCGACTATTCCCACAAGGACGTGCCGTGGATGACGGCCGCGGAGGGGGAGAAGATGGATTACGAGGCGGTGTTCTACCGCACGCCGGACTACTCGGTGCGTGAATATGGGGACGGTATTTAAGCGCGTCGTACGCCGCGAGGAGTTCGACCGGGACTTGAAGAAGCTTCTCCGGAGGTTCCGTTCGCTGGAGGAAGACCTGGCTACCCTGGTGCGGACACAGCTTAATATCTACCATAAACTGCATGTGGATAATGGGGGTATCTTCCGCCTGACGGGGCTCCCGTTCGAGGTCCCGCAGGTCTTTAAAGTTAAGAAGTTCGCCTGTAAGGCGCTCAAGGGGCGCGGGGCTAAATCCGGGATCCGCGTCATTTACGCGTACTACGCGGAGACTGACACCGTTGAACTGGTGGAGATATACTTCAAGGCCGACCAGGAGAACGAGGACCGCGGGCGGGTAATCAGTATTTACTCTGCCCATTGACACCCTAGGCAATATTGCATATTGCAATATGTTATCCCTAAAACTGCGGCTATCGGTGCTTTTCCCTCGCGGATTTGCGCACCGCTCTTTATACTGATAAAATTACAGAGGATTTTGCGAAGGAGCCTGGGATGAAGAAAATGAACCGTTCGATCTGCTGCATAGGCGCGGGCTACATTGGCGGGCCGACGATGGCCGCGATAGCCGACCATAACCACGACCGCAAGGTGGTGGTGGTGGACATCAACAAGGCGCGCATCGACGCGTGGAACTCGGACAAGATGCCGATCTACGAGCCGGGCCTCGACGAGGTGGTGAAGCGCCGCCGCGGCAAGAACCTTTTCTTCTCGACCGATATCGACAAGGCGATCCGCGACTGCGACATCATCTTCGTGGGCGTGAACACGCCGACCAAGTACTTCGGCCGCGGCGCGGGCTGCGCCTCCGACCTGCAGTTCTGGGAGGCCACGGCCCGCAATATCGTGAAGGTGGCCAACCGCGACAAGATAGTGGTGGAGAAGAGCACGCTGCCGGTGCGCACGGCCGAGGCTATGGAGCGGATCCTGAGCCGCCACCCGAAGCACCATTTCGAGGTGCTCTCCAACCCCGAGTTCCTCGCCGAGGGTACCGCCATCGCCGACCTGGAGAACCCGGACCGCGTGCTGATAGGCGGCCACCAGACGCCGCGCGGCAAGGCCGCGATAAAGGCGCTCGTGGAGATCTACGAGGCCTGGGTGCCGAAGGAGAGGATCCTGACCACCAACCTCTGGTCCTCCGAGCTTTCGAAGCTGGCCGCCAACGCCTTCCTGGCGCAGCGCATCAGCTCCATCAACTCGCTGTCGGCGCTGTGCGAGATCACCGAGGCCGACGTGGAGCAGGTGGGCAAAGCCATCGGCATGGACAGCCGCATCG
>JAJZPL010000073.1 GCA_021811185.1 bacterium
TTCCGACTCAGGTATCATCCAGGCCAGAAAGGCCGGCGTCCACCCGCTGCGGCTCCTCAGAAGCCCCCGCTCCGTCCTCACTTACGACTACCATCCCGGCAAGTTCAAAGAGCGCTATCTTCCGCTCTCCCGGTTCTAAGGGCGCCCCCCCATTCCCCTGCGCCTCTATAATATATATAATACAATCAATGGCGGATTGCATTTTCTGTTCTATAGCCTCGGGCGAAGTTAACGCGAAAGTCGTTTATGACGACGCCGACGTGGTGGCGTTCCTGGACAGGAATCCTGTGGCGCCGACCCACGTTATCATAGTGCCGCGCCGCCACATAGACCGCCTCGGCGCCGCGGGCGAAGCGGACGCCGAGCTGCTGGGCAAGCTGCAGCTGGCGGCGGGCAAGATCGCTAAAATTTTAAAAGTCGAGAACGCCTTCCGGCTGGTTACGAACAACGGCAAGGGCGCGGGGCAGTCGGTGGACCACCTGCACTACCACCTGCTCGCCGGAAGAAAGCTGCTCTGGCCCCCCGGCTAAAACGGATTTTGTTCCAAGTTTTATTCCATACAGAAAGGTGGTGATTAGCGTGGTATTTATCAAAGTAAGAGACGAAGAATCCATTGAAGAAGCTCTCAGGCGTTTCAAGCACGACTGCGAGCGCAACGGCATCCTGAAGGAGATCAAACGCCGCGAGCATTACGTAACGCCCGCGATGAAGCGCAAGATAAAGTCCCAGGAAGCCCGCCGCAAGGTCCGCAAAGGCAGAAGGTCTTTCTAATAGACTTCCCTGACGGCCGCGCGGACCCCGGTCCGCGCGGCTTTTTGCCTGTTTTACAGCCGGGTTCGTGTCACCAATGAGTTCATCTCCCGTCATAGAACTTATCAGGGAAAAACTGGACATCGCGGATGTCATCCGCGAGTATGTCCCGGCCCTGAGAAAAGCCGGCCGCAACTACAAAGCGCCGTGCCCGTTCCATAACGAGAAGACCCCCTCTTTCACCGTCAGCCCCGACAAGCAGATCTTCTACTGCTTCGGCTGCAACGAGGGCGGGGACGTGTTCACTTTCGTGATGAAGATAGAAGGCCTTACTTTCCCCGAGGCCGCCAGAAAGCTGGCCCTGAAGGCCGGCGTGGAATACGGGGACGAGCGCTCGCACACCCTGACCGAGGAAGACAAGGAGCGCCTCGAACTGAAGAAGATGCTCACGCACGCGGCCGGGTTCTACCACAAGACCCTTTTTTCACCGGCCGGCGAGAAAGCCCGCCTGTACCTGGGCGAGCGCCGCCTGAGCAAGGCCACCGTGGAGCGCTTCGAACTCGGCTGGGCCCCCGCCGCCGGCGGCGCCCTGATGGACGAGCTGAAGACCAAGGGCTGGAGCCGGGAACTGGCCGTTAAGGCCGGGCTGGTGACAGAGCGCGAAGGCGGCAGGATCGGCGACACTTTCCGCGGCCGCATCATGTTCCCCATCCGCAACCAGGCCGGGGACACCATAGCTTTCGGCGGGCGCGTACTGGACCCCGAGGGACAGCCCAAGTATCTCAATTCGCCCGAAACCGTTTTGTTCTCTAAACGCCGCACTCTTTACGGCCTGCACGAGGCGCTGCCGCAGATCCGGAAGTCCGGCAAACTGCTGCTGCTGGAAGGCTACATGGACGTGATAGGCGCGCACCAGCACGGCGTGGACTGGGCCGTGGCGCCGCTCGGCACGGCGCTCACCGCGGAGCACGCGGGCCTGATAGGCCGCTACGCCAAGGACACCGTGGTAATGTTCGACGACGACCGCGCAGGGATCAACGCTTCCGTCCGCGCCGCGGAGATCTTCATGGAGGCCGGACTGTACGTGCGGCTCGGGAACCTCGGCAACGGCCAGGACCCCGACGAATACCTGAACGACCACGGGCGCGAGGAATTCGAGAAGAAGCTGGCCGAGGCTTCGGATCCGCTGGACTTCCGGATGAACCTTTTTTTTAAGGGCCGCAAAACGCCCCCTCCCTCGCAGGAGAAGGCGCAGGCCATAGCGGTGCTGCTGGAGACGGTGGCGAAGCAGCCAGACGAGATCTTGAAGAGCGAATGGGTGAAGTCCCTCTCCGACCGCTTCGGCGTGGAAGAGGCCTCGGTGTTGAAGCAGCTCAGGAAGACGCAGGTGGCCCCCCAGCGCGCGGTAAAGCGCGCGGCCCCCGCGGCGCCGCCGATGGCGCCCATAGAGCGCGGCTTCATCCAGCTGATGCTGCGCGACCCGTCGCTGATCGAGAAGTCGGAGTCGCTGGTGCCGGAGGATTTTTCCAGCCCGCTCGCGCGCGATATCTTCGCGGCCATGAAGGAACTGGCCCCGGAAGCGCGGGCAAAAGCCGCGGCGGCCATGGCGGACAGGTTCCCGGAGCAGGCCGCGCTGATCATGGAGCTGGCGGTGGCGGACCTCGGCGGCGACAACATGGCCGCCCAGAACGCTGCGGGCGCGGTACGCATGCTCAAGCGCTTCTCCATAGAGCGGCGCATCAAGGAACTGCGCAACGCGCCGGAAATGACCGCGGAGCAGCTCGAAGAGTTCAGGAAACTTTCGGCCGAGCTTAAATCCTCGGCCAGGTAAATTTAGAAAAGCGGGAAACAGGAGATCAAGATGGCACAGCCTAAAAAAGCTTTACGGGACCTGGTGGAACTGGGCAAGGAACACGGATACATTACCCTCGAGGAAATGAACCGCTCCCTGACGAACGCGTCCATGTCCAGCGAGGAAATAGACACGCTGATGGGCACGCTGGAGGACCTCGGCATCGAGGTCGTGGACCGCAAAAAATTCAAGCACGTGGCCGCCGCCGACCGCGAGGCCTACACCGAAGAATGGACAGCTACCGCGGACGTTTCCAATTCCATCCGCATGTACCTGTCCGAGATGGGCAAGGTGCCGCTGCTTACCCGCGACGAGGAGATAACTCTGGCCCGCAACATCCGCGAGCGCGAGCGCGAACTGCGCATGCTGGTGCTGGAATCCCCCATCACGATGCGCGAGATCCGCAGCTGGGAGAACCTGATCGAGCAGGACGAGATGACGACCAAGGAGCTGATGCCCCGCGGCCGCAAGTCCAACCAGGAGCTCTCGGCGATGAAGCGCAAGATGAAGAACATCGCGCAGCTGATCACCCGCACCGAGAAGGAGATCGACAAGCTCGCCGAGAAGGCCGCGAAGCCAAACCTCCCCAACGAGACCCGCAAGCAGATCGCTTCGGTCATCGACAAGAAGCGCAAGGATATCGTAAAGAGCATCATCAACCTGAACCTGAACCAGGAAAAGATCAAGCGCCTCACCAACAAGATCAAGAACCTCGCGCACAAGATCCGCGAGTACCGCATGGAGCTGGAAAAGTACCAGAAGGTCTACGGCGACCTTACCAAGCTGCAGAGCGACCACGAGTTGGTCGGCCGCGGCAAGATGAAGCCCGGCGCCTTCAAGTCCAAGTGGGGCTACAACCCGACCGAAGTGGAAGCCGCCCTTGAGAACGTGAAAGCGGTGAAGGAACGCGAGCACCACCTGGTGCGCACGCTGCCGATCAACCCCGACGACTTCATGTCGCTGAACGACAAGATCACCTTCCTCGAGGACCAGATCCTGCAGGACAAGCTGAAGCTGATCAAGGCCAACCTCCGCCTGGTCGTCTCCATCGCCAAGAAGCACGTGAACTCGAACCTCGAGCTGTCCGACCTGATCCAGGAAGGCGGCCTGGGCCTGATGAAGGCCGTCGAGAAGTTCGAGTACAAGCGCGGCTTCAAGTTCTCCACCTACGCCACCTGGTGGATCCGCCAGAGCATCAACCGCGCCATCG
>JAJZPL010000041.1 GCA_021811185.1 bacterium
GGGGACAGGCTACTTTATTGGAAAATAAAGTAGCCTGTCCCCTTTATTTATTTGGCCTTTGGGCCTGGGGTTTTTACAACCCAATCTATAATAGCCTTCATCAGTTCCGGGGTGAACATATTCACGCCGTGGCCGCTTTTGCCTTCCATTAAAGCAACGGGCCGCCCGTTGGCGCGCGCGGCTTTCTCCAGCCAGGCGCGGCTCTGCCAGGCGTAAGGGTCGTCGGGCGAGGCCGCTATGAGGACCTTAAAAGGCTGTCTGGCGGTTAAATTATTCTCCGTGGTAACGCCGGCGTAGTCCAGGCCGGGCGACAGCAGCACTACGGCGGCTGGCTTCAGCCTGCCCTGCGCCGCCGCTTTCAGCGCCAGGTTGGCGCCTACGCTGGCCCCGCAGAACACCGTCTTCTTCGCCGGTACGCCTTTCTTCTTAAGCCAGGCCGCTCCGGCTTCGAGGTCGCGGTAAACCGTTCCCCAGTCCGCTTTGGTGAAAGTCCTGTAATCGGCCGCGGCGCCGGCGCAGGTAAGGCTGGCGCCGTGCCCGCGCAGGTCCAGCGAGAGGTAGCCCTGCCCGCGCTTTTCTAGCGCGCCCTGGAAAGCGCCCCATTCTTCCTTGCTTGAGCCAAGGCCGTGGGCGTTTATGAAGACGTAGCCGCCGGTGGAGGAGGCCTGATAAAAAGCCTCCAGTTTGCAGCCGTCCGTGGACGTGAAATTTACAAGCTGGCCCGCTTTGGCCGGACAGGCCAGGGCGGACAGCGCGGCAAGAAGAACGAGAAGCCGGGTCATTTGTTCCGGTCCTTGTGGTGCACGTTCCAGGTAAGGGCGAAAAGGACCATCGAGATCACGCAGGCGGCGAGGATCAGCATGAACCCCCCGTCCCAGCCCCAGCGGTCCACTATCCGGCCCAGGCCCAGTTCCGCTATTACCGCGCCGAAGACGTAGCCGAAGAAGCCGGTGAAGCCGGCGGCGGTGCCGGCGGCCTTCTTGGGCGCCAGGTCCACCGCGCTCACGCCTATCAGCATCACCGGGCCGTAGATCAGGAAGCCGATGGCGAACAGCGCCATGGCGTCCGTCAGGAAATTCCCGGCGGGGTTCTTCCAGTACACCCAGACCGCCGCTGTGACCACCGACATGAAGATGAAAGAGACCGGGCTCCTGCGCCCGCCGAAATATTTGTCCGAAGCCCAGCCGGCCAGCAGCGTGCCGGGGATGCCGGCCGCCTCGTAAAGGAAGAACAGCCAGCGGGACATATCCGGCGGGCAGGCCTTCATGGAGGTCAGGTACGTGGGGGCCCAGTTCAGCACGCCGTAGCGCACCACGTAGATGAAGATGTTGGCCACCGCTATGATCCACAGCGGCTTGTTCTTAAGCACGTAGGTCACGAAGATCTCTTTCGCGGAGAGTTCGCGCTCGGGGTCGTCCACGCCGGTGTCAGGGTGGTCGTTCTTGTAGTCCTCTATGGAGGGCAGGCCGCAGGATTGCGGAGTGTCGCGCAGGAAAGCCAGCAGCAGCACGGCCATGGCGATGGCCAGCAGCGCGGGCACGTAGAAGATCATGTGGAAAGTCGCCCCGGCGCCGAGGGCCGCGCCCGCGGCGAGAACGGCGGCGAGCGCCAGCGACCCGTTCACGATGGGCCCCACCAGGCCGCCGCCCACGTTGTGCGCCAGGTTCCAGGCGGCGAAGACGGTGCCGCGCTCGTGGTCGGAGAACCAGTGGGTCAGCGTGCGCGCGCAGGGAGGCCAACCCATGCCCTGCGCCCAGCCGTTTACGAACCACAGTACGAACATCATGAGCACCGAACCGGCGAACGACGGGAAAACAAGGTTCACCAGGCCCGAAAGCAGCAGGCCGGTGGCCATGAAGTACCGCGGGTTGGACCGGTCGGAGACGTTCCCCATGAGGAACTTGCTCAGGCCGTAGGAGACCGCCAGCGCCGTGGCGATGAGCCCCACGTCGCCCTTGCTCATGCCGTAGTCCTTGATCAGGTAGGGCTTGGCCAGCGAAAAGCTGTTGCGCACGAAGTAGAAGAAGGCGTAGCCGGAGAAGACGCCCAGCATCATCCGCCAGCGCAGGCGCCGGTAAGCCTGCGGCACTTTTTCGGCGGGCAGGGGTTCTATGAATGGGGCTGGTTTATACAGGGCGATTAATTTTTTCAGCATGCTTAAGGCGCGGCGGGGCGGAGCGTTTTACTGGGCGGCGGGCGGCTGCAGCAGTTCAAGTTCCATGGCCAGTTCTTCGGGCACCAGGGCTATAGCCTCCACCTTGGCGGTGACGGCGTCCCATTTTAGGTCGAGCCTGGCGGTTATTATGCGGAAGTCTTGTTTTACGTTCACGGTTTTTCCGAGTTCGGCGGTGAGTTCCGGCAGGGTTCCCTCGGCGAAGCCCGGGATAGTGGGAATGGACTGCCTTCTTAAAGCGTTAAGCAGGCCGTTGATGAGGGAGTTCATCACTATGTTGCCGAGCTCCGTCAGCATGACCTCTTCGGCCATAGTGGTGGCGGCGCCGTGCGGGAAGGAGTGGCCGGTGAAGCATTTGGAGATGCATTCCATGTCGGCCGGGTCGAACAGCATGATGGCGGTCAGCGGGGAGATCCCCTTGAGGTTGAAATAGACGGCGACGCCGGGATTCCTGAAGTCGTGCCCGCCCAGCGCGTCCCCGAGGGTGCCGGTGGCTACTTTCGCCCCGGTAACCTGCCAGGTGCCGGCGGAAACCCGCTCTAGCCTTTGCAGGCACTTGGCGAGGCTCTGGATCACCAGGCTCTCGAGCGTAGCGTTGGGATTTGACGTCATACTTTGCTTCAGGCCACCTGCTTGAGCAGGGCCGCCAGCTCGTCGTACATGAAAGGCTTGTGCAGGATGGCGGTGGCGCCTTTGTCCATGAGCTCCTGGTTGATGGTGTCCTGCTGCACCGCCGTGACCATCACGATCTTGGCGGCGGGGTTGATGGCTTTCAGCTCGGGCAGCGCTTCCAGGCCGGTCTTTACGGGCATGATCATGTCGAGCAGCACCAGTTCGGGCCGCGTTTCGGCGAAGACCTTTAAGGCCTCGTTGCCGTCGCCGGCTTCGCCTACGACCTCGTGACCCATCTCGGTCAGCAGGTCCTTCATCATGTCCCGCGTCATGGGATTGTCGTCAACCAGAAGTACTTTCATCTGAGCTCCAATAAATTATCAGCGCCATCCGCCTTTACCCGTATAAATTATATTACAAATATGGGCGCAAGGGTTAAATTTTAAGCGCGGCGGCGCCCGCGCCACAAAGCCGCCTAAATAGGGTAAAATTCCGGAAGGAACCGCCGCCGGGGCCTTACGCGACCATATGAAAAAATTCGATACGGGTAAAACCTTGCTGGCCTATGAGGCCATAGGCTCCGAGTTTGCCCTGCCGCTGGTTTTCCTGCACGGCTCAACGCTGGACCACGTGTCCATGCGGAACACCTTTGAAAAATACTTCGCCGGCCGCGACCAGGAGTACCGCAGGGTCTACGTGGACCTGCCGGGACACGGCGAGTCCGGGCACTCCCTGCTGAGGGCCAACATGGGCGCGCTGCTCGAGGACCTCGGGGATTTCCTTCGGGATAATTTCCAGCGGCCGCCCTGCCTGGTGGGGTATTCGCTGGGCGGTTTCGCCGCGCTGAAACTGGCCGAGACCACGGCCTTCCCGTCCCTCTTCCTGATAGCCCCGCCCACCTGCACGGACCGGGAGCGGGTGACCAGGCCGCGGGCCATCAGGCTGGCCGCGGACGAACTTACGCCTGAAGAACTGGCGGACGCGGACGCCAGGTACCTGCTGCTGGCGGTGAAAAGGACCACGGATACGCTGAAAAGGTACCGTGCCAACCTGGCCGGCGGGTTTTCGGCGGGCAGGTGGCTGTACCAGGCAAGGCTGGTTCGCGGCGCCGCCGGCGAGAACATCTGCGTGGACGCGGGGCGGATAGTTTCCGCCGCCACTTTTCTGGTGGGCCGGCAGGACCTGCTGGTGGGGTTCCGCGACCAATTCGAACTTTCCCTGCTGATGCAGTCCGCGGAGTATCATTCTTTTTCCGACTGCGGACACTTCCTGCCGGTGGAATGCGCGCAGTTCGGCGGCCTGTTCCGGAACTGGCTGCATTCGGCCTCCCTGCGGGCGGTCTCCGCCGTTAAAGCCTTTTGACTGGCGGGGCGGCATATCCTAAAATCTATACAGGCAGCCGCGGGCAAGGGGAGACTATGGCTTCTGATAAAAGACGGGCCAGCAGGAACAAGCACAATTCCACTATCGAGTTTTTCGACGACAAGGGCGGGCTGGTGGGGACCGGCCGCCTGATCGACCACTCGGCCACCGGCGCTTCCTTCAGCGCCTCGGAGCGCCTGGTGGTGGGCGACCGCGTGCGC
Source organism: bacterium (assembly GCA_021811185.1). Lineage (GTDB taxonomy): Bacteria > Elusimicrobiota > Elusimicrobia > Elusimicrobiales > UBA9959 > UBA9959. The sequence goes on from JAJZPL010000041.1 coordinate 4,369, forward strand.
GCCAGGCTCAGGCTTTTCGAAAAAGGGATCATCGACATCACCGGCGCCGTGGTGTGGCGCCGCCAGGCCGGGAACGCTACCATCTACGGCGTGCGCTTCGACGCCACGTCCAGGTATTACCCCACCGGAGAGAAGCGGAGCGAGTAGGTGAGGGGACGCTGCTGCCATGGATAAAGCGATAGCGGCCAGGGAAATTTTACTGCTTGGCGCGCTGCAGGAGGCGCGCAGGGCGGCTTTGGCCGAGGGGATCGAGATCGTGGCCCTGAAGGGGGCGGCTTTGCTGGAGCTGGGGATCTACCGGCTGGGCGAGCGGGGGATGACCGACGTGGACGTGATGGTCAGGCCCAAGGACTTAGAGCCTTTCGAAAAAATTTTGCAGAAGCTTGGGTACCAGGCCATGCCCAACAGCGCGGACGCCTGGTTCAAGCCCTCCGGCGGGGACGCCCCGCCGGCCATCCTGGACCTCCACACCGGGCTCAGGCACATAAAAGACACCGACGAACTCTTCAAGCGTGGCCTGGAGCCGGGCCAGGAAGGCCTTGCGCTCAACCTCGCCGACCTCTTCCTGCACGCCGCCGCCCACCCGCTGCTGCACCACGGCGAACTCACCCCCCAAAACCTGGAAGACTGCGCCCGCATCGCGCTCCACGCCCCGGGCGGCGGCGAAAAATTCTGGGACGCCGTAGCCCGTAAAGCCGGCATATATAAAATGCGCGCCGTCGTCTGGCCCATAATAACGCGCCTGAACGAAGGCCCTTTCGCCATCCCCGCCGAAGCCCTCGCCGGGCTGGAACCGCGCGGCCTGGAAAAAATAAAAGCGGCCTTCTTCGAGAAAGCCGCTAAAAAACATTCCACCCTGCTGGAATACCTGCTGCCCGCCTTCCAGCGCCCGGCGCTGCTGCTGAAATATGCCGTGCCGGAAAAACGCTTCATGCTGCGCCGATACGGCGCCGCGGGCCTCGCGCTCTACCTGCTGCGCCCGTTAAGACTTGTGGGCTCCGTCTTCCGGAAGCGCTAAGCCGCGCACCAGCGTAATTATCTTCAAAATGTTGGTCAGCCGCTCTATGCCGGGCGGCTTTATTATAAAATCGAAAGCCCCTTCCGCAACCGCCTTGGCCGCCAGATCGGCGTTGTCCAGGCCGGTAAGGATTATCACGCACGCGTCCTTGTTCTTCTCCCGCGCCGTAAAAGAAAGTTCCAGCCCGGAAGCCCCGCGCAGGTAGATGGCCGTTATCACCACGTCGAAAGCTTTTTCCTTAAGCAGCGCCCTGGCCTCCTTGGCGTCGGCCAGGCGCGTGACCTCGAACTGCGGGAAAGCCGCCAGGATCTCGTTGACGCGGTCTACTACGTAGCCTTCTTCTTCCAGGAACAGGAGTTGTTTTTTATCCATTATCGTTTATTCCGGCGGGCGCAAAGTTCCGCGTTTTTTTACCACTCCACCCACCAGCGGGAAAGTTCCAGCCTTGCGTAATACTTGGGGTTGCGGTCCTCTATCTCCTTGAAATCCACGGTCCTTTCTATGGACGTAAGCGGGTATTCCAGCAGGTCTATGGCGTGCGGGGGGACCTGCGCGAATTCAGGGTCCAGCACCACCTCCACCAGCGGCCGGGTGAGCGAACCCTTGTTAACTTTTATCACCCGGGCTATCTCCCCGGTGGAGAGCGCCACCATGGAGCCCGGCGGGTAGATGGAGAGGGCGGAAAGGAGCGCCTTGACCACGCGCGAGTTGAAGCCGCGGCCCTCCTTTTCGATAAGCTCTTTCACCACGTCGGGCGGGTTCAGGGGGCCGCGCCAGGCGCGCGGGTGGGTCATGGCCTCGTAAACGTCAGCAATGCCGATGATCTGGGCCAGCGGGTCTATCTCCTCGCTGGCGATGCGGTCCGGGTAGCCGGAGCCGTCCAGGCGCTCGTGCGTCTGCAGCAGGATGCGTTTGGCGCGGTCCTTTACCCGGTAATCCATATCCACGATCCGGTCCAGTTTCCCCATGCCGGCCTCGGTGTGCAGCGTTATTTCGGTGAATTCTTCGTCGGTCAGGCGGGCCTCGCTGCGGTAGATCGCGTCGTAGGCGGTCATGCCGATGTCGTGCGCCATCGCGCAGAAGCCCAGCAGGTTCAGCTCCGCCTGCTCCAGGTCCAGGGCCTGGCCGAGGGCTATGGCCAGGATGGCGGTGTTGGCGGTGTGGGCGTGCAGGTAATCCTCCGCCGTGGAAAAAGTCGTGTAGTTCAGAAGCACGCTGTTGGTTTTGAGCGTCTCGCCGGCCAGCGAACAGGCTCGCAGGATAGCCTCGTATTTTTCGGTGTAGGGCTGGTCTATGTGCTTTAGAAGTTCCCCGGCCTGGTTCATCACGCGGGCATAAACCTCCCTGGCCTTTACGTCCAGTTCCCTGAACGGCGTCACGGGTTCCCTGGGGGCGTTGCGCGTCTCCCTGGTCCGCGGCTTATAGGCCGGGTCGCCGCTCTTTACGGCGTCCTGGCGGTCTTCGGTGCGGGGGGAAATTTCCGGGGGCGGCAGCGGGGCGGCCGCCTGGGCGGGCTTTTCCTCTTCCGGGGCGGGTTCAGGCCGGGCCTTCTTAAGGGGCTCGGGCCTGGGCTTTTCTTTCCCGGGCTTGTTAAGGTCTGAGAACTTCATAGGTATATTATAGAAGGTCCCCGTTAAATATAGATTACAGAATAGTTGCGTGAAAAAACGGGGAAAGGAGGCGGGCCGCTAGATCTTCTTTTCGAAAATCCTGTATTTGCGGTACAGATCGGAGCCCAGCGCCTCGATGGTGTTGTTGATCAGGGCATTGTCTTCCAGCGTCCAGGACATTTCGCCGTATTCCCAGCCCATCTTGATGGCGGACTGGATGGCCTGCTTGATCAGCAGCAGCTCGAGGCCCTTGCCGCGGAACTCCTTCTTGATGCCCAGCGTGAGCATGCGCCCGCGGTTGAGCTTGAAGGAGAAGCGGTACAGGAAAGGGAGGATGTTCAGGGGCCCGAGAGCGCCGCCCACGTGCTTAAGGGCTATGTTGAAGTCCGGCAGCAGCAGGCAGAAGCCCGCGGGCTTGCCCTCGAAGCGGGCGAAGTACAGGTATTCCGGCTTCAGCATCGGCTTCAGCGCCTTGGCCAGGTCGTCCATTTCGTCGGGGGTCATGGGGACGAAGCCCCAGTTCTTTTCCCAGGCGGAATTGTAGATGTCCTTGACCTCGCCGATGGCCGTGTCGATGCGCTTCACGTCGGCCAGGTGGATGCTGACCTTGCCGTCGCGGTTCATGCGGCTGGTGATCTTCTCGAAGCGTTCGGGAAAGCCCTTGGCCGTGGGGTACATGTAGGCGTAAAGGTCTTTAGCCTTGGCGAAGCCGGCCGCCTCGGCCAGTTCGAGGTAATAGGGCGGGTTGTAGGGCATCATCACCATCGGGGGGCCGTCGAAGCCCTCCAGCAGCATGCCGCAGGTCTCGTTGGTGGAAGGGTTCACGGGGCCGACCGCGGAATCCATGCCTTTGATCTTGAGCCAGGCGCAGGCCGCGCCGAACAGCGCGCCCGCCACCTCCTTGTCGTTCTCGCAGTCGAAGAAGCCGAAGAAGCCGGCCTTGTCGCCGTGGAAATTGTTGTGGGCCTGGTTGGTGATGGCCGCTATCCTGCCGGCCGGCTTGCCGCCGCGGTAGGCCATGAACAGCTTGCGCTCGGCGTGGCGCCAGAAAGGGTGCCCCGTCTCGAGCTGGTGGCGCACGTCCTTCTTAAGGTCGCCCACCCAGTGCGGATGGCCTTTGAAAAGGTCGTAGGGATAGTCTATGAAAAGGCCGAGGTTCTCTTCGGCTATTTCCCGTATTTCGGTTGACATAAATAGTTGCTTTTGCCGGAGCAGGCGGAACTCCGGCTCCGGACGGATAACTCCGCCCGGGCCGCGGCTTTGTGGCTGTTACTTTACCAGGGCCGCGGGCTTCTTCTTGAGAACTTTCTTCACGCAGGTCTCGAAGATGTCGAGGGCGCGGTCCAGCTGTTCGCGGGTATGCGTGGCGGTAACCACAACGCGCAGCAGCGAGCGCTTGGGCGGCACCGCGGGGCTCACCACGGGGTTGGTGAACAGGCCGTTGTCGAACAGCATGCGCCAGAGCATGAAGGTTTTTTCGTTGTCGCCTATCACCACGGGGATGATAGGGGTTTTGGTCTCGCCGGTGTTCAGGCCCATGCGCTTGAAATTCTTCATCAGGTAGGCGGAGTTGTCCCACAGCTTCTTGATGCGCTGGGGCTCTTCCTCTATGATGTCGATGGCTTTGGAGATGGCGGCCACGGAAGAGGGCGGCAGCGCCGCGGAGAAGATCATGGAGCGGGAAGCGTGCTGGATGTAGTGGATGATGTCCTCGTCTCCCACGGCGAAACCGCCCACGGAGGCGAAAGATTTGGAACAGGTCCCTACCACCAGGTCCACGTCCTTGTGGTCCAGGCCGAAATATTCGCAGGTACCGCGGCCGCGCTTGCCCATTACGCCGGAGGCGTGCGCGTCGTCCACCATCAGGCGGGCGCCGTACTTGCGGCAGAGTTTGGAGATCTCGGGGACGGGGGCGATGTCGCCTTCCATCGAGAACACGCCGTCCACTATGACCAGCTTGCCGTGGTTCGGGCCTATGTCCTTAAGCACTTTCTCCAGGTCCGCCATGTTGTTGTGCTTGAAGCGGCGGATCTCGCCGTGGGACAGCCTGCAGCCGTCGAGGATGCTGGCGTGGTCAAGTTTGTCCACGATAGCGAAATCGCCTTTGCCGACCAGGGCGGAGATGACTCCCAGGTTCATCTGGTAGCCGGTGGCGTAGACCAGGGCGGCTTCGCGCTGCTTGAAGGCCGCGAGCTTGCGCTCCAGCTCCATGTGCAGCACGGTGTTGCCGTTCAGGAAGCGGGAGCCGGCCACGCCGGTGCCGAACTTCTTGACGGCGTCTATGGCAGCCTGCTTCATGCGCGGGTCGTTGGCCAGGCCAAGGTAGTTGTTGGAGCCGAACATGATGAACTTCTTGCCCTCGATCATTACTTCCGGGGCCTGTTCGGATTCCAGGGCTTTAAAATAGGGATAGATGCCGGATTCGATGAGCTGCCGGGCGATGGTGAAATTTCTGCATTTGTCGAAAAGGTCGGTCATAGTATCCTGATATTTTATTAAATTGGGGGGCTAAATGATAGGAAAAACGGGGTTTTACCGGCTGGCGTGGTGCGGTTTGCCGAAGGTCCTCATTTTTTACCCAGCTTTGCGGCCAGGGCCGTGGTGGACCTGCCTTTAAGCAGCGGGATAAGCGCCACCCGGCCGGCGAACTCGGCGCCCACAACGTTGCCTTTGCGGTAGTCGGCGCCTTTGGCCAGGATATCCGGGCGCAGGGCCTTAATTACCTTAAGGGGTGTGTCTTCGCCGAAAATTATCACCGCGTCCACGGCCTGCAGCGCGGCCAGCACCAGGGCGCGGTCCCTAACTTTGTTGAAAGGGCGGGAGGGGCCTTTAAGGCGGCGCACCGAGGCGTCCGAGTTAAGGCCGAGGAACAGGAAATCCCCCATAGAGCGGGCCGCCTCCAGCGAGGCTATGTGGCCGGCGTGCAGCAGGTCGAAACAGCCGTTGGTGAAAACGGCCTTTTTGCCCCGCCGCTCCAGCGCCGCGCGGAGCGCCGCGGCCTTTTTCAGGGAGACTATCTTGCCGGCTGTCTTCATGCCTTAACGGGCTCCGCGGGGGCCAGCAGCCTTTCCATAAAGCCGGTGTCCGTCTTGCCGGCCTGGAAATCGGCGCTATCGACTATAAGCTGATGGGCGTTTATGGTGGTATGCACGCCTTTAACCTTAAAATCTTCCAGCGCGCGGCGCGACCTGGCCACGGCAGCCGCGCGGTCCGGCGCCCAGACGATGAGCTTGGCCAGCATGCTGTCGTAATAGACCGGCAGGCTGTAATTCGCGTAAACGTGCGTATCCACGCGCACCCCGGGGCCGCCCGGCACTATCCATTCCTCTATCCGCCCCACGGAGGGGGCGAAGTTGCGGCTGAAATCCTCGGCGTTGACGCGGTGCTCTATGGCGTGGCCGCGGTAAGGCACGGTATGGCCGGCGGTGTAGGTGAGCTCCTCGCCCGCGGCGGCCAGCAGCTGCTCGCGCACCAGGTCGAAGCCGGTGATGAACTCGGTCACCGGGTGCTCCACCTGCAGGCGGGTGTTCACTTCCATGAAGTAGAATTCGCCGGTCTGGGTGAGCAGGAATTCCACGGTGCCCACGCCCACGTAGTTGGCGGCCTCGGCCAGCTTCACGGCGGCGTCTTCCAGGTTCTCGCGCAGCTTCTTGTTCACCGCGGGGGAAGGGGATTCCTCCACCAGCTTCTGGTGGCGGCGCTGGATGGAGCAGTCGCGCTCCGGGAAAGCTATCACGTGGCCGTGCATGTCGCGCGCGAACTGCACCTCGATGTGGCGGGGCAGCTCGATGTACTTCTCGAAATAGACCTCGCCGTTGCCGAAAGCGGCTTTGGCCTCGCTGGAGGCCATGTTCATCTCGTTGGCCAGCTGGGAAGCCTCGCGCACGATGCGGATGCCCTTGCCGCCGCCGCCGGCGGCCGCTTTGATCATTATCGGGAAGCCGATCTTGGCCGCCAGGGCGGCCGCTTCCTTGACGGAGACGCAGTCCTTGGTGCCGGGGGTTACCGGCACGCCGGCCTTTACGGCCATCTTCCTGGCTTCGGACTTGTGGCCCAGCTGCTGGATGGATTTGGGGGAGGGGCCTATAAAAGTGATGCCGTTGTCGCGGCAGGCGGCGGAAAAGTCCGCGTTCTCGCTGAGGAAGCCGTAGCCGGGGTGAATGGCGTCCGCGCCGGTGACCTTGGCGGCGGAGATGATGGCCGGGATGCTAAGGTAGCTTTCGCGCGCTATGGCGGGCCCTATGCAGACGGCCTCGTCGGCCAGGCGGACGTGCAGCGAGGACCGGTCGGCTTCGGAGTAGACGGCCACGGACTTTACGCCCATCTCGCGCAGCGTCCTTATGACGCGCACGGCTATTTCTCCGCGATTGGCTATCAAAACTTTATTGAACATTTGTCCTCCAAGATCGTGCGTTAAAAGCTAATTGCTCCCTCTCTGGGACGGGGCCTGGGGCGGCGGCGGGGGGGGCGGAGCTTTCTCCACCTTGGCTTTGCTGGTCCAGAGGTTGACCAGGAAGATAAAAACGTCCTGGGTTTCCTTTCTGCGGGTGCGGGGGTTCACCGATTCCTGGCGCAGGAAGACCCGGTACTCTGGCCCGCCCACGTGCACCGCCAGCCACTGGTCCTTGGGCAGCAGCCAGGCGTTCTTCGGTCCCAGCCTGGCTTTCAGGGCTTCCAGCTGCAGTCTGCGGGCTTCCGCTATGGGCGGCATTCCCTGCTGAAAACGGGATCTTTGGGCGTAGGCTATGGCCTCGGGGCCGGCGCTGCCGCTCATGTAGCCCAGGCGTTTCTTCGCCTCTTCCCTGTTGGGGCTTTCGGTGCAGATGGCGTCGGCCTTCATCACGTCCTGCAGCGCGTTGTCGTAATCTTTCAAGGCGATGTAGGAATCGGCCCGGTTCAGGTAGAGCGGGCACTGTTCCTTGGCGGTCAGGCCCGGCCATTTGAGCAGTTTTTCGTATTCCTGCAGGGCCGCCCGGTCCCGCTGCAGGTAACGCAGGCTGTCGGTGTAGCAGAGGTTGTACCAGAACAGTTCTTCGTTGGAGTAGCCCACCGGGTAGGTGGCCGCGCTGTCCACGGTCCGTTTGCACGATTCCACGGACTTTTCGAAAAGGCCCATATAGAACTCCGAGGTGCACAGGTAGCCGGAAGAGCGCGGGTCTATGGGGTCGGTCAGGAATAGTTTCTGCGAGAGGAAAAGGGCCTGCGGAAAGTCCTGTTTCTTTAGGGCTTCCTGGATGGGCTGGAAAAAGACCCAGATGTAGGGCCTGGTCCAGCGGTCATGCTCGCGCACGAAAGAGATGTAATCGCTCTTCCAGGGGGCGGTCCCCTCTTTGAGTTGGTAGCGCAGCATCGCGGCGTCCTTGCTCATAGCGAAAACCTGCACGTCCTTGAACTGCCAGGCGGGCGCCTTGGAGTAATAATCCTCGCTGTTCTTCTTATATTCTTCCAGCGAGCAGGCCGACTTGGAGTTGGACGAAAGCAGGCTGTAGGCTTTCTCGTATTTCCCCTGGGAAATGTCCGACAGGTAGGCCTTGGCGGTCATCAGCAGGCGCAGGCGCGGCAGGTAGGGGGCCGCTATAAGGTAAAGTATGGCCAGCAGCACCAACAGCAGCAGGCCGGTCAGGATGGCGCCGGAAAACTTCTTAAAGAAGGTCTGCGCGGCGGCTATGCCGGGCTTGCGGACGTAAAGGGGCTGGGTCGCGGGGGTGAAAGGCGGTTTGCCGGGCCGCAGAGTGGGCGGTTGTCCAGGCGCGGGCGCGGGGGCCGGAGGCATGCGGCCTCTGAAAGACTGCTCTTTTTCGCTTACGGTGTCCTGGATGGACTCCATCTCCAGCTTGAAAGTTTTTTTCTCGGGCGCCGGGGCGGGCGGGAGAACGGGCTCGGGCGCTTGCGGTACCGGCGGCTGGGCCTGGACAGGCGCCGCCGCGGGCTGCTCCGGCTTGGGGGCGGCCAGGATCATGATCGAGCCGCACTGGTCGCAGTAGTTCTTTTCTACGGAATTGGCAAAGCCGCAGGCCGCGCAGAGCTTTTCGAGCCTCGCGTGGCACTTAACGCAGGTGTCCTCGAGCAGGTTCGGCAGATAGCCGCACTTGGGACACTTGATTATGGACGGTTTTGCCATTGCTCCTTACTTCGGCTCTATGAAGAAGACCGGCTGGCCGTATTCCACCGGTTTGCCTTCTTCGATGGAAATTATCTTGAGCAGCCCGTTGGAGTGGGCGGTTACGCTCTTGAAGTCTTTGCCCACTTCCACCACGCCCAGTTCCTGGCCGCTCTTCACGGAGGAGCCTTCCTTCAGCTGGTTGGTCTTGCCGGGGCGGGCGAAATGGAAAATGCCGATAGAGGGAGAGAGCACCGGCTCCATGGTGGAAGCGATAGAGGTGTTGTGCCCGGGGTTATTGTTCAGTTTCAGGCTGATCTTATCCTCGCCGTTCCTCCAGGTTATTTCCTCGAGGTCGGTGCCTTCCATCCACTTGGTGAGCTTCGCGAGTGTTTTAACGTCCATGTTGTGTACCTCCGTAAATTCGTGTCTGTTACAGCCCGGCTTCCGACGGGTTGAAGGAATGCGGCAGCAGTTTGCCCGCGGTGGTGAAGGTTACTTTTTCCTTCTTTTCCAGCGGCTGCCAGTCCACATAGATCATTTCCGCGTCCTTGTCGGCGAACTCTATGATCACCTGCCGGCAGGCGCCGCAGGGCGCGGCGCTCTTGGCCACCACGCAGAGGGCCTTTATGCGCTTCTCGCCGCTGGAGACGGCCTTGAAGATGGCCACGCGCTCGGCGCAGATGGCCAGCCCGAAAGAGGCGTTTTCCACGTTGCAGCCGGTGTAGACGCGGCCCGACTCCGTAAGCACCGCCGCGCCCACGGGGTAGCGCGAATAGGGGCTGTAAGAGTTCTTCTGGGCTATCTTGGCGGCCTCTATCAGCCTCTTGCGCTCGGCTGGCCTGCCTTTATGCGCTTTTTTCGTTACGGGCTTTTTAGCCATTTTAACCCTCCAGGATCATCTTGAGCTTGGCGTAGGTCTTCGCCGGGAAATTTTCCTTATGCGTCAGCAGGGAGCTCTTCGTGAAGGAAGGGCAGCCGTTGCGGCAGCCGGCCTCGGCCACCAGCGGGATGATCTTCACCAGCAGACGGCGGATGTTCTCCACGTTGGCCTGCAGCGTCTCGGACACCTTGTGCTGGCTCACTTCCTCGCCTTCCTTCCAGCAGTCGTAGTCGGTCACCAGGGAGACAGGCGCGTAGTGGAAGCCGGCCTCGCGGGCCAGCTTGGCCTCGGTGGCCATGGTCATGCCGATGATGGAGTAGCCCATCTTGCGGTGAAAGTTGGATTCGGCCTTGGTGGAGAAAGCGGGGCCTTCCATGCAGCAGTAAGTGCCGCCCTTATGGCAGGTGATGCCGAGCTTTTTGGCTTCTTTATACATCATGTCGGAGATGGCCAGGCAGAACGGCTCGGCCAGGGGGACGTGGCCCACGATGCCGTTGCCGAAGAAAGTGGAGGGGCGGCCCTTGGTCTGGTCCACGAACTGGTCGGGGAACACGAAGTGGGTGGGGGCGAGCTCTTCCTTGAGCGAGCCTACCGCGCTGGCGGAGATGATGGTCTTCACGCCTATGGACTTGAGGGCCCACATGTTGGCGCGCTGGTTGATCTCGCCCGGGAGGATGGCGTGCTTGCGGCCGTGGCGGGGGAGGAATACCACTTTGACCCCTGAAAGGGTGCCGAGGATAAGGTTATCGGAAGGGTTGCCGAAAGGGGTTTTTATCTTTATCTCGCGCATGATCTTGAGTTCTTTCATCGCGTACAGGCCGGTGCCGCCTATTACGCCTATTTCCGCCAGTGCCTTGTTCGCCATTATTAACTCCTTGCCTTAATTTATGTGAAATCGTCCTATGACCGGAGGCCCTTAAAGGCAGGTCCCGCCATTAATAAGTATTTTATAATAATTAGAGGCCGGAAATACGGTTTTTTTGTCCGGAACTAAAAGAAAAGAGCCGCGCACCTCGCGCGGCTCTCTCTTTTTTGGCTTTTGACTTAGTTCTCGAAGCCGGGGTACATGGGGAAACCGGCGCAGAGGTTCTTCACCTGCTCCTTGATCCCCTTCAGCGCCTTGTCGTCGTTCTTGTGGGCGATGGCGTCGTCCAGCAGGCCTATTATGGCCACCACCTGCTTTTCCTTCATGCCGCGGGTGGTAATGGCGGGCGAACCTATGCGGATACCGCTGGTGACCATGGGCTTCTGGGGGTCGAACGGGATGGTGTTCTTGTTCACCGTTATCCCGGCCTTATCCAGCGCCTTCTCGGCCTCCAGGCCGGTTATGTTCTTGGCGCGCAGGTCCACGCTGAGCAGGTGGCAGTCCGTGCCGCCGGAAACTATGCGGTAGCCGCGGCCCTGCAGTTCGCGGGCCATCTTGCGGGCGTTCTTGAGCACCTGGCCCTGGTATTCCTTGAACTTGGGCGAGAGGGCCTCTTTGAAGCAGGCCGCTTTGCCGGCTATGGCGTGCATCAGCGGGCCGCCCTGGTTGCCGGGGAAGTTGGTGCGGTCCACGGAGCGCGCGTACGCGCCCTTGGAGAGGATCAGGCCGCCGCGGGGGCCCCGCAGGGTCTTATGGGTGGTGGTGGTTACGATGTCGGCGTATTCCACGGGCGAGGGGTAAATGCCGGCGGCTATCAGGCCGGCGTAGTGGGCGATGTCGGTGACCAGGAAGCATTTCCAGGTGTCGGCGGCGCGCTTGATGCGGGCCCAGTCCCATTTGCGGGAGTAGTTGGAGGCGCCGGCCATGATCAGCTTGGGGCGCTCTTTCTCTATGAGTTTTTCCATTTCCTCGTAGTCTATCAGCTCGGTCTCCTGGCTTACGTTCATGGTGACGATCTTGAAGTAGCGGCCGGAGAAGTTGAGGGGGTGGCCGTGGCTGAGGTGGCCGCCGTGGCTGAGGTTGAGGCCCATTACGGTGTCGCCGGGGTTGATCAGGGAGAGGTAGGCGGCTATGTTGGCCTGGGTGCCGGAATGGGGCTGGACGTTGGCGTGTTCGGCTCCGAAGAGTTTTTTGGCGCGGTCGATGGCGAGTTTTTCGGCGATGTCCACGTATTCGCAGCCGCCGTAGTAGCGCTTGCCGGGGTAGCCTTCGGCGTATTTATTGGTGAGCACGGAGCCTACGGCTTCGAGCACGGTTTTTGAGGTGTAGTTCTCGGAGGCGATGAGTTCCAGGTTGTTCTGCTGGCGCAGCACTTCGCCTTTTACGGCCGCGTAAAGCTGGGGATCGTTTCTCTTAATCTCGTCGTACATTGTTGGCTCCTTTGTTGGCTCTGTCTAAAAGACCGCAGGATGTTAAGTCGGTACTGCCGAGGGCATGGGCCCGTCGGGCACGCTATCGGCCACACCGTGGCCGCGCTCCCGCTCGGCCTCGGCGCTTGCGTAAGCCTCGGCCTGCGCGAGGGCCCGCCGAACCCATGTCCTCGGCAGTCCCTCCGAAACTGCTCGCAACAGCGGCACTGCAGTCGCTGTATTCTATTTTACTTCTTTTTTAACTTTTCTACCGCCGCTTTTACGGCGGATTTTATCAGCTTGAAAATTTCGTAGTAGAAAAGGTCGTCGCGGCCGTAGGGGTCGGCTATGTCGTCGTGGCCGAAGCCGGCGTACTCGATCAGGGTGTAAGTTTTCTTGGCGGCGCGGGGCCAGCGGGCTATGAGCTCGGCTTTGTGGGCCGCGGTCATGGCCAGGATGAGGTCGGAGCTTTTTACGAGCTTGCCGGTCATGGGGACGGGGACGTGCTTGAGATCTTTTACGCCTTCTTTGGCGAGGAGGGCGGCTACGGCGGGCGGCTGTGGGGTGTCCTTATGGGCGGCGAGGCCGGCGGAGGAGAAGGCGAGGCGGAGTTTTTCGTCGGCGGCCAGCCTGGCGGCGTAGTGGTGGGCCAGCACGCTGCGGCAGGTGTTGCCGGTGCAGACAAAGAGGATCTTTTTCATCGGATATCCCGCCCGCCTACGGCAAGAGGTCGCGGCCGTCGTCCGCGCCGCCGGTCTCTTCGTCTTCCTGTTCCGCGCCGGCTTTTTCGGGCGGGCGGAGGAGGAGTACTATCTCGCCTTTTACTTCGCCGGCGGCTTCGATCTTGGCGATGGTCTCGTCTATCGGGCCGCCGGTCCATTCTTCGTAGATCTTGCTGATCTCACGGGCCACTATCACGGTCAGCCCGGGGCCGAACTCCTCGCGCGCCAGCGCCAGGAATTTCTTCAGCCGGTGCGGGGATTCGAAAAGGATGACGGTCTTGTTAAGGGAGAAGGACGCGGCTAGCGCCTTGATTATCTTGCCGCGCGAGCGCGGCAGGAAGCCCAGGAAAATAAAGGAATCGGAGGGGAGGCCGGAGCCGGCGGCCGCGGCTATTACGGCGGACGGGCCGGGCAGGGCGGAGACTTTTATGCCGGTGGAGCGGGCCAGCGCCACCAGTTTGCGGCCGGGGTCGGAAATGCAGGGCGAGCCGCCGTCGGTGACCAGCGCGGCGCTCTTGCCGCCGCGCAGGAAGGCCATGGCGCCGGCCACGGAGCGCTCGTCGTGCTCGTTGTACCGGAAAAGTTTTTTCTGGATGCCGAAATGGTTCAGCAGCTGGGCGGTGCGGCGGGTGTCCTCGCAGAACACGGCGTCCACTTCCTTGAGCGCTTCCAGCGCGCGCAGCGTGATGTCCTTGAGGTTCCCTATCGGGGTGGGGATGATCAGCAGCACGGTGAAATTACCTGGCGGCCGCGGGCCAGTCCGTGTTCTCGAGGCTGAGGAAAGCCTTCACCACTACGGGATCGAACTGGCGCCCGGCGCCCTTGGTGAGTTCGCCTTCCGCGATCTCTTTGCTGAGGGCCTTGCGGTAGGGGCGGTCGCTGCGCATGGCGTCCCACGCGTCTATGGTGGCCACGATGCGCGCGCCCAGCGGGATCTCCTCGCCTTTCAGGCCTTCGGGGTAGCCCATGCCGTTGTACCACTCCTGGTGGTACAGCACCATCTGGGCCACGGGCCCCAGGAAATGGATGGGGGACAGGATCTGGTAGCCGATGGCCGGGTGCTTCTTGATCTCGTCGTATTCCTCGTTCGTCAGTTTGCCCGGCTTGGAAAGGATGCCTCCGTCGATGCCGATCTTGCCGATGTCGTGCAGCAGCGCTGCGTATTCCACATAGCGGAGCATCTGCTCGGGCATGTTCAGCTCTTCGGCCAGGCGGCGGGCCTTCTGGCGGGCGCGGCCGGCGTGGTCCCCGGTGTAGGAGTCTTTCGCGTCTATCACGCGCGCCAGCGTCTGGACCATCTCCAGGTAGAAGTTCTCGAGGCTTTCGTAAAGTTTTATGTTCTCCAGCGTGATGGCGGTCTCGCCGGCCAGCAGCGTGAGGAACTTAAGGTCGTAATCGGTGAAAGATTCTTTCTCGCGCGACAGGTGCAGGTTCAGCACGCCGAAAGGCTTGTCCTTGAGCTTGAGCGGGATAGCGATGAACGGCTCCAGCTGTTCTTCCTTCCCTATGAAATCCTTGTACTGGGTGTTCTGCTGGGGGTCGGTGACGAAGATGGTCTCGCCGGTCTGGAAGGCGCGCCCGGCAATGCCCAGGCCCGGCTTTATGCGGGTGTTCTCTATGACTTCCTTGGAGATGTTCTTCGAGGCGGCTATCCGGAGTTCGTCCAGCTGCGTGTCGTAGATCATCAGCGAACCGCGCGGGGAACTGATCAGTTCGCAGGCGGATTCCACCACGGTCTGGTAGAATTCCTCTTTCTTTATGGTGCCGGCGTTCACTATGCCGATCTCGTGGATGGTCAAAAGGCTGGTGAGCAGTTCGTCGAACTTGCCCCAGGTGGTCTTAAGGGAGAGCTCGCGGCCGTCGTTCTCGGGAGCGTGCCGCTCGAGGCGCAGGTCGTACACCTTGCGCAGCAGGGACCCTATGGCGAAAAGCAATATGACTATGACCAGCGACAGCAGGTATATCATTAGATAAAGAATAGCAAAAGATAACAGGCAAATGCCACAACCTCCGGTCCCCGCCGCGCGGCCGGGGGTTTGTGCGTCCGGCTCTTAAATATCTATAATCAAAATATGGCGAACAAGGTTTTAAGGGTTCTTATAACCGGGGCCGCGGGCCGCATGGGCCGCGCCGTGCGCGCCGAGATAGAGGCCGCGACCGCTTTCCGCCTGGCCGGCTGCGTGGATTTCCGGCCGGGCCCCGGGGTGGAAACGCCCGACGCTTTCGAGTACCTGCTGGCCAGCGCGGACGCTGCGGTGGATTTTTCCACCCCCGAAGCGGCCTGCGAATTCGCCGCCGTCTGCGCCCGGCACCGCAAGCCCTTTGTGACCGGCACCACCGGTTTTTCCCCGAAGCAAACCGCCGCGCTCAAGGCCGCAGGCCGCAAGGCCCCGGTTTTCGCCGCGCCCAACATGAGCCCGGCGGTAAACCTTACGTTCGCCCTGGCCGCGCTGGCCGCCAAACGCCTTAAAAATTTCGATATCCATATCCACGAGGCCCATCACGCGGCCAAGCGGGACGCGCCCAGCGGCACGGCCCTGCGCTACGCCGAGCGGATCGCGCTGGCCAGGGGCGGAGACCTGCCGCCCATCACCAGCGCGCGCGCCGGCGACATTATCGGGGACCACACGGTGCTCTTCGCCGGGCCGCACGAGCGCGTGGAGATAGCCCACCGCGCCCATTCCCGCGCCCTGTTCGCCGCCGGCGCGCTTAAGGCCGCGGCGTGGGCGGCCGGCCGCAAGCCGGGCTTTTACGATTACTTCGACCTGCTTGAGCTGAGAGACCTGCTCAAGTGACCGCGCGCCGGCCTCGGCGCAAGACTTGGACCGCGACGGAGATCTTATGAGCAAAGCCGAACTTTTCAACTGGTTCCTTTTCGCGCTGGCGGCCCTGGCCGCGCTGGCCGTGTACATGGCGTACCGCAAAAGCTACGAAGTCATCCAGCCGCCCCGCAAGCCGGTGGCGGCGTTCAGCCCGGACCAGTACAAGCTGGCCTACGAAACGGTGGAATTCTCCACCGCCGACGGCATCCGCCTGAAGGGCTGGTTCATTCCGGCGCCCGGCGGCGAGAGCGGCCGCACCATCATCCTCTGCCACGGCCGGGGCTCCAACCGCGGCGAGCTGATGCGCGATACCCATTTCCTCGCCGAGAAGGGGTTCAACCTTTTCTACTTCGACTTCCGCGCCGCCGGCGAGAGCAAAGGCACGATCTCCAGCGTGGGCTACCTGGAAACGCGCGACTTCGACGCGGCCTACGAGTTCCTTAAGAACAACCGCGCGCACGCGGCGGAATCGGTGGCGGTGTTCGGCATTTCCATGGGCGCCTCGGTGGCCATCTACGCGGCCGGCAAATACCCGGAACTGCAGTGCGTGCTGGCCGAGAACACCTTCCTGTCCTACAGCAAGGTGGTGGCCTACTGGAGCTGGAAACGTCTTAAGACGCCCTACTATCCGCTGGTGGCGCTGACCCTTTTCTTCGTGCGGCACAAGCTTAAAGCGGACCCGGAACCTTACAGCCCGCTTTACTGCGTGCCCGAGGTGAAGGCGCCCATCATGTTCATCAACGGCGACCGCGACGACCTCGTGCCGCTCGCCGACGCGGAGCGGCTGTTCGGGCTCTGCCCGTCGGAGAAGAAGCAGATGTGGGTGGTGGCCGGGGCCTCGCACGGCAAGTGCGCCGAGGTGGGCGGCGAGATCTACCGCGCCAAGGTGGCGGGGTTCTTCGGCGAGCACCTGAAAGAGCCCGTCCAGGAAGCCATAAAATAAAAAGCAATAAATCCTATTGCATTCCCCGTCGGCTTAATGTAATATTTACCTAACGTCCCCGACGGGGACGAAATTCTGCCCCGGCGGTACAGCGGGGGGGAAGTATAACGGAGGGAATATAACATGGCAGAAATGATACAGAAAGTCGGTCTTAAGCGCGAAAAGGGTTACCTTTATTTCATCGACAAGAAAGGCGACATCTCCTGCGCTCTGATGGCTCGCGGCAAAAAGAAAGGCGGCAAAGCCAAGACCGCTGTGAAGGTCGGGATCAAGAAGGAAAAGGGCTACCTTTACTTCATCGACAAAAAGGGCAACGTGTCCCGCGCCATAATGAAGAATTCCGGCAAGAAAAAGAAGTAATAACTTCTTATTTTTGACGAACCGCCCGGCCAAAAGCCGGGCGGTTTTTCTTTTGGTGTTTTTTTGCGCTGCTCAAGATCGGA
>JAJZPL010000074.1 GCA_021811185.1 bacterium
AAAGAACGGGAACAGCCACCACTACGTTTACTACCGCTGCAGCCGGCACGGCAGCAAGCCTTGCCACCAGCCGCCCATAGCCCTTAAAGACCTGGAAGCTCAGGTTATGGAGGTTTTGGGTAAGATCAGCATACCTCCGCTGTTCAAGGAGTGGGCCATTAAGCAGCTTAAAGAGGAACACGCGCAGGAGATAGACAGCCGGGAGGACGCCACGCGGGCCTACCGCCAGGGCCTCGATAATTGCGTCAGACGGCTCGATACGCTGCTTAACATGCGCCTGGCAGGGGAGATAGGCCAGGAGGAATACGCGGGCAAGCGCGAGGCCCTACAGGCCGAAAGGCGCAAGTTTGAAGAGCTTGTAGCGGATACGCACGGCCAGCAGGACGCCTGGCTTAAGCGGGCCGAGGAAGGTTTAGACTTCGCCGTAACGGCTCGGAAACGATTTCAGGAAGGCTCTTTAGAGGACAAAAGGCTGATACTCTCATGTTTCGGTTTGAACCTGTCTCTAAAGGACCGGAAACTGATAATCCCCGTCGAGAAACACCTAATCCTGTTCCAGGAAGCCTCAGAAAAGCTGAACGCCTCCAAAATCCCGTTTGAACCTGTCGGTTTCATTGGGAAAATGGAGGCGATTTCGGAGCAAACTAAATTTTGGGGTGGCTGAGGGGATTTGAACCCCCGACCTCTCGGGCCACAGCCGAGCGCTCTAACCACTGAGCTACAACCACCGTGTGGGTATATTGTAGTTTTTTACGCGCCCGAAGACAAGGCGCCGCCGCCGGGCGGGCGTTTTGTGTATAATTACCCCGGGGGGAGGCTGAGACTATGAATATACGCAAACCTGCGGTGGCGGGCAAGTTCTACGAGGCGGACCCGGCGGCTTTGCGCGCCGAGGTGGAGGGCTACCTGAAGCGGCCGTGCCAGGCGCCGGCCGGCGCGGTGAAGGGTTTCCTGGTGCCGCACGCCGGCTACGCCTATTCCGGCGCGGCGGCTGGCGCGGCCTTCGCGCGGGTGAAGGACCTCCCGTTCGACACGCTCGTCGTGCTGGCCACCGGCCACACCATGGCGCTGCGCAAGGGCGCGCTGCTCGCCGAGGGCGCCTTCGAGACGCCGCTCGGCCGCGTGGAGATAGACGCGGAGCTCTGCGCCGAGCTGCTTAAAGAAAAAGACCTCTTCGAGGATTCCCCCCGCGCCCACGCGGCGGAGCACGCCGTGGAGGTGCAGCTGCCCTTCCTGCAGGCCCTGCGCGGCGCCGCGGTGAAGATAGTCCCCATCCTTTTCAATTCTTCCGACGAGGAGCTGCTGGCCGCGGCCGGCCGCGCGCTGGGCAAGGCGCTTAAAGGGCGCCGCGCGCTGATCTGCGTCTCGTCGGACCTGAGCCATTACCCCCCGGCGGGTCTCGCCGAGAAGTCGGACCTGTCCGTGCTGCTGGCGCTGCGCCAGGCCATGCGCAACGCCGACCCGGCCTACTTCGGGCTGGCCAACGGGTTGCTGCTCGCCAAGACCGAGGGCGACATGGATACCGCCGCCTGCGGCCAGGCCGCGATGACCGTGGGGGCCGCGGCGGCGCTTGAACTGGGCGCCAACGATTTTGAACTGGGGCTCTACACCAATTCCGGCAAGGTCTCCGGCGACGAGTCCGCCGTGGTGGGCTACGGCGCGGGCTTCTATACCGAGGTCTCGCCCAAGCCCGCCGGCGCGCTGGAACTCTCCCCCGCCCGGAAGAAGGAGCTGCTGGCGCTGGCGCGCAGGAGCATCTCCTCCTGCCTGAAGACCGGCAAGTCCCCGGCGCAGGCGCTCAGCGCCGCGCCGGAGTTCAACCAGCCGGCCGCGGTCTTCGTCACGCTGAACCTGGGCGGCCGCCTGCGCGGCTGCATAGGCAGCCTGGAGCCGCGCGGGACGCTGGCGGACATGGTGGCGGCCTACGCCTGCGCGGCGGCCTTCGAGGACCCGCGCTTCCCGGCGGTCTCGGAGGCGGAGCTGGGCAAGGTGGAAGTGGAGATCTCGGTGCTGTCGCCGCTGCGCAGGGTGGCCGGCGCGGCCGAGGTGCGCCAGGGCGTGGACGGCGTCTATCTGCGGAGCGGCCGCAGGTCCGGCACCTACCTGCCGCAGGTCTGGGAGCATTTCGACAAGAAGGAAGATTTCCTCTCCTCGCTGTGCGAAGAGAAGGCCGGCCTGCCGGCCGGCGCCTGGAAAGAAAAGTCCACCGCGTTATACGTCTACACGGTGGACCATTTCAGCGAGAAGTAACCGGGGGTCTTACAGGCTTCCCAGGTACATCAGCGCGAAGAAGAAGAGGCCGCCGGTCATGGCGCCCATCACTCCGCCCAGCAGGGCCATGCCCAGGTAGGCGCCGGCGCCTACCGCTACCATCGTCCCCATATTGTCCTTGAGGAACTTTTTGGCGGTCTCGCCGAAGGTGGGTTTTTTTGGCGTGTCGGGGGCCGGGGCGGGCGCGGGGGCGGCGGCCGCCGGCGCCGGCTGGCCGGAGCTGGTGGCGACGGTAGGCGTAACGGAGGCGCTGCGGCCGTCGGCGAAGGGGTCGCCGTTGCGGGCGCTGTTGTAAAGGTTGCTCTCGACGGCGAAAGCGAAGCCGGTGGCCATGATGAAGCAGCCGAGAACGATAAGGAAAATGGCTTTAGTGTGTTTCATACCGATATTATACGGAATCACCCCGTATTTTGTAAGGGTAATTGTTCCCAGGACGCCATAGGCCAAAGGGCCTAGACGCGCGGAAGCTCCTGCCGGTCTTGCCGGTAGGGGCTTTTTTGACTGACGTGGAAGGGGAAGGCGGGATCGCCTTAATATAAGGTAGGGGCTTAAAACAGCTTATCCTGCTTGGGTTTGTCCTTATCCTGCTTGTCCACCCGTCTCAATCCCGCCTTTTTTACGGCATCCTCCGCCTCGGTCAGGCCGAGGCGGAAGATGTCCACTATCTGGTAGCCGTCTTCCCGTAGCTGCTGCAGCTTCGTGTTGTCGTCTTCCGACAGAGAGATGACTATCTGGTAGCGTGGTTTCATGTTTACCTTCCTTTTCCGGTGTAGGCAAGGGCTAATTTGATGCGGTCGGCGCGGGCTATGCTGGCACCCATCTTGCCGTCCTTAAGCAGGCCCAAAGTGGCGCACATCCACACTTTGAACTCTTTCTGGAGCATGTACCGTTGCGAAGTCATAACCGCCTCCTTGAAAGAACTGCTTGCTACAAACATAGTATAGCATAGGATAGCATAGTTGTCAAGGGGTAATTTTCCCCCCTCTGCCATAATGCTTGAAAAATAAGCGTTTTTTTCTCCCCCTCCCGCTGGAGGAAAGCCCTGCGCCGCATTTTAAGTGCGGTGCCTGCTGTTTAATTGGTAGAATTTCCGCTATGAAGAGACTGGCTTTCCAACCCGGCCGCACGCTGATCTGCGGCATCGTGAACGTTACCCCCGACTCTTTTTCGGACGGCGGCAAGTGGGCTTCCGCTGACGCCGCCGCGGCCCATGCCCTGGAGTTGCAGGCCCAGGGGGCAGATATGCTGGATATCGGGGGCGAATCCTCCCGCCCGGGCAGCGCCCCGGTCAGCCTGGAAGAGGAGAGAAGGCGGGTGCTGCCGGTGCTGGAGGCCATAGCCGGCCGGGTGAAGGTGCCGGTCTCGGTGGATACCTGCAAGCCGGAGCTGGCGGTACTGGCCGTAAAGGCCGGGGCCGACTATATAAACGAT
>JAJZPL010000075.1 GCA_021811185.1 bacterium
CAGAAGGCCGAGGGCGTAAAGCGCCGCCTTACCGGCATAACCCTTACCGGCGGCGTGCCGCGGCCCGGCTGCAAGATCTTTATGGACGGGAAACAGGTGGGCGAGCTCGCCAGCGCGACCTATTCACCTACCCTGAAAAAGGGCATAGGCGTAGGGTACATCACCCCCCCGGACCTGAAGCCCGGCGCGGCGCTGGAAGTGGAGATCCACGGCAAGCGCATAAAGGCCGAGGTTTCCCGCGTCCCTTTTTACAAGGGCACGGCTTTCAACAAGGGAATCGGGGCCCAGGCCTGATTTTGCGGATCTTTTTAATCCACCAAGGAGAATACAATGCCTAAACCGGAAGAAGTCAAATACGTGAAAACCCATGAGTGGGTGCACCTCGGCGCTGAAACCACTGTGGGCATCTCGGACCACGCCCAGCACGAGATGGGCGACGTGGTATTCGTAGAGCTGCCGAAAGTAGGCCAGAAGCTTGAAAAAGAGAAGCCCTGCGCCGTGGTGGAATCCGTTAAATCCGCGTTCGATATCTACGCGCCGGTCTCCGGAGAGGTTACGGCCGTCAACGACGCCGTCACCGGCGACCCCGCCCGGCTCAACCAGTCCCCGCTGGAAAACGGCTGGCTGTTCAAGCTGAAGCCTTCCAACCCGGCCGAGGCCGACACGCTCCTGGACTGGGCCGCCTACCAGGAATTCATAAAGCAGTCGGCGCACTAAGAACGGCCGGGGACCTGGGATCAGGGCTCTGGTATCGGCGCAAACCGCCGGCAGCCGGGGCCTTGGTCCCCGCTCCCCGTCCCCGTTCCCTGATCCCCGATTTTCGATTCTCTATTTCCCCAGGAGCTACCATGTACACCCCCCATACCAAAGAGGACAAGGAGGAGATGCTTAAAGCCATAGGCGCCCCCTCTTTCGAAGACCTTGTAAAACAGGTCCCGGCCAAGTTCCTGTGGCCTGACTTCAACCTCCCGTCCGAAAGCCTCGACGAGGCACAGGCCTCCGCCCGGATGAAAGCCCTGGCGGCGAAGAACACTCCGCACCTGAACTTCCTGGGCGCCGGCGCCTACGAACGCTACACCCCGGCCGCGGTGCGCGCCATTATCTCCCGCGGTGAATTCCTGACCGCGTACACCCCTTACCAGCCGGAGGCCAGCCAGGGCATACTGCAGACCATCTACGAATACCAGAGCTCGGTCTGCGCGCTGTACGGCATGGACTGCTCCAACGCCTCCATGTACGACGGGGCCAGCTCGTTCGCCGAAGCGGTGCGCGCCACCGTACGCATAACCGGCCGCAGAAAGATACTCTACTCAGCCGGGATGAACCCCGAGTACGTGGCCACCCTTAAAACCTATTTCGGGCATTCTCCCGAATATACCTTCGTCAAAATACCGCATAAGGACGGCGTGCTGGACCTGGCCGCCCTGGCCGGGCTGCTGGACGACGCCACCGCCTGCGTGGCGGTGCAGACGCCCAATTTCCTGGGCCTGATAGAGGATATGCCCGCGGTCGGCCCGGCCGCCAAGGCCAAAGGCGCCCTGCTGGTGGCCGCGGCGGACCCGGTCAGCCTCGGCCTCCTCGCCGCTCCCGGCGAGTACGGCGCCGACTTCGCCGTTGGCGAAGGGCAGAGCCTGGGCCTGCCCCTTTCGTACGGCGGGCCGTACCTCGGGATCTTCTCCTGCAAAAAGGAGCACGTGCGCCAGATGCCGGGCCGCATCGCCGGGATGACGAAGGATAAGGACGGCAAACGCGGCTTCGTGCTTACCCTGCAGGCAAGGGAGCAGCACATACGCCGCGAGAAGGCCGCCTCGAACATTTGTTCCAACGAAGCCCTCTGCGCGCTCAGCGCCACCATCTTCCTGGCCCTGCTGGGCCCTGCCGGGCTGAAGGAACTCGCCCTGGCAAATGCCGGCGCGGCCGCCTTCGCCGCCGAGCGTCTGGCGGCGGTAAAAGGGCTGTCCCTTAAATTCAAGGGGCCGTTCTTCAACGAGTTCGTCCTGGCGGTGCCGGGAGACGCCGCGAAACTTCGGGAGAAGATACTGCGGAACGCGGGCGTAGACCCGGGCCTGCCCCTCAAGAACCTCTACCCGGAACTCGGCGAAGCGCTGCTGGTGTGCGCGACGGAAACAAAGACCGAAGCGGACATCCTGAAACTTGAAAAAGCCTTCAGGGAGAACCTATGATCTGCCTTTCAGAACTCGACAACCGCCTGAGCATTGAAAAATCCGACCCCGGCCGCCGGGGCGTCATGGTGAAGAACCCGCTTAAGGCGAAAGCCTCCCTGCCGCAGGCCCTCCTGCGCAAGGCCGCCCCCCGCCTGCCGGAACTTTCGGAGTTCGACGTGGTGCGCCACTTCACGCGCCTGTCCCGCCTTAATTTCTCGCTGGACACGCACTTCTACCCGCTGGGTTCCTGCACGATGAAGTACAACCCGCGCTTCAACGAAGAGGCTGCGGCGCTGGAAGGCTTCGCCGGGCTGCACCCGTTGGCCCACGACAGCTCCGCCCAGGGCACCCTGGAACTCCTGCACGACCTGTCCGCGCGCCTCTGCGAGCTTTGCGGGATGGACGCCATAACCCTGCAGCCCGCCGCCGGCGCGCACAGCGAGTTCACCGGCCTGCTGACGGCCAAGGCCTATTTCGAGGCGAAGAGAGAGACCCGCACCGAGATAATAGTGCCCGACTCCGCACACGGCACGAACCCGGCCACGGCCTCCATGATGGGCTTCGCCACGGTGGGGATAAATTCCGGGCCCGACGGGAAAGTCAACCTGTACGACCTTAAGAAACACCTGAATTCCAGGACGGCCGTGCTTATGCTCACCGTGCCCAACACCCTGGGCATTTTCGAGACGAACATAGAGGAGATCTGCCGCCTGGCGCACGCCGCCGGCGCGCTGGTCTATATGGACGGCGCCAACTTCAACGCCATGATAGGCATGATAAAACCAGGTGAACTGGGCGTGGACATCATGCACCTGAACACGCATAAGACCTTCTCCACCCCGCACGGCGGCGGCGGCCCCGGCGCCGGCGCCATCGCGGTAAAGAAAGCCCTGGCCCCTTTCCTCCCCGTGCCGCTGGTGAAGAAAGAAGGCGCGGGCTACGCCTCCGACTTCGGCGACAAGCGGTCTATAGGCAAGGTGAAAGCGTTCTTCGGGAACACCGGCGTGCTGGTACGGGCTTACGCCTACCTGCTGGCGCATTCGGCGGCGGAGTTCGGCGAGATAGCCCGGTGCGCCATAATCAACGCCAATTATGTACGCACGCTGCTGAAAGATATTTACCCCTCCTACTCCGCGGAGTACTGCATGCACGAATGCGTGCTCACCCCCGGCGCGGACCTTGCCGCCAAGGGCCTCAAAACCCTGGACGTGGCCAAGCGCCTGCTGGACCTGGGCTTCCACGCCCCTACCATCTATTTTCCCCTCATCGTGCACGAGGCGATAATGATAGAGCCGACCGAGACCGAATCAAGGGAGACCCTGGACGAGTTCGTGGCGGCCATGAGGGCAGTGCACGCCGAAGGCCTGGCCGATCCGCAGAAGCTGAAGGACGCCCCGCACAATATGCCGGTAAAGCGCCTGGACGAAGTGCAGGCCGCGCGGCAGCCGAACCTTCATTGGTAGGCGCCGCCTGGGCCGGAACGCAAAACGCGCTCGGCCACACCGTGGCCTCGCTCGG
>JAJZPL010000076.1 GCA_021811185.1 bacterium
GATCTGCCCGTTCTCCTCGGTGTAGCCCCAGCCTGCGGTAACAAAGTCCGCCTGGCCGGAGATAACGCTCTTGTTAAGCGCGACGGGAGGATACTTGGACGCGGTCTTAAGGTGCACCAGGGCATAGTCCCAGTCCTGGGGTTTCTTGTTGTAGTCGGGATGGGGGATGACCTTGTCCACGTCCAGTTTTTCCGCGCCCTGGTTCTGGCTCTGGTCGTAAAGCCCGGCGACTACGGTCTTTATGCCGGCCGGCACGCAGTGCGCCGCGGTTAGCACCCAGTCTTTCTTTATCAGCGAGCCGCCGCAGAAATGTCCGCCGTAGGAGCCCCGCAGCGAGACGATGAATGGGAACTCGCCTTTCGCGGCTTCAACCCCGCCCACTATTTTCTCGTTGCCGGCGAGGCGCGGCAGCGCCAGGTCGCGGGTTTCCATAACTTCCACGTCGGTCTTGGACAGCCTGTTCAGTTCCACGTTCTCCGTCGCCGCGGCCAGCACCGGCGCTAAAGCCAGAGCAGCCAACGCAATTACTTTTCTCATTGTATTCCTCCGTTAATGTAGTATCCGCAATTCCTGATCAGTTAGCTCCCAGCGCTTTTGTCATGGCGTCCACCCTGCCCTGGTCGGGGAGAGCGGGAGACTCCGGCGCGGGAATATCCCCCAGGACCGTTTCCTCAATGGCCTTGTGGATTACCGTGGTGAGTTCGCTTACCTTTGTTACGTCCTCGCCCCTGCCGCCGTCGGCGGGCACCACGTTGGAGACCCGGCAGCCGTCCTTGTAGACGAAGTCGTTCTCGCCGCGCACCAGTATGCCCTCGATAAAGCCGGTCCTGGCGTTGAACACGGCCGAGCCTGAATTGCCGCCGTAAGTGTCCAGGTTGGCAACGAAGTAACCGGCGGGCGAGGGATCGCGCACCGTGGCGCCTCCGGCCACCTTCACGGGCAGGCCGGACGGGTGGCCTATCACGAAGATGGCGTCGCCTTTCTTCAGGGCCGCGCCGCGGTTAAGGGGCAGGACGTTTTTGCCTTCGGCGGGCCGGTCCAGTTCTACCAGCGCATAATCCGGCCCCAGAGCGCCGGAATTTTCATTGAGATAGCGTTTGACTATCTTTTTGCAGGAGTAAACGTCGGATGCCTGCGCCGTGGAAGGCTGCTCGCCGGCCGCCTTAAGGGCGAAGCCGAAGACGAATTTTGTGTTCGCGCAGTCGTCCTCGTTCTTTATGCAGTGTCCGGCCGTCATCACCAGGTTCTTGCCGACCAGCGAACCGGAACAGAAGGCCCCTAAAGGCTGCTCGCGGAAAGGTTCCCCAGCGCACAGGCCCATGGTCGTGCCGTAATTGGCCGTAGCGAGGCTGAAGGACTTGCCGTCCGCCACCTGTGTTACGTCGGAGCCTTTCCAGAGAGAAACCACCGAGTCGGCGAGTTTGCGCATGTCCGGCGCGACCTGATAGTAATCCAGCCTGTCGTCCGTGCCGTAGATGACCTTTTCTCCGGCCGACTTCTCGCCGGCGGCCGCGAGCGCGGGCGTTCCCAGGAGCAGTATTGCCGCTATGATGTTTTTCATGTTATTTCCTTGTTCTCAGGTTGTAGTTATCTCACAAGTCTTCCCGCGTCCACGAGCCCGGCGCCCTGCTCGGAGGGCTGGAGGCCTATGCTTACGGCGGCGCCCGTAAGAGCTTTCCTGACTTCACCGGGGGTTTTGGCGCCGGCGGCCACCGCCAGCGCGGCCAGCCCGGCCACGTGGGGAGAAGCCATGGACGTGCCCGACAGCGACTTGTATACGCCGCCCATATAAGTGGAATTTATCGCCACGCCGGGCGCTATGACAGCTATTTCCGCGCCGCGCGAGGAGAAAGAGGCGATCTTGTCGGCCGAGTCCGAAGCCGCTACGGCTATAGCCTGCGGATACTTGGCGGGATAGTTCACCGGGCCGGAATCGTTGCCAGCCGCTACCACAAGCGTTACGCCGGCTTTATAAGCGGCCTCGACGGCTTTCTGGATGGCCGTGCTGCCGCTGGGGCTGCCCAGGCTCATGTTGACCACGTCCATGTTGTTGCTGACGGCCCACTGTATGCCGTCTACGATCGCGGAATAGGCCCCGCTGCCCTGGGCGCTGAGCACTTTTACGGCATAGAGGGAAGCCTTAGGCGCTACGCCTACTACCCCGGCGCCGTCGCTGACCGCGGCTATGATGCCGGCCACGTGGGTGCCATGCCCGTTGTCGTCCAGCGGAGGCTTAGTGGTGTCGATTGCGTTATAGCCCCCGGCGTAATTGGCTTTGAGGTCTGGGTGGGTATAATCTATACCGGTGTCTATAATGCCGACTTTCACGCCCTGGCCCATGGTAGCGGCCCAAGCTGAAGGGGCATTGACCCTCTTTACGCCCCACGGTATTTCAGCTGCGACGGCAGCCCTGGGTTCGGCGGGAACGGGGATAAGGTTTTGATAATCGCCGGCCTTTATAGCCGCTAAAGATGAATCTATATAAGACAGGGGCAGCGCGGCGGGCGCTTCTTCTATCCAATTTATAACCCGGTCTTCTTCTACCGCGCAGACATGCGGGCAGGACATGATAGCGGAATCCATTGTTTTCTCGGGGAAGTCAGCCACCACCGCGTTGATGAGCGGCAGGTGCTTGAGGACTTTGCAGCCCAGTTTCTCCAGGCCCGAAATGCCGGCGCGCATGGACGCCTCGGGGCTGAAGGTTACTATTTTCTGGGCAGCCTGGGAGTTAACGGACAGAAATGACGCCAATAAAAAAATAGCGCCGAACAACCTTATAGTTTTCACAACTTCCTCCTAGCGGGGCGCGGCCAAAAAGCCGCATAAGGTCGGCGCTAACAAGTAAAGTCTACAGAAAGAGTAGACTTTAGTCATGGGTCTAAAGTCCTAGATGGGCATGGGTCCATGAGGCTGATGAGATGTTTTCATTGCGCTGGAATTTCACAACATTGCTGTTGAGGGCTGGGCAGAGGCATCGGTTGCGTTACGCGCTATTTATTTTGATCAGGATGTCCGTTTGCCAAAGATCGTTCGGGTTGGCCCGCTCGAAGGTGCTCACCCGCTTCGAATGGTTCCGGCGCCGGGATCGCTGCGCCTGCGGCTCGTGCCCGCGTCCGCGCGGCGCTGTCTGTTACCAGCCGCAGAGCAGCTGGTCCAGGGCGGCGGAGCCGTTGCCGCCATTCGGGAGCTGCAACCGGGGGCTGGGGATCTTCGCCGGCCCTCTTGCATTACATACGGCTTTTTTGTTAATGTTAGGTATGCCTAACAATATTTATGCCGACTAACTATGATGAGCTTTCAGAAAGCCTTCAGGACTACCTTGAAACGGTATACCTTTTAAGCCGCGGCGCGGGCTTTGCCCGGTCCAGGGACATAAGCCGCTCCCTCGGCGTCAGCATGCCGTCCGTGAACGCCGCCGTTAAAAACCTGGCCGCCCGCGGATTGCTTACTTATGAGCACTACGGTTATATCCGCCTCACCGCCGCCGGAGAGAAAGCCGGCGCCAGAATAGCCGGGCATCATTCTTTCTTGAAAGATTTCTTTATGACAGTCCT
>JAJZPL010000042.1 GCA_021811185.1 bacterium
CCCATATAGACAGTCTATATGGGACTCGGGGATGCAGCCGCCCGAAGGGCCGCCGATCTGCACGGCCTTGAAAGCCAGGCCGTTCTCTATGCCCCCGCCTATGTCGAAGACGATCTCGCGCAGCGTGGTGCCCATCGGGATCTCGACGAGGCCGGTCCGGTTGACCTTGCCGGACAGCGCGAACACCTTGGTGCCTTTCGAACCCTTGGTCCCGATGGACGCGAAGTATTCGGGCCCGAGGTTTATGATCTCGGGAACGTTGGCGAAAGTCTCGACGTTGTTGATGACGGTGGGCTTGCCGAACAGGCCCTTTACCGCCGGGTAGGGCGGGCGGGGCTTGGGCATGCCGCGGCGGCCCTCGATGCTGTTGAGCAGCGCGGTCTCCTCGCCGCAGACGAAAGCGCCGGCGCCCATCTTGACCACGATGTCCAGGTTGAAGCCGCTGCCGTAGATGTTCTCGCCCAGCAGGCCGTAGGCTTTCGCCTGTTCGATGGCGATCTTCAGGTTCTTCACCGCCAGCGGGTATTCGGCGCGGATATAAACGTAGGCCTTGGAGGCGCCGATCGCGTAGGCCCCTATGGCCATGCCTTCCAGCACGCGGTGCGCGTCGCCTTCGATCACGGCGCGGTCCATGAAAGCGCCGGGATCGCCCTCGTCGGCGTTGCAGACTATGTATTTCTGGTCGGCTTCCTGGGACAGCGCTATCGCCCATTTTTTGCCGGTGGGGAAGCCGCCGCCGCCGCGCCCGCGCAGGCCGCTGACGGCGGCCGCCTCGCAGGTCTGCTTCGGGGTCATCGTGTGAAGGACTTTGAGCATGGCGCCGTAGCCGCCGCGCGCTATATATTCCTCTATGGAGAGCGGGTTTACGACGCCGCAGTTCTTAAGCACGAAGCGCATCTGCTTGCGGAAAAAAGGGTGTTCGTTGAACAGCGGGAGCTTCGGCCACTTCTTGGCGCCGGGCTCGTCGAACTGCCCCAGCACGTTCTCTTTGAGCGGGGCTTCGTCCTTGAAAACTGAATCCAGCAGTTTCGCCGTTACGTCGCCGGTGGCTTCCTGGAAGGAAACGCGCGCCCGGCCGGGCAGCTGCACGTCCATCAGCGGCTCGGCGGCGCAGTAGCCTATGCAGCCGACCTCCAGGATGTCCGCTTCGATCTTGTTGGTCGTGAGGTATTCCTTAACGGCTTCCATGGTCTTGCCGGAGCCGGCGGCCAGGCCGCAGGTGCCCGCGCCGATGTAGATCACCGGGCGCTTTATGGTCTCCCTGCGCAGGGCGGCGGCTTTCGCGGCGTAATCCTCGGAGCCGAAAACTCTCACGAGGAAGGCTTTCTTCACGGAAGCCGGCAGCGCGGCGAGGTTTTTTTCGATGAGGTCGTTATTTTGCGCCATTGGATTTCTCCCTGTTCCTTATCTCGTCGATGATCTTGCGTAATTTGTCGGAGGTGATCTTGGCGTGGAATTCGCCGTTCACGCTCACCACCGGCGCCAGGCCGCAGGCGCCCATGCAGGCCACGGTCTCTATGCTGAACAGCCCGTCCCGTGTCGTCTGGCCGGCCTTGATGCCCAGCACTTCCTCCGCCATCTGCAGCACGGAAGCGGAGCCTTTTACGTGGCAGGCGGTGCCGCGGCAGACCATTACGTGGGTCTTGCCGAGCGCCTCGAAGCGGAACTGGTTGTAGAAGGTGGCCACGCCGTAAACCTTGCTCGAAGGGATGCCCAGGTGTTTCGCCACCTTGAGCACGGCGGCCTTGGAGATGAACCCGTCGGCTTCCTGGATGTCCTGGAGGATAGGGATCAGCTTGTCGCGTTTCGCGTAGTTATGCTTCTCGAGAACTTTATCGACTCTGCTTTGCGCACTCATGTTGTTGCTCCTTATAGCGCCGCTTTTCTGGCGAAATATGCGGCTTTCTCTATTGAAAGGGTAATGTCGATCTGCTCCAGGAAGATGCCTTCCGGGACCTTCAGCTGGGTCGGGGCGAAGTTGAGGATCCCCCTTACCCCCGCCTTGACCAGCGCGTCGGCGGTTTCCTGGGCCGACGACGCCGAAACCGTGATTATTCCCACCGCCGCGCCTTCCTGCTTCACTATTTCCCCTAGCATGCTCGAATGGTAGATCTGGCAGCCTGAATAGACGCGGTTGGCCTTGTCCTGGTCGCTGTCGAAGGCGGCGACGATGGACAGGTTCGGGCGCCGGTGCAGGAAGTAGGTCAGGATGGCTTTCCCTAGGTTGCCCACCCCTACCAGCACCATCTTCGTCAGGGACGAGGATTCGAGGTGCTGGTAGAGTTCGGTCATGAACTCCTTTATCTGGTAGCCGCGCTGCGGGGTGCCCCGGAGGTCGAAGTTCATGAGGTCGCGTCTTACCTGCTCGGGCGAAACCCCTACAGCCGCCGCCAGCTCGCGGGAGAATACGTTTTCGGCCCCCGCGTCCAGCCTCGTGTGCAGGAACTGCGCGTAGCGGAAGAACCTCTCTACGGTGCGCTGTGGTATTTTTTGCATAAGCCTCAGGCCTTGCGGCCTTCAACGTTGATCTGTTCTTTCTTAAGGGCGAGAAGTTCTTTGACCTTGGCCGTGAACTCCTTGGGCTTTATTGGTTTCTCCATGAAGGCGTCCACCGGCAGGAATTCCCCGTCGTTGGCGCTGAACTTCAGGGGCGAGGTCTCGTTCACGGAGGACAGCATCATGATGGGGGTGTATTTCAGCCCGGCGTCCTGGCGTATCTTGTAGGCGGTATGGAAACCTTCGGTGGAGTCGTCCATCATGACGTCCAGGATGATAAGGTCCGGTTTCAGCTTGAGCGCCTTCTCCAGGCCCTCCTTGCCGTTTACCGCTGTTTCCACGGTGTGTCCCTGCCCCTCCAGCACTACCTCGCAGGTGTCGAGAATGTCCCTGTCGTCGTCAATGCATATTATCTTAGCCATACTGCCTCCCTGTTTCCTCGTTTATTGTGTAACGGCAAATACTGTGGAGCCTGACTATGCTGTTAATCAATTAACGCAAGCTGCATATTTAGTATACCCCATCGTTTACGATTTGTCAAGGGCTTGTGGCGCTTATTGTCCGCAGGGCAGCCAAGTCTTTCGGAAACGGGCAGGCCAGGTCAGCCGGCGGCTGTCTCTGGCAAGTTGCCCGTTCAGCTTAAGAGGACGGCTCGCATGGAGAGCGAGCCGTGGTGAAAGCCTTCGTATGGGTAGGAAGCCTTGCCGTTCCCCCCGGCGCCCAGCGCGGTGAGGAAAGGCCAGTAATGGTCGGGCGTAGGGACGGCGAGGCTGCCGTCCGGCAGGGCTTCATAGTCCGCAAGCTCCGCCCTCCGCCCTTTATCTATATATTCCTTGACCAGGCCGTCGAAGGCCGTGTTCCAGGGCGCGGGCGGCGCGTCCATGGCCGGAGCCATCAGCCCAAGGTTGTGGACGATGTTGCCGCTGCCCAGGATAAGGATCCCCTCTTCGCGCAGCGGGGCCAGGCGGCGGCCGAGTTCGTAATGGAACTTGCCTTCGGCAGGGTAGTCCACGCTCAGCTGGTATACGGGAACGTCGGCCTTTGGGTACAGCATGCGCAGTACCGTCCACGCCCCGTGGTCCAGCCCCCGACCGGTAACGGCGGGCGCTCTAAGCAGCGCGGCGGTCCTTTCCGCCGCCTCTTTGGCCGGGGGCGGCGCGTACATGATTTTGTAAAGTTCTTCGGGGAAGCCGTAGAAATCGTGGATGGTCTCGAAAGCCCCCGCCCCGTTAAGGAGCAGCCCGCCTTCGGTGAGCCAGTGGGCCGAAATGCACAGCACGGCTTTGGGCCTGGGGAGTTCACGGCCCAGCCTGGCCATCGCGCGCGTGAACGGGTTGTCGAGCGCCGCGTTCATCGGCGAGCCGTGGCCTACGAAGAGGACCGGAAATTTCCCTTTCCTCACAGCTTGAACTTGGGCAGTTTCAGCTTGCCGGGGACCAGGTTCTTCAGCAGGCTGTCGCCGGAAGCGCCCAGCTTGCCCTGCAGGTCGTTCAGCTTGCCGCCCAGCTCGGCCTGTTTCGAGGCGGCCAGCCCGTCCAGTTTGGAGCGGTAAGGCTTCAGCGCCTCGTCGATCTTTTTCTGGGCTTCTTCCTGCGCCTTCTTCACCTCGGCGCCCATCGCGCCGGTGAAGGCCTTCGAAAGGGCGTTGGCCAGGTCGGTGTTGATAGCGAGCTTGGGGCTTTTGAACGTGCCGGTGATGTCCGTCTCGATAAGGGCGGACGAAAGGCCGGCGAAAGAGGATTCCACCGCCGAGCGCAGCGGCGCGGCTTTTATGCTTTCGGCCTGGGGCTTGAACGAAGCCCCGGTCAGGCGCAGCGCGGCTTGCCCGTCCAGCTGCTCGCCCGCGGTCCTGAGCGCGCCGTCGAAGGAGCCGGTGGCGCCGGTGATGTCCACCATGAAAGAGGACGGGGAGCCCAGCTTAAGTTCCTTTACCGGCATGCCCGAGTACAGCAGTTTGGAATCGGTTTTGATCTCGTCGCCGGTGGCGTCGAGCGAAGCCGTAAGGTCCAGCTTGCGCGCGCCCTTTGCGCCTTTAATGATGGCGGTGGTAGGCCGCCCGTAGACCCTGGGCTGCGTCGTAAGGCCTTCTATCGTGCCGCTGTAGTTCAGCGGGTCCTCCGTGCCCAGCTCGCCGGAAAGGGAAAGCCTGCGCACAAGGAACGTCGGGTAAGTCTTTTCTTTAGGGAAATAAACTTCCCTGCCCCGGCGGGCCTCGTTCTTAAGCACGCCCTTGGAGTTGTCCGGCATGTACTTCTTCGCCAGGTTCATCCACTTCATGGCCTGCGCGGTCTTTTCCGCTATCACGGGGCCGGCGAGCATGCGGGCGAGGGACTGCTTGTCCAGCGCGGGCAGCTTCATCTTCGCCATCACGTTCGAAACGTCCTTCTTGCGCGCCTCGTCCACGGCCTTGAAAGAATCCCTGGCCTTGGCCAGCGCGGCTTCCGCTTCGGCCTTGTCCTTGCTGAAGTCGGCGGTCAGTTTCTTCACGTCTTTCGCGATCTCGGCGTAATCCTTAGCCTGCTTGAGGGGGTTGCCTTCTCCTTTAGCTTTTTCGAAGCGGGCTTTCAGGGCGTCCAGGCCGTCCTGGTACTTTTTGGGGTTCACGCGTCCGGCGATGTCCTTATAATCCTTGTTGTAATCCTCTTCCAGCTGCTTGGCCAGCTTGACGGATTCCAGGTCGTCGGGGTTTATCTTGTAGTCGGCGGCGGCGCCAGCCTTAACGTCGGAGACCCGCTCCATGGCGAAGTTCTTGGACTCGGCCGTCATCGCGTCCACCAGCGGGGACGGCTCTTCCTTTACGAAAGCGAGTTTCCCCGAGGTCTTGCGCGCGGTTCCGAACTTAAGTCCTGAGACGGAGGCATTGTCCACCACCAGTTTCTTCTCCAGCAGCGGCGCGCCTTCTGCGGAGAAAGCGAGCTCGGAAAACTCGGCCAGGTTGCGGTAGGCGTCCTTCGAATCGGCCACGGCAAAGCCGGTGATCTTCAGCGACGGGTGCAGGAAGGTGGTGTGGAGCGAGGCGATCTCGGCTTTGGCCTTGGCGCCCTTTTCTATGCCCTTTATCATCCCCCACTTCAGCAGCGGGTCGAAGGCGAAGAAGAAGAAGGCCCAGACCAGGGCGAGCAGGACGAGACGCGGAACAAGGTAGGATTTTCTCATGTTACACCCCCGCCTTGAAATACCAGTCGAACATCCACGAGGCCTTGAGGCCTTTGACCAGCTTCGACCCCATGATCCGCTCGCGGAACTTTTCGTTGTAGAAGACGCCGAAGCGCCTGCCGGCGAGGTAGACCGGGGCGAAAAGCGCCGCGCCCAGCACAAGGCCGCCCGGGACCACGGTGTTGTTGAACCCGGTCCAAGGGACTATCGGCATGTTATACAGCTTCGTCCAAAGGGGTTTTAGGGCGCCGGCGGTGAGCAGGGCGTAGCCGATGGGATCGGTGAGCTTGTCCAGCAGCGGGTTCAGCAGGCTGACGGCGAGGATGGTCAGCAGCCCCATCGGGATGTTAACGCGGGTGGCCATAAGGACCACGATGAGCAGCTGCGCGGTGAGCGTGGCTTTGGGCATAAGGCCGATAAGGAAGCCGAGGGCTATGCCGGCGCCTATCTGGCGCGGATCTGTGTCGCTCGTAAGTCCCTGGAAGAACTGGCGGATAAGGCTTATTGGATTCATAAGGGTAATATATATAAACTGGCCGCGCCGTTCAAGTCCGCGCGGAAGGCCGCGGTGCGGTCCGCCGTGAAGTTTGGTATAATTGCTTCATGAAGATAGCCGAGATCCTGCTTATCGCCCTGGGGTTGTCCATGGACGCTTTCGCGGTGGCGCTCGCCAGCGGCGCCACTATGAAGAGGCTGCATCTGCCGCGCGCGCTCAAGATGGGGCTTTTTTTCGGCGGCTTCCAGGCCGTCATGCCCGTGCTCGGCTGGGCGGCCGGGCTCAGCATGAAGAACTTCATTTCCGGCTGGGACCATTGGCTGGCTTTCGGCCTGCTGCTGGCGGTGGGCGGTAAAATGATCTACGAGGCTTTTGAGATAAAGGGCGAGGAGGAATGCTCGGACAAGACCTGCCCCTTCGATACCGGCACGCTTACCATCCTGGCCCTGGCCACCAGCATCGACGCGCTGGCCGTGGGGCTCACCTTCTCGCTCCTGCAGGTGTCCATAGCCGGGCCCGTGCTGGTGATCGGCCTGGTTACTTTCCTGATGTCGGTGGCGGGTGTAAAGATCGGCTCGGCCGGCGGGCATTTCTTCGAACACAAGATGGAGGCCGCCGGCGGCTTCATCCTTATCGGCATCGGGCTGAAGATCCTCTTAGATCATCTTGGCTTGTTCGCCCGTTGACGCTTCCGTCAAGGGCAGGAAAATATCGAACGTCGTTCCCTCGCCCGGCGCGCTGCGCACCGCTATCTCCCCCCCGTGCTGTTTCACTATCCCGTGAGTTATCGAAAGGCCCAGGCCGCTGCCCTTCCCTTCCGGCTTGGTCGTGAAAAAAGGCTCGAAGATCTTTTCCCTCACTTCTTCGGTCATGCCTTCGCCGGTATCGGAAACGGTCACGCGGGCGGCGCTGAAACATTGTTTAGAACCGGTAAAACAGACGTCCTGACGCGCGGTCGCCAGCCTGAAGGTCCCGCCCTCCGGCATGGCGTCCTTTGCGTTGGAAGCCAGGTTCATCAGCACCTGTTCTATCTGCCCCGGGCTGCCCTTCACGGGCAGGGGTCCTGGTCCTATTGAAAGTTCTATCTTTATCCCGGCGCCCGACAGCCGCCGCATCATTTCCTGCAGCCGGCGGACAATATCGTTCAGATCGAAGATCTCCGGCTTCTCGCTGGCCTGGCGGGAAAAAAGCTTAAGCTGGCGCGTCAGGGCGGTGCCTTTGTCCGCGGCGGCGGCGATTTCTTTTAAGGTGCCCGCGCATCCGGAGTCTGGGCTCTCCAGCAGGGCTACGTCGCAAAAACCCCGGATGGTGCCCAGGATATTGTTGAAGTCGTGGGCTATGCCGGCGGCGAAGCGGTTGAGGGCCTCCATCTTCTGGAACTGCAGCAGCGTGGATTCCATCCGTTTTCCCTCTATTATCCGCGCCAGGATGGCGCAGACCGAGCGCAGGAAGTTCTCCTCCAGCGGGTCGCGCTTGTGGCCGGGAACCGTGTAGAGGGTCAGCACGCCTATGACCTTGCCGGCGGATTTTATCGGCAGGCAGTAATGCCCGTGGTCGCGCATGTCCGGCACGGACGTGTCATGGCGCTCGTCCACGTGCTCCGCGAAGATTATCTCGCCGGCGGCGAGGACGCGCCCGCAGAGGCAGCGCCCCGACGGGACCGCCGCGCAGGCCTTCCTGAGCTCCTCCGAAAGCCCGATGCTGGCTTTCATGCGCAGCACGCCGTCCTCCGCCAGCAGGATGGCCCCTTTGCGGTCTATCGTGATCGGTGAATTGGTCAGGATCTCGTCGAGGATACGGCGGAGCAGCTCCTCCCTGGGAATGGTCTGCAGCGAGGCGCTCCAGAGGTCCTCTATGATGCGCTGCAGTTTGGATTCCAGAAGTTCGTGGCGCAGCCGGGTTTTTTCCCCGCCGCGGAACAGCAGGTAGAGCGGGCCCAGGGCCAGCAGGAGCATGAGCGCCGGGTCCAGCAGGACCTGCAGCGCCCTCCCGCTGACGTTGAAAAGGCGCAGCAGCAGCATTACCGCGAGTTCGGCCGCGGCAAGCGCCAGGGCCGCTTTTATCAGCGTAGTCTTCACTTGTCCTTTTCTTTGAACCACTTCTCTTTGCCGTAAAGCTTCTGGATGCAGTCCTCGCAGAGGCCGTGGGTGAAGCGCGCGTTGGAGCGCTCCTCCAGGTAGACCTCCACCTTCTGCCAGTAGCCTTTGTCGTCGCGGATCTTCTTGCAGTTGGCGCAGATGGGGATGAGGCCCTGCAGGGTCCGCACATCCTTCAGCGTGTCCTCCAGCTGCACGTTCTTGGCGATGATGGAGAGGTGCCCGGTTATGATCTCGCCGAATTCCTCCATCAGGCGCACTATCGGCCCTTCGAAACTGTTCGGCTTGGTGTCGAAAAGGCAGATGCTGCCGAAGATGTCCCCGTCGGGATGGAACACGGGCACGCCGGCGTAGGAAATAAAGCCCGCCTTCGCGCCGTCGCTTTCTTTCCAGAAATCGCTCAGGAGGGCGTTCGGGACCACCAGCTTTTCGCGGGTCTGGATCACGGCCGCGCAGTAAAGCCGCGTGTTCGGCGCCAGCTTTATCCTCTCGTCCTGGTGGGTCGGGCCGGCGCCCCCCCTGCTGGTGCCTATCACCCTTATGTACTCATCCTCCACCACGTTTATGGTGGCGGTCGGCACGCCGGCCACCTGCGCCAGCAGGTCGGCGATGTTGCGCCACTTAACTACCGCTATGTCCGGGATCTTTAGTTTTTGTGTGTCTGCCATGTTGCCTCTTAAATGGGGAGTTTTGAAACTGAAACCCAGTACATCTCGAACTTGCGCGCCAGTTCCAGGAATTCCTCCAGGGAGGCGGGTTTGGTTATATAGGACGCCGCGCCGTTCTCGTAGCTTCGCACTATGTCCTCGTGGCGGGAGGAGGTCGTGAGCATGATCACCGGGATGGAGCGCAGGGCGGGGTCGGCCTTGATTCTTTTAAGCACCGCCATGCCGTCCATCAGGGGCAGCGTTATATCCAGCAGGATCAGCGAAGGCCGCAGCGGCTTCTGGCCCGCGCGGGCGCCCGCAGCGGAAAGCATGTCTATGGCTTCCTGCCCGTCGCGCGCCACGTGCACTTCGTTTATCACTTTGAATTCCCTGAACGCCCGCTGCGCTATCAGCACGTCGTCCTCGTTGTCCTCCACCATCAGCATGCTGAGCTTTTCCGTTTCTTGCGCCATATTGGTCTCCTTGGCCGTCCTTACGGCTGTTTCCTGAGGTCCGCGGGGATCAGCACGTAGAAAGTCGAGCTTTTCCCCTCCACCGATTCCACCCAGATCTTCCCGTTGTGCTCTTCCACGATCTTGCGCACTATGGCAAGGCCCGCTCCGGTGCCGCCGCCGTATTCCTGGCGGGAGTGCAGGCGTTTGAACATCTTGAAGATCTCTTCGGAGTACTGGCTCGGTATGCCGATCCCGTTGTCTTTGACGGAGAACTTCCAGTAATACTCCCCGAAGCGTTCTGCGGCTACGTCCACCTCGGGCACCGGCTTGTCGTTGTATTTAAGCGCGTTGCTGATGAGGTTGTTGAAAAGCTGCCCCATCTTTACCGGGTCGCAGAAGATGGTGGGCAGGTCCGGAGCAACGCGCACCAGGGCTTTCTTTTCCTCGATCAGCGCGCTCAGCCCCGCCACGGCCTCGGCGGCCAGCCTGCCGGTGGAAACGTCCTCGTAAGGGTTCCGCACGCGCGAGACGCGCGCGAAGCTCAGCAGGTCGTCGATAAGGCGGCGCATGCGGCCCGAGGCCTTTACCACCCTGGCCAGATAGTCCCCCGCCTGCGGGTCCATCTTTCCGGCGTAATCCGAGAGCAGCATCCCCGAGAACATCTCGATGCCGCGCAGCGGCTCCTTGAGGTCGTGGGACACGGTGTGCGCGAAAGCGTCCAGTTCGCTGTTGACGGTCTCCACTTCTTTCAGGTACTGCGCCAGCCGGGCTTCCGATTCTTTGTGCTGCGAGGTGTCCTTAAGTACGGTAACTATCTGGCGCCGGCCTTCCGGCCCGGCGAGGGCGGACGAAAGCATCACCGGCAGGCGTTTGCCGCCCTTGGCGAGGAACCAGAGGTCCAGCTCCTTTATGTGCCCGCTCCAGGCCAGCAGGCTGAACGGCTCGGCCCCTCCCTCGGCCTGGGGTTCTAGCAGCGCTTTAAGATTGAAGGCGGCCGGCGGGGAGAAGTCGTAGCCTGAGAATTCCGCCGCGGCCTTGTTTGTCTTTATGATCCTGCCCTCTTCGTCGGAAATGAACAGCGGGTCGGGCATGCTCTCGAGGATCGAGTCCAGGTATTTCTTGGAGACGGTGGTTTCGGCCAGGCCCCGGGTCAGTTCGTTGAAACTGCCCGCCACCTCCCCCAGCTCGTCGTCCGAAATGACCTGGACGGACAGATCGTAGTTCCCCTCGCGCACCTTGCGTATGCCTTCCCTGAGCAGGGAGACCTGGCGCAGGATCACCCGGGCGAACAGCGCCGAGAGGGCCAGCGCCGCGGCGCCTATGGCCAGCGCCAGGATGAGCAGTTTGAAGATGATGGCCTTTTCCGCTTTCCGCGCCGGGGTGAGCGGCAGGCCTGCGCGCACGAAGCCCGCCCTTTCCGAGGTCTGCCCCAGCCCCTCGAAAAGGATATCCTCGCTCGAGGCGGATTTTACGCCGGGGACCGGGATCACGGTGTCCACCACCCCCTCGCCGTTATAAGTTATACGGCGGAAGATCGCCCCGGGCGAATGGGCGGCCCTGCCCATAAGCGGGTCCGTCAGCCTGGTTCCCGCCAGCGCCACGTTGGTGTGGGCTATAACGGTGCCGTCCCCGGCCACCATCCCGGCGTAAGCCGCCCCGGTCTTCTGGGTGAACGCGTGCAGGGCCTTGATCCCGTCCAGCTCCTTGCCGGAAAGGAAGGCTTTCTGGAATTCCTGGGTCATGCTCCCCGCGGCGGCCACCGCCGAGTCGGCTATCTGGGCGCTCATGGCCTCGGTGACCGCCACCTTGGTGAAATGGATATCCACCCAGAGCGAGACGCTTATGAGCGCCAGCACGAAAATTACTATTTTAAAATAAAGTTTCATGGGAAAAGATGCCCTGCCTCTTCTATCAAAGCGCGCGGGAAGGAAAGCCCGCATTTTCTGGCGGCGGCCGAATTGAGCGTCACCTCCACCTTCCCGGGGAAGATCATCGGGGGAACGTCCCGGCCTTCCTCCAGCAGCCGGGCGGCGGCGGCGGCCGCCTTGCCCATTTCCCCGAAGCTCACCCCTACCGAGGCCACCGCGCCCTCGCGGGTCATCCCTTTGGTAGAACCGTAAAACGGGACGCCGTTGCTCCAGGAGAATTCACGGAGGATCAGCAGCATCTCGGGCGAGATGATAAGAGGGTCGGGCGGTATCCAGAACGCGTCCATCTTGTTCAGGCCCTGCCGCAGCAGGCCGGGCATGGCCTCGGGGCTTTCCGCCCTCACCTCCGTAACCTCCACCCCCCGCCTTGCGCCTTCGGCTTTTACCGCGCCGATGTAGCTCTCGAAATCAGGCACCATCCAGAAAATGCGCAGGCGCTTCAGCCCCGGCTGGACGGCGAGCAGCTTCGCGAACAGCAGGCCGAATTCCGGGGCCACGCTGATCTTGACCGTTTTTGTTCCCGGCGGGATAGTTTTGGCGAAAAAGCCCGGCGCCATACAATATACCACGTTAAGCCCGGGGGCGTAGGCCTGATTGGCCGCCCTGCCGCCGAAGGCCACTACGGTCCTGGTGCCGGCGGGCAGTTCCATTTTTTTCTTCGAAATGTCGTAGTAGGGGACGGTCGAACCGCGGACGGCCTGGAAGGCGGCGAAGGCCTCCATATAGGCGGCGCCGCCTGAAGACAGCACCGCCGCGGTCTCCCCTCCCCTGGCCTGGGAAGCCGGGGCCAGCAACAGCGTAAGCGCGGCTGCCGCGGATCTAAAAGTCATAGGCCGCCTTCAGGAAGAGCTCCCTGGAAGGAGCGGGCAGCGGGGCGTGGCCGCCGCTGTAGGGCTGGAGGTAGCTGTAGCCGGATTTAAAGATATCCTTTACGCCGAGGCTCAAAGAAAGGTTCGCCAGCGGCCTGTTCTTCAGCAGCAGGTTGACGTCCGCCGTCACCGTTTCGGGGAAAGCTTTAAGGTTCCCGGAGCCGGCGTAGCCGAACCGCCGCG
This sequence comes from bacterium, assembly GCA_021811185.1. GTDB lineage: Bacteria > Elusimicrobiota > Elusimicrobia > Elusimicrobiales > UBA9959 > UBA9959. The sequence continues at coordinate 12,327 of JAJZPL010000042.1, forward strand.
AGAGGTAGATGGCCGAGGGGTTTACGCTCAGCCCTTCGGCCAGCGGCAGCGAGGCGGTTACCGTGAGCTTGTGCCGGGGGAAGGCCAGCAGGTAGGAGCCGTGCCCGGGTACGGCGTAGGCGGCAACGCGGTTGCCGCTGGCCATATAGCACAGATAGTCCGCGTCCGCGCGCACCCTCCCGTTCTTGTACCTGGCGGAGAGCCCTAACCCTTTCGTGCCGGTGTGGTCCGAGTTCGTGTAGCTTTCCGAAGAAGGCGAGACGGTGTAGATTATCGGGTCGTTTATCCTTGTATTGAATAAATTGGCTGAAAAGAAAAAAGTATCCGAAACCTTATAGCCGGCTTCCAGCTCTTCGGAAGAGGTCTTCTCGGGCTTTATGTCCGGGTTAAGGCGGATGTTCTCTATCGAAGGCGCACGGAAAGCCTGACTGTAAATGGCCTTAAAATTGAAATCTCCGATGAGCTTTGTAGCCGCCAGCCGCGGTACCAGCGAGGCTCCGTACTGCGAATGTTTGTCGTAGCGCGCCCCGGCCGTAAGGTTCGCGAAGTCGAGGTCCAAGCTCCCCTGGCCGAACAGCGCCGCGTTATCGTAAGCGGCCTTGTTCTTCCCGTTCGGGTACTGTGATTCGGCTGACGTGACGGCATCCACGTTGACCGCGTCGTGGAAGTATTCCGCCCCGGCCAGCAGGTCCGCAGCGGCCGCCGGCTTGTAGAATGCGGTCAGGGAAGCCGTCACCCGCCCGGTCTTCTTATCATAAGGGAAGGAGACGTTCTCCTCGCGCCAGGCCATGGACCTGGCATAATTTAATTTCGGTTCGAGGCGGACCTGGCCCGGCAACTGGAGCACATAAGCCGCTTCCGCGAAGACGGAAGAGAATCCTATCTTCGCAGGGCCGCTGGAAATGACCGAGCCGTCTACGTCGTCGCGTGCGCGCAGGTAATAATCGTCCAGGATCAGCCGTGCGCGCAGGCCTTTGCGTTCGGCGTAAAGATTCAGGTTCTTCGGCCGGAGGTCCGAGGCGCGGTTCATATTATAGGAGGCGCCAGCAAAGTCGGCGTACCGCCTGTCGCTGCGCTGCGCTTCGCCCCAGAAAGCGTCCCCCGCCAGGCGCGTGCCGCCTAAGTCTCCCGCATAGGAATAACCGGCGTAATTCCTGGCCCTGGCCTTATCGCCCTGCCCGTAGGCCGCGAAAGCGGCGCTTCCCTTGAGCGCCCCGGCCGACCGGGTTTTGATATTGATGACCGCGAGTTCGGCGTTCCCGCCGTAGATCGCCGAGCCCGGGCCTTTTATGATCTCGATCTCCTCGATCTGGTCCACGGGAAAGCGGTCGAACTGGATGGTGGAATAAAGCGTTTCGTTGTAGGCCTGGCCGTCCCAGAGCAGCAGGACCTTGCCTTCGTTCGCCCAGTTGCCGCGCACGCCCAGGCCGAGGTTCCCCTGCACGTCCACCCCGAATTCGAACTCCGGGATGTAGCGCAGCACGTCCGTCAGGTCGCGCGCGCCCGCCGCCTGGATCTCTTCGCGGGTGATGACGGTGACGAGGCCCGGGGTCTCGCGCAGCTTCATCGCGCATTTTGTGGCTACGGAAGTCCGGATATTAAGGGCTTCTTCCAGCGACGCCTTTTCAAGGCTCAGGAATTCCTCTTCCTCGTTCTGAGGCGGAGCGGCGGCAAAAACCGGCGCGTGCGCCGATAATATTAAAAGTGTCAGGACCAGCAGCCGCATTGTTCCCCCCAGGATCGACCTGCCCGCGTTCCTTCCGGGGAAGTCACGCGCTTAAAAGGCTTTATAGTACGGATATTCTAATATATTTGAAAGGCGGACAAGCGGTTTTGTTCGCGATAAAATGTTGTATTATGTGGGCGGGCAGGGTTTGGTCCTTCTTTCAGGCTTATCGCTGTACAGCCGCGGCTTGCCGCGGCCATGTCGGTCGCCCTGCCCGGGAAGGAGGCGGCGTGAAATTCTGGGTTTGCGTCAATAACGAGATCTTCGGCCCTCTCGAGCCGGCGGACGCGGTAAAGGTGCCGGGGTTCACCCTCTTCGCCTGGGCCTGCAGGGATATGCCCGGAGGCGGCCGTTCGGACGAGCCGCGCGCTTGGAAGCGGGCGATCTCTTTCCCGGAGATGGCCGCCTGCTTCTTTCCTAATTATCCCCCGCCCGCGGCTATCCCGGAAAGTCCGGCGCCGGAAGCCGCGCCGCCGCCTTCCGGTCCGGCCCCGGCCGCCCCCGCTGTTCCGCCCGGCCCTCCGCCGCAGCGCATGGCGCTTGAGCCGGATTCCGCCCTGATGCGCGAGATAAACCGCAAGCTCGACGACCTTTTAGCCCGCCGCGGCGCCGCGCCGCCGCCGGCTGCCGCCGACCCGCTGGTAAAGGAACTGCGAAGGACGGAAGTGGTCATGGCTAAACTCGCCAGCGGTTCCGGGCAGGCCCTTCACAAGGAGCTCGAACCTTTGAGCCGCAAGCTGGACCTGGCGGAAAAAGCGTTCTCGGAAATGAAAAGCGGCCTCGCGAAAGAGGCGCTGCACCTTGAGATAGAGCCGCTTACCCGCACGCTGGCGGTCACGGAGAAAGCGGTGGAGGATATCCGCCGTGACATGGAGAGCCGCGAGATCGGCGGCGGGCTGGAGCCGTTGAAGGCTGAATTGGAACTGGCCGAGAAGGCGATAGAAGCCGAAGACGCGCGCATCGCCCTTTTCCGCCAGGAGGTGGTGGCCAGGATCTCGGCGCTGGAGGCTTCAATAAAGGAATTCAGGGTGGAGCTCGCGGCCGGCCGCGCGATAGCGGAGACGGAAGCGCTGATGCGCCAGCCCCCGCCGCAGCCGCCGAAGCGCGCTTTGCTCCCGGCGCTGGCCGCCGCGCTCGCGGCCGGAGCGCTGCTCGGGGCGCTGGCCTTCTTCCGTAACGCTCCTTCTCCCGCAGCCGTACCGCCGGTTCAGCCCGCCGCGGCCCCGGTACCGGTTCCCGCTGCAAAAACTCCCTCCGAACTCGACTTCGCCAGGGCTTACCGGGTTTCTCCCGGCGGGCTTACGCTGGCCGCCGCCATCGAACGCGACGCATCCGGGCGCGGCGGCACTTCAGGCGGCGCCAGTTGGGAACCGGAAAAAGTCTCGGACTCGTATTACCGGCTGCTGGTTTCCGTGCCGATAGTCGGGGGGCCCGGTTCGCTGCAGTACTATTTCGGCCTGTATCCGGCGGAGGGGCGCGTAAGGGCGCTCAACAAGGCGGGCCGCCGGGCGCTGGACCTGCTTGCCGCCTCCGGGCCGGAAAAATTGTAAGATAGCAGTAATGACAGCGGACGTTATCATAATAGGCGCGGGCATCAGCGGCGCCGCCGTGGCCAGGGAACTTTCCCGTTACAAGCTCAAAATAGTTATCCTTGAAAAAGAGGCCGAGCCCGCTTTCGGCGTCTCCAAATCCAACAGCGGCATCATACACGCCGGCACCCAGAACCCGCCTTCTTCGATGAAGGGCTGGCTCTGCGTGGAAGGCAACAGGCTGATGCGGGAGGAGCTGGCGGCGGACCTCGGCCTTAATTTTGCGCAGTGCGGCCAGCTGATCGCCGCTTTCGGCCCGGAGGACCTGCCCGAGCTGGAAAAAATAAAGAAGGAAGGCGAGGAGCTCGGCGTGAAAGGTCTCGCGCTCGTGGACCGCGCCTGGCTGGACAGGAATGAGCCTAACCTGGGCCCCGAAGTGAAAGCCGCGCTCTACGTGCCTTCCGCGGGCATCATCAGCCCTTACCGCTTCGTTTACGCGCTGGTGGAGAACGCCGTCAGGAACGGCGCGGAGCTCAGGACTTCCCGCAAGGTCACGGCGGTACGTCGCCCGGAGGGCGGCGGGTTCGAGGTGGTGGCCGGCGGCGAGGTTTACCGCGCGAAATTCCTGGTGAACGCGGCCGGGCTCCGCGCGGACGAAGTCTCCGCGCTGGCCGGCGCTCCCGCCTTTACCATTACCCCCCGCAAGGGCGAGGAATACCTGCTCGACAAGAAACTAGGGCATCTCGCCAACCATATAATTTTCCCGCTGCCGTCTAAAAATTCCAAGGGCATCCTTATCATCAAGACCGCGGACGGCAACCCCATGATCGGCCCCACCGCCCACGACACCGAAGACAAGGACGACCTCTCCACCTCCGACGAAGGGCTGGCCGAAGCGCTGGCCGGCGCGCGCCGCCTGGTGCCGTCCATTTCAAAGGGCGATATCATCGCCTATTTCTCCGGTCTGCGCCCGGTCTCGGGCAAGGACTTCATTATCCGCCACGAGGATTCCGTGCCCGGGCTGGTGACGGTGGCCGGCATCCAGTCGCCGGGCCTTACCGCCGCCCCGGCCATAGCCGGGATGGTCGCCGATATCCTTAAGAAGCGCGGGCTTAAGCTCGAGCCGAAAGAGAACTTCCACCGCCTGCGCCCCCGCCCGAGACATCTTACGGAACTTACGCCGGCTGAGACCCGCCGCCTGCTGGAAAAGGACCCCGCTTACGGCGACATCGTCTGCCGCTGCGAGCTGGTTTCGGCCGCGGAGGTTCGCGACGCGGTGAAGCGCGGCGCCCGCACTCTGGACGGGGTGAAGTTCCGCACCCGCGCCCAGGCCGGCCGCTGCCACGGCGGCTTCTGCACCACGCGCATTATCAAGATCATGCAGGAGGAGCTGGGCTTGCCCGTCACCGCCGTGACGAAGCGCGGGCCGGGCTCCGAATTAATAAAGGACGAACGAAAATGAACCTCATCTACTTAAGACCGACCGCCCCGAAAGCCAAAAAGTTCATAAAGAAAAAGCTGCGTTCCGCCGGGCGCGCTTCAATTTACAATATCGAGGCGGGCGACTGCTGCCTGGCCCCGGTCCCGGTAAAGCGCCGCGATTATGTCCTGACCTTCCTTAACGACATTTCCCCGGAGATGGTCTCGTTCATGTACGTGAGCAAACTGTGGGCGAACCTGAACCAGAACTAGGACCGGCATGAAAGACAGGGAACTGGTCATAGTGGGAGGCGGCCCCGCCGGCATGGCGGCGGCGCTGGCCGCGCGCGCGGCCGGCGTGGAGGACGTGCTCCTGCTCGAACGCGACCAGTATCTCGGCGGCATCCTGAACCAGTGCATCCACCCGGGCTTCGGCCTCCACCACTTCAAGACCGAGCTGACCGGCCCGGAATACGCCGGCCGCTTCGCCGGCCTGGTCCGGGAGGACCCCGGCATCGAGGTCAGCCTCAGCTCCTTCGTGCTTAAGCTTTCCCCCGAAAAAGAGCTTTCGTATCTGCGCCCCGGCGCGCTGGAAGAGGTCCGCGCGCGCGCCGTGATCCTGGCTACCGGCTGCCGCGAACGCACCCGCGAGATGATCCAGGTGGCCGGCACCAGGCCGGCCGGCGTCTACCCCGCCGGGCTCGCCCAGAAGATGGTAAACCTGGAAGGCTGGCTCCCCGGCCGGGAAGCCGTGATCGCCGGTTCGGGGGATATAGGCCTTATCATGGCCCGGCGCCTGGCGCTCGAGGGCGTGGCGGTGAAAGCCGTGGTGGAAATACAGAAGACCAGCCGGGGTCTGGTCAGGAACGTCGTCCAGTGCCTGGAAGATTTCAATATCCCCCTCTACCTCGGACACCGGATCGCCCGGATACGCGGGCAGGGCCGCGTGGAAAGGGTCTCCGTGGTAAAGGTCGACGACGAACAGAAGGATATTCCCGGCTCCGGCTTCGACCTGGTCTGCGACACCGTGCTGTTCTCCGTCGGGCTTATTCCGGAGAACGAACTGCTGGAAATGGCCGGCGCGGAACTGGACCGCGCTTCTAACACGCCCGTCGCCCCGGACGTCAACCTCACCTCCGTCCCCGGGGTGTTCGCCTGCGGCAACGCCTGCAAGGTCTACGACCTTGTAGACTGGGTCACGCGCGACAGCGAACTGGCGGGCAGGATGGCGGCGGCTTACCTGGCTGAAAAGGCGGGGCGTAAATAATTTTTAACATGAAAAGGACCATGACCTGCATAGAATGCCCCCAGGGCTGCCGCCTAGAGACGGAGTCCGACGGCGCCGTCGTGATCACCGTGACGGGCCAGAAATGCAAGCGCGGCGGGCTTTACGCCCGGCAGGAGATCGAGGCGCCCCTGCGCACGCTGACCACTTCCCTGCTCACGCGCGGGCTGGACCTGAAAATGCTCCCGGTGCGGACCTCGAAGCCCATCCCGAAAGCGAAACTTCCCGAGGCTATGGCCGCAGCCAGGCTGTTGGTTGTGACTTCCCCCGTCAGGGCGGGCGACGTTGTGGCCCCGGATTTCCTGGGGCTGGGCGCCGACCTGGTGGCGTGCAGGGAGCTTGAAGAGCTATGAGGACCCTGGCCGCGGCCTTCCTGCTCTGCCTGGCCGCCTGTTCGCCCGGCCGCGCCCCGGAGGAGAAAAAGATGGACGAAAAAATAAAAAAGCTCACGCAGCTCCAGTACGACGTAACGCAGAAATGCGGCACCGAGCCCGCGTTTCATAACGAGTACTGGGATAATCACCGCGCCGGCATTTATGTGGATATCGTGGACGGGGAGCCGCTCTTCGCCTCTTCCGACAAGTTCGATTCCGGTTCGGGCTGGCCCAGTTTCACCAAGCCGCTAAAGGAAGGCAGCGTGGCGGAAAAAAAGGACGAGTCACTCGGCATGAGCCGCACCGAGGTGCGCTCGAAGGCAAGCGGCTCGCACCTGGGGCACGTGTTCCCCGACGGGCCCGGCCCCGGGGGGCTCCGGTACTGCATAAATTCCGCCGCCCTTAAATTCATCCCGCTGGAAGAAATGGAAAAAGCCGGCTACGGCGCCTACCTGGACCAGGTCCGGTCCCCGGGGAAAAAATAGCCGGGCGTCAGCCCTCGTCGCCGTTCTTGAACCAGGTCTCTTTCCCGTAGAGTTCCTTCATGCAGTCCTTGCACAAACCGTGCGTGAAGCGGGCGGAAGAATGTTTTTCCATGTAGACCTCCACCCTCTCCCAGAACCCCTTATCGTCGCGGACCTTCTTGCATTTGGCGCAGATCGGGATCAGCCCGCGCAGCGTGTTAACTTCTTTGAGCGCTTCCTCCATTTTGCGGCGGTCGGTTATGTCCCGGGCGTTGGCCAGCACGTAGGTCTTTCCGGAGATCAGGGCCCGGCTTACGCTGACCTCCACCGGGAAGGACGTGCCGTCCGCCCGGATATGCCGGCCCTCCACCAGCTGCGGGCCGGAGGAGCTGAGTTTTTCTCCGAGCTTCCTCCACGCCTCGGGCGTGGAAACGGTGGCCTCTATATCGCGCACGCCCATGCGCAGCAGCGCGCCGCGCGGGTAGCCCAGGCGGCGGCAGGCGGTCTCGTTCACGTCGAGGAAAGCGCCGTCTTTCGGGGCGACAATGAAAATGGCGTCGTTGGAATGTTCCAGGAGCTTGCGGAACAGGTCCAGGTCGTTGTGGGCTTTCTTCAGGTTCGTGATGTCGTTTATCACCCCCACCAGCACGTCCTTGCCGCCCGGCTCCCGGAAGACCTGTTTGCGGGTGACGATCGTGTGCGTTATTCCCGCGGGGTCGGTGAGGAGCTCCTCGCTGATAACCCCACCCCAG
>JAJZPL010000012.1 GCA_021811185.1 bacterium
CGCTCTCCCAGGTGGAAATAAAGGCCGGCGCGGTGCCGGCCAAGACCAGCGTTTCCTCCATAACCGTGGAGCTGGAAGGCCCCGCCGCCGACGTGGAGGCCTGGGCGCGGCGCATAGACACGAAGAAAGTGCTGGGGCTGATAGACGCCACCGTGAAATAAATACAGGCGCGGAAAGAACCCCGCGGCCGCCCGCGGGGTTTTTCTTTTCGGCGGGGCTTCCTGAAGCGTTAAAAAGCGTGTAGAATCATTGTGTGCCGTAACGCCAGCCTATGACCAAAGATAAGATCAACAAGCTTTTCGCGGCGGAAGAGAGGTCCGGCGAGCAGAAGATGAACCTGGTAAGGCTCGTCTTCATAGCCGTCTTCTTCGCCAACGAGTTCCTGAACCGCTACGCCTTTGGCGTGGTGGACCAGGCCCTGCACGTGCGCGCGGCCTGGACCCTGTTCGTCTGGGAACTATTCGCCGCCGCGGCGTGGCTGGCGGTGAACCGGCTGGGGTTTTACGCCCGCTGGATGAAATACGCCGCCGCCGCCCTGGACGCGGTCTTCCTTACGCTGGTGCTGGTCCTGGTGGAGGGCAACAACGGCCCGCTGATCTCGATGTACTACGTCCTTATCATCCTTTCCGCGATGCGCTACAGCGGCAAGGCCATCCTGGCTTCCGCCGGGCTTTCCGCCGCCGGCTACGCGGTGGTCTGGTACTTCTCTTTCGGCAACCCGCGCCTGAGGCCCATCCCGGTGTACATGGCGGTGCTCACCATGCTGATCATGGCGCTGGTGGGCGTGATCGCCGGCTACGTGGTGCGGAAAATGCGCGGGCTGGTCTTCAGGTTCGCGGAGAACCTGGTGCGCCGGGAGCTGGCCGAGAAAGCGCTGCTGCGCTACGTGTCGCACCAGGTGGCCAGGAAGATCCTGGATTCGCCCGACGGCGGGGAGATCATGCGGGAGGGCAGGCGCACGCACGCGGCTATCCTTATTTCCGACATCCGCGGCTTCACGCCCATGTCCGAGGAGCTGGGCCCCGAGGAACTGGTGAAGCTGCTTAACGCCTATTTCAGCCGGATGGTGGACGTGGTGTTCCGGCATAACGGCACCCTGGATAAATTCGTGGGCGACGCGCTGATCGTGGTCTTCAACGACCCGTTCGAGCAGCCCGACGCGGAAAAGCGCGCCGTGGCCTGCGCGGCCGAGATGCAGGCCGAGATCGCCGCCTTCAACCTGGCGCAGCAAGCCGCCGGCAAAAGAACGCTGGGCGTGGGCATAGGCGTGCACTGCGGGCCGGTGATAGCGGGCAACGTGGGCTCGCAGTCCAGGATGGACTACACCGTTATGGGGGAAACCGTGAATTTCACTTCCAGGCTGCAGGGCAGGGCCCCGGCCGGGGCGGTCTACGTTTCGGCCCAGGCCCGGGAAAGGACGGAAAGGGATTTCAGCTACAAGAGCCTGGGCCCCATGGAGTTCAAAGGCTGCAGCGCCCCCGCCGAGGTTTTCGAACTGGCGGCGTAAAAAAAGGGGACAGGCTACTTTATTTTTTAAAATAAAGTAGCCTGTCCCCTTTTTGCCGTTCTCAGGCTTCCCAGTAGGCTTCCTGCAGGCTGTCCTCTTTTTCGGGGAGGCCGCGCATCAGGCGGGGGGAGTTCTGCGCCAGCACTTCGTAGCTGACGCGGTTGGCGTACTTGGAGATCTGGGACAGGGAGGAATAAGTGAGCGAGCTGACCAGGTTCTTGGGGGACTTGGGCACCTTGGTCTGGTGGTATTTCCTGGCGCCCAGGTCGTGCAGCAGCGCGGCCAGCGCGCCGTCGCCGGCGCCGTTGGTGTTCTTGATGATCTTCGGACCGCCCAGGAACGGGTTGATGTGGGAGTAGATCTTGACGGGCTTCGCGCAGTCGCGCTTGCGCATCGGGCGGCTGAACTCGTACATGTTGTAGTCCACTATGGACTTGGTGTGCAGTTCATAGGTGGTCTTTTTGGCGTGCACCTCGTCCACATAGCCGGCCAGGTACAGCCCGTGTGCGCCCACGGTGAGCAGCGCCAGGTCGGCCAGCTCCAGCGTGTTCTCCGCCGCCAGGAGCGGGTCGTTCAGGCCGGTGAGGGCCAGCGCTTCCTGGTCGTTCATGGCCACGCAGGTGACGTATTTTTTTATGAAATCCCGGAAGAAATCTTTTTTCGACTCGATCAGGGAGGCGGTCCCCAGCGTCATCACCACGGGGACGCCGGCCTTCAGGGCTATCTCGCAGGCCTTGGCGGTGGCGGCGAAGATCGGGGCGTTCTCTTCGCGCAGCAGGTAGGCGGAAATTAAAAGAGCCGAGGCTTTCTCGATGACCTCGCCGGGAATGAACTCGGGCGCCAGGTCGTTCATGCAGCCCTTGTTGATGCCGAAGGTGCGCTCGCCGTCGGGGGTGACGAAGCACATGGCGCGGCCCATCCTGTTGTCGGAGGGCTGCAGATAAGCAAGGTCCACCTTGGCGCTGGTATTGCGGATGTACTTGAAGGCGTAATCCCCGACGGTGATGTTGCGGCTGATGGCGCCCAGCGCCACGGAGCGCTCTTCGGACAGCACCGAGTAATTGTTGAGGGTATTGCCCACCGAGCCGCCGGCGTATTCGCCCAGGATCTTCCCCTGCTCCTTCACTTCCCGGTAGATCGCCTCCGCGTCCTGGTCGGAGAGCACCTGGGACTCGCCTTTCTTCAGCCCGTGGCGGGCCAGGAACTCCGGTTCCACGGCGCATTCTATATCCACCAGCAGCTGGTCGATGCCCACCAGGTAAAAGGGTTCGGTCTGCAGGTTGCGCGGGTCCGCGCTCTCCCGGCCCTTGTCGGTGACGGGGAAGTAATGTTCGCTCTTTCTTTTTCCGGGGAATTTCATAGTGGCCTTGAATTGCGGATGCCGCCGGGACCGCCCGGCCGCTGTTCCTGTACTCAATATTATAAAACTATCCGGCTGTCCCGCCACTTCCGGTACGAGGCGGACTTTTAAAATTGGTATTATTAGGGAATGAAAGTACTGATCCATCTTTTTTTGAGCGCGCTGGCGGTTTTCGTGACGGCGCGGCTGCTGCCCGGGGTGACCCTGGACGGCTATACGACCGCGCTGGTGGTCGCCGTGGTGCTGGGCGTGGTGAATGCCGTGCTGCGGCCGGCGCTTTTGTTCCTTACGCTGCCTATCAACATCCTTTCCCTGGGCCTGTTCACCTTCGTGATCATAGGCGGCCTGGTGGAACTGGTCAGCTTCCTGGTGCCGGGTTTCCGCGTGGCCAGTTTCTGGTGGGCGCTGGCCTTCGCGCTGGTGCTGTGGGTGATCAACGGCTTCTTCCACCTGGTCGGGAAATAGCTTCCCGCCTTTTTTGTAATATAATTTCAGAAGCGGACTTGACCGGAGGAACGAGATGGCCGAAAACGAGATAACCACCAGATCTGGGCTTAAATATACCGATATTACCGTAGGCGACGGCGCCGAGGCCGTAAGCGGCAAGACCGTGACCGTGCACTATACCGGCACTTTCCCCGACGGCAAAAAATTCGACAGTTCCGTGGACCGCAACGAGCCCTTCGAGTTCGAGCTGGGCGCGGGCCGCGTGATAAAGGGCTGGGACGAGGGCGTGGCCGGCATGAAGATCGGCGGCAAGCGCAAGCTGGTCATCCCGCCTGAGCTCGGCTACGGCCAGCGCGGCGCAGGCGGCGTGATCCCCCCGGGCGCGGTGCTGCACTTCACCGTGGAACTGCTCGGCGTAAAATAAAAGCGGCGCGGCAAGATATGTTTACCATTGATACGGGCTTCGTCTTCGGCATACTGTCGGTAGCGATGATGGTCTGCTCGCGCGCCGGGTATTTCGCCGGCATCATGCGCGGCAAGGCCCGCCCGCACGTGTTCTCCTGGCTCATCTGGGGCACTATCTCCTCCATCGGTTTCGCCGCGCAGGTGGCGGAAGGGGCGGGGGCGGGTTCCTGGGCGCGCGGTTTCGGGGCGGCCACGTGCTTCGTGCTGGTGTTCCTCGGTTTTTTTAAAGGCGAGAAGGATATTAAGCGGAGCGACTGGGTAACGCTGGCCGTGGCCGTTTCGGCCATTCCGCTGTGGGTGATCACCAAGACCCCGTTCTGGTCGGTGCTGATCGTGTGCTGCATCGATACCATCGGCTACCTGCCCACCGTGCGCAAGTCCTGGCTTAAGCCGCACGAAGAAACGGCCATAAGTTATCTTTTTTCCTGCCTGGGGGCGGCGTTCTCGCTGGCCGCCATAAAGCAGTACACCCCGTCCACCTGGCTTTACCCGCTGGTTCTCACTTTCTCGAACGGGGCCATGTGGGCGTTCCTGAACGCGCGCCGCCGCGCCCTGCGCAGGCCGCTGGACTTTGCGGAAGCTGAATAATAGGGGGGACTATGAACGTAAAAGAAGCTTTGGAAACCAGGCGGGCCTACCGGGCTTTCGAGCCGGTTGAAATAACCGGCGAGACGATAAAGGAACTGGCTGCGGCGGCGCAACTGATGCCGTCCTGTTTCAATAACCAGCCTTGGAAGTTCGTTTTTGTCCGCTCCAAAGAAGCCTTGGCCAAAGTGCACGCCAGCCTGAGCGCGCACAACGACTGGGTCAGGAAAGCTTCGCTGATCGTAGCCGCCTTCGCCCGGAAAGAGAACGACTGCGTAGTGAAAGAGCGCGAATATTACCTCTTCGACCTCGGGCAGGCCGTGGCCGCGATCCAGCTGCGCGCCACGGAACTGGGCCTGGTGGCCCACCCCATAGCCGGCTTCGATAACGAAAAAGTGCGCCTGGCCCTGGGGATACCCGAAGGCAACATGGTGATAACCATCATAAACGTGGGGAAAAAGAGCGCGAACCTGGAGGGGCTCACGCCGCCGCAGGCCGCCCAGGAGACAGGCCCCCGGCCCGCCCGGCTGGCCCTGGAAAACATTTACAGCGTGGACGCTTACGACGAAAAGCTGGCCGTAAAACCGGCGAGGGGATAAAATGCTGATAGAATTGAACGCCATCGAAGCGCGGGTACTCGGTTCCCTGGTGGAAAAGTCCCTCACCGTGCGGGAGCAGTACCCGCTCACGTTCAACTCGCTCTTGAACGCCTGCAACCAGAAGAGCAGCCGCGACCCGGTGATGACGCTGGACACCGACACCATGGGCAAGGCCGTGCAGAGCCTGCTGGAGAAAGGGCTGCTGGAGCGCCAGCAGATCCCCGGCGAGCGCGTGCCCAAGTTCCGCCACAATATCCGCCAGCTGCTCGACACCGACGACGCCAGGATAGTCGGCGTGATGACCGTGCTGCTGCTGCGCGGACCCCAGACCCCCGGCGAGATCAAGACCCGCACCGACCGGCTCTGCGAATTCACCGGCACCGCGGAAGTGGACGGCCTGCTGCAGGAACTGGCCGGCCGGGCGGAGAACCCGCTTGTGGCCCGCCTGCCCCGCCAGCACGGCCAGAAGGAGCAGCGCTTCTACCACCTTTTCTCCGGCGCCGCCGCGCCCGTTGCGGCCTCCGCGGAACCCGCCGCGGCGGCAGTCCCCGGCGACCGCCTGCACCAGCTTGAGCAGCGCGTGGAAACCCTGGAGGTGCTGGTGAAAGCGCTGACGGAGCGCCTGCCGAAGCCCGGCCAGCCGGCTTAGGCTTCAGGCCCACGCGCGCGTGGGGCCAAAGGACCTTGACTGTCGGGGCGCTATTCCTTATACTTGAATTGAGTCATGATTTAACCGGGGGACCTGCTTTTTTTCATGGTGAAAATATGAAACGATTAATTATACTGCCCTTTCTTCTGCTCGCCGCGGCGGCGCCAGCGGCCGCGCAGGACTTCACGGACCAGGAGAAACAGGCCCTGGATTCCTGCGAAAAGAACATAAACCAGAAAATATACGCGCCGGCGGACGCCGATACGTGCCTCGAGGCCCTTCACGACAGGGGCGACAGCTTGCTGTCGAAGCTGCGCGCGTCGGACGAGTCCCGGGCCACGTATATCCTTACCTATGAGCTTTCCATAAGCGACCTGGGTGAGTTTTACGCTAACGCGGAAGACACTTATGTGCTGAAGAAGGGTTTGCAGGTGCGCCTGGAGCGGGACCCCTGCCCCCTGTGCACGCTCGGCATGGGCCCGCAGCCCGAAAAACTTTACCCCTGGATAAGCCGTTACGCCGCCGACAAGCTGGCAGACACCAAGAAGGCCGCGGATTCCTGGTCCGCCCTTCCGGCCGCCGCGGCCGCGCAGCTCGCTCAGAACGGCACCGGCGAGCCCGCCTGGGCGCAATATACCATAACGGAGCGCGAAGACGCCCTGAAAGCCTGGGCTAATACCGTATACGAGGAATTGCTGCCCCCGGGCGCCGCGCGCATCAACCTCGACAACCTCCGCAGCCACCAGGACGCGCTGAACGCCGCCTGGCCCTATTTTACCAACGCCCAGCGCGCCAAGATCAACGCGGATATAGAAGGCATAAAAGCGGATATCGCCAAAGCCAAGGCCGCGGCCGCTTCCCCTGAAAGCGCGGCAAAGGCCAAAGCGCTGGAAAAGAAGTACGCCGCCATGCAGGCCAACCTCCCCGCCATAGCGGGCTCCGGCAACGCGGCCTTCCTGAACAAAACCTTCGACAATTCCACCGGGGGCGGCGGCGCGCTTCCCAAGGCCGGGGCGAGCCAGCAGGGGACGAAGCCCGCGGTGTACACGCTCACCGACGAGCAGGCGAAAATCCTTTCTCCCAGGATGGAGCAGGCCCTGCTGGGCCCTAAAGGCGAACTCTCCGATACCCCCATAGGCCGGGACGCCATAGCTTTCTCTAAAACCCCGGGCGGAGCCCTTAAATTCTCCGTGGAAAAACTCGACGACGACAATACCCGCGGGGTGTTCGACCCCGGCAAGGTCACCGTAAAATTGAACAAAGCCGACGTGGAAGCCGCGATGAAACAGAACCACGTCACGGCGGCCGAGCTTATGGACGAGAAAGATCCCGCCGCCCTGCAGAAGGTGACGCGGTACGTGGCCCCCGTGTTCATCCACGAATATGACGGCCACCAGGAGCAGACCGACTGGGCGAACAAGAACGGCGTCCCCGATCATTATTACCTGGGCCAGGAAAGGGAGGCTTTCTCGAAAGGCTCGCTTTTCGTGCTGCAAAAGCGCGAGGCGGAGCTGAAAAAGGGGAACACCGCCTACGAGGGCCAGGTGTCCGAATCCGACGTGAAAATGGCGAACCTGCTGAGGGCCAAGGGCATGGAGGGGATCAACAAGGAGATCATGTATTACGAGGTCCCCACCGAGAAGGGCGTGGCCGCGCGGAATTTCGCCGAATATGAAGCGCTGAAAAAAGAGCTTACCCTGCGGCAGATAGCGGCGCAGAAGGACGCGGCCGCGCAAGCCGCCCTGGACGCGAAGCGGCCTTCGTACTATACCACGAGCGCTCTTCAGAAGAAGTTCAACGCCATTTACCCCTGGTATAACCTGAGCGTCAAGAAAACCGCGGAGGAACAGAAATATTTCGACGACGCCCTTGCCGCGCTGGACGAGAAGGACAGCGGCAACGGCACCCTGCGCGGGAGCGCGGTCCCTGCCCCGCGTTAAATTTAAGGAGAAGCGATAATGAACAGAAATCTCACGATCCTCATCCCGGCCCTGCTCGCGGTTTCCTTCGCTTTGGCTCAGATATCGCGGGCGCAGGCGGATAAAACTATGCAAACCGATACCGCGGACTTTACGTGCGACGGGAATTTTTTCACCGCCAAGGCGCCGGAAGGCTGGACCAAGAGCGAATCCATAAGCCTGGGGAGACAGGCGAAGGAATACGGCGTGGATTTTAAAGGGCCGAAAGACAAGGACGGCGCCTACGCGCGCATCTCGATCACTTACTACGGGCCCGATCACAGGCGGTTCAAGACCATGGAGAAGTATATAAATCTGAATTCCAAGCCCCTTATGGCCGTAAAGGGCGAGAAATACGGGCCTGTCACCAATATTACGGCGGCAAGCCGCCGCGGCAAGCGGTTCGAGCGCCGCACTTTCGATTTTATTCCGCCTTACGCCGTGAAGCCGCTGAAGGTGTCCGTGTTCGAGCTGCAGGTGGTCCTGCCGGGTAAAAAGGGCGGCTTCTACGCGCTGACTTACCACGCCCCCATGGACATCGCAAAAGCGAACAAGCCCGTTTTCGACAAAGTGCTGCTGAATTTTAAACCGAACAATTAACCCGGGCAGCGGGTTCAGGGCGCGGTCCGCCGGCAGCGAGAACGCCGCGGCGGCTGAAACTTTTGCGCGACCGCCGGCTCTAACGGTTAAGAGGAACCCTCACCGGGAAATCAACATCTATGACGGCAACAGCGGCTCCCACTGGTATTTTTCCCAAATCGTTGTTTTTCGCCCTGTCGGTCTTTTGTTTTACCCCTTATGCCAGCCCGCCGCTGGCCCTGGCTCTGGGGCTGGGGCTGGCGCTTACTATAGGGCACCCGTACCGGACCCACAACAGCAGGGCGGTCAAATACCTGCTGCAGGCCTCGGTGGTGGGGCTCGGTTTCGGCATGAACTTCGCCGAGGTGGTCAAAGCCGGCAGGACCGGGGTCGGCGTTACCGTGGTTTCCATAACGGCCACGCTGGCGGCCGGCGTGCTGCTCGGCAAACTCCTGTCCGTGAAACGCAATACCTCTTACCTTATAGCCTCCGGCACCGCCATCTGCGGCGGCAGCGCCATAGCGGCCATAGCCCCCATCCTGCAAGCGGACGACCAGGAGATCTCGGTGGCGCTGGGGACCATCTTCATCCTGAACGCCGTGGCCCTGTTCATTTTCCCGCCCATAGGCCACGCGCTCTCCCTGACCCAGACCCAGTTCGGGTTCTGGTCCGCCATAGCCATCCACGACACCAGTTCCGTGGTGGGGGCGGCGGCCCGGTACGGCGCGGAAGCGCTGAAGATAGCCACCACGGTGAAACTGACCAGGGCGCTGTGGATAATCCCGCTGTCGCTGGCGGCCGCGCTGGCCGTAAAGAATAAAAGCGCGAAGGTCGCGGTGCCCTATTTCATCTTCGCCTTCGTGCTGGCCTCCATGGCCGTTACGGCCCTGCCGGTTTTTTCCGGCGCCTATGCCTTTATCGCGGACTACGCTAAAAAAGGCCTTACCTTCACCCTGTTCCTCATAGGGGCCGGGCTTTCAAAGAAAACGATACAGCAGGTCGGGTTCCGGCCTATCCTGCAGGGCGTGGCCCTGTGGCTGCTGATCTCCGCGGGTTCGCTGCTGGCCATTAAAGGCGCGTTCTAGCGCCCGCGCGGCCGCGGGCCGCCGCGGTGTTGACAACTAGTTTAGTATCTGCTAAACTACTATACATGAACAAAGCGGCGGCCGTAAAAGCGGATGGAATAGCGGGGATGCTTTCCTGCATTGCGCATCCCTCCCGCCTTCTGATAATATGTATGCTGTTGAAGAGGGAAATGTTCGTGCAGGAGCTGATAGAGAAGCTCGGCACGACCAAGGGGAACATCTCGCAGCATCTGCGCGTGCTCGCCGACCGGGAGCTGATCCAGAAGCGCCGCGACGGCAACCGCATCTTCTACAGCATCAAAGACCCCAAGCTGGCCGAACTTATAGCCAGGATAAAGAAACTTTATTGCCCGAATTTGGATATCTAAGTCGGTATGGAGGATACAATGGACCTTGCAAACCTGAAAGCTGATAAGACCGTGGACGCGCGTTCGATGGCCTGCCCCGGGCCCCTGCTGGAAGCCAAGAAAGGCATAGGCGGCATTACCGTGGGCCAGGTGCTGGAGATCCAGTCCGGCGACAAGGGCAGCCGCGAGGACATCCCCGCCTGGTGCGCCAAGACCGGCCACGAGTACCTGGGCGTGGCGGAGCACGACGGCTACGAGAGCCTTTTCGTAAGGCGCAAGAAATAATAAGCGATATTTTTGGCCGCATGCGGTGAGCCCAGGTGGTGGCCAGGGGGACCGGGTTAGCAAAAGCCTCGCGCAGGCCCGAGCTTACGCAAGCGCGAGGGCCGAGTGAAGCAGGCGCGAGCACGGTGTGCGAGACGCCGGTTTTGCGTTCCGGTCCCCCTGGCCGCCGCCGGCCTAAAGTTGAATGAAAATGTCTAAAAAAATACTGATCATAACCACTATCTCCAGTTCCTACCCGGGCGCCAACGCCGTGGGGCAGGCGCACCTGGCCTATTCGCCGGACACCTACGTGCTGCGCGTGCCGGACCCCGTGATGTTCCCCGAGGACTTCTACCTTAAGGCCTTCTCCAAGGGGATCGGCGGCATTATAATCATGTCGTCCGGTTCGGACTGTCCCTACGAGGGCGCCTACGAGAAGCTTTCCAAACGCGTGCAGGGCGTGTACGGCAAAATGAAGGAGCTGAATATCCCGATAAACCGCCTGAAGCTCACCACCATCTGCACGGTGTGCGTGGCGGCTTTCGTTAAGGAAGTGAAGGACATGCAGGAAAATCTCAACAAGCTGGAAGTGGCCAAGCCATGAGCGAAAACAAGATCATTCAAACTGACACACTAATAATCGGGGCCGGGATCGCCGGCATGCAGACCGCGCTGGACCTGGCCGACAACGGCAAGCAGGTGCTGATCGTGGAGAAAAGCCCCAGCATCGGCGGCAAGATGATCAGCCTGAGCAAGGTGTTCCCGACCTTGGATTGCGCCAGCTGCATCACCACCCCGCGCATGGCGGCCGTGTCCCACCACAAGGGCATCAAGGCCTTCACCTATTGCGAAGTAAAGTCGGTGAAAAAAGAGGGCGGCCTGTTCACCGCCGAGATAGTCAAGCTGCCGCGCTATATCAACGAAGAGGCCTGCATAAGCTGCAAGCGCTGCGAAGAGGCCTGCCCCGTGCTGGTCAAGGACGAGTTCGAGCGCGACCTGGGCGCCCGCAAGGCCATCTCTATCCCTTTCACCAACGCCATCCCGCAGTACCCGGTGCTGCACATGGAGAACTGCATAGCCTGCGGCGCCTGCTCCAGGGTCTGCCCCACCAAGTGCATAGATTATCTGCAGGAGCCCGAGTATTACACCGTAAAGGCCAAGACCGTGGTGCTGGCCACCGGCTACGAAATAACCCCGATGGACGCCAAGAAGCAGTACGGCGCCGGCCAGCTGGTCAACGTGATCTCCCCGCTGCAGGCCGAAAGGCTGCTGGCCCCGCACAGCCCCTTCGGCAAAGTGGTGCGCCCTTCCGACGGCAAGATCCCCGATTCCATAGCTTTCGTGCAGTGCGCGGGTTCGCGCGACAAAAGCATAGGCGTGCCCTACTGCTCGCGCGTCTGCTGCATGTATTCCATCAAGCAGGCGCAGCTGCTGTCGGGCTCGCTGCCGCTGGCCGACATCACCGTCTACTACATGGACATCCGGGCCTTCGGCAAGGGCTACGAGCAGTTCTTCCAGAACGCCAAGGCCATGGGCATAAACTTCGTGAAGGCCAAGGTGGCCAGGATCACCGAGGGCGAAGACCACGACCTGGTGCTGCGCATCGAGCGGCAGGAGGGGACTTCCGCCCCAGAAGAAGTAAAGCACGACCTGGTGATCCTCTCGCAGGGCACCAAGCCCGCCTACCTCGGAGCCCCCGAGCAGTGCGAAGGCGTAAAGCTCGGCGACTATAACTTCATCAACACACCGGCGCTGCCTTTCGCCCCGAACCTGACCGACAGCGAAGGCCTGTTCGTGGCCGGCGCGGCCTCCTCGCCCAAAGACATCGTGGACACGGTGCAGGACGCCGGGTCCGCCGCCATGGAAGCCTTGAATTATATGAAGGGGAAAGGTTTTTAATATGACCCAGGAAACCGATTCGCAGGATCCGCACCGCAACGAGCCCCGCGTGGGCGTTTATATCTGCCACTGCGGCGGCAACATCTCCGACGTGGTGGACGTGGAGGCGGTCACCAAGGCCGTCGAGTCCTACCCCGGCGTGGTGCTGGCGAAGAACTACATCTTCATGTGTTCCTCCACCGGCCAGGGGCTGATCGAGGACGACATAAAGACCAAGGGCGTGAACCGCGTGGTGGTTTCCGCCTGCGCCCCCGCCCTGCACGAGCTCACCTTCCGCGGGGCGCTGCAGCGCGCCGGCCTGAACCCCTACCTGTACGAGCACGTGAACATCCGCGAGCAGGACAGCTGGGTGCACAAGCAGGACAAAAAGGGCGCCACCGAAAAGGCCATAAAGCTCACGCTGGCCGCCATCGAGAAGATCTCCCGCCAGCAGGAACTGACCCCCATCCGGGTTAACTCCGAAAAATCCGCCGCCGTAATAGGCGCGGGCCCCGCCGGCATGAACGCCGCGCTGGCGCTTTCGGCCAACGGGCTTAAAGTGTTCCTGGTGGAAAAGGATAAAGAGCCCGGCGGCAACCTTAAGGCGCTGGGCAGAATTTACACCACGGGCCGCGAGGCCGGCGAACTGGTCAAGGAGCTGGTTACCAGGGTAAAAGCCGACCGCAACATAGAACTGCTCACCGGGACCGTGGTGGAGAGCGTGAGCGGCTACGTCGGCCAGTTCAGCCTCAAGCTGAAGCAGGACGGCGGGGCGGAGCGCTCGCTCAAGACCGGCGCGCTCATCCTCACCACCGGCTTCAAGGCCTACGAGCCTTACAACGGCGAATTCTCCTACGGCGCGGACAAGCGGGTGCTCACGCTGCCCGAGTTCAACGAGAAAATGAAGGCCCCGGGCGCGGCCGAATATTTCCGGAACATAAAAGCCGTTTCCTTCATTCATTGCGTAGGCTCGCGCCAGACCGAGGGCCTGCACAAGCCGCAGGCCGACGGCAAGGTGAACGCTTACTGCTCCAGGATCTGCTGCACCTCCGCGCTGCACGCCATGCAGGGCATGCTGGAGAAATATCCGCACATCCAGGCTTACGACTATTACAAGGACATCAGGACCTACGGCCTGAAGCACGAGGAGATCTACGAGGACCTGAGCAAGAAAGGCGCGATCTTCTTCCGCTACCCCGACGACGCCCTGCCCGAGGTGAAGGCGGCGGACGACGGCCGCCTGAGCGTGAAGGTGAAGGACATCCTCACCTGGAACGAGGAGGTGGAAGCCTCCTGCGACCTGCTGGTGCTCGCCACCGGGGTCATGCCCAACGCCATTCCCGGCCTGGTGAATTCGCTCAAGCTCCCCATCGGTTCCGACAGGTTCCTGCTGGAGGCGCACCCGAAGCTCCGCCCGGTGGAGATCCCCAACATGGGCATCTTCATAGCTGGCGGCGCCCAGGCGCCCATGGACGCGCAGGAAGCGGCTACCGGCGCCAAGGCCGCCTCGGCCAAGGCCTCCCTGCTGCTTTCCACCGAGCACATCCTGCTGGACCCGTTCGTGGCCAAGGTCGATCCCGACCTGTGCGACGGCTGCGAAAAATGCGTGACGGAATGCCTGTACGCCGGGGCTATAGTTATGAAAGACACCCCCAAGGGCCGCAAGGCCGAGGTGCTGGAAGCCCTGTGCAAGGGCTGCGGCGCCTGCGCCGCCGTCTGCCCCAGGCGGGCCATCAACGTGTCCGGCTATTCGCTGGACCAGCTCGACGCCATGGTGGAAGCCATAGCAAAGGAATAAGAAAATGGCAGAGACTACGAATTACGCCGAACAGCTGAAAGCCCTGAAGCAGAAACACCCGCCTACGCCCGAACTTATGGCGGAGGTGAAGGAACAGAACAAGGCCAAGGCGGCCATCCTGGCCGCCATAGCCGCGGAGGCCAAGACCGTGCCCCAGATCGCCAAGGAGACCGGCCTGGACGCCGCGGTGGTGCTGTGGTTCATGGCCGGGCTCAAGAAATACGGCTTCGTTTCCGACGAAGGCAAGAAAGGCAGCTATTACACCTATAAAAAGAAGGTGGCTTAACGTGAGCATCAAGGTAAACCCCGACCTCCTCAAAGAAATCAAGAAGTACGGCGCTTTCGACATTTCCGCCTGCTTCAACTGCGGCAACTGCACCGCCGTGTGCCCGCTCGCGAAAGAAGACGCCTCCTTCCCGCGCCGCCTGATCCGGCAGGGCAGCCTGGGCGTGGAAACGGCCGTGGCCTCCGCCATAGAGCCGTGGCATTGCTACTATTGCGGCGAGTGCTCCGCCACCTGCCCGCGCGAGGCCCAGCCCGGCGAGTACATGATGGCGCTGCGCCGCTACCTCATCGCCAAATACGACATCACCGGCCTGTCCAAGTTCTTCTACAAGACCGGCTGGCTGCAGACCTGGCTTACGGCCGGCCTGTTCGCCGGGGTGCTGTGGCTGTACAATTCCTACACCGGCGACTTCGGCGCGCTGGCGGGCAAGATCGAGATGGCCTTCCCGGTGTACGTTACCATCGCGCTGGGCGGCTATGTACTGAACATGTACCGCCACGCCATCGTGAAGCCGCTCGGCGGCATAAAGGCCACGTTCAAGCCCGCGCATATCATAGAGACCTTCATCCACGGCTTCACGCAGAAGAACATCAACGGCTGCGAAGAGCCCGACCTGGTGCGCTGGATCTCGCACCTGCTGGTGATGAGCGGCTACACGCTTACGCTGGTGATCTCCAACCTGCACCTGCTCGAGCCGCTGAACAAGCAGTACGGCTTGTTCAGCCCGGTCAGCCTGCTGGTGTGGTACGCCGGGCTCGCGATCATCGTGGGCGGCGGCTCTATGTCGCTCAGGCGCGTGTTCAAGAGCGCGGAGTCGTCCAAATTCTCCCACCCGAGCGACTGGCTGTTCGTCATCATGATGTTCCTGATCGGCGCCAGCATGCTGGCCACGCAGTTCGTGAACGTCACGCAGGGCCCGGCCTCGCCGCTGCTCGGCACGCTGTACCGCGTGAACATCGCCATCGAGACGGTCTGGATCATTTTGGTGGTGCCCTTCACCAAGTGGATACATATCTTCTTCCGCCCGCTGGCGGTCTACTTCCAGCGCGTTAAACAGGAAGACGCGGCCGGCACGGCCTTCACGCTTAAGTTCGGGGGGGCGAAGTGAAGAAAGCGGGAATAATACGCTGCCGGCAGACCGAGGATATCTGCCCCGGCACTACGGACTTTAAATTCGCCCAGTTGGGCAAGGGCGCTTTCGCGGAGACGGGGCCGGTAGAGATAGTCGGTTTCGTTTCCTGCGGCGGCTGCCCCGGCAAGCGGGCCGTGATCCGCGCGGAAGAACTGGCGGCGCGCGGCGCGGAGGTGATAGCCCTGGCCTCGTGCGTGAAGAACGGCAACCCGCTGTGCTTCCCCTGCCCGCACGCCGACACCATGAAAGTGGCGATAGAGAAGAAGCTCGGAGATAAAGTGAAAATTCTGGATTATACGCACTAAAGGAAAATAATATGGCTGACATCAAAGAACTGGAAGCGCAGATAGCGGCCCTTAAAGCCGACGTGGACACCCTCAAGGCCAACGCGCCCGAGGACAAGCTCTCGATGGTCGTCATGAGCGGGGACATGGACAAGCTCCTGGCCTCCTTCATCATAGCCACCGGCGCGGCCGCCATGTTCGAGAAGGTAGTGATGTTCTTCACCTTCTGGTCCATCCCGGCGCTGAAGGATCCCAACAAGACCGTTTCCAAGGACACGGTCTCCAAGATGTTCGAGCTTATGCTCCCCAACGGCGCTGACGGCACCAAGCTGTCCCAGATGAACATGGGCGGCATGGGCAAGGCCATGATAAAGTCCATCATGAAGAAGCACAACGTGATGACCCTCGGCCAGCTTATGAAGGTGGCGGCGGATTCGGGCGTGGAGATCTACGTCTGCCAGATGAGCATGGACCTGATGGGCTACAAGATGGAAGAATTGATAGACTATCCCAACCTCAAGAGCGCGGGCGTGGCCAAGTTCCTGGCCGAAGCCGGCACCAGCAAGTCGTCGCTGTTCATTTAGGCGCGGCGGCGGTAAAATTCGGGCGGGCGTTATAAGAAGCATTATAACGCCCGCTTATATTTATATAATAGTTACATAAGCATAGGCCGTCCGCGTGCTTAAATAACAGGAGGCAAAGTGAAAAAAGCATCTTTATTAGCGGCTCTTATCGGTTTAAGCGCCAGCATGGCTTACGCCACCAACGGCGACAACATGATCGGCGTGGGCCCCACGTCCCGCTCCATGGGCGGCACGGGCATAGCCGCCCCGCAGGACGCCATCAGCGCCATCTTCTCGAACCCCGCTGCGCTCTCGCAGCTTAACGGCTCACAGTTCAACTTTGCCGGCACCTACTTCGCCCCTTCCGTAAAGGCGGAGGTTAAATCCGGAATGCTCGGTAACTGGAAGGACGACAGCCAGGACGCTGCCTACGCCATTCCGGCCATAGGTGTCGCCACCCCCATAAACGACAAGATGAATTTCGGCATAGCCGCTTACGGCGTGTCCGGCATGGGCGTGGACTACCGCAATGAAGACCCCAAGAACACCAATACCAAGGTCTCCGTGATGAAGTTCGTGCCGGCCGTTTCTTACAAGTACGGCGCTTTCTCTTACGGCGCCGGCCTTGATATAGACTACCAGGCCGCCGACTTCGGCGCCGGGCTTTCCCATAACTACGCCATAGGCGCGCGCCTCGGCGCCGGTTACGAATACCAGAAATGGAACTTCGGCCTGACCTATGTTACGCGCCAGACCGTGGATCACAAGCGCATCTATGACTTCGACGGCGTCGGTCTTACCGGCACCTTCGACGGCACCTATGACGACCTGAAGCTCGCGAACCCGGCCCAGTACGGCGCCGGCGTTTCTTATAAGGGCCTTGATAAATGGGTGCTCTCCGCCGATGTGAAGTATATAGACTGGGCCAATGCCGACGGCTACAAGGACTTCGGCTGGCAGAGCCAGACCGTTTACGCCCTTGGCGTGCAGAACCAGACCACCGACAAGCTGACGCTGCGCGCCGGCTGGAACTACGGCAAGAACCCGCTCAAGAAGCACGACAACTTCAACGCCGCAGGGACCACCAACATTCAGGGGAAGACCATGAGCACTTTCGGTTACGAATACTTCCGCCTGATCGGTTTCCCCGGTATCGTAGAGAATCACCTTACCCTCGGCGCGGGTTACGAATTCTCGCCTAAATTCACGCTGAACCTGGGGTATAAGAGAGCCTTCGCCAACACGATGACCGAGCACTCGGCCGACGGTTCCATAAAGTCTACGCTGTCCGAGGACGCTTTCGACCTTGGTCTGAACTTCAAGTTCTAAAAGAACCGGTGAATATAAAAAGGGCGGCCAAAAGCCGCCCTTTTTTATTTAAAAAACGCCTTATCCCGTGGCCGTCCCCGAGGATAAGGTCCGTTATGAGCATGTCCATGCAGACGCCCGGGGCGGCTAAAAGGTTTAGTAGATTCTTTAATATAATCAAAAGGGGGAACTAAACCTTAAACGGTTTTCAAGCGTCGAATATAATGTGGAAACGATGATCGAGATGACACAAAGCTCAAACCCGGCCGGGAAGCCCGCCGAAAACGCGGAGGAGAGGTTTTCCCTGCTGGTGGAAACGCACCAGCGGCAGATCTACTCCCTGGCGCTGCGCCTTACCGGCAACGCGGCCGCGGCGGACGACATAACGCAGGAGACTTTCATCGCGGCCTGGAAGCATCTCGGCGGATTCCGCGGGGACAGTTCTTTAAAAACCTGGCTTTTCCGCATAGCCGCCAACAAGACCCGGTCTTACTGGCGGTGGAAAAAGCTGCGCGCCTGGGTGGGGCTGGGCGAGCGCGTGGGGGACGAAGATTCCCCTACGCTGGAGGAACTGCTGCCGGACCGGCCTGAAGACCGCCCCGAGCAGGCGGCGCTGGCGGCCGACCTGGAGCGCCGGGTGCAGGCGGCCATAAACCTGCTGCCGCCGCGCCAGCGCGAAGTGGCGGCGCTCAGGGCGCAGGGCCTGGCGCTGGCGGAAATAGGCGAAACGCTCGGGATGGCGGAAGGCACGGTAAAAGCCCATTGGTTCGAGGCCAGGAAGAAGCTTGAGGCCTCCCTGGGGGAATATTTATGAAAGACGAAGAGGAAGACGAAAAACTGATCCCGCTCTTGGCCGCGCGCCGGAGCGAGGCGTTCTGGAACGCCCAGAAGGCTGAAATCCTTTCGGCGGCCGGGTCCCGCTCGGGGATA
This sequence comes from bacterium, assembly GCA_021811185.1. Taxonomy (GTDB): domain Bacteria; phylum Elusimicrobiota; class Elusimicrobia; order Elusimicrobiales; family UBA9959; genus UBA9959. Next base: position 18,025 of record JAJZPL010000012.1, read on the forward strand.
AGGAGGGCCTGGCTGCTGGTGCCCGCCGCGGCTATGGCCGCGCTGCTTGTCCTGGCGCTGGGCCGCGGCCACCGGGTAAACCCGGATACGCCGCCGGCCGTAAGCACGGCTTTCCTGGAGAACCTGGACCTGCTCGACGATATGGACGTGTTGGAGGCTATCCCGGACGGTGACCTATGAAAAAGAGAACGCTCGGTTTCTGTTTCAGCCTGGCCCTGGCGGCCGGGGCCATAGCGGCCGCGGTGCCCGCCCCGGCCGAGGTGATAGATAACCTGGATTTTTTCACCGATTACGAGCTCTTGTCCAACCTGGACATCCTGGAGGACGAGCCGGCGGAGAACGACGAGGTTCCCGTTTCCACGGCCCCGGCCGTTTCGACCGGCGCCGTAACCTGCATAGTTTCTACGGAAACGGTTAAGGTATCCAGTTTTACGCGGGAGGCTATATGAAGACAATAAAAATCACCTTAATGCTGGCCGTGCTGCTGTTCCCGGCCGGCTTCGCCGCGGCGCAGCAGGCGCCGGCCGCCCAGCCTGACCCGAAGCAGGCTGCCTGGGAAAAGCTGCCCGAGGCCGAAAAGAACAAGGTGCTCGCCAACTATGAAAAATGGAAAAGCCTGGCCCCGGAGAAAAAAGCGGAAATAAAAGCGAAGTACGCGCGCTTCCGGGCCATGCCGAAAGAACGGCAGGCCGAATTGCGCGGGCGCTGGGCCCGCTTCCAGGCCATGCCGGAGGCGGCCAGAGAAAAGCTCATAAAGAAATTCCAGAAGTGGCAGAAGCTCTCGAAGGAGCGCCGGGAAGAGCTGCGCGGCGAATACCGCAAACAGCGGAACGCCGAGCGGCGTTCCGGCGGAGGCTCCGGCTCCGGCGGCGGCGGAGGCCGCGGCGGGAGGCGGTGAAAACCAGCCCCGGACTAAACCTTGTGGAGAGCCGGGGCGTCAGTATGAGAAGCGGCGCAAGGACGCCCAAACAAGGAGGAGTTATGAAGAACAAACTAATGATGATCTCCGCGCTTGGCCTGGTTTCGGCCTTTTTAATGGCGGTACCGGTAAAAGCCGAGGACGCGGTGAAAGATCAGGATAAACTGCAGACCCAGGATCAGCTGCGGACCCAGGACCAGTTGCGGACGCAGGATAAGCTGCAGACGCAGGACCAGGTCCGTGACCAGGACCGGCTCAAAGCCCAGGACAAACTTCAAACAAAGGAACAGCTCAGGCTTAAGGCCGGTAAAGACGCGGAAGTTCCCGCCGGCGGCGAAAAAGCCGCCCTGAAAGACCAGGAAAAAACCCGCCTGATGAAAGGCGCCGGGAACGGCAAGGGTGAGATGGTGAGGGAGCGGGCGCAGAACGCGGGCGAGGATAAGGCGCTGAAGAACCAGGAGAAGACCGGCGCCGGGGACGGTAAAGAGGTCAAGAAGCAGGAAAAAAAGCAGACTAAGGCCTCGGTAAAAGAGCAGCGCCGCGCGGAGAACGCGGAGCGCCGGGCGAACCGCTCGGAGAACAGGAAAGCTGGCGGAAAGCGCAAGTAAGAAGCGCAGTGCTGCCGCCCCCGCTCCGGGGGCGGCGGGCCGGGAGGAAATATGAAAAAACAATTATCGATCGTCTTTCTCTTAATGGGTTTCTCTGGACAGGCCGGCGCTTATTTCGACGCCGGCTCCCGTTTTACTTCCGGCCCGGGCGGCTATGCCGGTTTTAACGTCTTCGGCGAGGGCGGCAGCGACGATTCTTACCTGCGCGCCTCGCTTAACACCTATAAAAGCGATATCGCGGACCGCTATTCCACCTACTCCCTGGGCGCGGGGCTGGACCGGACTTACTGGCGCGCCGGCGCGGAAGTCTCCGTTACGCCGGAAACGGGAGGGTACAAAAACAACGCGCTGTACGCCGACCTGGCCTTTAACCTGCTGGGCGAGCCCGCGGAGGACGCGGCGCTGGAAGACCTGTCCCTGGGCTGCTTCGCCGGGCTAACCTCCCACGAGGACGCTTATTCCCTTTCCACGACCACCGTAAGTACCGGCTTCGGAAAAAAGACCAGCGTATCCTCGCTGACCAGCGCCTTCAAACTTAAACAGACGGATTACGGCCTCACGGCGGCCGTGCGGGCCTACGGCGTGCGCCTGAGCGGGCGCTTCACCAAGACGGCTTACGACCAGGATATCACCGCGCTGGACAGGCAGCTGCCCATCGACATCGGCGGGATCGGCACCAGCGGCTACCCGGATAAAGCCGTAAGCGCCAGGCTGCGCTTCTCTTCGCTGCCGCTGTCCCCCGAGGCGGGCTACGTGAAGACCTACTACCTGCTTACCCAGCCCGATTCCGAGTCCGTAAGTTTCGGCCTTTCGCAGGAGCTGGGCGCGGTGGAACTGTCCGCGGGCTGGGAGAACTTCAACCCCGGCGGCGGCGCGCCCAAGAGCGATTATTATTCCCTGGGCCTGACCCTGTCGTTCTGAGCGGCGCGCGCCGTTGACTTGCCGGGCGTAAGGTGGTAAACTATAGTTATTGGCATACGCCAATAACACTATGGCACGCCCTTTTAAGAACAGGAAAATAACCTCCGAACCGCGGGCATATTACTTTAAGCCGCGGGCCGTGCCGCTTTGCGAGCTGGAAGAGGCCACGCTGTTCCTGGACGAGTTCCAGGCCCTGAAGCACTCCGAACTGGACGGCAAAGCCCAGGCCGCCGCCGCCGCGGCCATGAAAATTTCGAGACAGACTTTCGGGAACATCCTCGCTTCCGCCCGGAGGAAGCTGGCCGACGCCGTGGTGAACGGCAAGGCCCTTAAAATAGAGGGCGGGCCGGCAAAACTGGCGCGCCCCGCGTGCGAAAGGAAAAACAAATGAACATCTGCGTACCCGTGGAGAACAGCGACGGCATGAATTCCAAGGTTTACGGCCACTTCGGCAGCGCGCCGTTCTTCGCCATCTGCGACATGCGGACCGGCAAAGCCGAGTTCCTGGACAACGGCAACCAGCACCACGAGCACGGCCAGTGCAACCCGCTGGGAGCCATCGCCGGCAAGGCCGTCACGGCCATCCTGGTGGGCGGCATAGGGGCCCGCGCGCTGGAACACCTCAACGCCGGAGGCATAAGGGCTTACCGCGCTCCCCAGGGCCCGCTTTCCATCGCCCTTGAAATGTTCAAGAAGAACGAACTGCCGGAGCTGCTGCCTTCGGATTGCTGCAAGGGGCACAGCTGCCATTGAGAGCGAGCCGCGGCCGGGCTCCGCGCGGGCCGGAGAACCGGCCCGCGGGTTCCGGGTTTTGGAACGAACCATGAAAGATAAAAAAATGCCTATCGAAGAAGCGCTGGCGAAGTATGCCGGCCGGCTTAACGACCCCGACGCCTCCGCCGAGGTCACCGGCGCCTGCGGCGATTCCATGGAGTTCTACCTTTCTTTCAAGGAAGGGAAAGTGGACGATATCCGGTATTATTCCGACGGCTGCGAGGTTACCAGGGCCTGCGGCGCGGTAGCCGCTTTCTACGCGGACGGGCGCCCGCTGGAAGAGGCCATGTTCGTGTCCCCGGGCCTTATCCTTAAAACCCTGGGGCGGGTGCCGGAAGACCACCGGCATTGCGCCATCCTGGCCGCCACCACGCTGTATAAGGCCATGGCCGACTATCTGCTTAAGAAGTAGCCGGCCGTTCCGCGGGACTCACGGGCGGCGCGGCGGGGAAATGCGGGTGATAACTAATGAATAGCGAAAAAAATTTAATAGCGCGCGCCCAGACGGGCGACAACAAGGCTTTCGAGGCATTGGTCCTGAAATACAAGGACCGGCTTTATGAAATCGCCTCCAGCGTCTGCTCAAGGATGCCTTCCGAGACCCAGGACGTGGCGCAGGAAACCTTCATCTCCGCCTTGAAAAACATCAATTCCTTCAAGGGCAACGCCGCTTTCGGCACCTGGCTTTACCGCATCGCCGCCAATAACTGCTGGCAGCGGTTCCGCAAGGTTAAAACCGAGCGGCTCTCCGAGATGCCCGACGAGAGCAGCAAGGGCCATCCTTCCCGCTCCTGCGTGAACGAGAACGCGCTTAAGAACGAGCTTTCCCGGGCGGTAAGCAGGGCCCTGGCCGCCATGCCGCCCATCTACCGCATGGCCGTAACCCTGAGCGACATAGAGGGCTTGTCCAACGCCGAAGCCGCCGCCCGCCTTAAGATCTCCGGGCCCGCCATGAAAACCCGGCTGCACCGCGCCCGCGGCCTGCTTAAAAAGCAGCTTACGGCTTTCCGCTGACCGAGGCGGTCGTTAAGCTCGCTTATAGGCCGCCGCCCCGGTGAACCTTTTTTGTCCTGCCGCGCATCTAAATAGCAGAGGTTAAGGCCGCGCCTTCATGGGCGCGCGCCGAGGCGGTACACGGGAGGAACAATGGAAAATCTGACACTGGCTTCGTTCAAGGCGAAGGTTTTCGATTTCGAGGGCAGCAAGGAATGGAAGTTCGCGGGGGACAAACCCTGCATAGTGGACTTTTACGCCGACTGGTGCGGCCCGTGCAAGATGATCTCGCCGGTGCTGGCCGAACTGGCTGAAAAATATTCCGGGAAACTGGATGTTTATAAAGTGAACACCGACGAGCAGGAGCAGCTGGCTTCGCTCTTCGGCATACAAAGCATCCCGACCCTGCTCTTTGTGCCGCTGGCCGGCAAACCCCAGCTCTCCGCAGGAGTTCTGCCTAGGGAAAGCCTGGAAAGGGTCATAGCGGAAGTGCTGGGCGTCAAATAGGGGACAAGCAGCGGCCAAAGCGCCGGCGCGTTCATCTGCCCAGCAGGCTGTAGGAAAGAATGGCGAGGACCAGCAGCGTGACGCCTACATACAGCCGGTCTTTCTGCCTGGCGAAAGCGAAGACGGAAAAGGCAACGCGGGCTACGGGGGTAGCGATAAGGATCAGCAGCCCCAGCTGGATTAGCCCGCGCCCGCGCCCGGCGAAGGTTTCCCTGATTATGCCGCTCACGTTGCAGAAGTCCGGGGGCTGGGTGCGGAAAACGCCGTAATCCATCTGTGCCCCGCCATGGCGGATAAGATAGATAACGCCGCCCAGCGAAACCACGGCGGCCGCGGCAATAACCCCGGCCCGGAGGAGATTTCCTATTATGGTCTCCGTCTCGTGTTTTATCTGTTCCAGCTCTTGTTTTTCCATGTCAGATAAGGCCTTTTACGCCTGTATGGATCATTTCCAGCGCCAGCACGAACAGCACTACGCCGAAGATGACGCGGAGTTTTTTGGTTTCCGCGTCGAACAGGTGCTTCGCCCCGAGGGACGAGCCGAGCAGCACTCCGAGCATAACCGGCATGGTAAGCCCCGGGTCTATGTAGCCCTGCCTTAAATATATCCCCGCGCTGGCCGCGGCGGTAACGCCTATCATGAAATTACTGGTGGCCGTGGAGACCTTGAACGGCAGGCGCATGGCCTGGTCCATGGCCAGCACCTTTACGGCCCCGGAGCCTATGCCGAGCAGCCCGGAAATGCCGCCGGCCAGGAACATCAGGCCGAAGCCGGAGGGGACGGACGTGACGTTATAGGGAACGAGCCCCCCGCGCGCCGGGTAAGTGCCGTTCATCCCGAGGCGGGTGGCAAGCTTGTCCTGTTTGACCTTGCCGGGACTTTCGTCCCTGTGGCGGCTTGAAACATAGGCCGAATGCAGCAGGACGAGACCGAAGATCAAAGCTATTACGGGAGTGGAAAGGCGCAGCGCGAGAAAAGCGCCGAAAAGAGCCCCCACCGTGGTGGCTATCTCAAGGAACATCCCTATGCGGATATTGCTGAAGCCTTCTTTTACGTAAGCGGCGGCGGCCCCGGAGGAAGTGGCTATGACCGACACCAGCGAGGCGCCAATGGCGTAGCGGATATCCACGCCGAAGACGACGGTGAGCAGGGGAATGATCACGATGCCGCCGCCCAACCCGGTGAGGGAGCCAAGGAAGCCGGCTCCGAAAGAGCCGACGAAGAGAAACGCTGTGAAAAGCAGGATGCTCATGGAATTACGCGCCCCTGTATGGCTGATTGCCTCATAACCGCTATTTTATCATTTTAGTTGCCGCCTGATTTTTTGTAGCATTGACACTGATGGGCTTACTGAAAGAAAAAACCAGGCTATTCTGCCTTTCCGCCGCGCTGCTGACAGTGCTGGCGTGGCCTGCCCACGAGGTCCTGGCCCATCATGGCGCCGACAGCGACTGCCAGATATGCGCTGTTTCCTTTTCGCCGGAACTCAACGCCGACTGCGGTTCCGCGCTGCTGGCCGCCCCCGAAAATTTCAGCCTGCTTAAGCAGGAAGCCGCGCCGCTTACGGCGATTACCGCGGTCAGCCCCGTCTTTTACGGCCGGGCCCCTCCGGCCATTTAGGCCAATAAGACATATCCGAAAAACTCCAGGCCACATCGCGGCCTGGCTCCTCCGCGTTCAAGGGTAAACACCCTGGAGAATCCATGTTGAATAAAATATCTGTTTCGGCGTTCTGCTTTGCCGCGCTGTCGCTGGCCCCATCCTCCGCCGCGGTGGCGGGCGTGGTGAATCCCGATATTTCCGTGATCGGGCAGGTGGTTTATAAATACCATGACGATAAGGCGGCCGAGGGCGCCCGCAAGCCCACGCTGGACCTGGGCGAGACGGAACTGGTGTTCGATTCCTACCTGAACCCCTATGCCAAAGGCACCTTCGTGTTCACCGTGGGGGAAGACGGGCTGGGAACCGAGGAAGCCTATCTCGACGTGATAAAGGGCCTTCCCGACGGGCTGGCGCTGCGGGGCGGCAAGTACCGCCTGGGCTTCGGCAAACTGAACCCGGTACATCCGCACGCTTACCCGTTCATCGACGCGCCGCGCGTGATGGCGGCCATGCTGCCTGGCGAGGACGGGTTCGACGACATCGGCACGCGCGCTTCGTACTATCTGCCGGTCTCCTGGGCTTCGGAACTTTCCGCCGACGCGCTGAAGGGCGCGGTTTTCCACCCGGACGAAACTGCGCCGGCGGCGGGCTGGCTGTCGCATTGGAGTAATTCGCTGATGCTCGGCGAGGCCACGCCGCTCGATATAGGCGTTTCGGCCGCGCAGGGCACCAATAACGTGCGCTGGGGAACTAAAACCACGGTCTACGGAGCCGATATCAAAACGAAGGTCCCCTTCTCCAGCCTGACGAACCTGACCCTGCAGGGCGAGTATTTCTACAACAACAGCAGCGTCGTGGTCGACACCACCACCGGCGATACCAGCCATATGGGCAGGCAGGGCTTTTACGCCTTCGCCGACCTGAGGTTCAAACAAAGGTGGAACGCGGGTGCGATCTACGACCAGTATAACCCGGTTGAGAATAAAAATCTGACCTACAGGGCCATAAAAGGTTTCGCCGGGTACTCGCTGCTGGAGGAAACCACGATGCTCCGGCTTACGTATGAGCGGTTCAAGCCGGAGAATTCCCCGGCCGTGCACACCGTGATGTTCCAGGTGCTGTTCAGCATGGGGCCGCATAAAGCGCATCAGTTCTGAACTTAAGGATAAAAACATGAAAAAACTCTTAACAACTCTGGTGTTCGCGATGGTTTCCGGCGCGCCCCTGGCGGCCGCCCAGCTCAAAGTTGCTGCGGCGCTGCCCGACCTGGGCTCGATAGCGTCCTACATAGGCGGCGACAAAGTGGATGTGTTCGCGATCGGCAGGAACAACGCCAACCCGCACGCCGTGGAGGTGCTGCCGTCGTATATGATCAGGGTCTCGCGGGCGGCAGTCTATCTTAAGGTCGGCCTGGCCCTGGACCAGTGGTCGGATGCCATCATAGACGGTTCGCGCAATAACAAGCTTATCGTTGCCGACTGCTCGGCCGGGATAAACCCGCTGCAGAAGCCGGCGGGAAAGGTGGACGCCTCGATGGGGGACGTGCATCCGGACGGGAACCCGCATTACTGGCTGGACCCGGCCAACGGCTTGATAATAGCCGCCAACGTGGCGGCGGCGCTGAAGAAGGCGGACCCGGCCAACGGGGATTATTATGAAAAGAACTATGAGCGCTTTAAAGGGGAGCTGGCTAAACGCCTGGCGGGCTGGAAAGGCGCCATGGGCGGGCTGGCCGGGCAAAAAGTGATCAGTTACCATTCCTCGTGGATCTACTTCGCCACGGCGTTCGGTCTGACCATAGCCGGCAGCGTGGAGCCGCTGCCCGGCATCCCGCCTACCGCCAAACACCTGGCGGAGCTGGTGGACCTGATCAGGAAGGACCGCATTTCCATGCTGCTGCAGGAGTCGTACTTCCCCGACGACGCGCCGCGCTTCCTGGCGCGCCGGACCGGGATAAAGGTGTTCAAGCTCTCGCCGTCCTGCGGCAGCGTGAAAGCCGACTCCTATTTCGCGCACTTCGACGAGATAGTCTCAGCGCTGGCGGGGAGATAACATCATGATGATATTTCAATACCATTTCGCGCTGACCGCGCTGCTGCTCTGCCTGGCGCTGACGGGGATCTACGCCTGCCTGGGTTACCACGTGGTGCGGCGCGGCGTGATCTTCGTGGACCTGTCGCTGGCGCAGGTGGCCGCGCTGGGCTCCAGCGTGGGCGTGCTGCTGGGCTGGGGCGAGCAGTTCCCCGTGCAGAATTACCTGATGTCCCTGACGTTCACGCTGCTGGGGGCGCTGCTGTTCGTGGTGTTCCGCAGCAGGCGGCAGAAAGTGCCTATAGAGGCGCTGATCGGCATTACCTACGCCGGGGCCATAGCGCTGTCGCTCATCGTGCTCGAAAAATCCGCTACGGGAACCGAGGAAATAAAAGAGATGCTGACCGGCGCGCTGCTAACGGTCTCGCCTAAGGAGCTCCTGTTCATAGCGGCCCTGGCTTCGGGTATCGGGCTCGTGCATTGGCTGGCCCGGCGGCAGCTGCTGCTGGTGACCGAGGACCCCGATGGAGCCCGCGCCAAAGGCATGAAGATCTGGTGGTGGGATTTCGTCTTCTACGCCACGTTCGGGCTGATAGTGACCTCGTCCGTGAAGGTGGCGGGGGTGCTGCTGGTTTTCGCCTTCCTGATAATCCCGTCGGTGGCGGCGCTGCTGGCGGTAAAGGGCGTCTCGCGCAGGCTGGCGTTCGGCTGGCTGTTCGGCGTAACCGGCTGCGTGGGCGGGCTGGAGCTGTCGATGAGGCTGGATTGGTCCACGGGGCCCACTATTGTGGCGGTGTTCCTGGTGCTGCTGGTGGGGACCTGGGCGGCGAAAAGCGCGCTTCCTGGCGGGCGGGAATAGCCGCCCGCACGGCCGGCCTACCGCCTGTCCGAGGGGCAGGCCAGGCCTTTGGCGCCCAGTTTGCCCATAAGCCAGACTATGGGGCAGTCGCTGCCCACGGTCAGGCGGAAGAAGAGCCAGCCGGTAACCAGCGCGGCCAGGTAATAGTAGTCCTGGCCGCGTTCTTTCCCCAGGAACAGCAGCACCGTGGTCGCCAGCGCGGATAATACAATGCCTGTAGTTTTCATATCTTGCCGGTCCTCCGATCCTCTAATCCTCTAACATTCTTTCAATCCCATCTTCTTAAAGAGCCAGATGGCCGGGCACCAGCCGGTGAAGGCGGACTGCAGCAGGTTGGCGCCCACGAAGATGGTCAGCCAGAGGAAGTTAGAGTTCACGTAAACCGCCAGGGCGGTGCTCAGCAGCACCATGACCCCGGCCAACAGCCTCAACGCGTCGTTCAGTTTCATTTTGCTCTCCTATTCGCCCGTCGCTCCCAACATTTCGTCCGTAGCCTCGCCGGCGGGCCGCGCCGCGGCGCGGTGGCGGCGGATATGCTCTTTGTCGTCCTTGAAGGCCAGGTAGTACAGCACCGGCACCGCCACGCGCGACAGCAGCGTGGCCGCTATCTGCCCCGAGATCAGCGAGATGGCCAGCCCCTGGAAGATAGGGTCGAACAGGATGACGCCCGCGCCCACGATCACCGCCAGGGCCGTCAGCAGCATGGGCCTGAAGCGCACCACGCCCGCCTCGATCACGGCCTCGCGCAGTTCCATGCCGTCCCTTACCTTAAGGTTGATGAAGTCCACCAGAATGATGGAATTCCTCACCACGATGCCCGCCGAGGCGATGAAGCCTATCATCGACGTGGCGGTGAAGAAGGCGTGCATGGCCCAGTGCGCCGGGATGATGCCTATCAGCGCCATCGGGATGGCCGCCATGATCACCAGCGGCGTAATGAAGTCCTCGAACCAGGCCACCACCAGGATGTAGATCAGGATCAGCACCATGGCGAAGGCCAGGCCCAGGTCCCGGAACACCTCGTAGGTGATCTGCCATTCGCCGTCCCACTTGATGGCGGTCTCGGAGGCGTTCACCGGCTGGCGGGTGAAGTACTGGTTTATCTCCACGCCGCGCGCCTTGGCGAGGGCGTCTATTTTGGCTTTAAGGTCGATCACCGCGTAGACCGGGCTTTCGGTGCCGCCGGAGATGTCCGCCGTAACGTAGGCCACCCGCTGGAGGTTTTTGCGGTAGATGGGCTGGTTCTCCAGGCCGTTCTCGGTCCGCACGAAGCTGGCCATCGGGATGGCCGTGCCGTTGGGGGAGAAGAATTTTATCTCCTTGAGGGTGGCCAGCTGGCGGCGCTTCTCGGGCGACAGGCGCAGGCGGATATCCACCGCCTCGTTCTCGTCCTCCACGTGCGCGGAGTCTATGTCCGCGCCGGAAAGCGACATGGCGGCGGTTTGTACTATGTCCGAGGCGGCCACGCCGTTGAGCGTAGCCTTCTGCCGGTCCACCAGCAGCCGGGTAATGGGCTGGGCGTCGGGGATGTAGGAGTCCACGTCCACGATGCCGTCGGTCTTTTTAAGCAGGTTCTTTATGTCCTCGGCCAGGGCCCGCTGGTTCGCGGGGTTCGGGTCGAAGACTTCCACCAGCATGGTGGCCATGACGGGTGGGCCGGGGGGGACTTCGGCCACCTGCAGGCGCGCGCCGTAGCTGTCGGCGATCTTCTTAAGGGGCCCGCGCACCGCCACGGCGATCTCGTGGCTCTGGCGCTTCCGCTCGCCCTTGTCCGAAAGGTTCACCTGGATATCCGCCTGGTAAGGCTCCTGACGCAGGAAATAGTGGCGCACCAGGCCGTTGAAGTTGTACGGCGCGCTGGTCCCCGCGTAAACCTGGAGGTCGCGCACTTCCGGCACGGAGGCCAGCTGCGCGGCCATTTCGCGCGAGGCTTTCTCCGTGCGCTCCAGCGACGAGCTCTCCGGCATGTTGATGATCACCTGGAACTCGTTCTTGTTGTCGAAAGGCAGGGTCTTGAAGATCACCAGCCTGAAACCCACCATCGCCAGGACCAGGGCTAGCAGGCCGGCGGTGAAGGCCAGGAATTTCTTGCCGTTGGCGGGTTCGTAGATCAGCTTCTTCATCAGGCCGCGGTACAGGCGGTCCAGCAGGCCTTCCTTGTCGTTCTCGCAATGCTTGAGAGGCCAGCGCTCCACCACCCTGGAGTAAAGCCAGGGAGTGAAGGCGAAAGCCACTCCGAGCGAGAACAGCATGGCCACCGAGGCGCCTATGGGGATGGGGCGCATGTACGGGCCCATCATGCCGCTGACGAAGGCCATGGGCAGGATGGAGGCGATCACGGTCCAGGTGGCGAGGATGGTGGGGTTGCCCACCTCGTCCACGGCGTTGAGGATGTTGCGGTACAGGGAGTTCTTGCGGTTCAGCACGCAGTGGCGGTTGATGTTCTCCACCACCACGATGGCGTCGTCCACCAGGATGCCGATGGAGAAGATCAGCGCGAACAGCGTGATGCGGTTGAGCGTGTAGCCGTAGAGGAAGTACACCAGCATGGTGAGCGCCAGCGTTACCGGGATGGCTACCAGTACCACGGCGGCTTCGCGCAGGCCCAGCGTGAAGGCGATCAGCAGGGTGACCGACAGGGTGGCCAGCAGCATGTGGTAGATCAGCTCGTCGGACTTGGCTTTGGCGGTTTCGCCGTAGTTGCGGGTGACGGTGATGTTGACGCCGTCGGGGATCTCGCGGCCCTTCATGGCCTCCACTTTGGCCAGCACCGCGCGGGAGACCGCGGTGGCGTTGGCGCCGCGGCGCTTGGCCACGGAGAGGGTTACGGCGGGGCTGGCGCCGGCGGCCTTAACGGAGGAGGCGGGGCCCTGCAGCATGGTAACGGAGTGTTCGTCCTCATCGGGCCCGTCCGCCACTTCGGCCACTTCGGAGAGTTTTACCGGGAGGCCGTTGTAAACGCCTACGATGATGTTCTTCAGGTCGGAGGCGGAGTGGATGAAGGCGTCGGTTTCGGCCAGCAGCCTGGTGTCGCCGTTGTTGTAATGCCCGGCGGGCAGGCTGGCGTTGGACATCTTGACTATGCCGGCGAGCATCTGGGGGGTGAGGCGGTGGCTGGCGAGGGCCGCGGGGTCGAAGTGCACTATGAACTGGCGCTTGTGGCCGCCTATGATGCGGGTTTCGGAGACGTTGGGAACGGCGTTGAGCTCGGTGCGGATGCGGGCGGCGGCGCGGCGCAGGGCGTAGTCGTCCTGGCCGTTGCCCCAGAGCGTGAGGGCCAGCACGGGCACGTCGTCTATGGCGCGGAACTTTATCTGGGGCTCGCCGGCGCCGCGGGGGAAGATGTCCTTGTTGTCCAGGGTTTTGGTGTAGACCAGGTTGGCGGCGTTCTCGGGGACGGTGCCCACTTTGAAGCGGACGGTGAACATGGCGAAGTTGGGCCGGGCTATGGAGTAGATGTACTCTACGCCGGGGATCTCCCAGAGTTTGCGTTCGCCTACTTCCACGACGTGTTTTTCTATCTCCTTCGGTGTGGCGCCGTAGAAGGGGACCATGATGTCGAACATGGGGACGTTTATCTGGGGTTCTTCTTCGCGCGGGAGTTTTATGGTGGAGAAGACGCCCAGCAGGATGAAGGTGATGATGAGGATGGGCGTGAGGCGCGAGTTGATGAAGGCCCCGGCCATGCGCCCGGCCATTCCGTATTTTTTATGTGTTTCGTTCTGCATTGTTTTGCTCCTGAATTACTTCGGCTGAATATTAACCGCGAGACGTGAAGTCGGTGCCTGCCGGGGACATGGGCCCGTCGGGCACGCGGTCGCGCACACCGTGCGCGCCGCTCGTCACTCGGCCTCGTCGCTTACGCAAGCCTCGGCCTCCGTGACGGCCCGCCGAACCCATGTCCCCGGCAGGCTCCTCCGCTCGTTAACTTTCTAAACTACTTCCCGGTTCCCAGTTTCTCCGACATTTCGTTTATGGCCGCGGCGTCCAGGGTTTCGGAGGCCAGCAGGGTCTGGGCGTGGTAAAGGTTAAGTTTATAGAGGGTTTCGTAGTACGCGGCTTCGGCCTGCAGCACGGAGGCTTTGGCGCGCAGGACTTCCAGCACGCTCTGGCGGCCCTGGCGGTAGAGGGGGACGAAGAGCTCGTACGACTGCCTGGCTTTGTCCAGGGTTTCTTTGGCTATGGGCAGGCTCTCCACTGCGGCCTGGTAGTTGTTGAGGGCGTCTTCGGTCTCTACTTTGGCCTGTTTGCGGGCTTCGTCCAGGCGGCTTTGCGCCATGGAGGTTTCGGCCGCGGCCGCGTTCTTCTTGGCGTAGTAGGCGGGGTCGCCCAGCGGCATGGTGAGCCGCAGGCCTACCAGGCGGTTGGACCTGAAATCCGAAAGGCTTTCCGAGTTGGTTTCCCAGGCCCCGAAAGCTTCCACCACGGGCAGCACGGAATTTTCCTGCATGGCCTGCGAGGTTTTGGAAATAGCCGCCATTTTTTCAAGGGCTTTCAGGTCGCGCCTGCCGCCGGCGGCGGCCGCGTCCAGTTCGGCGGAGGTTTTGGGCGCGTAGGCTACTTCGCGCAGTTCTCCCGCGGGGGCGGGCAGGGCGCCGGGTGGCAGGCCCAGGGTGATGGCCAGCTTTTCATTCTCCAGTTCCAGCGCCTTGCGCCAGTTCAGGTCGTAGCCCTTGAGCGTGGAGAGGATGGCTTCCGCGCCGTAATAGTCGGAACCCAGCACCATGCCCTTGTCCTTTAGCATCTGCGCGGTCTTGAGTTCCGCTTCGGCCGACTTCACGCTCTCCGCGGATACTTCGGCGAGTTTCTCGCGCAGCAGCACGGTGAGCCACTGGTAGGCGATCTTGAAGGTGATGCCGGCGCGGGCCCTTTCATAGCCGTTCTGCGCCGCTTCTACGCCGAGGCCGCCCATTTTTACGGCGTTGCTGACGGCGAACCCGGTAAAAAGCGGTACGCCGGCCTCTATGCCGCCCATGTAGTTGCGCGCCGGGGAGGGATTATTGATGGTGGCCAGGGAGGCCATGCTGAAGGTGCCCTGTTTCATGGCGGTGGCGAAAGCGTAGACCGGGTCGGTGCCGTCGGTGTACATGCCTTTAAGCTTGAAGCCCCCCAGCCTGGACATTTTAGCCTGGCTCAGGCCGGCCCTGGCCCCGGTCACCCTGGCCGCCTCTTCCTTAATTATATTGTCTGATTTGAGCCCCTGTTCCACCGCCGCCCCCAGGGTCAGGGGGCCCGCTTTCGCGGCCGCCGGAATTGCAGTTAACAGAACCGATATTATTGTTATACTTCTGATCATCGAACCCTCCGTCTTTGCTTCTACTAATGAGATGCGCCCGGGGACGAATAGTTTCACCTTTAACGCATAAAGCGGTGTGAACGGTCATTCTATGAAAGTTTGACAGGCGCGGCGGTGTTTTATTAAATTCCTGAAAAGAGACCCCGGCCATAATTAAAGCAATTTTAAAGAACGGTTCCTCCGGCGCGTCCCGCGCGGCGCCGCCCCCCGGGGGAAGTGGCAACTTTTACGTCGGAATTGCTATCATATCCGCGTTGCCCCGTTCCTATTTTGCTTCTTGAGGTGCCGCTTCCATGAAAATACTTATCGCGGACGACGACGCGCTGTGGGTAAAGATCGTCAGCCATTATTTCTCCCTTAAAAAACACGAGGTCCGTTCGGCGGGCACTTTCGCCGGCGCCCTGGCGCTGGCCGCCGGGCAGCGGCCGGACTGCATCCTGGCGGACGGCGAACTGGCCGACGGAGGCATCAGCGCTTTCTGCGCGGCCATAAAGACGACCGCCGGGCTGGAGAAGACCGCGCTGGTCTGTGTGAGCGGCGCCGAACAGTGCCCGGCGGAGAGCGGCGCGGACGCCTGCGTGGTAAAAGGCGGGGCGCTTTCCGAGCTGGAAGCGGTCATCGGCGCGGCGCTGAAGGCCCGCCTCGGGTAATTCTTGCCCGCCGCGGCAATAATTATATAATTGGGATTATGGTAAAACTCTCCGATGTAAACTCGAAACTTCTCAAGGCGCGCTACGCGGTCCGCGGCAAGATAGTCGCGAGGGCGCAGGAGCTGGAAGGGCAGGGCCGCAAGGTCATTTACTGCAACATAGGCAACCCCCAGGCGCTAAAGCAGAAACCTTTAACTTTCATCCGCCAGGTGCTCAGCCTGCTGGAGTACCCGGAGCTGCTGAACTCCCCCGAAGCCGCTAAACTCTACCCCGCCGACCTTATAGCCAGGGCTAAAATGATCATGGGGCTGAACCCCAACGGCACCGGGGCCTACACGCAGAGCGCGGGCATCCCTTTCATCCGCCAGGCCGTAGCCGATTTCATTCAGAAGCGCGACGGCATCCCCGCCGACCACAACCGCATCCTGCTCACCGACGGCGCCTCCAAGGGCGTGCAGGCCGTGTTCACGATGCTGACCAATAAAGAGAACGACGGCTACATGATCCCCATCCCCCAGTACCCGCTCTACAGCGCCACTATAGAGCTTTACGGCGCCAAGCAGGTGAACTATTTCCTAGACGAGGCCAACAACTGGCAGCTTAACGAGCACGAACTGGTGCGCAGCATAGAAGAGGCCCGGAAGAACGGCATCAACCCGGTGGCCATCGCCGTGATCAACCCCGGCAACCCCACCGGCGCGGTGCTCTCCAAGGAGAACATCCGCATGGTGATCCGTTTCGCCAAGGCCAATAACCTGGCCATCATGGCCGACGAGGTCTACCAGGAGAATGTCTACGCCGCGGGCTTGAAGTTCCACTCTTTCGCGCAGGTCATGCACGAGCTGGGTGAGAAGGAAGTTACGCTGTTCAGCTTCCACTCCGTTTCCAAAGGCTTCCTGGGCGAATGCGGCCACCGCGGCGGCTACATGGAGATCCGGAACATGCCGGACGACGTGTACGGCGAAATGATCAAGCTGCAGTCCATCGGCCTCTGCTCCAACGTGGACGGCCAGCTGGTGACCTACCTGATGGTGGCGCCCCCGCAGCCCGGCGACGCCAGCTACGAACTTTACGCTTCCGAGCGCGGCGCCATTCTGGGCGACCTGAAAGAGAAGGCCGAGATCCTCGGCCGCGGCATCTCGGCGATAGAGGGCATGCACGCCCAGGTCCCGCAGGGCGCCATGTACGCCTTCGTCAGGTTCGACCTGCCGCACGCCAAGGGGATCGATCCCGAAGCCATGACTTCCGACGAGCGGCTCAAGTACGAGGCGGCGCGGGACTCCAAGTACTGCCTGCGCCTGCTCGAGGATACCGGCATCTGCGTGGTGCCCGGCTCGGGCTTCGGCCAGCAGCCCGGCACGCTCCACTTCCGCACCACCTTCCTGCCGCCCAAGGACGATATCAAGACCCTGGTGGAGAAGATGAAAAAATTCCACACGGCCTACGTGGAAAAGATAAAGAGCGCCTGTTAAGCTGAAAAAAGGGGACAGGCTACTTTATTTTCAATAAAGTAGCCTGTCCCCTTTTTTTATTGCTGGTCCGGGCTGGCCGGGGCGTCTTTCATTTTGTCGTATAGAAGCTCGAACTGGGGGGCTATGCGCTTGAAGATCTCCATGATCTTGGGGTCGAAGTGCTCGGGTTTCAGCCGGTCGTCGCCCTCGGTCAGAACGCGGACGGCGCCGGCGTGGTCGTAGCAGGGCTTGTAGATGCGGGAATTCCTGAGCGCATCGTAGCAGTCGGCCATCGCCACGATCCTGGCCTCCAGCGGAATCTGCTCGCCTTTAAGGCCGGCCGGGTAGCCGCTCCCGTCCCATTTCTCGTGGTGGCTGAGGGCGATGCGCCTGCCGAACTCCAGGTGGGGGTGGCCGCCTATGATCATCGCGCCGAAAGTGGTGTGCTTCTTCATCTCTTCCATCTCGGCGTCGTCCAGGCGGCCGGGTTTCCGGAGGATGTCGGTGTGGATGTGCACCTTGCCCACGTCGTGCAGCGTGGCGTGCAGGCGGATGTTCTCTATATATTTTTCCGGCATCCCGAGCTCGCGCGCTATCAGCGCTGAGTATTCGCCCACGCGCAGGATGTGGTTTCCGGTGTCCAGGTCGTTGGCCTCGGCCGCCCGGGCCAGCGAGCGTATCAAATAGGTGAACGCGTCCTCGTATTCGCGCGAGTTCAGCGTGTTCTTGATGCGCAGCAGGAGTTCCGCCTGGTCGATGGGCTTGGAGAGGAACTCGTCCGCGCCGGATTCCATGGCTTTCAGCTTGTTCTCGCGCGAGTCCAGCGAGGTTATCATGATGACGGGGATATGTTTCAGTTCGCCGTCCGCCCGGATGGCGCGGCAGACCTCGTGCCCGTCCATCCCCGGCATCTTCACGTCCAGCAGCACCAGGTCTATGTTCTTCTTCGAAAGCAGGTCCAGCGCCTCTTTGCCGTTAAGCGCGGTAAAGACCTCGTACCCGTGCGGCTGCAGCAGCGTTTCAAGCAGGTCCAGCGTAAAGTCTTCGTCATCCACGCAAAGTATCCGGCGCGCTCTTTCCATAAACCTGATTCTAGCAAACTAGGGGACGCTGCTTACTATCTTCCTAATTTTACCGGAGGCAATTTTTGTTCCAACTGCGGCAAAAACACTGAAAAATCAAAAAAATACCCCGACACTACGCTGTCGGGATGGTCTGCTATGCTATTTTAGAAGAAAAAGGGGGGGAGTATGCCAAGACAAGCGAGAATAGATGTGCCGGGCCAGCTGTATCATGTAATGTCGCGCGGAATAGAGCGCCGGCGCATTTTTATGGACGAAGGGGATTATGCCGATTTTAAGGGGCGTATAGCCTTATGGCTGAATAGGTCCGGCGGGAAATGCCTGGCCTGGTGCCTGATGCCTAACCATTTTCATTTTCTGGTACTGCGGGGCGCGCTGCCGCTTTCTGAAATGATGCACCATGTAATGACCGGTTACGCGGTAAATTTTAACCTAAGGCATCGCCGCGCCGGGCACGTGTTCCAGAACAGGTACAAAGCGATAATCTGCGACCTGGAGGAATATTTGCTGGAGCTGGTGCCTTACATACACCTTAATCCTTTGCGCGCCAGGCTGGTCAAGGCCCTCGCCGGGCTTGATAAATATAAATGGTGCGGACATGCCGCTGTGGTCGCCGATGTCGCGGATGGGCTCCTGGACAGGAAAGAACTCCTTTCCCGCCTGGGCGACGGGGAGCGGAGTGCAGTGGAAAAATATATCCGGGGAATGGCGGAGAAAGCGCGGAATGCGGGGCGTGACCTTTCCGGCGGCGGTTTGTCGCGCAGTTTCGGCGGGGAGCGAACCGTACTTAAGGAGTTCCGGGTCCGGGATCGATTGCGTTCCGATCAGCGTATCCTCGGGGGAAGCGATTTTGTGGAAGCTGTGCTGAAAACCGCCGGGGAAAGCATGGGAAAAGACACGAAAAGCCGGTCGGAAGTGCTGGGCGAAGTGGAAAGCATGACCGGAATTACAAAGGAGGACATCTTCAGGCGCACGCGTGAGCGAGGCCCGGCGCATGCGCGCGCGGTATACTGCTATCTGTGCACAAAGGATGCCGGGATCAGCGGCAGTGAGTTGATGCGGGAACTGGGACTGAGTTCGGGCGGGGTTTCAAAGCTGGTGGCAAAAGGAAGGGTTCTTGTGGAAGAGTCGGGAAATAGTAAGATAGTAAGCAGCGTCCCCTTAAATTGACTGATGCTTAAATTCCTGGCTGACCTGAAGAACAAACATCACAAGCGCGTTTTCGGCGGGCTGGAGATCTTGAAATATATAGGCCCGGGCCTTATCGTCACCGTAGGGTTCATAGACCCCGGCAACTGGGCTTCCAACGTGGCCGCAGGTTCCCATTTCGGCTATTCCCTGCTGTGGATGGTAACGCTGTCCACGCTGATGCTGATAGTGCTGCAGCACAACGTGGCGCACCTGGGCATAGCCACCGGGCTGTGCCTGAGCGAGGCCGCGCGCGCCCACCTGCCCGCTGCTCTTTCCCGGCCTCTGCTGTGGTCCGCCATGGCCGCTTCCGTTTCCACGTCGCTGGCCGAGATCCTGGGCGGTGCCATAGCGCTGAAGATGCTTTTCGGGATCCCCATAAATATCGGTTCGGTTCTCGTCACCGCGCTATCCCTTTACCTGCTGTTGTCCAACAATTACCGCAGGCTGGAGAAGTGGATCATCGGCTTCGTTTCGCTGATCGGTCTCTCCTTCATCTACGAGCTGAAGCTGGCCCCGGTGGACTGGGGCGCGGCGGCGGCCGGCCTGGCGACCCCGGCGCTGCCTGGCGGCTCGCTGCCCATCGTGATGAGCGTGCTGGGCGCGGTGGTGATGCCGCATAACCTGTTCCTCCATTCCGAAATAATCCAGAGCCGCCAGTGGAACCTGCAGGACGAGACGGTCATAAAGAAGCAGCTCAAGTACGAGTTCGCCGACACCCTGGTGTCCATGCTGGCGGGCTGGGCGATAAACGCCTCGATGATCATCATGGCGGCGGCCGTTTTCTTCAGCGCCGGCAAGCCGGTGGGGGAGCTGGAACAGGCGCGGAACATGCTGACGCCGCTCTTGGGCGGTTCGGCCGGCACGGTCTTCGCGCTGGCGCTGCTGTTTTCCGGCGTGTCTTCCAGCGTCACCTCCGGCATGGCCGGCGGTTCCATCTTTGCCGGCCTGTACGGCGAGCCGCTCAACCTGAAGGACAGCCACAGCCGCCTGGGCGTTTACATCTCCTTCTTCGCCGCGCTGGGCATAATCTTTTTCGTTTCCAACCCGTTCCGCGGCCTGATCGTTTCGCAGATGGCGCTCAGCGTGCAGCTGCCTTTCACCATCTTCCTGCAGGTGTACCTCACGTCGTCGAAAAAAGTCATGGGCAAATACGCCAACGGGCGCTGGACGCTGTTCCTGCTCTGCGCGATAGGGTTGGCGGTGGCCTGGCTTAACCTGGAGCTGCTGCGGAGCCTTTTCTGAATGGACAAAGCCGGGATATTGGAGCTTATAGCCCGCAGCGGCCTGCCGGAGAAGGTCAGGCTTTGCCTGGCCGGGGCCGTTTCCCGGGCCGAGGGCTCGGCGCTGAAAAAAACGCTTAAAAAAGATCCGGCAGCCCTGCTCTCCGGCGTCGGCGCCCTGCTGAAAGCGGCGGCCGGCATTCTTGCGCTGCCGGAAGAATCGGCGCTTTTTATCACCGGGTTCAACCCGAACAACGCCGCGCCGGACAGGTTCGAGGCCGCGCTGGCCGAACTGCGCGCGGTGGTTTTTCTGGACGCGCAGGGGTTCGGTGGATTGGAGCTGGTGGAACAGGGGCGTTCGCGCACCGCTGACCTGGCCGGGACCAGGGACGGGCGGCGCTGCGTTTTCGAGGTGTGCCGCCTTAAGGATACCGGGGGTCGGGCGGGGGCGGAGCGCCTCAGGGCGAAGTACGCCAAGAAGATAAGACAGGTGAAGGTGTCGCGGAAAAAGTGCGGCGGCGGACTGGGCGGCCTGGTGCTGGTGGACGGCCCGCTGGGTTTCGGCCCGCTCGCGGCGGACCCGGACCTGCTCGCCCTGGCGGCCGCGGCCGGACCAGGAAAAGACGGGGCCCGCGGCGAACATCTCTGCCTGCTGCGCGGGAACGGCTTCGCCGTCTGGCCGGAGTGGGGGAGATAGGGCCTTTGGACCCTTTGCGGCCTGGGTCCAAAAACGCGCGCCGCCTGGGCACAACGTATCTTAAATAACGATGTAACTAATGTTACAATATAACCATCGCCGGACCTCTCCGGCGGTTAGCCGGGGGGCTAGGCGGTGAGGGGATGCGGTTAGGCGCGAGGTAGTGATATGCCTGTAAGCATTCTGGTAGCGGACGACGACAAAGCCATGCTTAATCTTTACGCCCGTATTTTTTCGGGCAAGGATTATTCCGTAGTTATGGCCGAAAGTTTCGCCGCGGCTGCCGACCTGATCCGGAACAACGACTACGATCTGCTGGTGACCGACCTGATGTTCCCCGACGGGATAGGCACCGAGCTGGTGAAACTTTTCGAGAAGAAACGCGCGGGCGCCAAGAGCCTGGTGGTGACAGGTTCCGCTCCGCTGGACAACAGCCTGCTGCGTTCGGGAGCGGCGGCGTATTTCGAGAAGCCTTTCAAAGTGGAAAGTTTTATGGCAGCGGTGGAGAACGCCGTAGGCGTTTGAAACACACCGCTTAAAGAAGCCGCCGGGCGGACCCGGCGGCTTCTTTTATTTGCGGAGCAGCGCGTTCAGCGAGGCGGTGAAATCTTTAGTGTCGTCCGGGCTGAGCACGAAGAGGCCGTTCCCGGTCTTTACGGCCAGCAGGTCTTTGGTGCGCGTGACGTAGGCCCGGAATTTGCCCAGCTTCCTGTTCCAGAAAAGCCCGTAGTAGCCGTAAAAGCCGCTGGTTCCCAGCAGGCGCAGGCTCCCCCTGAAAAGGCCCTCTTCCAGCGCGGTCACTTCCGTTATTTCCCGGAGCGGGATCTTTATCGGCTTCATGGCCCGGTCGATCAGCAGTTCCACGTCGTTCAGGGCGTACCCTTTAGGGGCCATGGCTCGCGTTACGTAAGCCGTCAGCGCGGTGAGCGCGGCCAGAAACGTCAGCCCGAGGCCGAGGACCGCGCTGCCTAAAGGGAACGGGCAGGCCGCCTGGGCGGAAGTGGCCCTGAACCGGGTGAAGGCGAGAACGACCGGGAACAGGATGAAGAAGAGCCAGACCACGCGCGTGCTGACGCGGAGCAGCTTGTCCATCTCGGCTTTGTAATATTTATTCATAAGGGTTGTTGTCTGGCCAGCGTAAGGCGCAGCTCTTCGGTTTCAAGGTCGGCCAGGCTGTCGTAGGGCAGCAGGGTCAGAGGGCGGCCTTCCTGCATGGCCAGCAGGCAGGCGTTCCTGAACGCGGCCGGGGTGAAGGCCGAAAGCTCGGCGCACAGCAGCCGGAAATTCACCTGGCTGGAATAGGTTTTTTTCTCTTTCAGGCCGGAAAAGTCGAAAGCGGCGGAGTTAAGGCGCAGGCGCTCCTGGCCGCCCTTAAGCAGTATGTCCAGGTAGAAGGAAAGCTCCGAGGTCTTTACTTCTTTTTTTGTTTCCTTGGTTTTCCCCATGCCTATGGGAAGGCCTGTCGCCACCATTATGCCGATGCGCACGGCCTGTTCCTGGGCGGAGGGGCCCTCGCTGCTTTTAACCGTCTTGAAGAAATCTTCTTTTATCGGGGCGGCGGCCAGGAGGGAAACGTCCTCGGGGATAACAGCTGTGAGCTGGGCGCCCGTGCCGGTGAACAGCGCCCGGCCGTTCTCGAAGGCCACCTTTTTAACCGGCTGCGGTATGGGGAGTTTAGCCGGGCCGGGATCGGGCAGAGTAAGGGTTTTTATCCCGAGGCCGGCGCAGAGCGCGCCAAGTTCGGAGGCGCCCGCCTCGTCCAGGCCGGCGCCTAGGAGGCCCCAGCAATGCCGGGCTTTGATGGCGGCGCTGGTGGGGTCCGTTTTCAGGGAGGCGGCCATGACCCGCGCCAGCAGGGGCAGTTCGGGGAGTTTTTCACCGGCCGTTATCACGCAAAGAGGCATGCGGGTATTCTAACAAATAGCCGCCCGGTTTATTCCCGCAAGCCGCAGGCAGGGAGGACTTTTTGAATTGCCCCGTCCAAGATGTATAATGGGATTTGACGGGTAAGGCAGGAGAGCTTTATGAAAACAAATAAAATCGCGGTAGCGGCGCTGGCGTTCTGCTGCGCCGGCGCGGTATTCGCCGGGCCGGCTGAAAAAGCGCGCAAAGCGGTCAAGCCGGCGAAGATCTACGAGGTTAAAAGGGTGCTTGTGGCGCCTTATTCCGGGGTGATAACCCCCGCCGCCGCCGAGTTCATGTCGGACGCGGTGGCGAGCGTGAACGCGCCGGGCGGGGCGGATATGCTGGTGATCGCGCTGGATACCCCGGGCGGCCTGGATTCGTCCATGCGCGAGATCATCAAGAATATGCTGGCTTCCAAAAAACCGGTGGCGGTCTACGTCTCGCCGCAGGGCGCGCGCGCGGCTTCCGCCGGCGTGTTCATCTCCATGGCCTCGCCGCTGGTGGCGATGGCGCCGGGCACCAATATCGGCGCGGCGCACCCCGTGATGATCGGCGCTATGCCCGGCGGGCTAGGAGACAAGGACGGGGCGAAGAAGGACCCGATGGAGGCCAAGGTGCTTAACGACGCCTCGGCCTACATGCGGTCCATTACGCAGAAGACTGGCCGCAACGTGGACTGGGCCGTGAACGCGGTCACCAAGAGCGTGTCCATCCCGGCGGAAGAAGCGGTAAAGCTCGGCGTGGCGGATTTTATAGCTTCCGACGTGAACGACTTCCTGCTGAAGGCCAACGGTTTCAAGGCGGGGGATTTCGGCACGCTGAGCTGCGCGGCGCCGCAGGTTGAATATTTAAGGCAGACGCGGCGGCAGAAGTTCCTGGCCACGATCACGGACCCGAACATAGCGATGATCCTGATGAGCCTCGGCGCGGCCGGGCTGTTCATCGAACTGTACAACCCCGGGCTGATCCTGCCCGGAGTGGTGGGGGCGGTGAGCCTGGTGATGGGCTTCTACGCGTTCCAGACGCTGTCGGCCAACTTCGCGGGGCTGGCGCTGATCCTGCTGGGTTTCGTGTTCTTCATCGCGGAGATCAAGGTGGTGAGCTACGGGCTGCTTACGGTGGGCGGCGCGCTGTCCATCCTGCTGGGCGGGCTTATGCTGTTCGACCAGCCTTCCATGGGAGGTCTTTCCGTGTCTATGAGCATGCTTCTTTCTGCGATCGTCGGGCTTATCGCGGTGGTGGCGGCGTTGGCTTATATAGTGCTTAAAGCGCAGCTGCGCACCGTGGTTACGGGGATAGAAAGCCTTAAGGACAAGAAGGGCCTGGCCAAGACGGCGCTTACTCCGGCGGGCAAGGTGCTGGTGGAGGGGGAGCTTTGGGACGCGCACAGCGTTTCCGGCGACATCCCCGCCGGCGCCCAGGTGGCCGTCACGGCCGTGGAAGGCTTCAGGATCCGCGTCCGCGCGGTTAAGCCGGACTAGTTCAGGGCGGCTAAAGCGCTGCCGGGGAGTAAAACCCGGGGCGCAGCGGCTCGGGATGTCGGGTGCGGGGGGCTTTGCCAGGCGGGTTTAAAAGGGGCCGCGGTTCAAAATTAAACTATTTCCTTGTTAATTACGGCGACTACTTTTTCCTTGATCGTGTCCACAGGGGAGAGTTTGGTCATGAATACCTTCACATTGTGTTCCGTTCTCAACAGGCTCTCGGTCAGGCTGTTGTAGTCGCTGGCGGTAATTACGATTATGGGCACCTGCGCCGTTTCCCGGCAGGCCGCAAGTTTCCTGGAAAATTCTATCCCCGTCATGCCCGGCATGTTTACGTCCAGCAATATCAGGTCCGGCACGTTCAGTTTCGCTTTTTCAAATCCTTCATTGCCGTTGAACGCGATATCCACATCGTAGTCCATTCCGAATATCCCGACTATCATATCTATAAAAGCCGTGTTATCGTCTACTACGAGTATTTTGTTCTTATCAACCATATAAAACCTTTTTTACTGCCGCCAGGATGTCCATTATCGGCATAGTCTTGCTTAAAAATTGGCGGACATTCTTTTCCTGTTTGAAAAGGCCGGGCGTGCCGCTGTCCAGGTGGCTGCCGGTAAGCACTATAATCGGGATGCCGCTTGTGGCCTCGTCGGCAACGAGCATGCGGGACATTTCAATGCCGGAAATATTCGGCATCATGACGTCCATGAGTATTATGTCGGGCAATATCTCGGAGGCTTTCTTCACGCCCTCGCGGCCGTCCGCCGCGGTAAAGACCTCGAAGTCGTCCTCAAGCGCGCATTGCAGCAGCTGGGCGAAATTCTGATTATCGTCCGCTACCAGTACTTTCTTCTTGTCCCCCATGAAACACCTCTTTTCCCCGCGTGCTGTCTCAATTACTCCAGCCCGCCTCACAGGTGTATTTTATCATAACCAGGAGCGGATTATGGCCAGTACCGATATGGCCGCAACCGCATACCCCCAGTTCTTCAGCCTAAGCACTTCCTCTTCTATCCTTTTGAATTCAAGATAGTTCTTCTCGGTCCGCTGCTTTTCCTTCAGCAGGTCCCGGATGAATTCCTCATAACGAAGATTCTTGAGTTTTAGCGAGTCTTCCAGCTGCGTGGTCTTAGCAATGCAATATTGCAGATCTTCGTTTATTTTTTCGCTGGTTTGCCTGCTCTGCGCCGAGGTTTGGGCTTCCGTCATATTCAATTCTTCCTTTTCAGGGACTGGGGGCGCTGCGTTTACCGGAATGGTATGCGGGGGTTCTTCGCGGAATAACCCGTTTATTACGCATGTTATCTTGTCGCACGACGCACCCTTCTGGACTATGGCGTCCGCGCCGCTGAGTACGAACTGCAATTCCTCCGCCTTTATGTCGCGCGCGGTGAATATAAGGATCTTAGGCCGGTTCGTTATGTTTTCAGAGATCTTTTCCGCTACTTTATATCCGTTTATCCCCGGCGTATTCACGTCCAGGATCAGAAGGTCGTATTTTGTCCTGCCAAGATTTTTAAAGATCTCGTCGCTGCACCTGGCGAATTCCACCTCGTGGCCGTTCTCGGTGAGCAGGCTGAAGAGAAGGGCGCGTATCCCCTCGTCGTCGTCGCTGGAGAGTATGCGTAATTTGCGGTTCACATTGAGGCGTTCTGATCTGTCTATTTGGGGATCCTGCGTCCCAAGGCGACTATCCTGGCCAGAAATACCTCGGTGTCGAACGGTTTCGTCAGGTAATCGTCCGCGCCGTTCTCGTAGCCCGCTATCTGGTCTTCGGCCAACTGGCGTATGGTCAGCATAAGCACCGGCAGCCCCCGGTAAACCTCATTGTCCCGTATGTTGCGCAAAAGACCGAACCCGTCCAGTTCCGGCATGTTTACGTCGGTCACCACCATGTCCGCCCCGGCAAGCAGCAGCCTCTCCCACGCCAGAAGTCCGTTCGGCTCAGGCATAGGCGTGTGCCCCGCCTGCTGCAGAACCTCTGTAATGAGCGTTCTGAAATTGTCGTCGTCTTCCGCGATCAATATGCGCATATTATAGTCGCCTTCCGGTCAGGCCGGCTCCGGTATGTCCCTGAAAACCGTTCCCGGCCCCACTATTCCGGGCCGCAGCGCGGCCTCTATCTTCCCGAGGAGGTTGGTGAAATCCGCCGGTTTCTGCTCCAGCAGCATGAAATTGTGCTTAACTTTTAAACTTACCTCTTCAGCGTGGTTCAGGCTGGCCCCTGTCAGCATTATGACCGGGATGTCCCGGGTGCCCGCGTCCGCGCAGAGCGCGTCCATGACTTCCAGCCCGGTCATGTCGGGCATTCTCAGGTCCAGCAGTATAATGTCCGGACGGAGCTGCGCCGCTTTTTTCAAGCCATCCCTGCCGTTCCCGGCCACGTCAACCTTGTGGCCGCCTACTAAAGTGAAAAATCTCGCCACTACCTGGTTGCAGCTCGAGTCGTCGTCGATGCTGAGTATCCTTAATTTTTTTTTATTTCCCATGTTAAGGCGTGTCGTTCCCGGTAAACATATACCCCGCCCCGTACACGGTCTTTATCCGTTTGCCGTACGCCCCAAGTTTGCGTCTTAACGATTCAATATGTTTGTCTATACACTCGGAGTACACGCCGTCTCCCCCGTCACCCCAGAGTTTTTCCAATATGCGTTCCCTTGTCAGCACCGTTCTTTCGTGCCGGACAAGCATCGAAAGGATGTCGAATTCCTTCACCGTAAGGTTTGTGAGTTCCGTATCTTTCCCGGTCCTGGCCGCTATCTTCACCGCGCGCCTGTCGCGGTCTATTTCTATGTCGCCGCAGCTCGACGCAAGTCTTGCTGCTTTTTCGGCTATTTGCGGCATAATTCTCCTCATGTGCGCCTTCAGTTTCGCCACCAGGATGCGTTCGTCGAGATTCTTGTAAACGAAGTCATCCGCCCCTGCTTCAAGGAAGGCGGCTATCTGCCTGTTCGATATCTTTTGCGGGTCCCCGAAAACTATGATGGAGACCGGCTGGCGGGTTTTAAGTATGGATCTCAGGTCTTCCTGAACGCGGCAGTCCGGAGAGCCTATTTCAACAAGATCGAACTCGGCGCGTTTAACGCAGTTAGCTTCTCCGGCGGGGCAGCAGTCGGCGGTGGTTACCGGCCAGCCTTCTTTCTGGAAAGCATTCAGCCAGCGTCCGGATATCGTCCTGTCATTGGAGATTATGTGAAAGGTAAGTGCGCCCATTTGTGTCGTATGGTATATTCTACGGAACGCCTCCGGGCCGGTCCAATCAATTTATTCTTAAGATGCAGGCCCGTTCCGCCGCGGCTCTCCTCCGCTGGTTCGCCCCTTCGTCAGGAAAGAGCAATCTTGATACTACAACTAAACTTCTCAATGGAGAATGAGGCTAAATGCCTGCCCCCGCGGCCCTTTCGGCTTACGGAAAACAAAGCCCTGAAAACGCGGAATTGGTGACCCTGCGGGTCCTATTGTCGGCAACCGGACAGGTTTTGCTTCGGGATGCGGGAAAAAGATTTGTGTATAATAAGGAGCGTTAATGGCTAGGCGCTTCTTTCTGCGACGCCCGGGGGAACCAATAAATTACGGAGAGTTTTATGAACAGCGGTATTTTAATTGTGGAAGACCACAAAGAAACCTGCGAATTGCTGAAGGCCGCACTGGATGACGCGGGTTTTAAAAGTAATTCTTTCGGCACCGTTAAAGCCGCCATGGAGTTCCTGGGCGGCCAGCGCCCCTGCCTTGTTATCCTGGATATGCACCTGCCCGACGGGCACGGTCTTGAGGTCTGCCGCTGGCTCAGGAATAACGACAGGCTGGCGAATATCCCTATAATCGCCCTTACGGGCCAGGACGAACTGCACCACAAAAAGAAAGGTTTTTCCGCGGGCGTTGACCAGTACCTGACCAAGCCCATAATAATGGACGAGCTGGTTATGTGGGTTAAGGCGCTGTTGAGGCGGGTGGATATGGATAAGAGCGGGGGGGCGTTCTTAACGGTAAACGGCCTGCAGCTGGATATTAACGCGCAGATCGTGAAGTATAAAAATAAACCGGTGGAAAATCTTACCCGCAGGGAGTTCGAACTGCTCTACGCCCTCGCGAAAAACAGCCCGAAGATAATGTCGCGGAAGGAGATCCTTTCGTCGATCTGGCGCACCGTCTCTGTCGAGAACCTTGTCGATACGCACCTGTTCAACCTGCGCAACAAACTGCCGCCCGAACTCGCGGAGAAGATCCAGTCGGTTCCCGGCAAGGGGTTCAGATATTTCGATAAAGAGTAAGACGAGAAGCTCTAAAAGTCGCGCAGTTTGACTATTCGCGCTTCTACGGCGTAGATCGCCGATTTAGCCGTTCTCTCGGTAACCGCATAGGAGTGAGCCGTAGAGAGGCTCATCCCCATGATCGGAAAAAAACCGCAAAGCGCGTCCGCGTCGGCCCTTATTATGCCCCTGCGCATCCAGGCATTGGAGCCCGCGGCTACAAGTTCTTCCTGATACTTCAAAAGCTTCCCTATCATTTCCTGCACGCTGGCGGTCAAATGCGGGTACTCCGCCATTTCCGCCGCCAGCGGGCATTTGTACTGTCCGTCTTTGGCTTTTTTAAATATTTTTACTTCCGCCAGCGATCTTACGGCTTTTTCCGCGGCTTTTTCCGTAAGCCCCGCAGCGGAGGCAAGCTTTCCGGCTGACCAGGTTCCCGTGTCGTTCGACATGGCCAGGAAGCCGAGATAATTGTCGCGGCTTTCGGAAATTACAGCCAGCTGCTTCGGGGTTATATAATACTTCTTGCCGGCCAGGGCTTTTTTCATGGCCTTATGCATAGGGGGCATTACGGCCGGTTCATGCCTGACCGCCAGCATAGGCTCCAGAACATCCTTGAACGTTTCCTCTCCCGCCATGGTTTTCAGCCAGGCCTTCACAAGTTCGTCGGCCGCGGAACTTTTGGGGATCACGCGCAGGCCGAAAAGCAGGCCTTTCAGCCTGCCGCATACGGGCAGATTTTTCCCCTGCTCTATGGCAAGGTATTTCCGGTAGGAGATCTTCAGTACCGGGGCGCCGCCGTTATCATGGTAAAAGCGGTAGGCGGTCGGAAATCCGGCTTCTTTTCTAAGCTTTGTAAGTGTTTCTGAAAATATTGTCCCCATAGTCCCTTCCACCCTTTTCCCCCCGGAATTCACTGGTATTATGTTACCAAAAACCCGGTTCCGTCCGCTCTAAAGTTTTTAGATCTTAACCGCTTCGTGATTTCTTCGGGATTCGGAAGCCGGCGCTCCCTATAATATCATAGGTGGAAACTTTAATGAGCCTCTACAGCCTGAAAAAATCTAATTCCAAGCCGCGCCGCATTGGCCGCGCCTTCCCTTTTTTTGTTTTTTTATCCGCATTCATCTTAGCCCCCCGGCCCGTCGTCGCTTTAGTGTCCGGCGCCGGCGAATATCAGCTGGAGTCTTCCGTGCGCGACAGCGGCGGCGGGGGGATACTTACGGGCGGGGAATACGTCTCAAGGGCTTCCGTCGGGCAGAACCTGTCCCCCCAGGGTTCCGGGGCGTCCGTTTCCGGCGCTTACGTCAACCGGGCCGGTTTCTACGATCCCCCGCATTTGTCTTTTCAGAAGGGGCTGCCCTCCGTTATCTCGTTCAATTCCGGTTCGTCCAGCCTCACCCTGCCGCCAGGGTCCGTGGATAAAGAAACCTTCGATATCACTCTTAATAAAAATCCCATGTCCGCCCCTATGTCCGTAGACCCGGAGATAATAAATTCCGCCAACAGCAAAATGGAGCAGAACGAAGGCGTCTGGGCCCGCCTGTTCCCTGGCAACATCACCGAAATGTCCCTTTTCGACGAGCAGGACGCCTGGGCGCGCCCGTTCGCTAAAAGCGGGCTCCTCTGCATGCGCTATAAGGACGACAATAACGACGGCGTCCTTGACGGCTCTAATCCGCCGGTAAGGGCTGATACGGTAAAGACCTGGGCGCTGGACGAGGCGCTCTCCATGTGGACAAAGCTTCCCGGCGCCGATACCGACTCGGTTTCTAAAACCGTTACCGTGCCTTTCGGGGGCCCAGGGGTTTATGCCCTGCTTGGCATGGTCGACGAATCCGTTAAGGACATATACGCTTTCCCCGTGCCGTTCCGGCCTAACGGGCCCAATGCCGGTTCCGGGGCCGGCCAGACGGGCGTGGAATCGGACGGGATAATATTCACTAATATCCCGCAGACCGGGGATATAGAGATTTATACCACAGACGGGCGCCTGGTGCGGAAACTCCCCATTCCCGCGGGCCTCGTGATCCCCAAGCTTAAGTGGGACGTGCGCACCGCCGGCGGAGAAAGGGCCGCCAGCGGCGTTTATCTCTGGCGCGTAGTTTCCGGGTCGAACTCGAAAACCGGCAAACTAATGGTGATTTGGTAAGTGCGGTTAATCGGTTAAGGAGGAAGTATGAACATTAAAAAGATAGTAACCGGTCTGCTGACGGCGCTGGCGCTGTCGTGGACCACGGCGGTATACGCCGACAACAACACGGAGTTCGGCATAGAGGACGACCTCACCGTGCTCGGGACCAACGGCACCGCCGCGGACCCCGACCTGGAAATAAAGGGGTTCTCGGTGTTCGGCGCCACGCAGTCCGCGCCTGGGCTGCAGATTCCCGCGGCGCCGGGGAACATGTTCGTGAACGGGTATGTGCAGGTGTCCAGCGGTATGTATGTGGCCGGGAGTTCCACCTTCACTTCGACCGTCTATATGCCGGCGCCCACGTCCCTGTTCGTAACTGGCGGGACCGAGGGGCAGATCCTGACCAAGAACGCGGCTACCGGGGCGCTAAGGTGGGATTCTATTTCATCCTACGTCTCGGGTGATAACCTTGGCAACCATGTCGCCACCACCACGCTGAACATGATGAACTTCGACGTTAAGAACGCCGGGTACATTACCGCGTCCAGCGCCGCGTTAAGCGGCCAGCTGGTGGTCTACGGCACCTCCACCCTTACCGGCAACACCGGCGTGGGCGGTACCCTGACCTCGGCCGGGCTTGTAACAGCCTCAAACGGACTGTCGGTTACCGCGGGCAATGCCGCCGTCACCAACAACCTTACCGTAAACGGCAACTCGCAGCTGGGGGATGGCTTAACGGACATCCACGGAGTTAACACCGCGGCGGAAGCCGGGACAGCCCTGAAGATAGCCGGCGATGGGACCTCAGGCAAGTTCGTCGCCAAGTTCTATTCCGGCGACCCAGCGGTGTCTACCAACCTGGCCGCGTGGATAAAAAAGAAGTAAGGGAACACGCGTCTTGCGGTTAATATTTCCTCCTTAACGTCCCGCCGGGAATAAGCCCGGCGGATCCGGTGGGGGGAATACAGCAGCCGGACAGATATATGAAAATGGTCGAGACAGGTAAAAAAACGCTGAACAGGCTCTTGAACGGGCCTGGCCGCGCTTTGTCCCTGGCCGCGCTTCTGCTTGCGGCCTACGGCTTACTGCCTGCGGTCTTGTCCGCCGAAGTCCCGGTCAAGTTCACGTATCAGGGCAACTTGCGCCAATCAGGCTTCCTTGTGAACGGGCAGCGTCCAATGGTTTTCCGCATCTACGCTTCTTCCTCCTCCGCCACGGAACTCTGGACCAGCCCCTCCTATAATGTAAGTCTTTCCACCGGCGTATTCAGGGTTACGCTCGAACCTGTTATTACCGACTGGCAGAGCGGCAGCTTATGGCTGGAACTCGAGGTGGAAGGCAACCGCATGTCCCCCAGGGAAGAACTCACCTCGGCGCCGTACGCCATAAACAGCCTTATGCTTTCCGGCAAGCGGTACACTACCGCCGCTTCAAGTCCGACGGCCGCGGCCAACGGGGACCTGTGGTATGATTCGGCCGCTAAATTGGTCAACTTCTGGAACGGCGCGGCCTGGGTGCCCACTTCCGGTTCCGGTCTGCCCGGCGCCCACGCGGCTACGCATGCCGGCGGCGGCTCGGACCCCATAGTCTCGCTCGGGACGCATACCGTAACGGGGGCTTTAACCGTGGAAGGGCGTATTAATCCCGCCGCGGACCTGCTTATAGGCGGGGCGGGGTATTCCGTTTCTATCGCCTCTTCTGTATCGGCCGGCTGGTATTACGGCGACGGTGCGGGCCTTAATAACCTGAACGCTTCCAAGGTCACTTCCGGCTATCTCAATGGCGACCGGCTAGGCAACGTTATAGTTTCTTCGCACATAGTGGACGGCTCCATTCAAAATCAGGATCTGGCCGACGGTTCCGTTACCAGGGCCAAACTTAACCAGTCAGGCTGCGCCAACGGCGACATCCTGCAGTTGAGCGGAGCTCAATGGGTTTGCGGCAGCGGCGCCGCCGCCGGCCTTGAAACCGACCCTCTTTCCATCCATAACCAGGATGTCCTGCAGGCGGGGGCAACTTTCTATGTGTCCTCCGGCACGGTAAACGATTTGAATGTAAACAATTCTCTTAAAGTAACGGGCACGGCCCTTTTGAAGGGCGCGCCCGGCCAGCAAGGGCTTTCCGTAGAGGCCACCGGCAACGTGGCTATTGGTATGGCCGGCGCTTCCGCCCGCCTCGAGGTCAAAGGCGTGGACACTCAGAATTACAGTTTCGCCGTCAGTACCGGCACGGCGCACCAGGTGGTGGTTTCCACTTCCGGCGCGGTGGGGATAGGCACCGAAACCCCCGCGGCCAAACTTGACGTTACCGGCGGGCAGGCTTCCGGGGAATATATAGCGGTGTTCAATTCCGGCACTAAAATGGCTGCCTGGCTGCGGAATAAGTAGGCGCATTTCGGGATTGCCTGGTAATTTTTGGTATATAATGGACAGCTTAGTTATGTTCGTTCGCGTTGGGTAGTAAAGGGTCAATATATGGGTCGGGTAAAACTCTGGATATCCTCCGGGAGTCGTACCGCATTGTGCGGTACGCGTCCCAGCATTGTGTCTTCACGGCACAGTCTTTTCCCCGCTCTTCTCTTATCCCTGGCGCTATCTGCCGCCTGCTGCTTGCTGCCTGCTATTGCCAACGCCCAGACCGAGTTCGGTTCCGAAGACGACCTGACCGTGCTCGGCGCCAACGGCACAGCCCTTGACCCCGACACCGAGATCAAGGGCTTCACGGTTTTCGGTGCAGGCCGCTTACACCGGCGCGGTCGTCGGGCCCGGCGGCGTGGTGGTGAATGGCGCCCTGGCCGTTTCCTCCGGGGCGTACTTCGTAGACAGTTCCACTTTTCCTTCCGCGGGTAAAATATTCATAGGCGACGGTTCCCCGGGCCAGATCCTCAGTAAAAACTCCGACGGCGCGCTGCAATGGGCCAGCAGCAGCGCTATGGGCGACAATTTGGGCAGCCATGTGGCCACCACCACGCTGAATATGGCCAACTGGGACGTGGTGAACGTGTCGTCGGTCAATTTTAAATCCAACGTTTTTATTTCTTCCGCCGCGGCGGCGCAGCTGGGCGGTGTTTATGTCAGCACCAACCTGTTCGTGGCAGGTGTGTCCTCGGCCACGGCGTATTATGGCGACGGCTCCACGCTTATGAACGTGTCCACCAATACGCTTAAGATAGGCGACAGTTACGGCGGCGGCATAGTGTTCTGGGTGGATTCCAAGGGGGAGAACTCTCTTATCGCCGCCCCAGCGGACCAACCCGCTGTAAAATGGTCCAATGATAATAATAAGACAGGTGCCGGTCTGGACGGTATATACGCCGGGAAGGCTGACACGGTGATGATAAGCACCATGCAAGGTCCCGGCACTTATGCGGCGCGCCTGTGCGCGGACTACGCGGTAACGGTGAACGGGGTGTACTATGACGACTGGTACCTGCCGTCCAAGGCTGAGTTGCTGCTGCTTTACGCTCAGCGCGGGGTAGTAGGCGGATTTAGCTTAGGCGCCAGTTATTGGAGTTCCACTGAATATGTTTCGAACACTACCGGCGCGTGGTCAGTGGACTGGTGGAACGGCTACACGGGATACAGCATAAAGGTCAACACCTACTTTGTGCGGTGTGTGCGCGGCGGCCCGGTTTCGGCTTTTGATTATTCGCGCGACGCGGAGACGGTGCGCAACGGGGCCTATGTGAACGCCGCGCAGACCTTCACCGGCGCCAACACCTTTACCTCTTCCGTAACGGTGCCTTCCGCCGGCAACATCTATGTAAACGACGGTTCCGCGGGCCAGATACTGAGCAAGACCGGCGCGGGCAACCTGCAATGGACCAGCACCAGCGGCCTGGGTGACAACCTGGGCAACCACATCGCCACAACGACGCTGGATATGGCCAATTTCGGGATAGTGAACGTGGCCTCTATAACAGCGACCAACTTCATCCGGACGTCCACGCTTACGGTGATAGCGCCTAGTACAGCAGTGTCGTCGCTCTGGGTTTCAACTTCCGCAACCATTCCCCATTTATATGTTTCCACTAATGGCTGGGTGGGGTTGGGGACGGCCAGCCCGGCCTCTGTTCTCGACATAAAAAGCAACACGAATGCCAGAATTCTGGTAGCTAATACTGCCATAGATGCCCCCGGCAACTATGCCAACGTATATATTGCCGCCGATCCTGGCTGGAATACATCGGGTTATATGTCCGCCACCAGAACCGGCACTAATTACAACGGCTATGTGTCGTTCGGAAGCCCCTACGCCCCGGTCATCATAAACTCCGGCAGCAACGGCCAACCCGGTACGCCCGGTACCTACATTGCTTTTAAAACAGCCGCCGTCGATAACGGCTCCAGTGAACGAATGAGGATAGATACCGTCGGCAACGTGGGACTTTCCACCGGCGCGCCGCAAGCCCGGCTGGATGTGCTGGCCTCCGGCGCTACTCCCGACGTGATGGCGCAGCTCTGGCGGAACTCAGGCGGCACGGTGGTCTCCTCCGTAAGCGCCACCGGCGTGATAATGGCCGCAAAATTTATAGGCGACGGGTCCGCTCTTACCAACTTGACCGGCGCGTCCGACAACCTGGGGAACCACATAGCCACCACAACGCTGAACATGGCCACGTTCAATATCGTCAATGTCGGGTCTATAACCGCAAACGGGTCCATTACCACTTACTCCAGCATGACGGTGGCCGGCAGCGCTTTCAGCGTGGGCGGCTCCACGCTTACCGTAAACTCCGGCAAAGTCGGCATTGGGACCGATTCCCCGGGCTATAAACTCGAAGTTAAGGACACAGGCATGGCCGGGTTCCAGGTTGAACCGCAGAACGGTTATGTCAGCCTGCGGATAAACGGCGTGGAAGTTGCCCAGATGATACCGTAACGCGTCAGTAAAACTAAAAGCAGGAGAGATAAATATGAGGGCGATTTTTAAAGTCATGGCATTCCTTATGATCGCGGCAACCGCCGCCCCGATAGCCGCGATAGCAGCGGATGACGCGGCTCTGCGCGAACAACTGAAGTCCGCGTCCACTCCCGAGGAGCGCAAGGCTGTTTTGGAGCGTATCCGCCAGTCCCGGGGGCACGGCGCCGCGGCCGCCAGAAACCCTGTTACCCCCGCCGACGCTGCGGCCCGGAAGGCGAAATTTGAAGAGCGCCTGAAAAATAACCCGGAGCAATTGGAAGCCTACCGCTTAAGAGAGGCGCTGCATAACGCCAAAACGGAAGAGGAGCGGTCCGCCATACGCAAACAAATGGATGCCCTGCGCGCTAAAAGGGCAGCCGCGGCCGAGGCTGCCCTCACACCGGAGCAGAAGGCGGCGCGGGCGGAACGTACGGCAAAAATGGACGCGATGCGCGCCGAGATGCGTCCTTTAATGGAGGGGATGCGCTCAGCCAAAACGGACGCCGAGCGCAGCTCAATACGCGCCGCTATCGGCGAGGTACGTAAGAAATACAGCAAGCACCCTTGATAAGCTGCGGCCGCGGTGTTTAAGCTAAGTATTAATTAACTCTTTAAAGCTGGAGAATTGGATGAAATCTTTCAGTCTTGGTAATGATAGGCTTTATATCCCATCATGGCTTGCGCCCTCGGAGGCCGCGCTATTACTTCTCCTGTCCTGCCCTTTTACGGTTTATGCGGCTGAATTCCGCGTGGTAGATAAGCTCACCAGCAACGGCTATGCCGTGCTGAAGTCATCAGCCGAGGTGCGTGGCCTGCTGGGGATTTCCACCGGCACCCCTTATGCCGCGCTGGACATAGTTTCCACCGGCACCGCCTCCAACGTATACGCCCAGATCTGGCGCAACGGTTCTGGCGTGGAAGTGGCCTCCATGACCTCGGAAGGCACGCTGTACGCCACAGTAGCCAAAGGCGACAACCTGGGCAGCCACACGGCCACGCAGAACCTGGATATGGCCCAGCACAGCGTTATTAACGTGGCCTCTGTCGCAATGGCGGGAGACGGCCTGCGCATTACCACCAGCGTCTTTGCCGGGGCCAGCGGTGTATTCATCTCAACCGGCGGTGCTATACAGACTGTTGGGGCGGGATATGGACCAGTAGTCGGAAACGCGCGCGGCATGGGTGCTGTTGATCTTCAAACATCCCGTTCAGCGGCCACACAAGTGGCTAGTGAAGAATTTGCGGTGATTGGCGGAGGAGCCAAGAATACCGCGTCGGGCTGGGGCGCCATCAGCGGGGGCGGATATTTAAACAATGCTTCCGGCATGCTAACGGTTATTGCCGGAGGCACTGAAAACACAGCGTCGGGCTGGGGAACTACCATTGGCGGCGGGGGGTATAACATCGCAATTGATGTTGGAGGCACTATTGGCGGAGGTACGTGGAACTCCGTATCAGATACGGCTTCCACCGTGGCCGGTGGTGAAGATAACGTAGCTTCCTACTGGGCTGCTGCCGTAGGCGGCGGTTCATATAATCTTGCTTCCGGCGAGGCCTCCACTATTGCAGGCGGCATGGATAACACGGCTTCCGGGCGGTGGTCCGCCATTGACGGCGGCTATGAGAACAGCGCGGCAGGCGACTACTCATGGGCATTCGGATATTATTCATCTTCCACCGCGAACGGAACTTTTACCCGTTCTGATTCTCAGGGGGTTCAGACGGACAACACGGTAGTGGATCGTACCCTTTTTAAAAACCGCGGCGGGTTCCTTATAACCGGGTCCACCAACCCTGCCATGACTGGCGCGCTTGATCGCGGCATGTTCGTGACAGGCAACGGCCTTGTGGGTATTTCCACCGGAGTGCCTTACGCGGCATTGGACGTGGTTTCCTCCGGCACGGCGTCCAACATCTACGTCCAGATCTGGCGCAACGGCTCGGGTGTGGAAGTGGCCTCCATGACCTCGCAAGGGAAACTGTTCGCTGACGGTTCCGGGCTCACCGGAATAAGTACCAGCGGCGGCGGGGACAGCCTGGGCACGCATATAGCCACGCAGACGCTGAACATGGCGCAATTCCCTGTGGTAAACGTTTCTTCCTTGGCCATGGTGGGCGACGGCCTGCGCATTACCACCAGCGTCTTTGCCGGGGCCAGCGGCATATTTATCTCCAACGGCGGGGCAATACAGACCGTCGGCGCGGGGGATGGCCCCGTAGTCGGGAACGCGCGGGGAGTGGGGGCGGTGGACTTGCAGACGTCCCGCGACTACCCAGCCCAGGTGGCGAGCGGAGATTTCTCGGTAGTTTCCGGAGGCGACGACAATGAGGCCACAGGTCCGGAATCCACCGTGGGCGGCGGTTACAGTAATTCGGCCGGGGCCCAGGCGGCCACGGTCTCAGGCGGCTACGGCAACTCGGCCGCCAATTACGCCGCTACTATAGGGGGCGGAGAACAGAACGTCGCCGGCAACGGCGGCGCGACGGTGGGGGGCGGTTACCGTAATCAGGCCACCGGCGACTCTTCCATGATAGGCGGAGGGGGAGATAATGTTGCGAGCGGCAAATTCGCGACCATAGCCGGCGGCGAGGTGAACAGCGCCAGCGGCTCATGGGACGCCACTGTTTCCGGCGGCTGGGCGAACACGGCGGGAAATGACGAAGCTACCGTGTCCGGAGGCGCTAATAACGCGGCCAGCGGCTATGCCGCGGGCGTCTCCGGGGGCGAGGATAACAGCGCTTCAGGAGACTATTCCTCGGTCTCGGGCGGCCATAACAATCTTGTTTCCGGTGAGTACTCGGGTGTGGCTGGCGGAAACTACAACTTCGTATATGGCAGCTCCTCATTTGTGGGTGGTGGGGATAACAACCGGGGCTACAATTATTACAGCGCCGTAGTCGGCGGAGAGTCCAATTGGGCCTATGCCAATGATTCTTTTGTGGGCGGCGGCAGCTCCAACGGAACATATGGGGAATACTCCTCGATACTCGGGGGCATCAATAACAGAGCCTATGGTTTTGCCTCTTCCGTGGTGGCCGGAGACAGGGCGTATGCGGCCGGAGACTATTCCTTTGCCGGGGGGAGGGGCTCCTCCTCCACCGCAGCCGGCGCGTTCACCTGGGCGGACTCCAGGAGCAACAGCGCGCTGACCATAAATAGCGTAGCCGACCGCACACTTTTCAAGAACAGCGGCGGATTCCTGATCACCGGGTCCACCAATACCAACATGACCGGCGCCAAGGACCGCGGCATGTTGGTGACCGGTAGTGGTCTGGTG
Source organism: bacterium (assembly GCA_021811185.1). Classification (GTDB taxonomy): domain Bacteria; phylum Elusimicrobiota; class Elusimicrobia; order Elusimicrobiales; family UBA9959; genus UBA9959. Next base: position 56,780 of record JAJZPL010000012.1, read on the forward strand.
GGTATCTCCACTGGCGTGCCGTACGCGGCGCTGGACGTGGTCTCCACCGGGACTGCTTCCAATATCTACGCGCAGATCTGGCGCAACGGCTCCGGGGTGGAAGTGGCCTCCATGACGTCCACCGGCGTCCTGTACGCCACCATTCCCAATGCCGGCGGTGACAACCTGGGCGACCATACGGCCACGCAGGACCTGAACATGGCGCAATTCCCTGTGGTAAACGTTTCTTCCCTGGCCATGGTGGGCGACGGGATACGGATAGCTACCTCGGTCTATGCCGGCGCCAGCGGCATCTTTATCTCCACCTCTGGTCAGGTGATGACCCTGGGCCCGGGCACCGGCACGGTACCGCCCGGAGCTCGCGGCCTGGGCGCGGTTGACCTGCAGACATACAGGACCGCGGCAGCCCAGGTGGCAAGCGGCCCTTATTCCGTCATCGCGGGCGGAGAAGAGAATACCGCTGTGGAATGGGATGACGTTGTATCAGGCGGCGATTACAACACGGCAAGCGGGGGGGAATCGGTGGTTGCCGGCGGCTACAATAACACGGCTGGCGGATATGATTCCGCCGTATCAGGAGGTTATAATAATTCCGCTACCGGCGAGACATCGGTCGTTTCCGGCGGCAATGACAATACGTCGAGCGGGGGAGAATCGGTTATTGCCGGCGGGTCGAACAACGCTGCGGACGGCGCTTGGGCCGTGATAGGCGGCGGAGCCTACAATCAGGCCAATTATCCTAATGCTACAGTCTCCGGAGGCATGCAGAATTACGCCAATGGGGATTTCTCATCCATTCCCGGCGGGCGGAACAACTCTGTAACAAATCTGTATTCACTTGCGGCCGGATATGCCGCGCAGTCCACTTCCTCCGGTACATTTACCTGGGCCGATTCCCAGGGTGTAGGTGTTAGCAACAACGTTATCGACCGTACCGTATTTAAGAACCGCGGCGGCTTCAAGATCACCGCCCAGACCGGAGTAATTTCAGCGAACCTGGCCATGCTGGAAGTCGTTTCCACCGGCACGCTTAGCACGCAGTACGCGCAGATCTGGCGTGATTCCACGGGGCTTGTGGTGGCCTCCATGACGGCAAACGGCAAACTGAGCACGCTGCAACCTCTGCCCGGCGACAACCTGGGCAACCACACGGCCACGCAGGACCTGCTGCTGGGCGGCAACGACATTTATAATGCCAGTACCATAACCGCTACCGGGGATATCACCGCCGCCCGCTACCAGATAAACGGCAGCACAGTGCTGGCGGTATTGCCGGGGACCGGTAGTTTTGGCGTAGGTCCCGGAGCCGGCAGGGTAAATGCCGTCGGGGGAAACTACAATGTTTATGTGGGCAAGGATGCCGGGTACAGCAACACTACCGGGGACGACAACGTTTTTGTGGGCTATACCGCCGGGCATAACAATACTACCGGAACCGACAACGTATTCCTTGGCGAGGAGGCGGGGTATTATAATGTTTCAGGTAATTGGAATTTCTATCTGGGCACGCGCGCCGGCATACATTCTACCAGCAACGATAATATATTCATAGGAAGCGACTCGGGGTATACTAACACCACAGGCTCCCAGAACATGTTCATCGGCTCCAGCGCCGGAACAAGTAATGATACCGGCAGCGAGAATATTTTTATGGGCTACTATGCCGGGTATTATAATGTCGGTGGTTTAAAAAATACATATGTAGGGCTCGAAAGCGGCTACCAAAACGTAAGCGGCCAGATGAATTCTATTTTTGGTTACAAGGCCGGCCTTGGCGTGAGCGGGAACTCTTATTCCAGCAACTCTTTGTTCGGCTATTACGCCGGTAAAGCTCTAACCACGGGTTCGAATAACCTGCTGCTGGGCTGGCAGGCAGGAGATGCCTTAACTTCCGGCGCAAGCAACATCGTGATAGGCTACAATCAGGACGCTTCCGCTCCTACAGCTTCGAACGAACTGAATATCGGCGGGGTGCTGTACGGAGACCTGTCGGCAAAAACTATAGGCATCTCCACGCGCGCGCCGCAGGCGGCCTTAGATATTGTGTCTACCGGCACGGCTTCCAATATTTACGCTCAGATCTGGCGCGACGGCAGCGGTAATGTGGTGTCCTCTATGACCTCCACCGGGGTGCTTTACCCCTCTGTTTCCGGCAGTGATAACACCAAGGTGGCCAAGACCGGTGATACGATGACCGGCGCGCTTTACTTGTCATCCACCACCATATCCCCGTCGTCCGTAACACTGCTGGGCGCGCTGAACGTGGTCAACGGCAACGTCGGCATCGGGACCACAGGGCCGACATATCATCTGCAAGTGGAATCCAGTGCTAATAATCAATTTCAGGTAACGGGCCTTGGCACAAGTTATGGAGGTTCAATTCTTGCCAATATTTATAGCCAACGCAACGTAGCAGGAACTGATGCTTTGCTCCAGGTTGGCTCGGCGTATGCGCCAAACACGCTGTATGTTCAAGATTCCGGCAACGTCGGCATCGGAAATGCCGCGCCGGCGGGCGCATTAGAAGTTTCCAACAGCTATAACGGCACGAGCCAGGGCGGCGAACTCTATATAACGAATAATTACAGCTCCGGTTCCGGCACCCGTGTTGCCGACCTCATGTTCCGCCTGACCGATTCCGTTGGAACCAGGAAGCCTGCGGCGATGATACAGGCGCTCTCTAACAATCAGGATTCTTCAACCGGCGACAATCTGCTTTTCTATACCCGCACCGCTGATGCGACACCAACTGAAAAGGTGCGCATAGACAACAACGGTAATGTCGGCATCGGGACCACAACGCCCAGGAGCATATTACATGTCAGAGAAGCCGGAAATGGGTCCTATTCATATATTCAAGGCGGTGTGTTAGGCGGTGACGGAACAGCTTTTGGCAGTGCGGATACAATTCCTGTTGTTTCAGGGAACGGCTTTGACGGATATAACGGGCTTGCGTTAATTCCGGCTATCTGGGGCGGTTCCGCTACCGCGGATGCGCATAATGTGATATATATCGGCGGCACGCAAAGGAACTCAGGCGCGATATCGGCTTCACTGGCTTTTGCCAATTGGGGCTATTTCACAGGAACGGGATCATTAGCCGGAGGTTTGGGCAATGCTGTCGCGCAAGCCGATGCCGTCAAATTCCATTTCGAACTTGCCGATCTCGGTTCAGCTTTTGCACAGAGCCTTACGCTCAGATCCAGAAGCGCGTCCGGAACCGATACTAACGCTTTGACGGTCTTAAGTAACGGCAGTGTCGGTATCGGAATGGCTGCTCCCGCAGGAGCCAGGCTGGTGGTACAGAATTCAGGTGACGGCGCTCCGGCTTTGCAGTTTGTAACTACCGGCTCAAAACCCGCCTGCGCGGCGGCATACCGCGGCGCGATGTTCTATGCGCAGAGCGCTTCCGGTACGGCGGACGTCCTGTATATCTGCATGAAGATGTCCACAGACGCCTACCAGTGGGTGCAGGCGGCTATAGGTAATTAAGGGCCGATAAAATGCAAAAACGACTCTATGCCCTTTTCGCCTCTTTGCTTATCCTTGGCGGCTGGTTCGTTTGGCGCGGTACTCTTAATAACCAGTTCCTGTATGACGACGATACTTTTGTAGTCCTTAATAAGTCCATAAGAAGCCTGACCCCGCCGCTTAAGTTCTTCAGCCCGGATTCCTCTTCGCACGACGCGCAGATGAACCACGACGTCTGGAGGCCGCTCACTACCTTCAGTTACGCTCTAAATTACAGGATCAGCGGGCTTAACCCGCGCTCTTTCCATCTGGCCAACGTCGTTCTTCATATCATAAACGGGCTGTTGATCTTCTGGCTGGCGCTAATGGTATTGAGAGGCGGGGATGGCGCAGTTGTTCCCGGCCCAGGCAATTTCCGCTATATTCCCGCTTTTATCGCCGCTCTTGTTTTTCTTATCCACCCCATGCAGACTGAAACCGTGGCCTGGGTGAGCCAGCGTTCCAGCCTTTTATCCCTTTCATTCTTCCTGCTTTCCTTTATAGCCTACCTGGGCGCCACCGGCGGCCGGCGCCTTAGCCGGCGCTCGGCCGGCCTGTACTTGCTGTCGCTGGCGGTATTCTGCCTGGCCCTGCTCTCAAAGGAGATGTCCGCCTCTCTGCCCATTATCCTGTGGGGCTATGAATACTTCGTGAACCGTGAAAAATCCGTTAAAGCTGCATTCATAGTTTCCCCTTTCGCGGCTATCGTTATTTTCTTTATGATGGCGCGCTCGCTGGCCCTGGGCCAGACGGCGCAGACGGTATATTGGGCCGGCGGGCCCGTACCGCAGCTGCTCACCATGATAAAGGGTTTCGCGTATTATGTGAAACTTACGTTTCTCCCGTATCCGCTTAGCGTCGAATATCTGTTCCCGGTAAAGCAAAAACTCGACGCGGAGCTGCTTGGCTATCTGGCTATGTTCGCCGGTTTAGGCTGGGCTGCGTGGAAGCTTAAGGCGAAATATCCGGCCGCCTCGTTCGGTATTTTCCTGTTCTTCGCGGCTTTGGGCCCGGTTTCAAACATTATCCCCATACGCACCATAATCAATGAAAGGTTCCTTTACTTCTCCATATTCGGTTTCGGGCTGGCTGCCGGCTGCCTGGCGCAGGCGGCGGCGCGCCGGTTTTCAGGGACTTCGTTCTTATCTTCGGCTTATCTGCCGCTTGCCGCCGCTTCCGTGTTCCTTTTGTACGCCTATGTTTCCATGGCCCGCAACCTGGACTGGTTCGACCATTATTCCTTTGTGACCGCCAATCTTAAGACCTGCCCGCAGTCAGCCACGCTGCATTACGGCATGGGGCGGGCTTATGCCTCCAAAGGCCTGTTCGACAAAGCCTCGGATGAGTTCGAACTGGCGCTCAAGATAGACCCGCAGTACGCGCAGGCCATGGCCGATATAGGCCGTATAGCCGCCAAAAAGGGAGACAATAACGAGGCCATAAGCAGGTACAGGGAGTCGGTGCAGAAGAAGGTGGACTACTTCGAGGGGCTGCATAATCTGGGGATAGCCTATTTCAACAAGAAGGATTACAAGAACGCCGTAAAGGCGCTGGAGAAAGCCGTAGCCATACGTCCGGCTGACCTGGAGGCGCGGCATAACCTGGCGGCGGCTTACGCTTATTCCGGGGACCTCAGGAAAGGCGTAGAAATGTGCCGTGCCATAATTGCAGCGGCGCCCAATATGGCGCGCACCCGCAAAAACCTGGCTCTGTTCGAGAGCGCCTTGGCGCGGCAATACCCCACCCCTCCGGCCGGGCTGCCGGTGTCGGCATTTATAAAAAATAATTTCCGCTATGATGTGGTGGGGGGAAAACTGGCTTCGGCAAGCGCGGACTATGTGAAGGTTTCAACTGCCGGCTGGTACGAAACAGCCCCGGGCTATATGGGCTCGGCGCAGCCGCGTGAGGCTTTAAAGCCTGAAGAAGCCAGGGCTTTAGCGGCATTTGCCGCGAACAGGGGCGGGGTCGCGGATGCCCTTGTTTTCAGCATGGCTCCGTCTTATAACGGAGGTTATAAGATAAACTACCGCGGGGCTGAAATAAATTTAAAACCGGTACGCGGCGCTTCCGCGGCGGGGCATGTCGAAGACGGCGGCATAGGCTATGCCGCGGCGGAAAAAGGTACCGACGTCTTTTACGCCGTCTATCCCGGCGGCGGTTTCGAGCAGCTGCTGGTGCTGCGGAATAAAAATGCGCCTGTCGAATTCCAGTGGGAAATGACGGTATCCAGCGGCGCGGTCCCTGTGTTGAATACCGACGGGACCCTCGGCGCGGCCGGTTTGTCGCTTTCCAGGCCGCTGGTCTTTGACAGCGCAGGCAAAACGGCAGGCGGGATCTGGGAACTGAAGTCTTCCTCCGCGGCCGCGGAGAATAAATATCTTCTTGCCATGCGTTTCGACAGTACAGGCCTTAAATACCCGCTGCTGATAGACCCGGCCTGGGCCGCCGCGGGTTCGATGAGCGCGGGGCGGATCTCCCATACCGCTACGCTGTTGCCCAACGGCAAGGTTCTTATGGCAGGCGGACTTAACGACATCGCGTATTTATCCAGCGCCGATATTTATGACCCTTCATCCGGAACCTGGTCCACCACCGCCCCCATGAATACCCTGCGGGCGGTCCATACCGCCACTTTGCTGCCGAACGGCAAAGTGCTCGTCGCGGGCGGCAGTTCAGGGACGAGCACATACCTGTCAACGTCACAGCTCTACGATCCTTCAACCGGCGCCTGGTCAACTACAGGCTCATTGAGCACTATGCGCAGTTCCCATACAGCCACACTGCTGCCAAATGGCAAAGTGCTTGTTGTCGGGGGAGGGAACGCGGGAGGAAAACTATCCACGGCAGAGCTTTATGACCCGGCATCCGGAACCTGGGCTACCACCAACGCGATGAATACGGCGCGGTATGGCCACACCGCTACGCTGCTGCCTAACGGCAAGGTGCTTGTGGCCGGCGGCTCGAACGGAGCCGTTGTTTATTCCACCGCCCAGCTGTACGACCCGTCGACCGGCACCTGGGCCACTACCAATGCTATGAGTACGGGTCGGTATTGTCACACCGCTACGCTGCTGCCTAACGGCAAAGTACTTGTGACCGGGGGAACGGCGGATGGAACCAACGCTTTGTCCACCGCCCAGCTCTACGACCCATCGGCCGGCACCTGGGCCACTACCAATGCGATGAGTACCACTCGTATGTTTCATGTCGCTACCTTGCTGCCAAACGGCAATGTGCTTGTGGCCGGAGGGTATGGAAGCGCCGGACTCGTTACCGCCGCGCTTTATAGTACTTCGGCAGGCACGTGGTCTGCCACCGGATCAATGAGCACTGACAGGGATAGTGGTCATACGGCCACCTTGTTGCCCAGTGGCGATGTTCTTGTTGCCGGAGGGATGGATTCGGCCTCTACCGGCATTGCTAATGCCCAGCTTTACAGCCCCGCCACCGGAAGTTTTTCGGCTACGGGGTCAATGGCCGTGGGAAGACTGCGGCATACGTCTACGCTGCTGCCCAACGGGAAAGTGCTTTTAGCCGGAGGCACCGATAACGTGTCCGTCAGCCTGTCCACGGCGGAGTTGTATGATCCTGCGAGCGGGACCTGGGCCACGACCGGGAGCATGCTTACGCCCAGGGCGTTTCATACGGCTACGCTGCTGCCCAGCGGAAAAGTGCTTATAGCCGGCGGTAAAGCCTCCACAATGCTTTACGACTGCGAATTATATGACCCTGCTGCGGGGACATTCTCCGCAACAGGCCGTATGGCAGATACGCGCAGCGAGCACGCGGCCACCCTTATGATGAACGGCCAGGTGCTGATAACGGGCGGCACGTCGGCCACCGGACCGCTCTCCACCGCGGAACTATACGACCCGGCTTCAGGTACCTTCACCACTACAGGTTCCATGTCCACGGTGCGCAAGCGGCAGACCAGCACGCTGCTGCCTAACGGAAAAGTGCTGGTGAGCGGAGGTTTTACTACCGCTTCACTGTCCACAGCCGAGTTGTATAACCCAGCGGCAGGGACTTTTTCCACTACCGGCTCGATGTCCACTGCCAGGTGCTGGCATACCAGCACGCTGCTGCCTAACGGAACGGTGCTGGTGGCGGGCGGTACTGCCGCCGCCGCGGTTTCTACCGCCGAACTTTACAATCCCGCGGCCGGCACTTTTGCCGCTACCGGCGGAATGGCAGGCGGGGTAAGATACCTCCATGCCGCGACTTTGCTGCCCAGCGGGAAAGTTCTTATAAGCGGCGGCACTACAGGGGCCGCCTATCTGTCCACCGTTATCTTGTACGACCCGGGGGTAAAAACGTTCAGTACCACAGGGGCAATGTCCACGGCAAGGTACAATCATACTTCCATCCTGCTGCCCAACGGCAAAGTGCTGGTGGCGGCCGGCACCGACGCTACCAACGCGCTGTCTACGGCGCAGCTTGCGCGCTACACGGAATACGACTATTCCGTTGTCGCTTCTACCATGCAGCCTTCGATTTCTACGGTGGGCGGTTCAAGCTCTTTCCCGGTAAAAATATTGTCCGGCGCTTCTTATACCCTCGGCGGGGCAAGGTTTAAGGGGTATTCGGAGGGCTCTTCGGGACAGGGGCAGTCTTCCCCCGCGAATTACCCGCGGGTATATATGAGCAAACTTGATAGCGGTTATAGTATGGTGGGGGATAAGGTTTTGGTCGATATCTCCACATCAGTATATCCGATCAGCGACTGGTCCGGCGCTGACACAACTATCACTTTTACCGCGCCGCCGTCCGGCCTGCCGTATGGCTACTACATGCTGTATGTCATAGCGAATGCCATTCCGTCGGATGCCGTAATTGTTAAATATTGCCTGGGCGCTTCATATGCAACAAAGATCGGCGTGCCCGGCTCCTGGACCTGGGGCACGCCGGATTATTGCGACGCGCCCAGCGTTCCCTCCGGCACCTCCGACACTTGGCAATGGCGCGGGTGGACCCCCGGCTCCGGCCGCAAAGTCCCCCAGGGCGGAGCGTCCTCCTGGACCTGGGGGAATGAATAATGGAAATACGGTGACACAGAACTTAACCTGCGATCCGTCTAGCAGTTCCTCAGCCGCCTTTCAGGGCAGACTGATTCCACGGTGCGCCCGTAGCAATTGAATAAAATACTTGAACTTTATATTGGTAGGCGACTTATGGCCAAGAAAATGCTTGCGATCGACGACGACAGCGGAACGCGGGAGTTTTACACGTCCGTTTTCGAGGACGCGGGTTTTGTTGTGCGGACGGCTGCCGATGCGACAGCCGCCATAATTACCTGCGAGGATTTCAACCCTGACATCCTCCTGCTCGACTGGGATATGCCGGGCGGCGGCGGCAGTATGGTCTTTGAAAAGATCTGCACCCTGGTCGGGAAAAAGATCCCGGTTCTTTTTGTGACGGGGGCTCCGGGCAAGGTGGCCGTGGATATACTCGCCAGCAGGGTGTCGGTCCTTAAAAAACCCGCGAATATCGACACGCTGCTCGCCCACGTTAACTACCTTTTTGAATCCCACCTGCCCGGCCAAAACTGAGGCGGCGATTCCGCCGCGCAACGCAGCGTGACCGCGGTGGGCTGCCGGCTTCGGGATTGTTCCGGATTTCTTGTTGTATAATCCGAAGGTGTTGTAAAACTCTTGCGCTTCCCGGGGATTGGAAATGGAATTCAGAAAAATTGAGAACGTACGGGCAGACAGGCGGCGGGAATTCGCAACGGTGTGTGTAGGATGCGAAAGGCTGCACAATAAAAACGGCGCCTGGGTAACTCTGGCGGAGCCGCTGGAAAGCGGCCCCTATCTGGCGGTCTCGCACGGGCTTTGCCCGGTTTGCGCCAGTGAAAAATACCCGGAGTATTTCCCTCCGGCGGAGATAGGCCGTAAAAACGCCAACTGACCGTAGCCCGTTCCCGCATGAAAATTAACCTGCGTTTAAAGTTGATAATATTCGCCGTCGCGTTGCTGCCTCTGTCGCTGTTCGCCGCCTGTTCGGCGGTTTTCCGGCTCGGTCCCGTATACTCCCTGGCCGTTGCGGCGGCCTCGGTGCTGTTTTGCGCGTTCTTTGCCGCCGAAGCGGTACTCGCCGGGGTTGCGCGGCCCATGGCCGGCATGTCCTCCGGCGTTAAGGCGTTCATCGCGGCGAATTATAAACTGGAAACGGTGCTTGCTAAAGAGGGCTGGCCGGAGGCCGGGGCGCTTATTTCAGCGCTGAACCGGATGATGCTGGAACTCAGCGCTTACCGCGCTTTCCACCTCAACCAGGTGGTTGAGGAGCGCGCCAAAGCGCAGGCGCTGATAGATACTATCAGCGACGGCATTCTTCTTGTGGACGACCGCGGGCAGCTTATTTATTCCAACCGGAACGCCCTCAGCCTGCTGAATATCCCGAAACTGGACCAGAATATAGTGCTGCCGGGTTCGGCGCGGGAGCAGGCGTTCCTTCCTGCGCTGACCGGGATCATGGCTTCTCCTGAAAACTACCTGAAAGAAGAAGTGGCCGTCCCCGGGCAGGACGAGGACTACTCTCTGGTCAAGAACTACCGCGTAACCTCGCGGCAGTTCTTCCTGGCCACGCTGAAGCGCCCGGGGCGCGTTATCGTTATCCGGGACGTCACTATGGATAAGGAAATAGAGAGCGCGCGGGAAACTTTCTTCCATATGATAACCCACGACATGCGGGCCCCGCTTTCCTGCATACAGGGCTACGCGCAGATTCTGGCGAGGGATATGCCGGAGTCCCAGGCCGCCGGCAGGTGCCTGCAGCCTATCCTGCGTTCCGCCAGGCGGCTGAACGGCATGATAGAGGATATCCTTAACACGATAAAACTGGAATCCGGCGATATGAAACTGGCGGCCGTTACCGTGGACGCGGAAACTCTGTGCGCCGGCGCCTTTGAAGTGCATGAGCCCCTGGCCGCGCGCAGGAACATAAGGTTCTCCGTCGCCCCGCCCTCCGCCAGGATAGAATTCCCGGGCGATCCGGCGCTGCTGGAACGCGTTCTTGCGAACCTGGTGGGAAACTCCCTGAAGTTCACCCCGGCGGGGGGGAGCGTGGCTATTTCCTGCCGGGCCACCCCGGAAGAGGCGCTGTTTTCCGTGGAGGATACCGGCCCCGGCATCCCGAAAGAAAAGCAGCTGGAAATTTTCGAAAAATACGTCCAGATGGAGGAACATAAGCACATGGGCTTCGGCCTGGGGCTGGCGATGTGCAAGATGGCGGTGGAACTTCACCGCGGGCGCATCTGGGTGGAATCGGAGGAGGGCCGGGGCAGCCGGTTCTCTTTCGCGGTCCCTTTAAAAGCGGCGGGCGTTTAAAATATGGCCAAAATACTTATCGTCGACGACGAACATACCATCCGGGAACTTTTTAAGTACGTTTTCGAGGACGCAGGGCACGAAGTGGCCATGGCTAATAACGGCCGCGAGGCGCTGGCCGCCGTACGCGGCGATCTTCCTGATTTTATGGTGCTGGACGTGGCGATGCCGGAAATGTCCGGCAAGGAGTTCGTGCTGGAACTTAAACGGCTGTCGGCGGCGGACAGGGCGCTGGGAACTATTCCCTTTGTGGTCATGACCGGGGAAAATTTCATGGATAGAGAGTTGAACAGCGTTTTCTCTTCCGCCTCCGGTTTCGTCTGTTTCTTTCCCAAGATGACCCCCCCCGAAACGGTCCTCCAGGCCGCGGAGACCGCTCTTAAGGGCCGGGCCTGATCCCCGGCAGTGGTTCTGGTTTTATTTGGCGCGCGGTTTTTATAAATTATCGAAAGACAACACCGGAGAACTGCCATGAAAATACTTATCGCTGAAGACGACGAACTTCTCCGCACCCTGCTGGCGGACTTCCTTTCCGAACTTGGCCACGCGGTTAAAAGCGCCGAAAACGGCGCCGAACTGGTTAAACTGGCGCTGGGCGAGCGGCCGGACCTGGTAGTGACCGACCTGCATATGCCCGAGATGGCCGGGAATTCCATGATAGCCATGATGGACATGTACCCGGACCTGGCCGGGATACCGATGATAATAATATCCGGCGCTACGGCCGGAGAGCTGGCGGATATGGGCATACCGAGCGAGATCCCGGTCCTGCCTAAGCCGTTCGACTTCGCCAGGATCACCTTGGAGCTGGATAAAATATTCAGAAAATAGCTATTCGGGGGGAAGTATATTTAATTACCTCCTAAAACGCTGATCTTCCCGCATTTACAGTTAAAACTCGCATATTCTCCTTAAAGGCCGCCCCGACACCGCGTCGGGGCGGTTCGCATTGGCGGCGCCTTTCTTTGGCCCTTCCCGGTACTTCATGATTTCTTCGGGATTGAGGCGCCTAAAGGCTATAAACTATTACCAGACACTATTATGAAGAGCGTGATTTCTTATATTCTCCCGCGCGGAGCCGTGTGCTTTACGGCTTTGCTTTGCGCTTTTCCCGCTTATGGCGGTAGCGCGGGGAGTTCCGGCGCGTCTTTCCTGAAGTTTTCACCGAGCCCCAGGGGTACGGGCATGGGCGAGGCCTATACCTCCGTCAGCGAGGACGCTTATTCCGCGTATTGGAACCCGGCGGGCCTTGGCAGCGTGGAGGGGCCGGAGCTTGCCGCCACCTATAACGATTCGATGCAGGACGTGACGAACCAGTATCTCTCGGTCGCCTACCCTTTGCGTTACGGCTCAACGCTCGGGTTCAACCTTACCAGGCTCAGCGTGGCGCCTTTTCAGGGCTACGACGCGCAGGGCCTTAAGCTGGGCAAAGTTCAATCCTCGGATCTGGCCATAGGCGCGGCTTACGGCCGCGCGCTGCTTAAAGACGAGATCGAGCGCCCAGTGCTGAACGTGGGCGCGGGATTTAAAGTTATAAGCGAAAAGCTGGATAACGCGTCCGCCAATACCGCCGCGGTGGACCTTGGCGCGGTTTACTATATAAGGCCCGCCAGATACTGGATGAGCAAGGCGCCGGCGCAGGAATTCCGCATCGCGATGGCGGTGAAAAATGCGGGCCCCGGGCTTAAGTTCGACAAACGGTCCTCCCCGCTGCCCATGGCCGCCACGGTGGGCGGCTCCTGGCATTCCCACCCGGGCGGCAGCGACAGCCTTATCTTAAGCCTGGACCAGACCTACGCCAACGACGAGAAGTATTACGCGGCCTTCGGCGCGGAATACGTGGCGTTCCAGCTGCTTTCTTTCCGGGCGGGCTACCGCACAGGCCAGGATATCGGCAGCGGCCTGAGGTTCGGAATAGGTTTCCGCCTTTCTTTTATGGACATAGATTACTCCATGTCCCCGTTCGGCGAACTTGGCGTAATGCATAAGTTGGGCGTTTCCATGCGCCTTGGCGCTCCGGCGGCGCAGCAGCCGCTGGCCGGCAAGACGCAGCGCGTGGCGAAAGCCAAATTGATGGCCAGGAAAGAAAGCATCGAAAAGCTGGGCCTGTTCGCCAACGACTTCCTTGCCCTGGCCCGCAAAGACCTGGCCGCCCGCAGATATGTTTCCGCGGACGGGAACATAAAGAAAGCGTTCAACCTGGAACCCGGGCTTAAGGAAGGCGAATGGGGGGCAAGGCAAAAGCGGCTTGACGCCGTTATAACCGGGCTTAAACTCGGCGAGATCCCGGCCAGGGAACTGATACTTTCAAAAGACACGGAGCAGTCTAATGTCGGCAGCGAAGCTATAACGGCGTATATCGAAGGGAAAGACCTTAAAGCCTTCCTGCTGGCGCATGCCGCCTTCGGCGCCAATATCCGCGGCGACGCCATGTTCGAGGAACTGCTTTACAGGATGAGCGACCTGACCAGGATGCAGGTGCGGCGCGACGAGATCCTCCCCAAGAACGTGCTGATAAAGGAGAAGCTGAGGAAGGCCGCCCGGGGCTTCTACATACAGCAGTTCGACACGGCGGCCAAGGAATGCGAGGAAGTGGCGGTGCTGGACGAGACGAATACCGTGGCCTGGACCAGGCTGGGCTCGGCGTACTACATGATGGGCGACAAGGAAAAGGCGAGGAAAGCCTACGCGAAAGCGCTGGAGATAAACCCCAACGACCTGGTCACAAAGCAGTTCATGGACGCGCAGGGGTGGAAGTAATATGGAAATAATGGTGATCGCTCTTATCCCGCTGTCCTTCCTCCTTCTGGGGGCGGGGTTCCTGGTCGTCGCGCAGGTTTCCGGTTTTATGCAATCCTCGTTCTTCAACCAGCGCCAGAATTTTTCGAACATGATCATCCAGCAGTATATGGAGCGCATAACCCTGGCGCAGGGCCAGCTTTACCAGCGCAAACAGGAACTGGAGGGGATGTCCGCGAAACTGTCGCTTTCGAACCAGGAACTGGGCAGGCTCAACGATATGAAATCCAAGTTCCTCTCCATGGTGGTGCACGACGTGCGCACGCCGCTGGCATCCATAAGGGGGTTCAGCGAGCTGCTGATGAAAAAGAAAGTCGGCGAGAAAGAAACCGCTTACCTTAAGAATATCGTCAGCTCTACCGACCAACTGGGCCGCCTTATAGCCGACCTGACCGACCTGGCCATGATAGAGGCGGGAAAACTCAAGATGGAGAAAGCCCCGTTCAATTTCCCGGACATGGCCAAGGATATTCTCCCCGGCCTCTCCATCAACGCGCAGAAAAAAGGCGTCGAGCTCGCGGTGCACGACTTCCCGGAGGGCGTGCTGGTGGACGGGGACAAGTTCCGGCTTTCGCAGGTGTTCATGAACCTGGTGAACAACGCCATAAAGTTCACCCCGGCCGGGAAGCGCGTCGAGGTCCTTTTCCGGCGCGAGGGGAAATATATAGACACGCTGGTAAAGGATTCCGGCATAGGCATACACCCCAGCGAAACCAAAAAGATCTTTGAGAAGTTCTACCAGGCCAAGTACCAGAAGGACGCGGCGCTGCGCAAGCAGGGGTGGGGCCTGGGGCTTTCCATAGCGCAGGAAGTGGTGCGCGCCCATAAGGGCGACATCGGGGCGGTCAGTCCGGGCCTCGGGAAAGGCTCCACGTTCTGGTTCAAGATCCCGGTTGCCGGCTGATTTTCGAGTATTGCTGGAGGAACGACATGGATATTACAACAATAGCGGGTTTTCTGGGCGCGGCTGCCCTGATAGTAGCCGGGGTGGCCGGGAATCAGATCTCGGCTTCGCTTATCAACATGCACGGGGTCGTGGTCGTTATCGGTGGGACCATAATAGCCACCTTTATAAATACCCCGCTGCGGTATATAACCCGGGCCGTCTCCGAGTTCGGCTTTATCTTCAGGAACAGCGACGAGGCTTCGCCGGATAAATTCGTCCCGGTGCTCGTCAACCTGGCCGAACAGTCGCGGATGCGGGGGCTTTCCGCTCTTAAGGACGCGGACCCCGCCATGGCGAAAGGTTTTTTGAGCCGGGCCGCCAGCGCCGCGCTCGAATATAACGACTACAACTTCGTGCGCCAGGTGCTGGAACAGGAGATCAACCAGGCGTCGGAAGAGATGAACGAGGTCATCAACGTTTACCGCACGATGGGTGTTATGGCCCCCATGTTCGGGCTGCTGGGCACGCTAATCGGCATCATAGGTGTGCTCAAAGACCTGGCCAACCCGGAGAGCGTGGGGCCGGCCATGGCCGTGGCCATAACTTCGGCCTTCTACGGGATCTTTTTCTCCAGCATGATCTGCGTCCCTATAGCCGGCAAGATGCGGGCCAAGGTCTGGATGGAAGTCAGGCTTAAGTCCATGATCCTGGAAGGGATCCTTGAGATAATGAAAGGCAGCATGCCGCTGGTGGTTGAGCGGCGGCTGCAGTCGTACCTGTAGACGAAGATCTTCGTAATACTAGGGTGGAGCGTGGTTTTATGAAAATAAATAAACTAAACCTGGCGCTGATCTCGGCGGTAATATCCTGGCTGCCTGTAACGAACTCCTTCGCGCAGAGCCTGCCGTTCGAGGATAAGGCCAAGTACGAGCGGGCTCTCGAGCAGAAAGTGGACGAGGTGCTGGTGCGGCTACTCGGGCCCAACCAGGCCAAGGTGGTTGTGGAAGCCACGATGGATTTTAACCGCACGGAAAAAATGGAGGTCAGCTCCAAGGTTTCCCAGGACAAGACCAACGCTTTCAAGTGGCAGGGAGCTGGCGGGGACGCTCAGTCAGGCGACTACCTTATGCCCGGTTTTCCCGCCTACGCTTCCGGAGATACTGAAGACAAGTCCTATAACCGGCAGCTGCTGTACCCTTCGGCTATCGTAAAGAACATGTCCGTAAGCATTATCGTGAACCGCGACCTGCCGGACCTGGACGCGGCGAATATACGGAACGTGGTCTCCCAAATGCTGATGCTGGACGTAAAAAGGGGGGACCAACTTTCGGTCATCAAGGCCCCGTTCGCGCCGCTTTGGCGCACCATCTGGTACACGCCGGAAGCCATCAGCCTGGTGCTGAAATATGTGATGCTGGCGCTGATGGGGATAATAGCGATGATCGTGGTGGCCATAGGTTTCCTTAAACTGGCGGGGGCCATGAGCACCATGGCCAAGGTGCAGCAGAGCCACCAGATAACCATGGAAATGGGCAAGGGCGGCATGCCGGGCGGCGTCGAGCCGGGGCTCCCGGCGTTGGCCGGTCCCGCGGACAGGGCGCAGGCCCAGGACGGGGAAAATCCCGCCGGCGGCGAAGGCGGGGCCGTGGTTTTCGACATAAAGCCCGATAAAGTGCCCTTCCTTGTAAATATGATGATCAATGAGGACCCGGCCAACGTGGCGCTGGTGGCGGGTCACCTGTCCCAGGAGGTCCGGAGCGAATTCCTGAAAAAACTTCCCGCGTCGTTCGCCTCGGACGTTATCATCAACATGGCCAAGATCCGCTTTATCGAACCGGAAATAATAACCACGCTCAAGGACGAGCTAGAGCGGCGCCTGAGCGGGGCCGTGGGCGGCCTTGACGGCGTGCTGAACGCGATCGAGAACGTGAGCCTGAGGGCCAAGCGCGGGATGCTCGCGGAGCTGAGCCAGAAGCACCCTGAACTGGCGGCCGAAGTCCGCAAATATATCCTGATGCCGGACGACCTGGCGCTGTTCGCGGAGCGGGACCTTTCCCTGGTGCTCAGCGCGGTCAAGGTGGAGGAATGGGCCACGGCCCTGTTCGAACTGCCGGACGCCGTGAGGCAGAAAGTCAAGGGCCAGATGGCCGAGAAAACCTGGCAGATGGTGGAGCAGAGCATGCGTTACGGCGCCCCGTCGCAGGAAAAAATGGAAGAAGCGGTGGAGCGGATAATGACGACCGCCGCCGCTTTGATAAAAGAGGGCAGGATAGCCAACCCCCTGGCCGCCGCGGCGCCCATGATCGCCGGCGAGACCCAGGCGGTTTAACGGAGGATATATGGATTCCCAAAAGCAAAAAAAAGATTCGGTTTTTTCCGGGATATTCCCGGCTAACGAGCCGCCGCTTCCTCCGCCCCCCGTCCATGCCCCGGCCAGGCCGGCCGTGTCGGAGGAGCAGGTAGCCACTATCAATAAAAAGCTGGAACAGATGGAGAAAAAACTGTCCGAGCAGCCGCCGGCCGCGCCCGCGGAACAGGCCGGCGCCGGGGCCGCGGTTCTTTCAAAGATCGCGGAGATGGAAGCCCGGATGAAGGACTTCCAGGAAAAGTTCCTGCTGGGAGCCGCGCAGATAAAGAACATAGAGGAGTCCAAGATCAGCGCCCGGCGGGAGATCGAGGAACTGCTTAAGGTGGTAAGGGAACAGCAGAAGTATTCCGAGCTGGACCGGCAGATGCACGACCAGCTTGAGAAAGCCTGGGGCAGGGTGGAGGACATGGAGAAGCGGCTGATGGATTTTTACGGGACTATCTCCAAAACCCCGCCGCAGCCCGCCCCGGCCGCGGAGGTGCCGACGGAAGTATATAAACTGGCGGAGGCCGCGCTTGAAGAAAGGCTGAAGCCGATCGAATCCGCGCTTAAAGAAATAGCCGCCAGGATGGAGGCGGCGCCGGGCGTTTCCTTCGGCGTAGAGGCCCGCGTACGCGAACTTTCCGCCGCGGTCGACGCGCGCCTTGGCGGCTTCGCTTCGGAAATAAGGCAGGTCCATGTTACCTCATTCGCGGGCGCCGAGCGGGTGGAGGGCGTACTGGCGGAAGTGAAAAAAGACGTCCTCTCTTCCGTCCGGGAGGCCTTCGCCGAAGGCAGCGGCGCGTTCATAAAACACGTGGACGCGGCCGCGCTCGACGGGCGCGAGCGTATGGACGCGTTCTCGAAACTGGCGGTCAGCCATATCGACGACCTTTCCGCCGTGTGCCGGGGCACCGACTCGAAACTGGACGCCCTGGGCTCCCTGATAAAAAGTGAAAGCGAGCGGACGCGGGACGAGCTCGGGAAAACCCTGCGCGCGGGGATAGAAGCCGCCGCCGCCGATGCCAGGGCGGAAAACGCGAGGCAGCTGGAAAAGATCAAAGAGATCTACGGGCTCTCCGCCTCCGGCGTGGCTGCTATGTCCGCGGTCTCCGGCAATATCTCCGCTATCGAAGAGAGCCTTGGCGGCCTGTCCGCCGGGCTTAACGCCTTCCTGAAAGGGCTGGCGGCGGTGAATATGGATGCCATCCTCGGAGTTTCCGGCGCCCTTATCCGGAAGAGTTTCGAGTCCGTCGGTGAATTAGCGGCCGAGCTGGAAAAAGAAACCCTCCAGCTCGCCAGGGCGAAGGGAGAAATAGAGGCGAATATCACGAAGGTGAACGCCAGGCCGGGAACGGGGGAAAAATGACCAGCGGGGATTCTCTCTTTTCCTGTATTAAACCTCCGCACGGCGCGGATGACTGCGAGGCCGGGTCGGGGCAGCCGCATCCGCCTGCGCCGCCTCCTGCGCCCCCGGTCCCCGCGCCGACGAGGCAAGTAGAGGACTTGACCGCTAAAATAGCTGAACTTGAAGATAAAATTAAAAAACTCGAAGCGAAAAACTCCGCACCAGTTCCCGCCGCGGCGGACGGGCTTAAGACCGACCTGCAGGCGGCGCAGGGAGA
>JAJZPL010000013.1 GCA_021811185.1 bacterium
AAATGCAGTCGCGAAAGAGTATTTTGATTGCGGAGTGCAGTTGGTCCCGGAACCCACGCATTCGGCTGTAGCTTCTTCCGGAAAAAAACCGTGGGTTTCGGTCTCTGAGGCGCTTAAGAATTTCCCGAAATTAGACGCGAAGTTTCCGGCTACGGCTACGGATAAAAATATACCGTTCCACAGAGTGCCCGTTATTTCTCCGGAAAAATACGAGTGGATACGCAATACGCCCGAAAATACGTCCGCTTTCGATAACCAATGCGTTAATCCGAAGTGCCGGTACGACAAGAATCAGACCCACTCCGCGTCCAAGAACCACCTCGGGATTAATCAGACCAGCAAAACGACGCCGCTCTATTGCGAGAAATGCGGCTCGTTATTGCCCAGGCCATTTGTCCGGCTACCAAACGGAAAGTTGCGCATTATGTCCGGTTATACCAGCGCGTATAAACGGATGAATCCTCGGCTTCCGGCGCCTACGCTGACGAGAAACATGAGTTTCCCGTGCTCGGATCAGAAAGTCCATTATTCTCAGAATAGGGTTTTGTCTATCGCGGAAGCTTTCAAGCTCCATACTCTCGATAGGTACGAGTATCGATGGGGGCCGCTTAAAGACGCGAAAGCCTCCAAGGCCGAGCAGGCCTCGGATACGACTATTCGAGAGTCCATAGGCGAGAGTATTCCGCCGTTATTCTTGGAGTTGCTTGGCCGGCGGCTGCAGGAACTTACACAGAAAAACAAATTCAAGGCTAAAGGGAAGCAGTTGGAATTGCTTCCCGTCTAGTCGTTAAATCCCAAAAACGCGTTTAATCGGAGTCGAGAATCCGGCTTCGGACGGTAATATAAGCCAGCCTTGGCCCATCTTGCTAACGCCGTGGTTCGGGTTTTTGCCGTGGCGCATGATGGAGACGCTGGTGGTTCTGCTCCCTCCGTCCTTCGGGCGAACTGTGGGAGCCCAATCTTTGTTGTCCTTCCCCACGGTAGTATCCAAATCGTTCCTGAAAAAAGCCGCGAGGATGGTCGGGATTCCGTCCACAAAGTCCCAGAAAAGACCTAGAAGTATCTGCGTTTGTTGGTGGTGGGCTTTCCATTCGGCGCTGAGCAATATGGGAAGACGAGCTTCGCCAATTAAAGGCTTCGCCTTGATTGCAGCGGCAGGAGTATTGCCGCAAGTCGCTTTGACCTCAATCCCGCCAAAAGGATACGGGCTCCAAAGGTCTTTGTTCGGAAGGGGTTTTCCGTCCTTATCCAAATTTTTACAGATATACTCTTTGCCTTCGTTGGTCAAAGCGCATAGGTCCGGATACCCGTCCTGGTTCGGATTCTTAATGAGGACTTTATCATGGGCTTTCTGTAATTCCCGAGCGAATAACTCGCCCACAAAGCTGCTTAGATTCCGCATCCCCAATATCTCGAAGAAATTTACATCGTACAGAAGGGTTAGGTCGTAAATCAGTTCTATGACTTCGTTCGTAGAAGCAACACAAGTTTTCACTACATTGGGATCTATCGTGAATTCTTGGGAAGAGTTCTGGGAGTAGCGGAGTTCCGCGGCGGTCCGAGTGTTTACCGCATAAGAAATCCCGTTCCGATTAGTTCTGCGCGCTGGCTGGGCGCTGACGGCCAGCGTGGCGGAAGAAAAAAGTTTGGAGAGAGATACTCCCTTCTCCTTTAACAGGGTGTCGATTTTTTCTAAGGGAAGGCCTGGTTCCAGGCTGGTTCCAGGAGCGTGGCGCTCAAGTGCGGCCTTTATCGCGTTAAAAAAGGAGTTGTCGGGAGTCATTTGAGTAATTCCTCAATCCCGACGCTTAACGCTTTGGCGATAATTTCCAGGTTTTTTACCCCGATGCTCTTTTCTCCGCGTTCAATCTGACCAATATACGCCCTGTGTAAGTCTGCCGCGTGGGCCAGTTCTTCCTGGGACCAGCCTTTTTGAGACCTGCACTTTCGTATATTTCTGGCAACGCGAAGCTCGATGCGCATGATAATAAATTATCTATTTGATACCCGTAAGTCGACTACCTAAAGGTATCAATATGTGCTAAACTATAGACATGACCGATACCGTATCCAAGCGAGTGCGTTCTAAGATAATGCAAGCCGTGCGTAGTGCCGGAAATAAAACCACCGAAGGAAGGCTAATATCAATTTTCAGGACCAGGGGGATTACAGGTTGGAGAAGGCACGCAAAGGTGGAGGGGCGGCCAGACTTCGTATTCCCGAAACGGAAGATCGCGGTATTTGCCGATGGTTGCTTTTGGCATGGGCATACATGCCGTAATGTTTCTCCAAAGACAAACAAAAAATTCTGGACGGAAAAGATTGAGGGGAATAAGATTAGGGCAAAACGTGTAAACGCTCGCCTTAGAGCTTTGGGGTGGCATGTGTTTAGAATATGGGAGTGCTCAATAACCAAAGGGCAAATCCCAAAACGATTTTTTGAGATGTTGGCTGCAACTTATAGAAGAGTTGATGGGCGCGGGAAATAATTTTCTGCGTTGTACGGACGCCTGCGGCGAACGGTATGGCCGGGTAAGGCCTGTTTGTAGCCGGCCGGCCGCGCAAAGGGGGTGTTAATAAGTGCGGGACTCCGCTTGGTGGAGCAGTGTGAGCCCGCAGCCGGCCGCCTAAAGCGGCCGGCGTGTGGGCGAGCCTGCGAACCCCGCTTCTCGCGGCGAGGAGCGGTGCGGGGCCGCGTAGTGGCCACGCCCGCGACGGCTTCTCGCGGATAAGATCCGCCTACCGCAGATCCTGGGGAAAAGCGGAACCTATAAAGTTACCTCGGGATGTTGCGCAAAGAAGATGCGAACTAAGTCTAAATAACGGCGCCAATTTTCAGAATAAATAAAACCGCCGGTTTTCCCCGGCGGTTTTATTTCACATTAAAGTGCGCGCCCGATCCGCAGCTACTTTGCGATCATCTCCACGACCTTCGGCTTCCAGGCACGGGTTTTGGCGTCCCCATTGACCGCGGCAGAGCGCTCCAGGCAGGACAGCCTGAGAGGCGCGCCTGGTTTCGTGTCGCTAAGGATAGAGTCGAGATGGCCCGCGTTCCTGACCTTAACGCCGTTGACCGCGGTTATAAGGTCCAGAAAGTTCACCCCGGCCGCCTCGGCGGGCCCGCCGGAATAGACCACGGAAACCAGCGCGTTCTCGATCCTGCTCTTCCCCAGCGCATCCGCCTGCGCCGGAGTAAGGTCCAGTGTTCTGAACCCGAATCGGTCCCGCGGCAGAGCAGGAAGGTCCGCCAGTTTGCGTAACGACGCCAATATATCCATGAACCTGCGCGCTTTCCCCTGCGTGTCGAAATAGAACTGCTGCTTTCCCCAGAAATCGTAATCCAGAAGCACCAGCCACTTCTTGCCGGCGTCCTGCGCGGAAGAATAGCCGAGGCGCATCTCTTTGAGCGTGGCATCCACGGTGATCGTGACAGGCAATGCGGGCCCGCTGGCCGTGGTCAGGCATGTAATGCTCGCGGGCTTTTTCTTCTGCACGACAAGCATCATTTCATTAACGACGCCGCCGCGTTTGAGGCTGGAGAGATAAACCTCGATCTCTTTATACTCTTTCAAGGCCGCCTCCGCCTCGGGCAAGCTCAAATTTTCCGCCGGTTCATACCAGTACCACTCGGTGGCGTTGGGCAGCGGCCAAAGCGACTGCGGCTGGCTTTCGTGTATGACCGCGGCGCCGGCACCAGACGGAGCATTTCCTGACGGCGTCTGTTGCGGCAAAGACTCGCCGCCAATAGCCACGCCCGTGGCTAGGAACGCGACAATCCAAAATACGAAGAATATTCTCATACTATCCTCCGGCAATTAATCGTGGATTTATGATACAAAAAAACATAAACCGCATTACAGAAGACGAAGCGCCGAACGAAAACCGCCGTAACAGTTCATGCCTTTGAAACAGAGCGCCAATTTTTAGTTCCCATTCTAGAGGTTCGACAAGGAAGACTTCTTCGGAGACAAAGCAAAACCGCGCCGTCAAAGGCGCGGTTTTTTACTTCCCGGCAATTCCAATAACTCGCCGTTAAATCGCGTTAACCTCCGCTACGGACTGGATCTGCATTTTCCTGCCGGAAAAACGTTCAAATACCGCCTTGTGCCCGGAATGGGAACGCAGATCGTTCCTGCCGTAATAGTGCGAAGCCCATTCGACTAGTTTTCTTAAACCCTCCGCGGACTGTTCTCTTGCCATATGTTTTTTTGATTCCGACCCGCGTTCGAGCAATCTCCTACGGCAGATATCCCACCCGATATCCAGCCAAACCAAGAGGTCGGCCTGATCCAGATATAGTTCCGCCAACTCACCAAATACACCTTCAACAATCCAGGAACGTTCCCCTTTTGATCTTTCTATCCGACGGAGAACATCCTCGTTAGAACGCTTCCTATCGAACCCTCCCGGTTGCCAGAACAAGTCATCCAAATGGATCACGGGGAGGTTATGCTCCTTTGCCATTTTTGCAGCTAGCCATGTCTTACCGCTGCCGCTATTTCCGATGATAACCGCCCGCATAAATGTCCCCTGGATCGCTTTCCCGTTAAACACTGTATTTACCCGTCTTATGCCCGCCGGTGCGTTTAACCAGCCCGTCGGCCAGCAGCGGTTTCAATATAAAGTGCGCGCCGGGTTTGGTCACCTTCAGCGCGGACATTATTTCCCGTATGCCTCGCGGGGCTTCCTTTAGCAGGGCCAGCAGGCGCTCCTGGTTCTTAGTTAGAGAGATCGACTTCCCCCCCGTTATAGCGCGTATCGAGTCCATACGCTTCCAGGTACGCTCCAAAGCTTCCATCACCGTCTCGGCGGAGTATTCCACCCAGCCGGAGATGTCGCCTCCATGCGCTTCAACATGGTCCAGGGCGCGGTAATACGCCTGCCGGTCTTCAAGGATGACTTCGTCTACGGCGAAGATATGGCTGGTATCGAATTGCTTACGGTAGAGTTCCCAAGTGGCCAGAGCGCGGCCTACGCGGCCATTGCCGTCGCCGAAGGGGTGTATATGCTCGAACTGGTAATGCAGTATGGCCGAACTTATCAGCGCGGGCCACTCCCTGCCGGGCCCGTTGAGCCAATCGCATAATTCTGCGGTCATATAGGGGACAGAAGCCGGGGCCGGCGGCGTATGCCCCCCCACAAAGACCTGATAATCCCTGAAAGCCCCGACGGGGCCGCGGTCCAGAGCGTTCTTACGGCCTATAATGGAGTGAAGTTTCAAAACCTGCTTGACAGTTATAGAGGCAACAGTGGAATTCTTACCGATATAGCGCAGGATCTCGAAATAATTAAGGATCTCCTGCACGGATCGCGGCTTGGCCCCCGGCAAGGTGCCGCCTGCGGCCAGGGTCTTGATCTCAGGCAGGGTTAACGGATTGCCCTCTATTGCTGTGGAGCCGTGAGCCTGGCGGGCCAGTGCTTCGCGCTGCATATCCGGCAGCCAGCTTACACCTATGGAGGCGCTCTGTATCTTGCTTTTTAGCTCGGCAGCCTGCTCTATGACCCGGAACAGGTGCTTAGTAGGAATAAATTTAGGATTATATGCCATAATAATATCCCCCCTCGCAATAAGTAAAGCATAGGTAAAGTAATAAGTCAAGTGGGATGCCGCCAGGCGGAGTTGCCCGGCCAGTGGGTCCCGCCTTATCGATAATCAACCGCACCATGCATCTTCTGAGCATCTAGAACCTGGTAAGCCGTAACTGCGGCAAAAGCATAGCGACAAACGCGATACGGAAACTGGGCGCGGATGAGCCTTAAGCGGCAGGATGGAACAGATTTAAAAAATGAAGAACCACAACCTGTGGGCAGGGCGCCTTATTCGTTTACCCAGTCTTTGCGCACGCGGCCGGTAACGGCGGCCAGGGCTTCGCCCGACTCCACGCTGGCCATGCGGATATTAAGCTCGAGGACTTTGCCGGGGAGTTCCACCATCCCGCCCACCACAAGCAGGTCCGCGCCCAGCATTCCGCCCACTTTCTTGGCCGACTCCCGGTCAATAGCGCCGCTGTTCTGGAGCTTGAGTTCGCCAAGGACTTTTTCGATTTTATCCCGCTCTACTACCCGCATAGCCTTGCGGTTTATCAGCTCGGTGGTAAAGCGTTCCGAAATAACGTGCCCGTCCCGGGACAGGCGGCCGTCGGAGTAAGAGAACCCGGCCACGGCTATGGTCTTGCCCCCGCCCGCGTAGCCTTTCAGCAGCGCGCCCACTATGGGGCCGTATTCCCCGGAGTTCTTGGCGGCGCCCGAAGCGAGCCCCAGCCTGGAGGCGACAGCGCTGCGTATCAGCTCGGCGGCCACCGTATGGCCCATGCCTTCGGCCAGGGAAAGCGGCGAAGTCTCGCCCAGGCCGCTGTCCTTGAGGCAGCGCCCGGGGCCGGGGTCCGGGTCGGCGCCCCGCTCGAGCAGCAACTGCACCACGGCGTTGGCCCCGGCGCAGGCCGCGTAATGCAGCGGCGTGCCGTACATTTTGGGGGGCAGCCCGGTGTACGCCATGTGATTCACATCGGCTCCCCGGTCTATCAGCAGCCTGGCCACGTCCAGCCTGTTATTGAGGGCGGCCATGTGCAGGGCCGTCTCGTGCACGTAACCGGCCTTGTTGGCGTTGGGGTCCGCCCCGGCGTCCAGCAGGGCGCGCACCGCGGCGATATCCCCCCGCTCGGCGGGGCGGTACAGCGGAGGCGTGGCGCAGCCGGCAAAAAAAGAGAAAAACACGAGTCCGTAAATTTTTTTCATTATGTCCTCAGGCGGCGCCGAAGCCGTTATTGTCCACCGGAGCTCATTGCCTGCCCCCCTGTAAACCTTCGCTTCAACTATACCAAACAAAAAGGCCCCGCCGAAATCGCGGGGCTTTTTTGATCCGAAGCTAAACCGCTGCACGGACGGGAACTATCGCGGCTGCTTGAATTTTTCCGCGATCTGCCGGACAGCCTCTTTCATGTCGGCCCAGGCCTTGTCCATGCCGGCGGTCAGCGTTTCCCAGGCGTCGCCGGTGGTCTCCCGCATCTGCCTGTGTATCCTTTCCATTTCCGCGAAAAGGATCGTATTTCCTGCCGAAGAAGCGGCCGTCGAACAGGCTGTCTAAATCCTGGTCCAGCAGGGGCGCTCCGCTGCCTATCTGCCGGTGCACCTTCTCCCGCCATTTTTCAAGTTCTCCCCATTGCGGGTCAAGGACTTCCCCGGGACCGCCCTTTTGACCGGATCGCGGCCGTCCGGAAGTTTCTTTCACATCATATTCCCGGATGAATTTACATCTCTGTTCGTGGAGAGTCAAGCAATATATACACGGGCAAAAACCGCGATTGCCTAGCGGCGGAAGAGTTTGTATCCTGTATTTAATGACCGACTCTAACGAAACCGCGGCGAAGATAAGCGTGCGCGAGGTTTGCGGGGCGAACGCCCAGACCGGCGCCGACGGGATAAAACTCAACGAGCTGATCCTCAGCCGCTGGGAAGCGTCGAAGACCGTGGAAGTGGATTTCGCCGGCGCTGCCCCGTCCGTGCCGTTCCTGAACGAAGCGATAGGAAGGCTGATCCTGCTCTTCAAGAAAAACGAGATCATCGCGAAACTGAAGACCACGGGGCTGTCCGCGGCCGACAAAGCGAAACTGAACGGCGTCGTCGTGAACAGATACCACGCCCTCGCAAACTCGATCAGGTATAATAAGCGCCGCTAGAACCGCCGCCCTCTCCCGCTTGCCGGAACGCTCACTTCTTTTCCACCAGGTCCATTCCGCACTTGGGGCACTTGCCTGGCTTATCGCCCTGATAGTCGCCCATCGGGCACATATAGATCTTCGCGTGCGCCGCGGCCGGCTTTTTTTTGCCGACGTACTTTTCCGGGTTCTCGAGGAAAGGCTTATCGCAGGAAGGGCAGCAGAAATAATAGATCTTGCCCTTGTAAGAGGCCGAGCCCGTCTCCGGCGTAACCTTGAACTTCTCCCCCGTTACGGGACACACCGCGGCCCTGCCCACTTCCGCTTTGGTTACTTTCCGGGCCGCGGCTTTCGCCGTTTTTACGGCGGCGCCGGCTTCGGCCCGCTTAACCGTAGAGGTGCTCGCGGCGGCGGGTTTATTCCCCTCGCCGGCGGTTTCCCCGGCGAAGGCCGCGGAGCCCGCGGCCAGCAGGGCAAGCGCGAATAATACCGTCTTTTTAGTTGTCATGTATCCTCCCGGTTAAGTTTAACGATCAAAGAGATTCGAAGGCGCGCTTCAGCATGGCTTCCACTTCCAGCGCGATCGGCGTGAGCTTGTCGTTCTTTATCAGCCCCATCGCCTGCGTGGGTTTTACCATGGAAACCACGGTCTTGCCGTCCTTTTCGTAAACGATAACGTTGCAGGGCAGCATCAGGCCTATGTTCTCCTCGGCGAGAATGGCTTTATGCGCGTTGGCGGGGCTGCAGGCGCCCAGGATAACGTACTCTTTAAAGTCTATCCCCAGCTTTTCCCTGAATTTTTCTTTAACGTCTATCCTGCTCAGGATGCCGAAGCCTTCTTTTTTCAACGCTTCCGTGACCGTCTCCACGCCTTTGGCGAAAGGCAGTTCCAGTTCTTTCGAGAAACCGTAATTGATCATATAGCCCCCCCTATGTCCGGCTATTTTAGCAAAACCCGGCGCGGAAAATACGGCGCGGTCTCTCGGAGTAAAAAACCGGGGTTGTAGAATTAATCCGCGCCTGCGGCGTCCGGAAAAGAGGGGAGGCGTTTTTCCAGCAGCGTGCCTTTGTACGAACGCCGGGCGAGCGAAACAAAATGGAACTGGGACCGCACGGCCGCAGCGTTCGAGGCCGGCCGGGCCCTGGAATAAGTGCCGTCGGGCTGCAGATACCAGGCCTTGACCGTGTCCGCAAGCCCGCCGCGCAGAACCACGGTCTTGACGTACCGTTTAAGCAGCGGGTCCAGGATGGGGAACGCTATTTCGAACCGGTTATAGAAGTTCCTCGGCATCCAGTCGGCGCTGGAAAGATAGAGCCTGTCTGCCCCGCCGGAGCGGAAGTAATAGATCCGGGAATGCTCCAGGAAGCGGTCCACGATGCTGAGCACCGTTATATTCTCGCTCAGTCCCTTTATGCCGGGCTTCAGGCAGCAGATGCCGCGCACCAGCAGTTCCACTCTTACGCCGGCGCGGGAGGCCTCGTAAAGGGCCTTTATTATATCCGGGTCCACCAGGGAGTTCATCTTGGCCATGATCAGACCGCCGCCCTCCCTGCGGTGCAGCGCCGTTTCCGCGCGGATCAGCCGCATCACGCCGGCATGAAGATTCACCGGCGCCACCATCAAGGTGCGGGGGCGGGTAAGGCTCCCCCCGGCGGCGAGGGACCGGAAGTACCGGGCGACCTCGCTGCCGATCTCCGCGTTGGAGGTGAGAAGCCCGAGGTCGGTGTACTGCCTGGCCGTGCCGGAATGATAATTGCCGGTCCCAAGGTGGGTGTAGGCGGCCGGCCCCTGCGGCAGTTTTTTTATGACCTGCGTCACCTTGCTGTGCACTTTCAGGCCCTTGAGCGGCGGGATAACTTTTACGCCGGCCGCGCGCAGCTGCCGGGTCCACCGCAGGTTGTTCATTTCGTCGAAACGGGCCTTCAGTTCCAGGTAGACGGAGACCTTTTTCCCCCGGGCGGCGGCGTCCTTCAGGGCGTCCATCACCTGGGATTTTATCCCGGCCCGGTAAACCACGTGGGAGATCTCGGTCACCGCGGGGTCGCAGGCGGCCTCCTTGAGGAAATTCACCACGATGTCGAACGAATCGTACGGGTGATGCAGCAGCACGTCGTGCCTGGCCACGGTGCTCATGATCCGGCCCGCCTTCCTGAACGGGGCCGGCACGGCGGGAATTATGGCCGGGTATTTAAGGCGCGCGAATCCGTCCAGGCTGTAAACCGCGAACAGCGCCCGGAGGTCCAAGGGCATGTCGAAACGGTAAAGCGCGGCGGAGTCCAGCCGCAGGGCCGAGGCCAGGAACATGGCGCCTTCCGAATAATACGGGGCGTCCACTTCCAGGCGCACCACCCTGGACCGGAGCTTGTTCTGCGCGTTGTCCTCTATGTATTCTTCCAGGGAATCCTCGTCGTCGGGCCGGTAGCGCAGGTCGTGTTCCCGGATCATCTTGAACGGAAAGGCCTCTATAACTTCCCGGCCGGCGAACAGTTCGTGGACCTTGGAGCAGATCCAGCGTTCGGCCAGCGCGAAAACGGCCGCGCCCGCCGGCGCGGCAAGCCGCAGCAGCCGGCGCTCGCGCTCTTCGAGCGTTATGACAGCGTACTCGCCGTGGAACCGCACGAAAATATGCAGCCGGTCGCTCTGGAGCGCGGGCAGGGGCTCGGCCGTCTTTCTGCGCGTGAATTTTATGGCCTGCAGGCTTTTGCGTATCTCCGCGTCCAGCGCCGGGTCCGGGCCGTCGAAGCGCGTGTGCACGGTTATGCCCGAGCGCCTGAGCTGGTGCAGGATATCCTCGAGCACCGCGGCCTGGCGGCTTTTCTGGCGCAAAACCTCTTCGCGGATCTGCACGGAGAGCTGCGCCGCGGTAAGCCCGTCGGGATAACTTTTTTTAGGGGAGTTCCTGGCGGTGCGCGCTATCTCGGCCACCCGGACCATGAAGAATTCGTTCAGGTTGGAGCTTACGATGGCGGCGAAGCGGAGCCGTTCCAGGGCCGGAACGGTCCTGTCGGCGGCTTCGCTGAGCACCCGGTCGTTAAAGCCGAGCCAGCTGAGGTCCCTGTTGAAAAGCTGGCAGTGTGGTCGTTTCTCAGGCATATCGTAGCCGGGCGGAGCGCCGGGGGAAGCCGCGGCCGGTCATAAACATTATATGCGGCCGAAGTGAAATCCGGATGAAGGGCGCGTCAATTCCTTGTAAAGAATGCGGCGCGCGGTTAAGGCCGGCGCGGGCCGAAGTCCGGCACGTCGTCCGAAAAAACCTCCGGGCGGGACTGGGGATTTTTCACGAAGCAGCTCAGGATCCTGTGGTACTTGTCCATGGCCTCGGGCTGCAGCTTGAATTTTTTCGACAGTTCGGAATCGAACTGCAGCAGTTCGTCCACCTTCGCCATCTTGGAGGCCAGGTCGTTGTCCTTGCTCTTCACCTCGTTCTCGTATTCCCAGAAGTTGGAGACGGAATGGAAGGAATCCCTGTTGATATGGAAGGCGCTGATATGGTCCAGCGAAGGCTCGAGCGCGCACTTGCCGAGCTGGACCAGGTACTTTTCCTTGCGGTAGAGGGAGATCACCGGAGCTATCTTGATCCTGGCGATCACCGACGAGCTGAAATGCTTCGAGATCACGTCCCTCATATCCCTGGGGATGAACTTGGTCAATATATCCCGGAACTTGGACTCGGGAAAGTGAATGATGTCGTGATGGCTTTCCTCTTTTACCAGGCTCTTGATCTTCCCCGAGGAGAATTCGGAACGGAAGAGGAGGCCTTTATGGGAAAAGCCGTGGCCCTTGTACTGAAGGTACACGTTGCTGCCGTCGCCCTTGTAGCGGATCCTGAGGCTGGCGCCGGAGTGAAAGATGTCGAGCTCCGGGGTGTCTATGAACTGGTCCATGAACACCGCGCTTTTGATATGTTTTACGCCCTTCTTGCCGGAAAGATATTTTTTAAGCGACTGGGCCGCGTCCGGGGAAAGTTTCTTCTTGGCCTCGATCTCTATCTTGGCGGGGTCGCTGACGCGGAGTTTATGGCAGATAAAGGAAACGACGAAATCGTTCATGTTCTTCTCCTCTTGATACGGCCGCGGACGAAAACCTAAAGCTATGATACAATACTTGCGGGGACCGCGGCCCGCAGCCCGCGGCAAAGGAAAACATGAAACACGACCCGAAGATCCTTCTTAAACCCGGCCGCGCCCTGCGGCTCAAAGATTTCGACCCCGGCTACACAAGCGCTTTCAAGAACAGGAAGGACGCCAAAGACAAGCTTGCGGCGGACATAGAAAGAATGGCCGCGCTGCAGGACAAGTTTTACGCCGAGAACCGCAGCGCCCTCCTGATCATCTTCCAGGCGATGGACGCGGCGGGGAAGGACAGCACGATCAAGCACGTAATGTCGGGGATCAACCCCCAGGGCTGCCAGGTGTTCAGTTTCAAGCAGCCTTCCGCGCTGGAGCTGAGCCACGATTTTCTGTGGCGGACCACCCAATGCCTGCCCCAGCGCGGCATGATCGGGATCTTCAACCGTTCTTACTACGAGGAGGTTTTGGTTACGCGGGTGCACCCGGAACTGCTGGTAAAGCAGAACCTGCCCGGCATAAACTCGCCGGGAGACATCCCGAAATATTTCTGGAAAGGCCGGCTCGCGCAGATCAACAGCTATGAAAAGATATTAACGGAGAACGGAACGCGCGTGCTGAAATTCTTTCTCCACTTAAGCCGGCAGGAGCAGAAGAAGCGCTTTATAGAACGCATCGACAACCCCGAAAAGAACTGGAAGATAGCTATGGCGGACGCCCGGGAAAGGGCGTGCTGGCACGACTACCAGAAAGCTTACGAAGAAGCCCTGACCGCTACGTCCACCGCGGCCGCGCCCTGGTACATCATTCCCGCGGACAACAAGTGGTTCATGCGCACGGCGGTAGGCGACATCATAGCGAAGACGCTCAAGGAACTAAAACCCGAGTATCCCGTAACGGCCGGAGCCCAGGCGGCCGAACGCGCCAGGATAAAACGGCTGTTGCTGAACGAACGGTGAGCGGCCGCGCTCCTTTCCGGGGGGCGGGCCAAAGATCCGGGGCCGGGCCTTTTTAAGGACCCGGCCCCGTCGTTCCCGCCAAGTTACCGGTCAGCGGCCGAGCGTGGCGACCATTACGGCTTTGATGGTGTGCATGCGGTTCTCCGCCTGGTCGAAGGCGATGCAGGCTTTCGACTCGAACACGTCCTCGGTGACCTCGACGCCGTTCGGCAGGCCGAACTGCTCGGACACCTGCTTGCCCACCTTGGTGTCGGCGTTGTGGAAGGCCGGCAGGCAGTGCATGAATTTCACGTTCTTGTTGCCGGTCTTCTTCATGAGCGCCGGGTTCACCTGGTAGGCCTTGAGCAGCTTGATGCGCTCGGCCCACACTTCTTTCGGCTCGCCCATGCTCACCCACACGTCGGTGTGCACGAAGTCCACGCCCTTAACGGCCACTTCGACCTTGTCGGTGATGGTAATGCGGGCGCCGGAGGTTTTGGCTATTTCTTTGCACCGCGCCACCAGTTCGGCTTCGGGCTGCAGGCCCTTGGGCGCGCCGATGCGCACGTCCATGCCCAGGAGGGAACCGATCACCAGGAGCGAGCGGCCCATGTTGAAGCGGGCGTCGCCCACGTAGGCGTAGGAGATCTGCTCGAGGGGCTTGTCGCAGTGCTCGGTCATGGTCAGCACGTCGGCCATCATCTGCGTGGGGTGCCACTGGTTGGTAAGGCCGTTCCACACGGGCACGCCGGCGTACTTGGCCAGCTCTTCCACGATCTCCTGGCCGAAGCCGCGGTATTCTATGCCGTCGTACATCCGGCCGAGCACGCGGGCGGTGTCCTTTACGGTCTCTTTGTGGCCCATCTGGCTGCCGGTCGGCTCCAGGTAGGTGACGTGGGCGCCCTGGTCGTGCGCGGCCACTTCGAAAGCGCAGCGGGTGCGGGTGGAGGTCTTCTCGAAAATGAGGGCGATGTTCTTGCCGGCCAGCCGCTGCTGCTCGGTGCCGGCGTACTTGGCGGCCTTGAGGTCTTTGGAAAGTTTCAGCAGGAAAACCAGTTCTTCTTTGGTAAAGTCGAGTTCCTTCAGGAAATTCTTATTTCTAAGGTTGAAGCCCATTTTCAATTCTCCTTTTCTATCTTGCCCGCGCCAGGGCCGCGGTTAGGAATATTATACTCTTTGCCCAGCCGGGAACTAAAGCGCCCCCGGCCTGCCTAGTTTAAAAAGTTTAAGCAGTTCGAACCAGAACAGGCCGGCCACGCCGCCGGCGAAGGCGAGCAGCAGGTCGGCCGGATGCAGCGGCCCGAAGTGGAAGATGCCCCGGAAAAACGGGGCATAAAGAACGAGCGCCAGCACGGCCAGCGCCCCGCCGGCGACCCACCACAAAGTCCGGTTGGCCTCCCGCAGGATCCTGAGAAAATTATCTTTCCAGGAAAGGTTGGTGACGATGAGCAGGAGATTGGCGAACACCAGCGCCGCGAAGGACAGCGCGCGGGCCTCGTCCTCGCCTTTGCCGTTTTTCAACGCCAGCAGAAAAATAGCGAACACCACGGCCAGCACGCTCAAGCCCTGCAGCAGGCTCAGCAGCACCATCCCGCGGGAGAACAGCGGCTCCCCCAGCCGGCGGGGCGGGCGGTCCATGATGTCGTGTTCTTCCCGGTCCGCCTCGAACACCACGGAACAGGCGGGGTCGATGATCAGCTCCAGGAACGCGATATGGCCCGGCATCAGCACGATGGGAAGCCCGAAGAGGACCGGCAGCAGGGACATGCCGGCGATGGGCACGTGCACGGAAAGGATATAGGCGATGGCTTTGCGCAGGTTGTCGAAGATGCGGCGGCCCAGCCGGATGGCGTGCACGATGCTGGCGAAATCGTCGTTCATCAGCACCAGGGCGGCGGCTTCGCGCGCCACGTCGGTGCCGCGCGCGCCCATGGCTATGCCTATATGCGCGGCCTTGAGCGCCGGGGCGTCGTTCACGCCGTCGCCGGTCATGGCCACTATCTCGCCGTTAGCCTTGAGGGCGCTGACGATGGCGAGTTTCTGCTCGGGCACCACGCGCGCGAACACGCAGGTTTCGCGGATGCGCTCCTTAAGTTCCTCCGGAGCCATAGCCGCCAGTTCGGGCCCGGTAATAGTTTTATCCGGGTTCCGCAGGCCGATCTGCCGCGCTATGAAGGACGCGGTTCCGGGATAGTCTCCGGTGATCATGATCACGCGGATGCCGGCGCGGTGCGCCTCTTTTACCGCCTGCGCCACCTCGGGGCGCACGGGGTCCATGAACCCCACAAGCCCCGAGAATTCGAAATCGAAATCGTGCTGTTTCTCCGGCAGCGCGCCGCCGAATTCGGCCCTGGCCGCGCCCAGCACGCGCAGCCCGCGGGCGGAAAGCTCCAGCACCCCTTTCATAACCTCAGCCGCTTCAGCCTCGCCGAGGTGGCACAGGTTTATTACGGCTTCGGGGGCGCCTTTGGCGGCTATAATGAAATGTTCACGGTCGGGCGCCCGCCAGACATGGGACAAAGACAGCAGCTCTTTCGAGAGCGGGTACTCGCGCACTATCTTCCAGTCCCGGTGGAGATGCTCCGTGGCGGCCAGACAGCATTCGCCTACGCGCTTAAGCTCTTTTTCTATCGGGTCGAACGGGTCCTCCTGGCTCGCCAGGATGGCGTATTCGGTAAGCCTGTGGAAGTCCTCCGGGATCGACGCGGCCTTCTCCTCCAGCTTGTGGGAACGCCCGTCCGCCCAGAGCTCGCAAAGGCGCATCAGGTTTAGCGTGAGGGTGCCGGTCTTGTCGGTGCACAGCACCGTAGCCGCCCCCATGGTCTCTATCGCCTGCATACGGCGCGTAAGCACGTTCTTTTTGGAGATCCGCCAGGCGCCGATGGTGAGGAAGATGACCAGCACTACCGGGAATTCTTCGGGCAGCATGGCCATGCTGAGCGTCAGGCCGGCCAGGAAGCCGTTAAGCCAGCTGCCGCGCGTAAGCCCGAACACCACTATCACCGCGGCGCACAGCGCCACGCCGGCGATGGCGAAAGTTCTAACGATCCTGCCCGTCTCGCGGTTCAGGGGCGTTTCTTCCAGGGTAATGGCCTCGAGCGCTTTGCCGATCTTCCCCATTTCCGTATGTATCCCGGTGGAGAGGACCTCCACCAGGCCGCGCCCCTGCACTACCAGGGTCCCCGAATACACGAAAGGCAGGTCGTCGCCGCCGGGGCGGGCCGCTTCCGCTTTGGCGTCCCCCGGCGCTTTGCGCACGGCCAGGGATTCGCCGGTAAGCAGGGATTCGTCGGCGGAGAGATTGACGCAGGCCAGGACCAGGGCGTCGGCCGGCACGCGGTCCCCCTCCTGCAGGTAGACCACGTCCCCGCGGACCACGTCCCGGCCCGGAACGCGCAGTTGCGCGCCGCCGCGGATCACCAGCGCGCGCGGGCTGGCCAGCGTGCGCAGGGCGTCCAGCGCGTTCTCGGTCTTGCGTTCCTGATAGAAGGTTATGCCTATGACCACCAGCACGAAGGTCATCAGCATCAGGGCGTCTTTAACGTCTCCTAACACAAGGTAGATCAGGCCCGCGGCGAGCAGCAGCAGGAGCATGGGCTCTTTGAGGACGTTCAGCGCCAGGTCCAGGACCGTCCGCTTCTTCTGCGCGGGCAGCTCGTTATACCCCTCTTCGCCGAGGCGCCGCGCGGCTTCCTCCGGGGTGAGCCCTTGTATGGAGGCGAGCAGGTCGTTCATGTCCGGCATAATTTATCCTTGCCAATAGATAAAATTTCCTGCGGGGCGGTCCTTCGTCACAGGTTGCCCGGCGCTATCATTTAGCGGGCTTCTGCCCGCCCTTCAGCAGGGTCTGCCGCACGCTGGTCAGCAGCGGGTCGCAGACCTTGGGCAGGTACTTCTCCGCCGGCGCGCCGTCAGCGGCGCCAACGGCCGGGGTTGGCGAGGCAAGCCCGGCGGTGATCTTGACCTCCGTCTTTCCGGCGCCCGCCTCCGCTATGGTCACCCGGGCGGAACGCTGCACGTTAACGGCGTCCGCCGGAAGGGCGGGGTCGGGGTGGCGGATGCCG
Organism: bacterium; assembly: GCA_021811185.1. Classification (GTDB taxonomy): domain Bacteria; phylum Elusimicrobiota; class Elusimicrobia; order Elusimicrobiales; family UBA9959; genus UBA9959. The sequence goes on from JAJZPL010000013.1 coordinate 16,726, forward strand.
CTTATGGTGCCGGCCTCGTAATCGGAGGCCGTCACGGTCCAGCCCTCGGCCTGCAGCGTGGTTACGCAGGCGTCGAAGACGTCTTTTTTAGGGTATTCGAAGGTCGTGGCGGCGGCCTCCTCCTCCTTGATCTCCGGCGACTTATTGAACGCGATGCCGGAGCAGCCGCAGAACAGCAAAACCAGGAACAGATACTTTGAATTTTTCATGGAACCTCCTGTTGCGTTAAAACCTTCTAACTCAAATTCTCCCCGCTGCGGATATCTTAACATCTTCGCCGCCGGTTTTGGGGCGCCTCCGCTTTTCGAGCGGCGCGGCCAGGCTGTAAGCGCAGGGAACCACGAACAGCGTAAGCAGGGTGGAAAAGAAAACCCCGCCTATAACCACCACGGCCATGGGCCGCATGGTCTCGGCGCCGGGACCGTAGGCGAGCGCGGGCGGGATGGCGCTGGCTATGGTCGCCAGCGAAGTCATAAGGATAGGCCGCAGGCGGACGGGGCAGGCGTCCAGCAGCGCTTCGCGGACCGGCATACCGTTATCCCGCCTGCGGTTGGTAAAATCCACCAGCAGAATGGAATTCTTTTTAACGATGCCCATGAGCAGCAGCAGCCCGATCATGCTGTAGATATTCAGGGAGATCCCCGTCAGGCGCAGGGCCAGGAACGCCCCGCTGGCGCTGAAGGGCAGCGCCAGCAGCACCACGGCGGGGTGGACGAAACTGTTGAACTGCGACCCCAGCACCATGTAGGACGCCGCGACGCCCAGCACCAGCGCCAGGAGCAGGTTGGCCATGGATTCCTTGAAAGTCTGGGAGCTGCCGCTCAGCACGATATGGTAACCCTCCGGGAGCAGCGCGGCCGCCGTCCTCTGCACGAAACTTATGGCGTCGGTCTGAGATTTCCCCGGCGTGATGTTGGCGAACAGCGTTACGGCGCGCTCGCGGTTGTAGCGCGTGATGGTCAGCAGCGAGCTTTTAGCCTTAAGTTTTACCACCTCGGAAAGCCGCACCATTTCCCCCGCCTCGTTGCGCAGCCAGATGCTGTCGATATCCCGCGGGCGGCTGTTCTCGCTGTCCAGAAGTTTTACGCGGATATCGTCGCGGTGGCCGGTCTCGTCGGTATATTTTCCTACGCGCAGCCCCCCCACCATGGCGTTGATGGTGTCGGCGATATTGGCGACCGTAACCCCGCGGGCGGCGGCCTTAGCCCGCTCCGGCTGCACGCTGATCTCGGGCATGTCGGGATTATAATCCGAATCGACGTCCGTCATCAGGCCGGAGGCGTTCATTTTCTCCTTCATCAGCCCGCTCAGCGCCGCAAGCTTCTCCCAGTCGGGCCCCTGCACGGAGAACTCTATGGGAAAACCGCGCTGGGCGGAAAAACCGGCCAGCGAGAGGTCCTGCATGGTGGCTTTTAAAACGCCCGGGATCTGCTGGAACCGGCCGCGGATGAACCCCATGAATTCCTGCTGCGTGGGGCGGCGCTTGAAGGGCGCCGCTACGGGCCGGTCGGAAGGGTCCTTCAGCGTGATGAACATGATGCCCTGGTTCACCAGCCCGCCCTGGAAGCCGCCTATGGCGATATAATACGTGTCAACTTCGGGCCGGGCCTTCAATATGGCCTCGGCCTGGCGGAACAGCCCGTCGGTGTATTCCATGGAGGACCCGAGCGGGGCCTGCAGGTTGGCCAGGAACCGGCTCTGGTCCTGCGGCGGCACGAATTCCTTCCTGACGCCGCGCAGCAGGAAGAGCGACGAGAGGAAGAACAGCAGCGCCGCGCCTATGACCCGCCAGCGCCGGTCGAGGCAGAACACGAGCGCCCGGCCGTACGCGCCCCGGAGCCTTGCCATAACGCGGTCCATGAACCGCCCCAGCCTGGTGCTGCCGCCCGGCTGCAGGAACTGGGAAGTGCGCATGGGCGTGAGCGTAAGCGCCTCGAACAGGGAAAGCCCCACGGCCACCGACATGGTGACGCCGAACTGAAAGAAGAACTTGCCGATGATGCCGCTCATGAAGACCACCGGCATGAAGATGGCGAGGATGGCCAGCGACGAGGCCACCGCCGCCGTGGTGATCTCGCGCGCCCCCGCCATGGCCGCCCGCACCCGGTCCAGCCCGCCTTCGGCGTAGCGCACGATGTTCTCCATCACCATGATGGCGTCGTCCACCACGATGCCGATGGAAAGGGAAAGCCCCAGCAGCGTGAAAGTGTTAAGCGTGAAACCGCAGAAATAAAGCACCAGGAAGGACCCGATGAGCGAAGTGGGGATGGCCAGCAGCACGTTGAAGGCCGAACTGAACGATCCCAGAAACAGCCAGCAGATCAGGGAAGTGAGCAGCACCGACAGGCAGAGGGTGAAGAGCAGCTCGCGGGTGGAATCCTCGATGAACCGCGTGCTGTCCGTGGTCAGCCCCAGGCGCATGCCGGCCGGCAGGAGCCGGTTAAGCTCCGCCATGCGCGCCCTCACCGCGCGGCCTATGGCCACCGCGTTGGAACCGCGCTGCTTTATCACGCCCAGGCCCACCGCCGGCTCCCCCTTCAGGCGGGAAATGCGCCGCACGTCGGCCAGGCCGGCTTCGGCGTAGCCCACGTCGCTTATCTTAAGTTTGCTCCAGACAGGCTGTCCGCTGCGCGCGGCTATCACCAGGTCGTTGAATTCCCGCGGGGTGGAGGCTTCGCTCTGCACGCGCACGTTCACCTCTTTCGGCCCGTTGTCGAGGTAGCCCGACGGGGTGAGAAGGTGCTGGCTGTTGATGGCGTCGATAACGTCCGTTACCGAGATCTGCTCCCGCCGCATTTTGGGCGAGTCCAGCCAGACGCGCATATTCGGGTCGATATAGCCGCCCAGGAACACGTCCCCCACCCCCGGCACCGTGGTCAGCCGGTCTTTCAGCTGGTCGCGCACGAACATCATCATGTCGCGCATGGTGCGGGTGCCGGTAAGCGCTGCCCACAGGATCGGCTGGTCTTCGGGGTTGGACTTGGTCACTATCGGGGGATCGATGTCGTTCGGGAGGGTGCGCTGGGCCTGGGCTATCTTCGCCTGCACTTCCTGCAGGGCCACGTCCACGTCCTTGCTGAGCTCGAACTCTATGGAAATGGTGGTAAGCCCCTCCTGGCTGGTGGACCTCACGTTGCGGATGCCCTCCACGCTCATCACCGCGCTTTCCAGCACGTCGGCTACGGCGGTCTCCATGGTGCCTGGCGAGGCGCCTGTCCAGGTGGTGGTGATGGTAAGCACCGGAAAGTCCACGTCGGGCAGCTGGCTTATGCCCATGCGCGAAAAACCCAGCGCCCCAAAAATGATAAGGCCCGCCATCACCATCCAGGCGAACACGGGATTTTTTATCGAGATGTCGGACAGCGTCATTGTTGCCTCTCCCCGCGCGGGAGCCGGGCCCCCGCCCGGACGGACGGGGGCCCGGCTCGCGTCAATTGCCGGTATAAGTACTTGTGGAACCCGGAGCCGACGGCGGCAGCGAAGCCGGGAGAGGCGGGGCGGACACCGCCTCCTCCGGCTGCACCGACTTGCCGTCAGCGTCGAAGACGGCGAAAGCGCCGTCCTTGAAGTCCAGCAGGATCCGCAGCGGCTGCTCCCCGGCGCCGCCGGTGAACCGGACTTTGGCCACGTCCCTCCCGAGGTACGACATGTAAACCGGTTTGCCGCTGGTCCTGTCGTAGAGGAAGGCCGCGTTCTCGGTGCCGGCCACCTCCACCAGGCGGCGCAGGTCGGGGCTGGTCCACTGTTTCCCCGTGCCCGGCGCCGGGCTCGTCTCTGGCGGCGGGAGGGTAGCGGCCTTCTCTACCGTGATCCCGCCCTCCTGGTAGGGGTAGTAATTATTGTCCATATAGACGTAGTCCAGGCCGCCCGGGCCCTGCCACCACCAGGAACCGTTCCACCAGAAGACCCAGCGCGCGTAGGCCGGATCGTACCACCACCACCTGTCGCCGTAATAGCGGGTCCAGTAGAAAGAAGGGCCGAAATAGAAGCCGTACCAGTCGATATCGTCTTTGTCCAGGTAATGGGCGTACCTCCTGCCCCCGGCCTCGTGCCAGAAGAACCGGTCACGCTCCCGCTCCAGCCCTCTTTCGCGCTGCATGGAACGCAGGGCGCCGCGGTCGTTGGCTATTTCCGCGTGATAAGCCGGCGGCACCCTGGCCGGGGCCACGCGGATCTCGTCGCCGTTGCCGAAGCGGCGCGGGGCGGAGAACTGCCTGCTGTCGTTCACCACACGCGCCGGCTCCAGCCGCTCCGGCCGGGAAATGGAAATATTACGCATCCTCATTATCCGGCGGCCTTCGCCGCGCCCGGACGAACCGTCCTGCCCGGCCTCGCCGCCCCCGAAGGAGCGTTCCTGCCTGCCCCAGCCGCCACGCTCTCCCCCCTCTCCCCTGTCTTCGGCGCCAGCGGCCCCGCCTCCGCCAAGGATCAAGGCGGCCAGCAGCGCCAGCCGCGCGAATCGTCCTGTTTTCATATTATTCTCCCGGACCGGACCTGTCTACGCGTTATACCGGGGGAAGGCCGCGCGCGGCTTCCCCCCGCTGATCGCCGCCGCCCTCAGACCTCCTCGAGCAGAGTGGTGAAAGTGTCGTGGTGGTCCTCCTCGTCGGTGAGGATCTTCCGGAACAGCTCCTCGGTCACGTCGTCGTGCTCCTTCTTGGCGAGGTCTATGATCTTCTTGTACATATCGATGGCCTCCACCTCGGCTTTCACATCGTTCTCCAGCTGTTCGGACAGCGAATCCCCGACGAAGATCGGGGCCGGCTTGGTGGTGGGTATGCCGCCCAGGTAATTCAGCCGCTCGGCTATGATCTCGGCGTGCTTCATTTCCTCTATGGCGATGTTCCTGAAGCCGTCCTTGACCGCGTAGCCTTTTACGCCTTTCCACAGCACGTGCTGCCACATATACTGGATGCTCACCTGGATTTCCCGCGCTATGGCCTGGTTGAGCAGGTCCAGCATCTCTTTAGAACTCTTTTTCATTTTCCCTCCTTTAAGTTTCCACGCTCCCCTCCGGGAAGCGGTCCTTTACTGCCAGGCGTCCTTCTTGCCCGCCTTGCTCTTCGTCAGCTTGTTGTCCGCCAGGTACTTATAGGCGGACAGCGCCGCCTGCGCCCCCTGGCCCACGGCGATGGAGATCTGTTTTTCCTCGGTATCGGTCACGTCCCCGGCCGCGAAGAGGCCTTTTTCCGAAGTGTTCTGCGTCCGGTCCACCGTGATCTCGCCGAAGGGGTTAAGCCGCACCAGGTCTTTAAGCGGCGAGCTGTTGGGGGTGAGCCCTATCTCCAGGAATACGCCGTCCACGTCCAGGTCCAGTTTCTCGGCGCCGTCCGGGGACGCCAGCCTGATGCCGTTTAGCTTGTCCCCGCCCAGGTATTCGCGCACTTCCATGGGGGCGTGCAGGCTGACGTTGCCGGCTTTTTTCACTTCCGCCACCAGCGCGGCGTCGGCCCGGTATTCCTTCCCGCGGTGCACCAGGTGGATCTCCGAGGCGAACCCCAGCAGGTCCCGGGCGGAGGTGAACGCGGAGTTGCCGCCGCCTACCACCGCCACTTTCTTGCCCTTATAAAGAGGCGCGTCGCAGGTGGCGCAGAAACCTATGCCTTTGCCGATGAACTTTTCCTCGCCGGGCACTCCGAGCCGCTTATATTCCTTGCCCGCGCAGTAGACCACGGCATGAGCCTTGTACTGCTCGCCTTTTTCCAGGGTCAGCGTGAATTCCCGGCCGTTCCTGTCGATCCTGGTCACGCCCTCCCCCACCGCCTCGGCTATGGGATAGAGGGACATGTGCGCGCGGAAAGCTTCGGTCATTTCGGTGCCGCTCACGTCGGGCATGCCAAGATAGTTCTCGATGCCGGCGGTATAGGTTATCTGCCCGCCCAGTTTCCTGGCCAGCAGCACCACGTCGAGTTCCTTGCGGGCGGCGTAGACGGCCGCGGACATGGCCGCCGGGCCTCCCCCGACGATGGCCATTTCATAGACGTGGCCGGGCTCCGCTTTCTTGGTTTTCCCGGCCGACTGGACCTCGCGCAGTTCCGCCGTAAGGGCGGCGTATTGCCCGGGGGCCACGGCTTTAATGATCTCGAGGTAGACGGCCGGCGGGGGCTGGGCGCCCTCAAATGAGTGGACGCCGTTTATAATGGTCTTGGGCACGCCGGAAACCTGGTACTTCTTCACTAGCTCCGGGAATTCCGAGGATTCCACCATGTCCGCGCGGATATTGTCGTTGACGAAGGCGAACTCGTGCGCCACGCGCACCATTTCGGGGCAGTACTGGCAGGTCAGCGTGGTCATCACCTGCAGATGAACCGGCTCCTTGATCTTCCGGACCAGTTCCTCCAGCTGCGGGTCCAGGCTGGACCGCCCCCCGGAGACCAGGAGGATGGCTTCGAGCAGCGAGGTGAATTCGTAGCCGCCGGTCATGCCGTAGAACCGGATCCCGTGGTCTTTCCCGCCCAGGATGGCCGTGGCCGGGGCCCTCTCTATCTTGTAGTTAAGGGCGGTATCCCCGTCGAGCACCAGGTCGCGGACCTCCAGCTTAAGCAGGTCCGTAAGCCCGCACAGCGCCTCCAGCAGTTCCTGCTGCCGGGCGCAGGCGGCGCAGCCGCTTTTCTGCGTGAAGAACAGCAGGCGTACCGGGGATTTCATGTTCGACAGCAGCAGTTTAACTTCGCCCTTGGTCTTCTCGTCCATTATGTCAGCCATACAGTGTTCCTTTTTCTCCAGGTTTTACCGGAAATCGGCCGGGATGATTCTTACGCTGCTTTCCCGGGCATCTGCTTCCTGAACCGGTTAACGGCCTTTCTTCCCCTGATTACAGTAAAAGCGGCGCCTTGTGTCAACGTACATCCGCCGCGCGGCGCGTTCAGCGCCCGCTTTTTTTTGCCTGGAATTCTATTTTTACCAGCTCCCCGGTTACTTCAGTCTTCCCGGTGGCGGCGTCGGCGTCGTAAGGGACCGGAAGCATCTTGATATAGCGCCTAGAGGACTCCCGCATTACCACCGGGTCCGGGCGCGTTTTTCCGGGCGAAGATCTTGCGGTGAAAGAGACCTTGATGCGGTCGGCCGTTATGTTCACGTCCGCGGTCCCGGCTTCAAGACCGGGCACTTTTATGGTGATGACGATCTCCGTCCCCGCCCTCACGGTCTCAGTGGCGAACCGGCCCATCCTCATCCTCTGTTCGAACCACTTATCCCAGTAGCTTTCGAACAGCGGCATTTCGCGGCCGCCTACCAGGCCGGCCATCCTCCGGCGGACGCGCTCCATTTCGGCGAACGGCTCGGGGCTCCCGGCGAAATACCTGTCGTCGAAGTAAGCGTCGAAGTCCGGCTCCAGCAGCGGCGCGCCGCTGTCCAGCTTTCCCTGTATCCTTCCGCGCCACTTCCGGAATTCGTCCCATTGCGCGTCGGCGGCTTTTTGCGAATAGGCCGCTTTCCCCGGCTCCGGCTTCAGCGGGGACGGGTCGGAACTTTCGTTGGCGGCCGCCGTCTCCTCGTATATGTAGCAGGCCTGGCCCAGCGTAAGCGCCGTAAGCACCGCGATCGCCATCCACAGGTATTTTTCCCTCATGCCACCCCCAGTTTTACCAAGTCCGCGCGGACCTGCCGGCCTTCTATTTTAAGGAAAAGGCCGGCGCTTGCCGATAGCGTTCCCGGCGATTATCGTCCCACAGTATCAGTACTTAACCCTTTCCCCCGATCCGAAAGTATCTTATTGATAAAGCCGGCTGAAGTCAAGCGGCAAAGCTCATCCGGAGTATTTTTTCAGGAGCTCGAACAGCGCGGCTTTTTTAACGGGCTTGCCCACGTGGGCGTCGCAGCCGGACCGCAGCGCCTTATCCACGTCCTCGGCCATTACCGAGGCCGTCAAGGCGACTATTTTTGCGGGCGGCAGGGCTTGTTCTTTCTCATAGCTGCGCATAGCCGCGGCGGCGGTATAGCCGTCCATCACCGGCATCTGCATGTCCAGCAGCACCAGGTCGTAGGTCCCGGCCTTGAATTTCTCCAGCGCGTCTTCGCCGTTGACCGCGACCTCCACCTTGAAGGGATATTTTTTAAGGTGCGCGAGGATCAAGATCCGGTTATCCTCGGCGTCGTCGGCGAGAAGTATTCTCAGCGGTTTAAAGCCGGTCTCGGCCGGCGCGGCCTGGCCGCCTGCCGCGGGGACGGGGGCGTTTTGCTCGAGCGCCGCAAGGATGGCGGCTTTAAGTTCCGCTTTCTTGACTGGTTTTACCAGGTAATCTGAAATGCCGAGTTGTTTAGCCCGGCCCGCCGCGCCGTCGCGGGAGTCGGAAGTCAGGATAAGGATGACGCCCGGGAAAGCCCCGGGGCGGTCTTTCAGTTTTTCCGCCATCTGCAGGCCGTCCATACCGGGCATGAAATAATCCAGCAGCAGAAGCCCGTAGGGCGCGCCTTCGGCGGCGGCGCGCTGTATTAACGCCAGGCCCTCTTCGCCGCTTTCCGCCGTTTGCACGTCCGCTCCCCAGTTCCGCAGCATCCTCGACAGGATCAGGCGGTTGGTGGCGTTGTCGTCCACGATAAGGGCTTTAAGTTCAGGAAGGCGGCCGGCCCGGACCGCTTCACGGCAGACCGCTGTGTCCCCGGAGATCCTGTATTTAGCGGTGAAATAGAACGCGCTCCCTTCGTTAAGCGCGCTTTCCACCCAGATCCGCCCGCCAAGCAGTTCGACTATCCGTTTGGAGATAGCAAGCCCCAGCCCCGTCCCGCCGTATTTGCGGGTGGTGGAAGAGTCCCCCTGCGTGAAGCTTTCGAAGATGGACTGGAGCTTGCCGGGCGCGATGCCGATGCCGGTGTCTTTAACGCGGAACAGCACCTCGGCCCAGCCTTCAGCCGCCGCCCGGGCTTTAACTTCCACGCCGATCTCGCCCTTCTCCACGAATTTTATGGCGTTGCCGATAAGATTCACCAGCACCTGCCTTAAGCGGTTCGGGTCGCCGGTCAAGGCGCAGGGCACGTCGTCGGCCACCTCGCAGGTCAGTTCCAGGCCTTTTGCATGGGCCTTGAGCGCCATGAACTCGCAGAGCGTTTCCACCAAGTCTTCCAGGTTGAAAGTTATATTCTCCAGCTCTATCTTGCCGGCCTCGATCTTGGAGAAATCCAGGATATCGTTGATGATGTTCAGCAGGTTCTCGCCGGCGGTCTTGAAGATGTGGACGTATTTGCGCTGCTCTTTGTCCAGCGCCGTCTCTTCCAGCAGCTCGCCCATGCCGATGATCGCGTTCATGGGCGTGCGGATCTCGTGGCTCATCACGGCGAGGAATTCGCTTTTGGCGCGGTTGGCGGCCTCGGCGGCCTCCTTGGCCCTGAGCATGGCCTTTTCTATCCCCTTGCGGGCCGTTATGTTGACCAGCACGGCCAGCACCGCCGGGGCGCCCTGGTACACGATGGGCGCGCTCTTCACCATCAGGTTCAGGAGCTTTCCGTTCCTGGTCGCGAATTCCACCTCGTAATCCGCAGGCGCGCCGCCCTCGGTCCGTTTATACATAGTCGAAAGGATGGCCGTCTTCGACGCCTCGGTGATGAAACTGAAAATAGTGCGCCCTACCAGCTCTTCCCGCGGATAGCCGGAGATAGTGGTACCGATGTCGTTCACGTAAAGGATCCGGCCGTCCCGGTGGATCAGCACGGTCTCGGGGGCGTTGTTGGCGATGGCCGCGTACCGGCTCTCGCTTTCGCGGAGCGCGTCGGCGGCTTTTTTCCTTTCCGTGATATCGCGCAGGATGCCTACGGCGTGCCACCCGCCGCGGAGCTCGACCGCGGATAAGGACAGTTCTACGTCTATCTCCGCGCCTCCTTTCTTGAGGGCGGCCAATTCGCGGGTTTTCCCCACTACGCCGCCCTGGCCCGTGCGGCTGAAGAGAGAAAGAGCTTTTTCATAAGCTTCGTGGAAGCGCTCCGGGGCCAGCAGGGCGTGCAGGTTCTTGCCCAGCGCCTCCTCCGGCGTCCAGCCAAGCATCCGTTCGGCGGCCTGGTTCCAGAAGGAGATCTTGCCGGCGGCGTCCATCATCAGGATGGCGTTGGGCGCGGCGGCGGTAATGGCCCGGATGGTGGCGTCCTTCTCGGCCAGAAGTTCCTCGGCCTTCTTACGCCTGGAGATGTCGCGAAAAACCCCCTCTACCCCCGCAACCCGCCCCTCTTTGTCGAAGTAAAAGCTGCTGGTGGTGGAAACCGTAAGCGGCGTACCGTCCCGTTTTTTAAGCACCAGCTCGTAATCGTTCACGCGGCCTCCGCCCTTACGCATGGCGGCCAGCAGCTTTTCCCTGCCCGAAGGGTCGTAATAGAACATATCCGCCACGCTCTTCCCGTACAGGTCCGGCAGGGAATCGCAGCCGAACACCGCGACGAACGACGGGCTGGCGAGGACCAGGGCGCCTTTATCGTCGGTGCGGTAATAGACGTCCTGTATGTTCTCGATCACGGTCCGGTAGAGGCGCTCGCTTTCCTTCAGGGCCTCTTCGGCCTTTTTGCGCGCCCGGATATCCTGGTAACTGACCGAGAACCCGGCTATGGCTCCGGCCGCGTCCCTGATCGGGGCGATGTTGACCGACACGTCTATAGCCGTGCCGTCCCTGGCGAGGCGCCTGGTTTCGTAAGAGCGCGCTTCTCCGCGCGCGTCTACTATTCTTTGTTTTACCTCGCCTTTTGAATCGGACGGTTCCAGCAGGCTGATATTCTTACCGACCATCTCTTCGGCGGCGTAACCGTACAGAAGGCGCGCGGCGGGGTTCCAGTCCGTTACAACTCCGTCGCTGTCGATGCCGACGATAGCCTCCACGGAATGCTCTACGATGGCGGCCAGCCTTTGCGACCGCGCCTCGAGCAGTTTGCGCCCGGCGATATCCCGTTCCGCGGAACGCTGCCCGGCCTCGCCGGATCCGCCTTTGTCGTTTGATTTGTCTGGCATATTCCCCGCCCGCAGCCGCCTTCCGCCGCGCCGGCCCGTGCCGGCCGGAGGCGCAGCCCGGCTTCTCCCGCAACTGTATCAAAATCCCCTCAAAAGTGAAAGGCTTTTATGCCGCCGCGGTTCCAGGCCCGCCACAAGCCCGCTGTGCCGGGAAGAAAAGCGGGCCCTCAGGCGGACTTGCGGCTGTGCAGGGCCAGGTAGAACAACGGGATGGCCACCAGGGAGAAGAACATGGCGCCGACCAGGCCGCTGATCATGGCCACGGAGAAAGGCCGCAGCACTTCGCCGCCCTTGCCGATGTTCAGGGCCATCGGGAGGAACCCGGCTATGGCCGCCAGATTGGTTATCAGCACCGGCCTGAAGCGCAGGGTGCAGGCCTCCATCACCGCGGCGACCGGGGCCAGGCCGGCCTTGGCCGCCCTTTCCGCGAAGGCGATCACGAGGATGCCGTTATTGACCACTATCCCCATGACCGTTATCATCCCCGTAAAGGACGAAACGTCGAACTCTATCCCGGTGAGTTTCAGCCCGAACACCACGAAGGTGGTGGAGGCCAGGGTCCCCGCGAAAACAGCCAGCGAGGTAAGGTAGGATTCGAAAATAAAGAGCAGGCACAGCAGGATCAGCAGCACGGAGAACAGCAGTACCGCCAGCAGTTCGCTGAAGGAACTCTGCTGCTGCTTATAATTCCCCTCCAGCTCTATGGTGTAATCCTGCGAGCTCATGCCTGCCAGCGCCGCCTTGATGTCGTTCACCACGTCGCCCAGCGGCCGGCCCGAGATCTCCGCGTCCACGCTTACCACGATGGAGCCGTTCTTGTGGTGGACCTCCGGCATCTGGTCCTGCGCGCCGAAACTCATCAGCCGGGAAAGCGGCAGCACGCCGCCGTTCGCCGTATAGACCGGGATGCGGCCCAGCGCGGCGGCGTCGCCGCGGAATGGGCCGGCGTACATGGCGCGCACGCCGATAAGCTGCACGCCCCTGGCTATGGAGGTGACGGACTCGCCGTAGAGCGCCAGCCCGGAATACCGGAACGCGTCGGCGCTGGTGAGCCCCAGGAGCGAAAGCCTTTCCTGGTCCGGCACGACCCGGATCTCTTTCTGGGCCGGGGGCAGGTCTATGAGCACCCCGTTAAGCCCGGCGATCTTGTCGAGCCTGGCCTTAACCCGGCCCGCCGCCTCCAGGGCTTTGGCCAGGTCGCTGCCCACCACGCTGACGACAATGGGCTTGGCGCTCCCGGTAAGGTCGCCCAGCCGGTCCGGCAGGATCTGGTGGAAGTCGGTGTCCAGGTCCGGGAATTCCTTCGCTACCTTGTCCCTCAGGTCGTCCATTACCGCGAAAGTGGAGCGGTCCCGGTCCGCCTTCAGCATCACCACGATCTCGCCTACGCCGGGAGGCGCGAACGCCGTGCCCAGGTGCGTGCCGGTTTTCCGGATGAACATCTTAAGTTCGGGGGTTTTCGAGATCACCCCCTCGACCCTGGTCAGCATGGCGTCCACGGCGCCTATGGACATTTCCGCGGGGGCGTGGTAGTCGAAAACTATGTCCCCCTCGTCCCATTCCGGCAGAAAGCCCGTGGGCAGCTTGACGAACACCAGCGCGCCGGCCGCCAAGAGGACGAGGATCACCGCCACCACGGTTTTGCGCCAGGCGAGGGCCGCGGCTATAAATTTCAGGTAAAGGTCCTTCAGCGCCGAAAAAAGCCGCCGTTCTTTTTCCGGTCCGCGCGCCGGGCCGCTCTTCTCCACGAAATAATAGATAAGCACCGGCAGCAGGCAGAGCGCCATAACGAGGGAGATCACGATGGTGCTGGCGAGCGTCAGGGCCAGCGGCTTGAAGAACAGGCCGGACACGCCGGAGAGCAGGTTCAGCGGCAGGAAGACCACGATGCTCACCAGGGTAGCCCAGATGGTTATGGGCGCGATATAACTCATCGAAGCGGCCAGCGGGGACGGGTCGTTCTCGGACCGGAACCGGACGTAACTTTCCGTTATCACTATGGCGTTGTCGGCTATTATGCCCAGCGCCGCCGAAAGCCCGCCCAGCGTCATAATGTTCACCGTCTGGCCCATCCCCTTCAGCGCCAGGAACTCCACCACCAGCACCACCGGCAGGATTATGATGATCGGCAGGGAGTACCGGAACTTTATCATGACGTAGTAGACCATGCCCAGGATGATGATAACGCCCAGGGTTATGTCCGTAAGGATGCCGCGGATGGACTCGCGCACGAAATCCGACAGGTCCCACTTGGCCACGTGCAGCTTGCCGCCGTATTCCTTCTCCAGCTCCGCGAACTTGGCGTCCAGGTCCGAGCCCAGGCGCAGGCCGTCTGCGTCCCCCTGCTTGAGCACGTCTATGAACAGGCCTTTGTGCCCGTTTATGCTGACCAGCCGCCGGACCTCCGCGCGGCCTTCCGCAACCTCCGCCACGTCGCGCAGGTAAAGGGGCCTGCCCATGCGGCTGGCTATCACCACGGAGCCGAGGTCCGCCGCGCCGGCCAGCCTGCTGCCGCCCACCGCGAAGGTGGTTTTGCCGTCCTGCGTAACGGTCCCGAGGAAGGAGACGTTGTTGATATCGGCCACGGCGGCGGAGATGGCCGCGGGGTCGAGATTATATCCCGCCAGTTTCTGCGGGCTGATCTTGATCCAGAGCTCCGGCTCCTCCGCGCCTACGATATCGAGCCGGGCCACGCCGTCCACGCCTATCAGGCGGGGCACCACGGAATAACGCACGGTGGTATAGAGCTGTTTTAAGGTAAGGGTGTCGGACCACACGCCGTACTCCGACATGGGATAGGCGCTGGTGGTCATTTTCGTGGCCTGCACCGAAGCCGCCGCCGGCATGAGGGCGCGGGTCTGGTCGATGCGCGACTGGATGTACTGCCAGGCCTGGTTAAGGTCGGTGCCCCATTTAAGGTAAATATCGATGGTGGCGGTGCCGCGCTCGGTTACGGAGCGGGTCTCCAGCACGCCGGGTACGGTCTTGAGCGCTTCTTCGAGCGGGCGCGTGATATTCAGCTCCGTGGTTTCCAGCGAGGCGAAGCCGATGTCGGCCACCACCTGGAACCGCGGGAACTCGCTGTTCGGGAAAACGTCCTTCGGCAGCAGGCGGTACATATACAGGCCGCCCGCGCAAAGGAGCGCCGCGGCGAAGACGATGGCGATGCGGTTCAAATCCAGCCAGTCCACGAATTTTTTCATTTTACAGCTCCCGCCCGGAGATAGGCCAGTTCCGCTTTTTTATCCAGGTAGCTCCCCAGGGCGTCCCGGGACTGCTGCTTGGCGTCCAGGTATTCGGAGAAGATGCTGAGCAGGTCCGTCTCCTTGATCTTCCCCTCGGCGTAGTAAAGTTTGGCCGTTTCCACGTTGCCTGCTGCGGCCTCGTAATTTTTCCTGAGTCCCTCATAAGAGGCCGAGGCGCTTTGTATCTCCGCCGCGAGCGTTTCCAGCGCGAGGCGCCTGGTCCTTTGGCTCTCCAGTTCGGTTTCCTTGCGGGCTTCATAGCCCCGCAGCAGCGCCTTCCTTTCCTCGGAGCGCGCGCCGAAGTCGAAAAGAGGCAGATTTACCGCCACGTAGGTCCGGTAAAGTTCGGTAGCAGGGTCTATAATGTCCAGGTTGCGGGCCAAGCCCAGCGTTAGGACAGGCGCGTAAGCGAACTTGCTCTGCCGGTAGGCCTCAAGGGCCGAACTGGTCTCCAGCCGGTCCAGCCGCGCCGAGTACAGACCCCCGGCGTCCGCGCAGCAGCTGGAAACCTCTAGCCCGCCGCCCGCAAGGGCTGGCAGGCGGCTGAACGCTTCGGCGCCCCCCTCGAAAACCAGGTCCTCCGCGCGCAGCTCCGCGCCGACGGTATAGGAAAGCGATTTCAGCGCGCCCGCTATCTGCGTCTCCAGCGTCTTCCCCGTCAATTCCAGGGACTTGAACTGGATCTCCGCCCTTACCCGGTCCAGCTTTACGTCCAGCCCGGCGCCCTCCAGCTTTTCTATATCCTCGATGTGGGAAAAGAAATATTTTTCCGCTTCCGCGTAATCCGCGCGCTTGCCGAGCAGGATATAGAGCCTGTAGTAATCCTGCGTAACGCCGCGCACGATATCCTTCTCATCCAGGTCCCTTAGGAGGCGGGCCTTTTCCAGCTCCAGGCGGCTGGCTTCCGGGAAGCCCGCGAGCGTTTTGCCCATGTCCCAGGAAAGCTGCGCTCCGACGTTCCCCATCAGGCCGTCCCGCAGGCCGGAGCCCGCCTGGTAATGGTTATAGCCGTCCTCGCCTGTAACGGCAAGCGCCGGCAGAAGCGTGCGGCGGTCCCTGGCATAGACCGAACGCGCGGCCTCTATGTTGAGGCCGGAAGCCTTAAGGGCATGGCTGGCGGAGAGAGCCATCTTGACGCAGCCGTCCAGGTCCAGCGCCGAAAGCCGCGCGGGAAGAACAAGAACGAAGGCGAAATAAAAAAAATATTTTATTGTTTTCATGATCGGGCAAAAGAAACACCTGGTCCTTAAAACTGGCATTGTACTTAAGATTCGGCCCGCGTTTGCAGGGTACGCGTCAAATGTATTCTAAGACAGGCGCATGAAGACCGCGTGAACGCTTGTAAGCTTGGAGCGCGGCTACAGGCCTTTACCTGGCCGCCTGCGCAGCCCTGCCAGGTTAAGCATGAAAGTTTTGGTGATTTTCAGGGAATCCGCCACGGGCCTGAAGCTGGATTTCTTGTTCCCGTCGATGTAGATGGTGGGGATCTCCACCTGGGCCAGCCGCCAGCTGCCGCGCATAGCCTCGGAAATAATATCTATCTCCGTCTCGTACCTGCCTGCGCGCACGGCGGGGGAGTTCACCATGGCTTCGGCGCAGGCCCGGGAAAAGCCGCGGAAGCCCGACTGGGAATCTATCAGGGCCTTGTTCAGGAAAAGGCGGACGAAACTGTTTATAACGTTATTGCCGAAGCGGCTCCGCAAAGGGACTTTTCCGGAAAAGCCCCGGTAACCGATGATGAACTCGCCGCCTTCGTCCCAGGCCCGCCGGAAAGCCGGAATATCCTCCGGCCGGTGCTGCATGTCGCCGTCCATGGTAAGGAGCAGCCGGCAGGGTGTTTCTTCCAGGGCGGCGCGCATGCCCGCCAGCAGGGCGGAGCCCTTGCCCCGGTTTTCCCTGAATTTGATCACCCGGACATTGCCGGCCGCGGCGGCGGCCTCGTCCAGCCGCAGGCCGGTCTGGTCGGTGGAACCGTCGTCAACGGCGATGACTTGATCGGCGTAGCGGGCCGCCCCGGAAACGGCCTGGCCGCAGAATTCTTCGATGTTATGGCAGGGGATAACCACGCAGACGCCGGCGCCGGCCGGGGCGGCCGGGGCGGGCTTGACTATGCCGGTCGAGTCGAAATACCCCGGCTTGGACGCGGCTTTCACGCCGAGCAGGCGCAGGCCGCTGCCCGGGGAGGCCGGAAGGATAAGATAGCCGCCGGGCCGTTTAAAGAACTTCTGAAAGCCCGCCTGGCCCAGCGCCTTGCCGGAACCCTGGGCGCGCAGCACCACCGTGGTCCGTTTCCAGTTAAGCCGGAACGCCGCCCGCTCGCAGGCGCCGCCGCCGCAGTAGAAAGCCGTAAATTCCACCGGGCGCACGCCGCCTTTGTAGTTAGTGGCGAACCAGGCGGAATCCCCGCCGGAGAAGACGGCGCCGAGCTTTGGGCCGCCCGCGTCCGCGGCGCTCATAAAGTACTCGGCTTCCACCGCGCGCGGCAGCAGGCGCTTTATACTGGAATATTGAGAGCGGTAAAGCCGGGCCACGGAGGACTTTTCCTTCTTTTCCGCCGGAGAAAGGGGCAGTTTAAGGCTGAACTCCTCGGGATGGAACCGGCGCCCGGAGTGAAGTGAATAGCTCAACAGGCGCGGACGGTCACGTTCGGGCAGCGAACCCAGCCCGGCTTCCGCCAGCGCGGCCGCGGCGTTATGGTCAGGGTGCGTCTCGCCCAGGGCCGGGGCCACCACCAGGGTAGGAACGAACTCGGCCAGCAGCAGGCGGAAACGGCGGAATAGGTCGCCGGCAGAAAGCGCGGCCGTGAGCCCGGAATCCGGCACGCCCCAGAATTCGCTTTTCACCGGGCCTGTCCGGCCCAGCACGGCCGCGGCTTCGGCGCGCCGGAGGAGCCCGTACTTTTTACTGGCGGAAGAGGTTATGAAAAGTTTCCTGCGCGCCCGCATATGCGCCAGGTGGTTGCGCTCCCCGTCGGTGAGAAAGACCACTTTAACCGCCGCGCCCGCCCGGCAGGCTTCGCGCATAAGTTTGAAAGAGGAGAGGAACTCGTCGTCCGGGTGCGGGGCGAGTATCAGTATCCTGTCGGCGGAGGTCAGTTTCATTTTCCGCCCCCGTAGCCGCAGGGCAGGTCCCCGGTAAGGACGGCCCGGTCCCAGGCGAGGAGCGGCGCCTTGCAGGAGGCGCTACGAAACTTGTGGAGGCCGGGCCGCAGCCCGACGGTTTCCCCGGAGTATTTTTTGCCATCCAGCAACCCGCCCGCCGCGGCGCCGCCGGCGCAGACCAGCCTGTACTCCAGCGGCAGCGCGGTTTCGAAAATTTCGCCGCGCAGCGCCTGGCCGGCCGCCAGCACGCTCGGGGCCGCGCAGACCGGCTGGTAATTGTCGGAAAAGAACTTAAGGTCCCTGGCGGTAAACCTGCCGGGGTATTTAAGAAAGACCACCGGCGTAGCCGCGCGAACGCAATCTTCCGGCACGGAATCTTTAATAGTGCCGGCGCGCACGCCCTGCACCGCGAAAGTCTCGAGCGCGTAAAAGAACGGCCTGCGCCAGAAAATGCTTTCCCCCTTGGCGTCCATCACCGTGCCGCCAGGCCCGGGCTGCAGCCGGAGCAGCGCGGAAAGCTCGCCGCGGTAGTCCAGGTTGTTGTCGCGGAACGCGCGCTCGGACAGGAGGCGGCCGCAGACCAGCGCCGCCAGCAGTACCAGCACCGCCAGCGCCCTGGCCCTTGCGCCGGAGAACAAGGCCCACAGGCCTTTTACGGCCAGCGCGGCCAGCGCCAGGTAAAGCAGGACGCGGAAAGGAAAAAGCGTCTGGGCCTCCCTTACCGGGTACAGCGACAGGATGCCCGCGGCGAACAGCGCCGGGGTAAAAAAAGCCGCGGCGCGGGGAGCCACGCGGTCTTTGAACTTTCTCACGGCGAAATACAGCAGGCCGGCGGCGAGGACAATAACCAGAACCGCCGAAGTATGGCCGGCTCCGTCGGAGCCTCCGCGCAGGCTGTAGAAGATCCCCAGGTCCAGGAATCGGGCCAGCGCCCCGGCGCGGTAAAAATACAGGACGAGCAGGCCCGGGAAAACCAGCAGGCCGCAAAGCAGCCCCGCCGCTGAAACGGCGGTAAGCCCCGCGGGATAAAGCGCGAACAGTACGGGCAGGCTTAACAGCTCCGGCAGCACCGGGAAGGCGAGGGTCTTAAGGGAAACGCAGGCGTTAAGGCCGTTGACCAGCCCGACGATAAAGAAATTCCCGAACGAGGGCGGCCGCGCCGAAAAAAGGTAGAGCGAAAGGAGAAAGAGGAGGCCCCAGAGGGGATCGGGACGGGCCTGAGCGGCCATCATAGGCAGCAGCGCCCCGGCGAGCAGCGCGGTCGCCAGATATCGCTCCCTGTCTTCGTAAAAGACCGCCCGGGCGGAGAGGACCAGCAGCAGCAGCAGCGCCGCCAGCAGCGGAAAAGCCAGGCGCCGCATAGTTACCGGGAAGGCCGGGGAGGGTTTGAGCGCCAGCGCGCGGATCTCGAGCGCGGTAAGGAACTGGTAGGCGGGCACGTGGTTATCGAAGTAATCCCGGTAGGGCAGCTCCCCCCGTGACGCGGAAAAAGCCGTGTGCATATGCTGCAGTTCGTCGTTACGAAAAACGGCGCTGCCGCCCAGGAACCAGAAGAAAAGACAAAGCCCGGCGAAGGCCGCGGCGTAGTAGGCGGGGCTGAAAAATTTTTTTTCAGGGACGGCTGCCGGGACGGTGGGGTTAGCCATTTACTTTCGCCAGCTCCTTTTTTTTAAGCAGGACCAGGGCGGACGCGTAAGCCAGCGCCCAGGCGGCAAGCGCGCAGATAAAAGCCAGCAGCAGGCTGCCGAGCAGGTACTGCGGAACGGCAGCCGCGGCCGCGCGCAGGCCGCCGGCCTTCAGTAAAGAGCCCGCCTCTACCGGCCGGCCCGTAACGATCCCCCCCAGCGCGGCGCTGGCGTAAACGATGAGAGGGATAAGGGGAGGAACGCTTATATTGGTAGCCGCTCCGGCGATAAGCCTGTTAAGCCTCAAAAGGGAGGCGGCCAGCAGCGCCAGCACGAGCTGGAAGCCCCAGAACGGCGCAATGCCGAAAAAAACTCCCAGCGCAACGGCGGAGGCCGCCCTGGAGGGAGAATCCAGGGCCTCCCCGGCCAAGCGGGCAAAAATCTCTCGCCAGTATTCCGGTCTGAATAATTTCATCGTAAAAAACCGCGCGGCAGCGAATTTGACTTCCTCCCTCCTTGCGATAATTTTATCATTTTAGACACGTCTAAAACTTGCAAGCCAGCGCCAGGCCGCCGGGAGAGGGCAGCAGGGTAAGCGCGGAGTTCCTGCCGCCGCCGCCTGCCACATCCCTTCCCACCAGCGTGCCTATAGCGGCGCCGGCCAGCACATCCGAGGCCCAGTGCTTGTCCGCGTAGATGCGCTGCGCGGCCACGCCCGAAGCCAGCGCGTAGGACAGCACCTTTACCCAGTTGGAATCAGCGCGCGCCGCGAACACCGAGGCCACGGAGAAAGCGCTCATGGTATGGCCGGACGGGAAGGACGTTCCCGAGGATTTAAAACCGAACGGGACAAAGCGCCTCTTGCCGTCGCCCGTGTACGGGCGGGAGCGGCCCACCGCGTATTTAAGCAGGGTGCCGGCGGCGTTGGCCGCCAGGAAAGACTCCGCCGCGAGCACGGCCGTGCCCTGCATGTAGCCGTCGCCCGCCAGCCTGCCCGCGCCGCCGTAGGCCAGCAGGAAAGCCGCCTCATACCCGCCGTTGCCGAATTTTTCCAGGGTATTGAACACCCCGTCGGCCGACGAAGACTTGTTCCTGGAGGCCAGGCGCCGGATCTGGCCGTCCTGGGAGTAAACCAGCAGCCCGGCGGCGGCTATGGCCCCGGCCAGCTCCGCCCCGCCCGTAGTGAGCCGCAGCGGCGCGGTGAAAACTCGCCCTGTTTCCCGGAGAGAGTCTCCGGGAAAAGTCTTAAGGGCCTGCGCCGACAGCGCCGCCGGCGAGACCAGGGGCAGGAGGGCCGGGAGTATAAAGAGGAACTTTTTAAGGACGTTCCTCATTTTCCGGCCTCAGCCGAAGCTTCGGCTTTCTCTTCTTTCGCGGATTCCTCGTTGTTCAGCACCGGCTTGCCGGTAACCGCGTCGA
This sequence comes from bacterium, assembly GCA_021811185.1. Classification (GTDB taxonomy): domain Bacteria; phylum Elusimicrobiota; class Elusimicrobia; order Elusimicrobiales; family UBA9959; genus UBA9959. Next base: position 37,040 of record JAJZPL010000013.1, read on the forward strand.
TCCAGACCTCCCTGGTCTTCCCGCCCTCCCTGATGTCGAACGACCAGATATAAAGGCCTTTTTCCCGCTCAAGTTCGCCTTCCTTTATCACTCCGCCTTTTACGAGTGCCAGCGCGGCCTTCTCCGCGGCCTGGCGGCTTACAGGCTTAACCTTGCGCGCCGCCCTGGCCGCCGCCGCATCTTCGGCTTCTTCCTTTTTCTCCGCGGCCCTGGTCTCGGTCTTGTCCTGAATAATAAAGCCGGTAGAGGCGTCTACCCAGATCTCGCGGATCACCGGCCCGGTACTGATATCGAAAGACCAGACCTCTTTACCTTCCTCTTTTTCCAGCTCCGCGCCCTTTATTATTCCCCCCTTTACCAGGTCCAGCGCGGTTTTCTGCGCGGCCTCACGGGTTACCGTTTGCCCGGCCGCGGCAAAAGCCGGGACCAGCAGCGCCGCCGCCGTAAGCGTCATAATTGCGTGTTTCATATTTTCTCCTTGGTCTGGATCCCGCGCCGGCGCAGCGGACTGCGCGCTGCCGGCATTCTACATGTTTGCAAACCGCCAGGCTTACTTAGCCTTTTCCAGTTCATCCACGAAGTCCGCGGCTTTAGCTGCCTGGCGCGCCCGCGCGTCCGGCTTTGCGGGGCGGCCGAACTCCGCGGCCAAGGCATCTCCGTCAGCGGCGAGTTTGGCGTGGGCGGCGAAACCTGGCCGCAGCACGGCCCAGAGCGCCGTCAGGGAAGCGGCGCGCCGCTCGATGACCGCGCGGTCGTAGGGCCCGTGGAGCCTGGCGCGCAGGACGATATCCATGGCGAGGTAGTCGAACCAGACGAGGCGCGCGGTCAGAACTTCAGCCGGGGGTTCCAGTTCAAGCGCCACCAGCATAAGTTGATTGGCCGCCAGCGCCCCGGAGGTGGAAGCTCCGCGGGTACACAGCTCCTTCGCGCGGCCAAGCAGGTCGTCGGCCAGCGCCAGGTTTACCCCGGAGCGTCCGCCGGCCTCCGCCGGAGCGGGGATGCGCAGCAGCGCCGCTTCGGCCGCGGCCATAAGGCGGCGCGCCTCGGCGGTCTTACCGGACGAGCAGGTATCGGCGAGATCTTCCGCGGCCTCGCCCAGGCTCAGGGGGACCGGGGAGGGAGCCGCCGCCGCGAAAGCCGGCGAGAGCAGTACCGCGGCGGACATCAGTGCAATTCCAAGTTTCATGTTTCCTCCGTAACTGACTTTTAAAATCTTGTCGAGGCCATCAAGCCGTAATGATAGGGAAGTATCGTCAGTTCAGGCTTTTTTTGCGGCGCCGCCGGTTTGACTTCCCGGTCTTTAGAGGCCACCCAGCTGCCTATAGCCCAGCCTATGGCGCCGCCCAGGATCACTTCCGAAAGATAATGCTTCCGGTCGTAAAGCCGCGACTGCGCCACCGCCAGGGCCCCGCCGTAGACTATAGGCGTATGCCAATAACCGAAAGTGTCCCGCAGGTCAGTGTCCAGCACCGAGGCCAGGGCGAAAGCGGCCGCGGTATGCCCGGAAGGGAACGAGTAGCGGTGCCAGGTAAAAGGCCTGAAGTTGCTCGGCGATTCCCCTTTGGAGGGCAGAGCCCGGCCGGTCATATAGCAGAGCGCCGGGTTGATCATAAGCGCCGCTATCAGGCTGGCCTCGGCGGCGTCCGCCGCTATCTTGCGCATCTTCAGGCTGCCGAAAGCGTATCCGCCAAGCCATAAGCCCGAGATCAGGGGAACCTGGTATTTAGAATCCCCGAAATGCGTCACCGAATTACTAAGGTCGCGCAGGGACTCCATCCGGTGCGTGTCGTAATGATCCGCGACGCTGTCGTCTACGAACAGCGAGCCGCCGGTAGCGCCCAGCACCCCGCCGGCAAGCAGCCACTGCCCCTTGCTCCAATGGGCCGGCTTGGTGGGCAGTTCTTTAATGTCGCCCCAGAGGCGTTTTCCATAACCTATAGGGTCCGGCGCCGGCCGTTCGCCGCTGAAGGCCGGCTCCGCGGCCTGGGCAAGTATCACCGCCGCGAGAAATGCAGCCGATGCCTTTCTAAGAAGTATTTCTTTCGCGCCTTGCCCCATATAGCCTCCTGTAGCCTGAGATGTCTTGCCTTGGGCGTGTTATCCCAACGATCACGTCTTCCCTGAAGCACCGCTGGCATTTTATAGCATACCGCCCTTGCGGGAGCCTTTCATGAACATTACAGTTCCGTAATCCTCCTGTCCCGCAGCCAGAGGGACAATATTACCAGGCGGAAATAAAACCCCGGGTCCGCCCCCGGAGCGCCGCTGCGCAGATCTTTTAAGCCTTTGGAAAGAACTTCCTGCCGGAAAAGCCCCGTATCCCGCAGGACGGGCCCGGTGAGGGCTTCGGCGCTGATATCGTTGGACGCGGAGCGCATCCAGCTATTGCAGCGCAGCACGAACCCGTGCTTGCGCCGGGTCAGGATCTCTTTAGGCAGCAGACCGGCCGCCGCCTTGCGCAGCAGATATTTGCCGCGGAAAAATCGCACTTTAAGGCCGGCCGGCAGGCGGAACATGAACTCCACCAGGCGCAGGTCCAGCAGAGGGACCCGCGCTTCAAGCGAAGCTCCCATGGTCGTCTTATCCACTTTCATCAGCAGCTGGTCGGCCATGGAAGTCTGCAGGTCAAAGGCTAAAAGCCCGTTAAGGCCCTTCAGCCCGTCGAACCTGCGAAGCCACTCAGGGCGCCCGGCATTGGAAGACCACGGGGTCATAACGTCCAGGGCGGACTTTACGCGCGGCCCCGCTTCCGCCGCGGCCCAGTCGGCTGGTCCCTTAAGCGGCACGCCGCGGAAATACGCGCCCGGGCCGGCGCGCCGGGCCAGCGGAGCGGCGGCGCCCCGCAGCCAGGAGGGAAGCCTTTCCAAGGCCTCGGTGACATAGGCCGCCTTATGCCGGCCATACCCGGCAAAGACCTCGTCCCCCCCCTCGCCCGTCAGCGCCACCTTTACGCTCTTGCGGGCCTGCCTGGCAAGGTACCAGGTGGGCAGGATGGCGGCGTCGGCTATAGGCTCGTCCATACAGGCTATCATCTCGCCGATATTGTCCAGAATGCCCGCGGGAAGGCGGAGCGTTTCGTGGCGGGTGGAAAGGAAACGGCTGACGGCCTCGGCGTAACGCGTTTCGTCCACGCTCTCTCCGCCGTCGAACCCGATGGAATAGGACCTGACCGGCCCGGAAGCGGAGCGCGCCATAAGGGCGGTCACCAGGCTGGAATCCAGGCCGCCGGAAAGGAACACCCCGACGGGGACGTCGCTGGCCATCTGGTCGCGCACGACGCGCTCGAGCAGCGGGCGCAGTTCTTCCGCCGCCTCCTCCTCCCCGAGATCCTGCCGCTCTTCCGCCTTCTGCGGCAGCCGCCAGTAGGAAACCTCCACGGAGCCGCCCCCCTGTTTCACCGTCATCCAATTGCCGGCCGGGAATTTTTCTATCCCTTCGATAAGCGTAGCGGGAGAATGCACGTAGCCGTAGGCCAGGTAGTCCGAAACGGAGGCAGGTGAGAGACGGCGCGGAACGCCGGCGGCCAGCAAAGCCCGCAGTTCCGAGGCGAAATACAGGCGGCCGCCGCTGCGGCAGGTGTAGAGGGGCTTTACCCCCAGAGGGTCCCTGGCCAGGGTCAGCGAGCGTTCTTTTGAGTCCCAGACCGCGCAGGCGAAGATGCCGTTCAATTCGGCGAAGAAAGCCGGCCCGCGCAACGAAAACCCCGCCAGCAGGGTCTCGGTGTCGGAACTGGTGCGGAACCGCCAGCCTGAGGCCTCGAGCGGCGCCCTGAGGGTCCGGTGGTTGTATATTTCGCCGTTGAAAACCACCGTAAAACGCCCGTCCGGAGAGGTCATCGGCTGATGGCCGCCCCGGAGGTCCAGGATGGAAAGGCGCTGGAAGGCTAGCCCCGCGGGCCCATCCGCGAAGCACCCGGAATCGTCCGGGCCGCGGTGCACCAGCGCCGCGTGCATAGCCAAAAGCTCTTCCCGCTGGCACGGGCGTCCGCTGGTCTCAAAAATTCCGGCGATACCGCACATAAGCTGCTCCCTTGAACTGCGCCTGCCGGCCGGTTCAACCGGCCTTATGCGGTTAGTATATCCGGCGCACCTTGCGGCAGGCTTACCGCCGGATTACATTTTTGTAATCTCTCAATTGCCCGGCAACACTTCGGCAGCCCGCCGGGATGAAGCCGCGTTCGACCGCTTTGGAAAAAACCGCGCAAACCGCGTCGGCGCGGTTCCCGAAATCGAACCTGTGCCGCCCCGGAAGCAGGTAGACGTCCGCGCCGGGAACCAGCGGCCTGCCGTCGAGTTTACGGCCCGCCGCGGCCGGGAGAAAAGAATAACCGCCTTCCACCAGCACATCAAAAGCGGCAGTGGCGCCACGGCCTGGTGCGGGCCGCAACCTTGCCCCGGCCACTTCGATGAATGGAGAGACTTCAAGAAAATCCTTTTCGCCAATAGCGGTCAAGCTTGCGGGAAAGGCTTCCTTGTCCAGAGTAACCAGCACCCAATCTTTTTGCCGGGACATATCCGCGCCTATCCGCTCCGGATCCAGCAGGCCGGCCTGCATGCGCCTTTTAGTAAAAAGCTCCAGCGCGTAATAATACGGCCGCCTGCGGAAGATGTTTTCCCCCTTGGCGTCCATAACATAATCATCCGGATCCGTGAGGCGCAGAATATCGCTCCACAGGCGCTCCTCGGCCAGGTTCTGCGCCCTGTCCGAATGGCGCCGCACCAGGAAAACGAAAAAGACCAGCGCGCCGGCCAGGATAACGACCCGGACGGAACCGTCCGGAGCTTTTTTCTTAAGGCCTGAAAAAAGCAGGCCGCCGGCCAGTACCGCGGCCGTCTGGGTCACCGGCAGCCTGGTTTCCCTTTCCAGCACCGGATACAGCACCGAAACCGCAAGCAGGGAAAAAGCAAGGAACCACAGCAGCCGGAGCGGGCCGGCGGCGGCCTTCAGGCGCCGTGCAGGGAGGAAACCGGCCAGCAGCCAGAGAGCGGCCACGCCGGCCTTCCGCCCGGGGTCGGTATATACGGAGGGCAGAAGATTGTGCAGCAGCGTCCCGTAAAACATGGCTTTCAGGGCGCCGAGCTCATAAAAAAGCGACAGGAAAACCAGCCAGACCAGCGCGGCGGCCAGCGCGGCGCCGGCCGCAAAACGCAGAAAACCGCCGCGCGGTTTGCCGGAGCACAGCCAGGAAAAAAACCAGGCCAGCGCCGCAGCCGGCAGCAGGAACACCAGCGTTTTAAGCGAAACCAGGCTGTTAGCGGCGGTCAGCAAGCCGAAGCCTGCCCCGGAGCGCAGCGTGTTCTCTTTCTTCAGCAGAAGGTACGTTGAGGCGGCGAAGAGAGCAAGCCAGAGATTGTCGGGGCGGAACTCCACGGACGCCCCTGAGAAGTTCAGCGCGAACCCGGCCGCCAGAGAGGTCCAGAGGGCCGTTTCCCGGTCAAAAACCGTTTCAGCCGCCAGGTAGACGAAATACAGATCCGCCGCGAAGAGCGGCAGCATCAGGAGCCGGCCGTACAGCAGCAGGTGCGGCGTGGCCCCGAACAGGGCTATGAACGGCGCCAGCAGCATATGAAAAAGCGGCGTATGATTATCGAACAGGTCGCGGTACTGCACCAGGCCGTTGGCCCAGCTCCAGACCGTGTGCATATGCTGCAGTTCGTCGCTGTCGTACTTCAGGCTGAAGATTTCCAGCAGCCGCGAGGCGGCCAGCAGCGCCGCAACCGAGAGCGGTAAAAATTTTTCATTAAGGCGCATACACAAAGGTAATACCGCACGGGAACTGCTCCCTCGAACCGCGCACTTTGACCAAGCGGCTATGCGGTCCCGCTGCTCCAAGTGTAGCGAACGCACCTTGCGGCAGGCTTACAGCAGGATTACATCGTTGTAATATTTATAAAAAGGAATAAGCCGCCGGAAGGCGGCTTATGGACGGGACGTCCGGCGGCCGCCGCTACGCGGCCGGGATGCGAAGAACGAAAACGGAACCCTCGCCGGGTTTTGACTCCACCGCGGCGGCGCCGCCGTGGGCCAGGGCCACGGCGCGGACCAGGCTTAAGCCCAGGCCCAGGCCTTTCTCGTGGCGGCTGGCGTCGCCGCGGTAGAGGCGGTCCCAGATGCGCGGAATGTCCCCGGCGGGGATGCCCGGCCCCTGGTCGCGAACGCGGAACACGGCGGCCCCGTCCTCTTCGGCCAGCGAGATGGAAACCGCGCTGCCGGGCGGCGAGTATTTTACGGCGTTATCCACAAGATTACCCAGCGCCTGGCGCACCCTGGCGCGGTCGCAGGAAATTTTCATGTCGGAGCCGATCCTCACGGATATGCCAATGCCTTTGGCTTCGGCGGGATAGCCGTATATCTCCCCCACCTCGGCAGCCACCCCGGCCAGCCGCACAGGCTCGCATTTAAGCTTCATTGCCCCGGCCTCGGCTTCGGAAATCTCCATAAGCGCGTTCAAAAGTTCCAGGATCCGTTCCGTCTCCTCGAGGCAGTCGGAAAGGGCCTCACCGCGGCTTTCTGCCGAAGTATTCTCCGTCAAAGCGGTTTCCGCCACGGCGCGCAGGCGGGCCATCGGGGTGCGCAGGTCGTGGGCCACGTTATCGAGGGCTTCGCGCATGCCGTCGACCAGCGCCGAGATCCTGTCCAGCATCCTGTTGAAGAGCGCGCCCGCTTCGTCCAGTTCGTCCGCGGCGCCGCGCACGGGCACCCTGGCGGCAAGGTTGCCGGTTTCAATGGTTCTTACGGTTTCAATAAGGTTCCGCAGCGGTTTTAACGCGCGGTTGGTGAGGAAAGTGCCGCCGATAAGGGCGAGCAGGATGGCCGGGACCATGACGACAAGGGCGATGTCCTGGAAATTCTCGAGAAAATTTTCCCGGTCGGCCGTATCCATCCCCACCTGCAGCACGGCTCCGTCCGGCATACGCCCGGAAAGCAGTTCAAGAACGTCCTCATCCCCCCCGGTGCTTATAAAATCCCAGCGCGGCGCTTCGCCCTTGCCGGGCAGTCCTGTGGAAGACGGGTTGAACCGGGCGTAGCCGCCCGCCGTAGACAGGAAACTTACGGTCCCGTCCCTGGAAAAGATCCTAAGGTAGAAAGGCCCGCCGCCGGCCGCGGCCTGCCAGGCCTCCGTCTTCAGGTTTTTCAGGCCGTTCCTGTTATACTCCAGGCTGAGCTCGCTGAACCTGGCGGTGATATCGCCGCGGTCCTCCCGCCTGAGCGAAGATGCCAGCAGGAAGTACGCCAAACCCAGAACGCAAAGGCTGCCGGCCAGGAAAAAGGCGGCATACCACGCGGCCAGTTTGAAACCGGTGGTCCTGGCGGCACGCCTGAAGGAACTACGGATTTTTAAAAACATAGCCCACCCCGCGGATGGTACTTATCAGACTTTTCTTAAAAGGCTTGTCCAGCTTGTCCCGCAGGCGGCAGACCAGCACGTCCACCACGTTGGTCTGCGGGTCGAAATCGAAGCCCCAGACATTCTCCAGGATCAGCGCCTTTGAAACCGGGCGGCCCGGATTGCGCATGAAATACTCCAGCAGGGCGAACTCGCGGGGTTGCAATTCTATCCTGACCCCCTGGCGCGTCACTTCCCTGCGCGGCAGGTTCATCAGGACCCCTTCCGCCTTAAGGACCGAGGGCTCCGCGGCCTCTCCGCCGGAGCGGCGCAGCAGCGCGTTCACGCGCGCGAGCAGTTCGGAAAAAGAAAACGGCTTCACCAGGTAATCGTCGCCGCCGGCCTGCAGGCCGCGCACCTTGTCGTCCACGGTCCGCTTCGCGCTGAGTATTATTACCGGCACGCGGGAGCCGCGCCCGCGCATTTGTGAGACGAGGCCCAGGCCGTCCAGTTTAGGCAGCATGATATCCACCACGGCGGCGGCATAGTCCGCGCCGAGCGCCTTCGCCAGGCCGTCCTCGCCGTCATAGGCGCAGTCCACGCCAAAACCGGCCTGTTTAAGCCCGCCCGCTATGAACGAAGAGATCTTTTTGTCGTCTTCAACGACCAGTAGTTTCATTGCTTATCCTTATGGCCGAATCGTTATGGCCGAATCGTTAAATTATACAATCATTTTCAGCAGAAGACCTGCGCCGGCGGCATTTAAGCGCGCTCAGCCGCAGGCGCGCGTACAGGAAGATGTTACCCTTTAAGCCTGTAGCCCATGCCGCGCACCGTTTCGAATAATTTTTCATCATAGCCGCCGTCGACCTTCTTGCGCAGGTTCTTCATGTGCGCGTCCAGCACGTTGCTGACCGAATCGAAATCGAAATCCCAGAGATGCCCGACGATCTGCTCCCGGAGCAGCACCTGGCTGTGATGGCGCATGAAATATTCCAGCAGGCGAAATTCCTTAAGGGTAAGCTTTATTTCCGCGCCGGCCCTGAAAACCCTGGCCTTGGAAACGTCCAGCACCAGGTCCCCGACCTTCAGCTCGCCCGGCAGGGATTCGCGGGGCCGCCTGAGGCAGCTGCGCAGCCCGGCCAGCAGTTTTTTCCAGCCGGCCTCGCCGTCCGGGGCCGTGTCCACGGCGTAGCCTTCCTGCTCGAGCCCGCGCTTGAGCGAGCCGGCCAGTTTCGCATTGTCTTCGATCACAAGCAATCTCATACGGGGAATACGGTCTGCGGGAAACTGCCTGATTTCTCCATGTTCATCCCCGACATCAAGAACGACGGGCACGACACCGGCGTGGCTTACGCGTCGAAGTGGCTTAACTCGTACTTCGCCCCGCTGATGAAGGACCCGGCTTTCATGAAGGACATGCTGCTGGTGATCACCTTCGACGAGGACGACAAGTCCACCTCCGCCAACCACATCTATACCGCGCTTTACGGGGATTCCGTAACCCCCGGCAGCGTCTCGAACGACGCCTACACGCATTACAGCCTGCTGCGCACCATCGAGGATACGTTCGGCCTGGGGACCCTGAACAAGAACGACGCCAAGGCCTCCCCCATAGCCGGGATCTGGCGCTGACCGGCAAAACCACCCGGGGAAGGGATAAATATGTTTCAATTACACATGCGATACGCGCAGCGCAGCGCGGCGCATTCATATGGCGGACCCGGACTTGGACCAGGAAGAGAACTCGCTGCCCGTTTTAACGGTAGGGGGCCTGCGCCTGCCCGTAGAAGCGGGCGGCGGGGCCTTCTGGCTTAAAGCGGCCGCCGAAGCCCTCGGGCTCGGCGAGAAAGAGATACGGATAGTTAAAGTGCTCGCGAAAGCGCTGGACATGGCGGACCCGGAGCAGTTCTATTACGAGCTCTCCCTGGCCGTGGCGGTCCCGCGCGGGTACGCTAACAGCGGGAAGTTCCCCCCTTACAAAACAAAAGCGAAGCCCGCCGCGGCCCGCCCGGCACTTAAGGACCGGCCCATAGTGGTGGGCTTCGGCCCCGCCGGCATGTTCGCCGCGCTGGAACTTATAGAGCGCGGGCTTAAGCCGCTGGTCCTGGAAAGAGGCAAAAAGATAGAAGAGCGTACCGCCGACGTGCACCGGTTCGTGACGGAACGGACGCTGGAACCGGAATCCAACATCCAGTTCGGGGAGGGCGGCGCGGGCGCCTATTCCGACGGCAAGCTGTTCTCCCGCGTGAACAATTCGGACTACGCCGCCAAGGTGCTGGACACCTTAATAAAATTCGGCGCGCCGCCGGAGATAGGCTATACGGCCAAGCCGCACGTGGGCACCGACGTGCTGTGCGCCATTGTCCGCAACATACGCGGACACGTGCTCGCGCACGGCGGCGAGATCCGGTACGGCGCCAGGGTCACGGACCTCCTGGTTTCGGGCGGCAGGGCCTGCGGCGTGGTGGTGAACGGGCTGCGGGAATACCGCTCTTCGCGCGTCTACCTGGCTATCGGGCATTCGGCCCGGGATACTTTCGAACTGCTGCAAAAAAAGGGCGCGGCCCTGGAGCGCCGCGGCATCTCCGTCGGGGTAAGGATAGAGCACCCCGCCGCGGACATCAACCTTTTCAGGTACGGCGCGAAATACCGGGACTATCCCGGGCTGGGCGCCGCCACTTATTCGCTTAACCACACCAACCGCGCGACAGGCCGCGGCGTGTACACCTTCTGCATGTGCCCCGGCGGGGAAGTTGTAAACGCCTCTTCTGCCCAGGGCCTGCTGGCGGTGAACGGGATGAGCTGCGCGGCCAGGGCCTCGGCTTTCTCCAACGCCGCGCTGGCGGTCACCTGCCGGCCGGAGGACTACAAGGCCGAAGGCCCGCTGGCCGGTTTCGAGTTCCAGGAAGGCATAGAGCGCGCGGCTTTCAGGGCCGGCGGCGGGGGTTGGGCCGTGCCGGCGCAGAACCTGCTGGATTTCATCGGCGGCAGGGTTTCAGGCGAGGTAATAAAGAATTCGTGCAGGACAGGCACGGCTCCGGCGGATCTGCGGGGAATTCTGCCGGGGTTCGCGACCGAGGAGCTTTTAACGGCTTTCGAAAACTTTAGAAAAGCCTACCCGGCCTTCGTCTCGGAGCGGGCCGTGCTGCTGGCCCCCGAAACGCGCACCTCCTGCCCGGTAAAGGTACTAAGGGACGGGACTTACGCTTCCCTGAACATCGGGAACCTCTATCCCCTGGGCGAAGGCGCGGGCTACGCCGGCGGCATAACCAGCTCGGCTATAGACGCAATAAAGGGCGTTGAATACAGTTTGAAGGGACTTTAAGGGACGTAACTCCCGCGGGGAGCGGGGTTTAAACGGCTTTTTTCTTTGCCGAAGTCCTGGCCCCGGTTTTATGGGCGGGCGCGGCTTTTTTACTTGCCGAAGGGCTTTTGGATGCTGCCGGACGCACGGCTTTCCGCTTTGCGACGTGCCTCGAGGGCGGCGCATGCTTAAGCCTGCGGCGCCGGCGGCGCACCGGGGCCCTGACCACCCAGTAGCGGACCCGGCCCACGTCTACGTGCGTAAAACCTTTAGAAGGATAGTAGCCGACCCCGCCCGCGCCCAGCCGGAGGGCGTACTTTTTTATAGTGGTGGAACTGTAGCCTGGGATCCTTATATCCGCGGCCCAGCCCAGCATATGCAGGCTGTGCTCCGCGGCGCCCGGCAGCGTGCGGTTAAGTTCCAGGGTACGGTACCCGCTCAGCAGGATTATCCCCCGCTTGCCGAAATGGTCCTCCAATGCGTCCAGCAGCTCCACGAGCTTTATGGACATATCGGTTTCCTCGCCGTTAAGGCTGCAGCGCGTGATGTGGTCGAACTTCTGGATCTCGTCCATGTCGTAGCCGCCGTCCCTGGTCCGGTAGTTCAGGACGATCTTTTCGCCGGTGTCCCGGCGTGTGACGGAAAGCTTCCCGTTGCCGCCCAGGTTGACCGGCATGGGGGGCTCCGCGGGCTCCGTGCTGATGAAGATATCCCCGCCCTCGCCCTCCTCCATGTCCTGCACTTCCGCCTCGGTCACGTCCGGAGTAGAAGCGGACGAAGAAGCCGGGTAATCCGGGATAGAGGCGAGCTGGTCCAGCAGGCTGGAGGAAGGAAGTTCAAGACTGGTGTCGACCACGGGCCCGAGGCCCTGGGCGCCGGCGGTACGCGGGAAAAGCAGAAGAGGCAGGAGAAGCCAGTATTTCATCAATGGTCGTCAGGAACGGTTCTATTCTATTTTCAGGGGACAAACACGCCCTGCGGCCAAAAGTTAACGTCTCTACCATAACATTTTAGCAAAAACGCCGGCGCCGCGGCTAACACCCGCCGAGCGAAGCGGGGCGTTCCAGGCTGCTGCGCGCCAGCAGCTCCGCGTCGCGGAAGACCTCCCCGGCGGGGCCGTCCGCGGTAACGGCGCCTTTATGCAGCACGATGGCCCTCCGGCAGGTTTCCAGCGCGAACTCCAGGTCGTGCGTGGCGATGATCTTGGTGTGGCTGAAAGTTTTAAGCAGCGAAATAAGCCGCCTGCGGGATAACGGGTCCAGGTTGGAGGTTGGCTCGTCCATGACCAGGACGTCGGGCGACATTGCCAGCACCCCGGCAATAGCCGCAGCCCGTTTTTCCCCCTGCGACAGCCGGTACGGCGGGCGAGACCGTAACTGGGCCGCGCCGACGGTTTCAAGCGCGCACATCACTTTACCTTCCAGCTCCGCCTCCGTCACGCCCAGGTTCAGCAGGCCGAAGGCCACGTCCTCGAAGACGGTCGGCATGAACAGCTGGTCGTCCGGGTTCTGGAACACCATGCCTACGGCGCGCCGCACTGCGGAGAGGTTCTGCTTGTCTACGGTGAGGCCGCCTATCTTAAGAACGCCGGCGGTTGAAAAAAGGCAGCCGGTAAAATGCTGCAGCAGGGTGGACTTGCCCGCCCCGTTCTCGCCCACCAGCGCTACGGATTCCCCGTGAGCGATCCGGAAAGAGACGCCGGTCAGCGCGGCCGTGCCGTCCGGGTAGGCATACTGAAGGTCTTCCGCTTCTACGATATGATGGCTCATTTTAGCGTTCCCGTAAGCGCAGTCCCTAGAATAAGGGGAATATTTACAAATCTGAAAACCGCGAACAAAGCCGCCCAGCCCAGAACAAAAACAATCTCCCTGCGGCCTATCCGGGAAAACCGGATCATACGGATATGCCCGTAGAACCCGCGGCAGAGCATGGCTCGGTAAACGCGCTCCGCGCGGTCCAGCGTCCTAAGCAGCAAATGTCCCACGATCTGGGTGAACAGCCTGAAGTTCATTGCTCCGACGCCGGAGGACCGCAGGGAGCTGGCGCGGGCCATGCGCTCCGTTTCCCCGGCAAGCACAAATATATAGCGGTTCAGGAAAAGCAACTGAACCACAAAAGGCCTGGGAACTCCGATTCTCTCCAATGCCTCGCAGACCGAGTTTATACCTGTTAACGAAAGCAGGGCCAGGGCGGCGGAAACCGTAAGCAGGAAACGCAGAATAATGGATAAAAAAGAAACCCAGCCCCCGGAAACAGCGAACGCGCCCAGATGAAGCAGAGTCTGCCTGTCCAGCAGCGGGTTAAAAATACCGACAAGGACGGCGAAAGGGGAAATAAGCATTATCTTTTTAAGAAGGTATGCCGACGGCAGATCGCCGACCGCGATCAGAAAAACGGGGTACAGAAAAAAAGGCGCCAACGCGGAAACTTCGTACTTATTGAAAGAAACTACGGCTGTAAGGAACAGGAAAGTGGTGAAAAGTTTGGCACGCGGGTCCAGCCGGTGCAAAGGGCTGTCCCCGGAGGCCAGCGTATCCATGTAGCCGATATCGACCAGATTCTTGCCGAGTTCATTCATAGCAATTAAACTGCCGTCGAGGTAAACGCCGGCAGTCCTATTATATCACCGCGGGAACGCCTGCTTTAGGCCGATATTTTACGGCGGCTTAACCCAAAACCTATAAGCCCGGCCAGCAAAAGCGTGAAAACACCGCCGACGAGCCCCGCCGCCGAGGTGCCGGCGTCAACCGCGGGCCAGGCTTCTTTACCCACAGGGGCAGTTCCGGTTTTAGCGGCGACCGGTTCCCTGGGCGTTCCGGTTTTCCTGAAGCCATAATCCGGCAGGAAAGCCGTCTTTTCCTGTAATGAGGCCAGCAGGCCGTGCAGTTTTTCCCCGCTTTGCATTTCTTCCCTGCCGGAAGTCTTTAGCATCGCCCATTCCAGCCCGTCGGGGTTGGCGGAGGCGAACCAGCTCAAAGCGACGCCGGTAAGAACGGCCGCGGCGGCGATGCCAAGCACGGCTTTTTTTACGCTTATACCTAGCGGCTTTCTTTCGGCGGCGGCGGCAAGTATTTCAGGCCTGGCGGCCATTACAAAGGACACCACCCCGGAAGTGACCAGCCCTTCCGCCAGGCCGATCGCCAGGTGTATCGGGAGCATAAGCATGACGAAGGTCTTGAACGGCAGCTCCGAAATGCCGGACGCTGCCGTTTCCAGCACCACGCCGAAAGCCCCGCACTGGAGCCCGGCTACACCCGCTATTGTCGCCGCGATCGGCAGGCGTTTTTTAACAAGGCCGCGGCCCATTATTTTTTTATAGATAAGCGGGTAGGCTACGAAACAGGTAAAGAAGCCCATGTTGACGATGTTGCAGCCCAGGGCCAGCAGCCCGCCGTCGGCGAAGAACAAGGCCTGCACCGTCAGCACCGAGGCCAGCACGAGGAAGGCCGCGTATGGCCCGAGCAGGATGGAAAGGATCATGCCGCCGCCCAGATGCCCGCTTGAACCGGTGCCCGGGATGGTGAAGTTTATCATCTGCGCCGCGAAGACGAACGCGCCCAGCACGCCCATCAGCGGGACCTTCCTGTCGTCGGCCTCTTCCCGGACTTTCCTCGCGCTGTGCGCGATGAGACCCCCTGAAACCACCCACATCGCGCCCCCGACCGCCGGGGATATTAAAGCGTCGGCCATGTGCATGCTGTTCCTCCCGTGTGCTCCGGCGGTTGCTACCAATATGTATTTCGTGCTACTGCCGGCTAAAAAAATTATTTGCCCGCTGTAGTGACGCTGAGCGTGGCGTGCTTTACGCCCTTAACGGACTTAAGGGAATCGGCCAGGGCCTTTACCTTGGCGCCGGGGCCTTTTACGGCGATGATCTCCAGGCAGTTGTCGTGGTCCAGGTGCACGTGCTGGGCGGAAATTATCATAGTTCCGTGGTCGTGCTGGATATCCAGCAGTTTATTCACCACCTCGCGCTTGTGATGGTCGTAAACCATGGTGATGGCTCCGGCCACCGCCCCGCCTCGCGCGAACACGTCGCCCACGAATTCCTTGCGGATCAGGTCGGCGATGGCCTTGGAACGGTTGGAATACCCCTCCGCGCCGATGAACGCGTCGAAATGCCTGAGGAGATCCCCCTCCAGCGAAACGCCGAACCTTACGAGTTTGCCTTTCATGTGTTACCTTTAAATTAATAGTAGCACATAGAAAAAGCGGCGGTCAAGTTAACGCGTTACAGGCGAACCTGCCGCCGCCCGGTGTTTACAGGAACCTGGCCTTTACCCCGGCGGAGAAAGTCCGGCCCGGCTGCGGGAACCAGCCGTTGAAGACGTCGGCCGTTTCGGCGTAATGCCGGTCCAGCAGGTTCGAAACCCCGCCCCAGACCTCCAGCGCGCCCAGCCGGCGTGAAACGGTAAGACCGAACACCCAGTACTCGGGCAGGCGCAGCCCGCTTTTTCCCAGACCCGTGTACTGCTCCGACACTCCCCGCCCGGCAAGCTCGGCGTCGAAGCCGGCCAGGGCGGCCCTCGCGCTGAAAGTGAACCTGTCCTTCGGGCTGAAGTTGGCCTGCCTATACCCCCCCGCCCCGCTTTTAACCATGCTGGCGTTCCGGACATATCCGGCCGACAGCGCGGCCTTGCCCGCCTTATACCCGGCCTGCGCCTCCAGCCCGGTATTATAGCCGGCAGCGAGGTTCGCCGCCGCCCAGGTTACCGGGTCCAGCGCGATGCGGTCTTCGATATCCGAATAATATCCGGCGAGGCCGGCGTACCAGCCGGCCGGCGAGCCGTAATAGACCGCGGCGGCGGAATTAAGGCTGGTCTCCGGCTTAAGCCCCGGGGCCGGAGCTGCCCACGGGTTGTACAGGTCCGCGAAGGTGGGCGCCTGGAAGCCCGCGGCTTCGGAGGCCGAGAACTTCCATTTTTCGTCGGGCGCGTAGACCGCCGCCAGCTTAGGGCTTACCCTGCCGGAATACGCCCCGCTGCGGTCCAGCCTGGCCCCGGGCGTAAGTTCCAGCCCGGGCGAGGGGTTGAACGTTTTCTGCGCGAAGACGCCGAAAGAAGTTATGGAATGATCCCCGTAAGTTCCCGAATCCAGCCCGGAAACCGTACTTTCAACGCCGAGCACCGCGGTTTTGTACAGCGTGGCCCTGGCGGAGAGGGCGCGGTCGGTCACCCTGGCGGCGCTGTCGGCCCCCCATTGAAAGGCCGTAATGTCGTTCGCGGAGTAAGAGGAATCCGCCCTGAACGCGAAGTTCCCGGTCCCCCCGCTCCACGAGCCGGACAGAAAACTGCGCTCCGACTTCTGCCAGTCGGTGAGAGAATTGGCGGCCTTCTCCCGGCTGCCGTTCCACCCGCTTACCGGCACCGGCGTGCCCGAAGGAAGCCCCGTCCTGAGGCCAGAGAACAGGCCCGTAAGGGTAAACCTGCCCGCCGCGCCCAAGGCCAAAGAAGCCCTTCCTTCGGCGGAATCCTTACGCAGCGCCGAGTTCCGCTGGAAGCCGTCCGAAGAGCCCGAGGCGCCGCTAAAAAAAACATCCGCGTTCGCGCCCGCAGCGCCGGCTTTCAACGAGTAAAGCCGCGTATCATAGGCGGAAAGCTCCGCGCCGGCCTCCGCCAGCCGCGCGCCCGGCGCCAGCCTGCGCGTGAACAACTGCACTACGCCGCCCTCCGCGCCCGAGCCGTAAACCGAGGACACCGCGCCAGGCAGCACTTCTATTTTTCCAAGCCCCGCCGACGGGAACAGGGAAAGGTCCACCGTGCCGGTAATGTCCGCCGGCAGGCGGACATCGTCCAGATAAACGGCGGTCTGCCTGGCCTGGAACCCGCGCATGGACACGGTGGCCAGCCCGCCGGGCCCGTTGAGTTTGCGGATAGCGAGGGGCGCCGCCTCCTCTAAAAGGTCCGGCAGGGAAAGGTCCCCGCCGCGTTCCATTTCCGGCGCGTAAAGGGTAAGCGCGTCGGCGGGCGGCAGACTGCGGCAGGACGCGGCCCTGGAGACGGAAAAGAAAACATCCGGCCCGGGCTCGTCTGCGGCATGAAGAGCTATAACGGAAAAACACAACAGGAACGACAAGGACAAACAAGGTGCTTTCATTTTTCCTCCCGCGAAGAGGCCGCGCATAGCGGGAGGCCGGGGCGGTGCGCCCCTTGTGCCCTCCCTGGAAGGCTGCGGCAATCCTGGCGGTAGACCGGGCTTGGCGCGCGGTGAAGCGCGCCTTACCGTTGCGGGGCAGCTCCGGATTCTCACCGGATTCCTCCGCCTGGACCGACTAGATTATAGCAATTGCCCCGGCTTGACGTCCGTCGTAGGCCTAAAGTCCCTGAAGCGGGTGGGTCTAATACCTCGTAACAACGGGACCATGAACCCATAGGACCGCCGTCCAAAAGGATTATCATTACAAGTAGGAAGTTCCATTATTTCCGCGAGGAGAGTACAGATGAAAAAAACAGCCATAAGCAAGTTCCTGCTGGCCTCGGCTTTCATGGCCGCGCCCGCCGCCGCGCAGGACATAAGCTTCGACAGCCTGCCTTCGGTGAAGGACATCATAAGCCAGGCCCGCACCTCTGGAATTTCAGTCCCCCAGCCCTCGGTGACACGGGACGACAGGGCGCCCAAAGAATGGACGCTGATGGTTTTCATGAACGGCAAGAACAACCTTTCGAGCTACGTTCACACCGACATGAACGAAATGGAGCAGGCCGGCTCCACCGACAAGATGAACGTGGTGGTGGAAGCCGGCAGGATCTACCAGGCTCCGCCTTCCTATCCCAACTATCCCGGCGACGATTACGACAATCCCTGGGGCGGCGGCGTAGTGCCGCACCCCGGCTGGCCCAACCCTAACTGGAACATGCCCCCCGCCATGGGCCGCGACGCCGCCGCGGGCGCGCGCTCCTCCGACTGGACCGGCGTGCGCAGGTATTACGTTTTAAAAGACACCGATACCGCGGTCACAAGCTCGCAGCTGCTGGAAGAACTGCCCAAGACCGACATGGGCGACTGGAACCAGCTGGTGCAGTTCGTAAAGTGGGCCAAGGCCAAATACCCCGCCAGGAAATATATGCTGATCGTGTGGAACCATGGCGACGGGTGGAAGACCAAGAGCCTGGGCTCGCGGATCCTCAAAGGTATTTCGTACGACGACGAGACCGGCAACGGCATCACCTCCGTGCAGCTGGGCCAGGCCCTCGCGCAGATGGGGCAGCTGGACATCTACGCCTCCGACGCCTGCCTGATGCAGATGGCCGAAGTGGTGTACGAGCTTAAGAATTACGCGCCGGTCATAGTAGGCTCCGAGGAGACCGAACCCGGCGACGGCTGGGACTACGCGGCTTTCCTCTCCCGCGTCAACCCGGCCAACCTCAGCCCGGAAGCCGTAGCCAAGGCCGCCGTGGAAGGGTACAACGCCTCTTACTCGGCCAAGGGCTCCGGCACCACCATGGCCGCGGTGCGCTCCGCCCAGGCCGAGCCGCTGCGCCTGCTTACCGACCAGTGGGTGGACCTCGCCATGGCTCAGGACAAGGCCGCGCTGAAAGCCGCGCTCAGCGAATCAAAATCTTTCGGCGGCGCTGATTCGCGCGACTTCCTGAATTTCATCGCTATCGCCGGGACCAAGGTCCCCGCGCTGGCCGCGAAGGGCAGGGAAATAACCGCGCTGGTACAGCAGAAGATGCTCATAAAGAACGCCACCACCGGCGATTCCTACAATAACGCCCTCGGGCTCGGCATCTACCTGCCTTCCTACGGCTTCGACGCGAACTACTCGAAGATGTCGCTCTCCAAGGCCGGGAAGTGGGACGAGTTCGCCAGTTGGCTTTCCGCGCAGTAAAGAACGGCTTGTACAAAAAACAAGGACGGCCCTTCGCATAAAGGGCCGTCCTTATTTTATCCCCCGGCGCTTACTCCGCGGCGCGCTCCCCGCTATACCCGTTAATAGCGTACCAGGCCTGGCCCAGCGCTATCCCCCCGTCGTTGGACGGCACGCGGGAATTGGCCAGCACCTTGAGGCCCGCCCGCGAAAGGCGGACGGCCAAGTCCTCCAGCAGGGCGCGGTTCTGAAAAACCCCGCCTGAAAGACAGACAGTTTCCAGCCCAGCTTCACCAGCCAGTTTTATCGCCAGTGAGGAGGCGGCCGCGGCCACACCGGCATGGAACCGGGCGGAGATCACCGCCGCGGAGACCCCGGCAAGCCTGTCCGTTACCGCGGCCCTGACTGCCGGGACCGGGTCCAGTTCCAGGCAGGTTTCGCCCTGTACCAGCCCGAAAGCGTATTCCCCGTGCTTCTTGCCGTCGAGCAGGCTTTCCATCTCCATGGGGCCCTGCGCCTCGTAGGTGGCTTCGTCCCGCACGCCGGAGATAAAACTGAAAGCGTCGAAAATACGGCCCATGCTGGAAGTGGCGGGACAGTTAAGCCCGGTCTCCAGCATCCGCTCTACGGTATTTAGTTTCGCGCCCGGAACCTTCTTAAAGAGGTCCCCGGCGGCCTTGCGCCAGGCAGGCCCGAAAGCCTCCTTAACGAGCGCCAGCGCGGGGCGCCAGGTCTCGAAAGCGCCTATATCCCCGCCCGGCAGAGGGAAATATTTAAGATGGCCGGCCCGGCGCCAGGTATGCTTGCCGAACACCAGGAATTCGGAGCCCCAGATCTTCCCGTCGGCGCCGTAGCCGGTGCCGTCGAAGGAAATTCCTAAAAAAGGATCCTTAAGCCCGTGCTCGGCCGCCACGCTCAGGGCGTGCGCCGCGTGGTGCTGCACGGCTATCTTCGCGCCCGGCAGGGAACCGGCGATGAAGGAAGAGGCGTAATCCGGGTGCAGGTCGTGCACGATCACGCCGGGCCTTACCTTAAGCAGGCCGGATAGCTTGCCCAGCGTTTCCCTGAAGAACTCCTGGTTCTTGGGCTCGGACAGGTCCCCGATGTGCTGGGAGAGGAAAGCTTCGGAACCGCGCGTGAGACAGAAGGCGTTCTTCAGGTCCGCCCCGCAGGCCAGCAGCGGCGCCCCGCCGGCCGGAAGTTTTATGCCCGCCGGGACGTAGCCCCTGGCGCGGCGGGCCAGGCGCAGTTCCCCCGCCGCTTCGAAGGCCACGCTGTCGTCGGCCCTGTTGTGGATGGGCCGGTTATGGGAAAGGGTGAAGGAGGCCGCGGCGGCGAGCCGCCCGGAAACTTCGGCGGCGTCCTTGCAGATAGGTTCGTCCCTCAGGTTGCCGGAGGTCATGACCAGCGGCCCGGCGAAGCCTTTCTTCGCCAGCAGCGCGAAGAGGGCCGCGTGCAGCGGCGTATACGGCAGCATGACGCCGAGCCTGGAAAGGCCGGGCGCGGGCTCTGAAAAAGCGCCCTTGCGGCGCAGCATCACTACCGGGGCTTCGGAAGAAGCGAGCGCGGCGGCCTCGGTCTTCGAAACCAGGCAGAGTTTCTTAGCGGCCGCGAGCGACGGGACCATCACGGCGAAAGGCTTATGGGGGCGGCGCTTCACCGCGCGCAGCCGGCGGAGCGCCGGGGCTGTGTCGGCCCGGCAAGCCAGGTGGAAACCGCCCAGGCTCTGCAGCGCGCCGATACGCCCGGCGAGAAGGAGCCCGGCGGTCTTTTCGAGCGCGGCCATGCCCGCATACTTTTTCCCCCCGGCGGAAAGTTCCACGTCGGGGCCGCAGACCGGGCAGGCGTTGGGCTGGGCGTGGAAACGGCGGTCGAGCGGGTTAGTGTATTCCCGCAGGCAGTGCGGGCACATGGCGAAGCCGGCCATGGTGGTAGCCTGGCGGTCGTACGGCACGGACTTAACTATGGTAAAACGCGGGCCGCAATTGGTGCAGTTGGTGAAAGGGTAAAGGTATCGCCTGTCACGAGGCGCCAGCATTTCGCGGCGGCAGTCCCCGCAGAGCGCCAGGTCGGCCGGGATGACGGCGCCCGCCGGGGCGTGCCCCCCGCTTTTGGCTATGGCGAACAATTTCTCTCCGGTGGGCGTGAGAGGGAGCACGGAAACGGAATCTATGCGGGAAGCGGGCGGCTTACGGCGGCTGATCTCGCGGATGAACTCCCGGACGTTCTGGGGCAGGCCCTCGGCCTCCACGGTAACGCCGGCGGCGTCGTTCTTCACCCAGCCGGCCAGGCCGTAGGCCAGGGCCAGTTTGTAGACGTGCGGCCGGAAGCCTACGCCCTGCACCACGCCTTTGACCAGGATCTTCCGCCTTATCGTGTAGATCATTGAAGCCTAGTTCCTGCCGCCCGTTACCACCTGGTTCTTCGCATAATCCAGCTCGCTGCCGAACATGCTGTGCGGCACCAGGTAGACGGCGGCGGTCACCACGAAGGCGGCTATGAGCCAGGGCCGGTAATTGCGGTCTTTGTAGACGAAGTACAGCGCGGGCAGCCAGGCCAGCAGCATAACGAGGGTCTTGTTGTCGGTCAGGTCCCCACCGAACGGGAAGCCCGTCCACGCCTGGCCGAAAGCATAATGCTGCACCAGCGGCCCGAACACGAAACCGCCCAGCAGCAGGAAAACTATATTAAGCCACACCGCGTGCTTTACCGAAAAGCCCGTGGTGAAAACGGAAAGGAAGATGCGCACGGAAAAGAACATGAAAAGGAAAATAAAGATTATATGAGGGATCAGCGCCCAGGCCGGCACGGCACCCTTGAACCTGGTTACTACGGGCTCTTTGGTAAGCTCCGTCCCAGCTCCGGCCGTTCCGATGAAAACCCTATACTCCAGCTTCCCGGCAGGGGGCTGGTCAGGCAGGAGCCCCGACAGCAGGCCGTCGGCGTAAGCGAGCGCGATCGTCCGAGGAACTTCTTCCGACTTATAACGGCGCCAGGAAACGTAGCCCTCAAGTTTTGAAGAAGACTTGATTTTAAGTACGCAGTCTTTTCCAGCCGTGGTGCAGCTCCTGGGAAAACGGTAAGAACTGACCTGCGCGCCGGCGGCGTTAAGCGACCCGCCTTTAACGGGGTAGGTCGGGCCGGTCATCCGCTGGAAAACGGCGAAGGAGGCCGTAATTATGAAACTGAGGAGCCAGAAAAGGGTTTTTTTCATACAGGCGTCAGCAGATGCGGGGCAGCTGCTCGCCTTCGAGCATCAGCATTACGCGGGAACCGCCTATGGAGGTATTAAGACGGACCTGCGGCTTTTTTTCTTTTATCATGCGGCCCACTATGGCGGCCTTGCGCCCGTAGCGGTGGGAACGAAGCGCTTTAAGCACGCGTTCGGCCGCCGCGGGGGCGACGAACAGCGCGATCTTCCCCTCGTTGGCCACGTACATGGGGTCCAGGCCCAGCATGGCGCAGGCGTTGGCCGTGGCCGGCGAGACGGGCACGGAGTTCTCCTCGACCACGGCGCTGAGGCCGCAGGCGCCGGAAACTTCGTTGAGCACGGTAGCGAAGCCGCCGCGGGTGATGTCGCGCATGGCGCGCACGCCGGGGGAACGCAACGCGCTCTCTATCAGGCCGTTAAGCGGGGCGGCGTCGCTTTTGATGCCCCCCTCGAGGCCGAGCTTGCTGCGGGCGTTCATCACGGCCACGCCGTGGTCGGCCAGGCCGCCGCTCACTATTATAACGTCTCCGGACTTCACCTGGGCGCTGGTAAGGCTGCGGCCGGCGGGGATAAGGCCCACGCCGGAGGTGTTTATGAAGATCCCGTCGGCTTTGCCCTTCTCCACCACCTTGGTGTCGCCGGTGACTATGTTGACGCCCGCCTCGCGCGCCGCGCGGCGCATGGAGGCCGTTATCCGGAGCAGCAGGTCGGCGGGGAAGCCCTCTTCCAGGATGAAGCCGGCCGAGAGCGCGGCGGGCCTCGCGCCTTTTACCGCCAGGTCGTTGACCGTGCCGCAGACCGCCACCCGGCCGATATCCGCGCCGGGGAATTCCACCGGGGTCACCACGTAGGAATCCGTGGTAAAGGCCAGCGTGAGCCCGCCAAGTTTCACCTCGGCGGAGTCTTCCAGCAGCCTGAGCGCGGAGTTGGAAAAACTTTTCAGGAACACCTGTTCCACCAGCTCGCGGCTGAGCCTCCCGCCGCTGCCGTGCCCCAGTACGACTTTTTTAAATCCGGGCATGTTCCGCCCCCCCCGCGGCCTTCCTGCCCGCGTCGAAAATCCCCATAAAGTTCTTCGCCGCCGGATTCAATTTCCGTTCGCGGCTGTAGATAAGGAAAATAGGGCGCAGGAACTGCGCGTCGGAGATGCTCAGGGTGTGCAGGCTGACGCCGTTCTCGTCGTCCCGCACGGCCGAGCGCGGCAGCAGGGAAACCCCGGAGCCGGAAGCGACGGCGGTCTTGATGGTCTCGATGTTGTCGAACTCCATCTTTACCCGGCCCTTTACGCCGTGGCTGCGCAGAAAGGCGTCGGTATAACGCCGCGAAGGGAAGACCCGGTCGAAGAAGATGAAGTCCTGGCCGGACAATTCCCTTACGCTCACCGAACTGCGGCCGGCGAGCGGCGAAGAGGAGCCGGCCACCAGGACCATCTCGTCGCTGGCCACCTGGCGCATCGCAAGGCCCGGGGCCTTGCGGTAAGGGCAGGCCATAAAGCCGAAATCTGCCCGGCCAGAGGTGATGTCGGAATAGATCTGGGAGAACTGCCGGTACTCCACGCTGATCCTGGTGCCCGGGTTCCTGGAAAGGAACCGCTTGATATAGTGCTGGATCATGTAGATCCCGGCGCTGTAAATGGAGGAAACGCGGACCTCATAATGGGGCCGTTCCGCGGAAAGAGAAGTTATGCACTTCAGCGCCCCGTCGTAAACGGACACGATCCTGCGGGAAGCTTCGTAGAACTTATCGCCGCAGGGCGTAAGCAGGATGCGGCCGGCCTGGCGGCGGTAGAGCTTGCACTTGAGCACCAGCTCGAGTTTTTTGATCTGCTGGCTCACGGCCGACTGGGAAATATAATTCAGTTCGGCGGTCTTGGAAAAACTGCCGGTGTCGGTAAGGTCCCGGAAAACTTTGAGGGTTTCTATGTTCATAATCGATGCCTTAAGCGAACTCCGCTAACCGCCGTACTTGAACCAGGCCGCGCAGGCGCCCTCGGAAGACACCATGCAGGGGCCTACCGCGGAAGAAGGCGTGCAGGCCTTCCCGAACAGGCGGCAATCGGGCGGCAGGGCCTTGCCGAGCAGGATCTGGCCGCACAGGCAGCCTTTGGGCTCCGGGGCGTCCTTGTACGGGACCCTGAACTTCTTAACGGCGTCGAAAGCGGCGTACGCTTTTGAAAATGAAAGCCCGGTGCCTTTCAAAGTGCCGATGGCCCGCCAGGAAGCGGCGGACACGGTGAAGGCCTCGGCCATAAGCTTCCTGGCGGCCGGATTGCCGTCCTGCGGCACGGCGCGGAAATATTCGTCCTCCACGCGGGGCTCTCCGGAGACGACCTGCCGGAGCAGCATGTTAATGCCGGCCAGGATATCCAACGGTTCGAAGCCGGTGACCACGCAGGGCACGCGGCGCTTCTCCGCCACGAAGCGGTAAGGGGCCAGGCCGATAATCGCGCTGACGTGTCCGGGCAGCATGAAGCCGTGGATCCTGTTCTCCGGGTCGGAAAGCAGCATCTCCAGCGCCGGCGGCACCAGCTTGAAGAAAGCGGTGGAGGAAAAATTTTTTAGGCCGAGTTTTTTCGCCCTCGCTACGGCCGCGGCTATGACCGGGGCTGTGGTCTCGAATCCCACGCCAATGAACACCACTTCCCTCCCGGGGTTAGCCTCCGCCAGGGCGACAGCGTCCAGCGGGGAATAGACCACCCGGACGTCCGCGCCGCGCTCGCGCATGGAGTTAAGGTCCAGCCCCTTGGAGCCTTTTACCTTCATCATGTCGCCGAAAGTGGTTATGATAACGTCCGGGAGGCCGGCCAGCGCCAGCACGCGGTCGATGTCGCCCTGCGAGGTCACGCAGACCGGGCAGCCCGGCCCCGAAAGCATGCGGAGCTCTTTGGGCAAAAGCCTGCGCATGCCGCTGGCGGCGATGGCCATGGTATGGGTGCCGCACACCTCCATAAAATTAACGGTGCCGCCGGTTTTTGAGGCGGCAGCGGCGGAAAGCTTTTCCATATCGCGCATGGCCGCGGAGGCCAGGGTTTTGTCGCGCCAGAGCGGGGAGCCGAAGCGCGCGGCAGCTGCGGAGGTCTTCATAACTTGTTGTGCGCCAGCGGGCCGGACATGGCGTCCCCGTGGCCGGCGCCGTAGATCTCTTCGAAAAGCTTCAAGGTTTCAGCGGCCTCTTCGGGCTCCAGCACCTGGATGGCGAAACCGGCGTGTACCAGCACGTAATCGCCGCACTTAGCCGCCGGGACCAGGTCAAGGGACACGGCGCGTTTTACGCCGTTGAAGTCCGCTTCGGCGTTGTTGTCTTTTACTGAGATGATCTTACCGGGAACCGCGAGGCACATGAAAGCTCCTGGGCAGCGGGTATTGGTTTTATTAATATCGCGTCCATAAATTATACTATTTTAACCGCCGGCCCCCTCGCGGCGGCGGGCCGGTTCCGGTGCGCCGCGAACGCCGGGCTTAGTATTGCCGCCGTTTTTTTGGTATACTATATGTCCGGAAGTTAATTGCTCTTTTATACATGGTTGGGTGACTGAGCGGTCAAAAGTAACGGTCTGTAAAACCGTCGGGCTACGCCCTACGAAGGTTCGAATCCTTCCCCAACCATATTTCATGTCTGCATCGATTTTATGCGCGGGTGGCGGAACTGGCAGACGCGCACGGCTCAGGACCGTGTGACCGAAAGGTCTTATGGGTTCAACTCCCTTCCCGCGCATTAATTTAACTAGGCTGTACGTTTTTAAACGTGCAGCCTTTTAAATTTATAATAGCGCGGGAAGCGAGCCAACAATTTGGCTCGCGGAGGGAGTTGAAAGCCGGAGCTTCGAGGGCAGCAGCCCGCAGAAGCGAGGCGGGGCCGCGACCTTCGAGCGGCGACGGCCGCGAGAAGAGTTGTGGCCAACTCCCCCGCCCCAATATAAGGAAAAAGGCTGTTCGTCTCACGAACAGCCTCGTCATCTTTCTCTTCGCTTTTAAAAAGGTAGGACAAAAAAGAAAGCTTCAGGCTTCACCAGCGAATATAAATTGATCACCGCCCCCGCCGCCAGGAAAGGCCCGAAAGGCATGCTGGACATCCTGTCCGCCTTCTTCATCACCAGCAAACTTATCCCGTAAATCGACCCGAAGAACGAAGCCATTATCACGCAGGTTATCACCCCCTGCCAGCCGCAGAGCGCCCCTATCCCCCCCATCAGGAAGATATCGCCCTCGCCGACCGCGTCCTTCTTATATATAACTTTCCCTACAAGCGCCAGCGCCCAGATGAACCCGGCCCCGGCCGCGGCCCCTATAGCCGCGGAAGCGAGGCGCTCTCCCCAGGCGCCCTCGAAATACGGGTTGACCAGGCTGCCGCCTGCCCCCAGCAGGAACAGCGCCAGGGAAAAAGCGTCGGAGATGAGCATAGTATCGAAATCGATCACGCTTACCACTATAAGCAGGTAAACGGCCGCCAGCGCCACTGCCAGCCAGCCCGGGCTCACTATCCACTTGGCGGCGAAAAGGGCCGTAAGCAGCCCCGTAAGCAGCTCTATGGCGGGGTAGCGCGGCGAGATGGGTTCTTTGCAGGCGCGGCAGCGCCCCTTAAGCAGCACGAAGCTGAGAATGGGGATATTGTCGTAGAATTTTATAGGCGTCTGGCAGTTGGGACAATGGGAAGCCGGCCAAAGGATCGACTTGTCTTTCGGAAGGCGCAGGATGCAGACGTTGAGGAAACTGCCGAAGAGCAGTCCGAGGGGAAAAGCTATGAGAGCGGCGAGCATCTTTATATTCTAACATTTGTAATGGGAACATAAAAAAACCCCGCGCCTTGCGACGCGGGGTCTTTTATCGGCTTACCTTCGATTAGAAGGAAGTCCAGGCGTCGATGCCCTTTATGTCCTTGTGGGTGCAGTTCGCCATGAAGGAACCCCAGATGGCGCTGGCCGTCGGGTTATTAACATAGCCCCAGCCGCCGCCGTCGAACGTTCCGGTGGTGGTATACACTCCGGGAGCGGACATGGTGCTGTATACGGTGACCAGGCTGCTGTCGGCGTGACCGGTGGTAGGCAGTTTGGCCACGGGGATCTCGTTGATGTACTTGCCGTTGTTGGTAAGAACGGCAAGGTTGTCGGCCGGGAACCAGCCTTCGTTGTCGCCGTAATACACCTGCAGAGCGCTGCGGACCGAGGAAAGCGCGCCCTTGGTGGCGCCTTCTTTGGACTTGTTGATGAGGTCGGCGAACTTCGGTATGGCTATGGCAGCCAGAATACCGATGATGGCGACGACGATCATCAGCTCTATCAGGGTGAAGCCTTTCTTGTTATTTTTCATGCTTATACTTCCTCCTTAGTTTCCCCCCACGGATAATAAATATATGATGCCCTGGGGATAACTAAAATCTACATTAATACGCCTTAGGCTGTCAAACAAAAAATCCCCTTCCGGGGATTTAAATATCAGCGGACACCCGCCATATTTTCCCGCAGGGAAAATATGGCGGAGAGGAAGGGATTCGAACCCTTGATACCCTTTCGAGTATACAGACTTTCCAGGTCTGCGCCTTCAACCGCTCGGCCACCTCTCCGTTCTACCGCTACCCTTACGTGGTTCGTCGTTGGAAACGCATACGACGGTGTTATCATTCTAGGATATTTGGTAATATGAACACAATGGCGAAAGAAAAAAAAGACCCGGGAATAGAGCACATAGCGACCAACCGCAAGGCCCGGCACGACTACCAGATCGAGGACACCTTCGAGGCCGGGCTCGCTTTGGAAGGCCCCGAAGTTAAGTCCCTTCGCCTGAAGCAGGCTACGCTGACTTCCGCCTTCGCGCGGGCGGAAAAGGACGGGCTTTACCTTTACGGTCTCCACATCGCCCCCTACAAATTCAACACGGTAAAAGAAATAGACCCGCTGCGCACCCGTAAGCTTCTCCTGCGCTCGCAGGAGATAAAACGCATCAGCGGCGCTCTGACCACTAAAGGGATGGCCCTTGTAGCCATAGAACTTTACTTCAAATCAGGCTGGGCCAAAGTCCTGCTCGGCCTGGCTAAGGGCAAGAAGGCCGCCGATAAGCACGAAGCTATAAAAAAACGGGACATAGACCGCGAGCTGCGCCGTGAATATAAGGATAAATTTAAGGGCTGAGCCCCCCAGCAATAAAAAGAGAAGGCCCGGAAAACCCGGGCCTTCTTTTTTTCGCCAGCCGGCGCTTCTTAGAACCTGAAGCCGGCGCTCGCGTTTACCAGGCCGCGGTCGTGGGTATAGGTATACCCGCCGGCCAGGTACGCGAGGTGGTACCGCAGACGCAGCCCGGCGGTAAAGCGAGGTTCTGTCACCCGGACCTCCTTATTGGAAAGGGAGGCGTCGTTAACGGCCTGGGATTCAAGCCTTGTAAAGTCGTACCCCGCGCCCACGTAAGGGGAAATCCCCGGCAGATTGATGGAGCAGAGCACGCTGGTGTTGAAATGCACGGCATAAAAATACCGGTTGGTGGCGATGTTAGCCATCCCCAACAGCATGGCGTTGATCTTATATTTCTCGTCAGACACGTTCCAAAGGCCGTAGCGCAGGCCGCCGCCGGCCACCGCCAGCCCCTCGTAGGCGCCGCCGCGCACAAACCCGTCCACGCGGTAAGGCATGCCGATCTCGGCCTGCACTACGCCGAGACCGAACATATCGTTCTTTTTAAGCACCGTATCGCCGCGGGAAGGGTTGAACTGGGCCATGCCGCGTACGCCCAGGTCGAAGCCGGAAAAGCCCAAGGGGCGCGCGGTCTGGTTGGACCCCGAACCCAGCAGGCCGCCCAGGTCGCGGGCGAAAGGTTTAAGCGAGGACGCGGTTACGTACTTAAAACCGTCGTAACCCGCGGCGGAGGCGGACGCCGCGCACAGAAAAACAGAGAGAAGGGACACAGACAATGTTTTAAGCATAATTTTCTCCGCTTGATCAGTCGGTCTTTTCGGCGGCGCCGCCCAGGACTTCCTTCACGGAAGTAAGGCCGAGCAGCACTTTTTCCAGACCGTCCATCGCCAGCGTGCGCATGCCGTTCTTCATCGCTATGGCCCTTACCGGTATGGCTGAAGGATCGTTAAGGAGCTGCTGGCGTATAGCTTCGTTAAGGATAAGCAGTTCGTGCATGCCCACGCGGCCCTTGTAGCCGGTGTTCTTGCAGATGTCGCAGCCTTTAGGCCTGAAAATTTTGGCGCCCGCGGGAACTTTTACGTTATTGGCCTCGAAAACGGCGAGCTCTTCGGGGGTCAGGGTGTCCTCGGTCTTGCAGTCCTTGCAGAGGCGGCGCGCCAGGCGCTGGGCCAGCACCGACTTCATGGTGTTGGCCACCACGAAGCGGGGCAGCCCCATCTGCGTCAGGCGCTCCAGCGCGGACGGGGCGTCGTTGGTATGGATGGTGGAGAACACGAGGTGGCCGGTCATGGCGGCCTCCAGCGCTATATGCGCCGTTTCCTCGTCGCGGATCTCGCCGACCATTATAACGTCGGGGTCGAGGCGCATGAACGAGCGCAGGGCGGAGGCGAAATCGAATTTTTTATCGGCCCCGAGCTTGACGTCCGGGTTCACCGGCACCTGCACGATGCCGTCGATGTTGTACTCCACCGGGTTCTCGGCGGTGATGATCTTTATGTCCGGGCGGTTGACGTAATTGAGGCAGGCGTAAAGAGTGGTGGACTTACCGGAACCCGTAGGCCCGCAGACCAGCACCAGGCCGAAGTTCTTTTTGCCGCCGATGCCCTGGAACTGTTCCAGCAGCTTCTTTTCGGTATCCGGCAGGAAACCCATTATTTTTATATCCACGCGCACCGAGGCCCGGTCCAGGATACGCATGACGCAGGACTCGCCGTAGACCGTGGGGATCATTTCCACGCGGAATTCTATGGGGTTGCCCTTGGCGATGATCTGGATGCGCCCGCTCTGGGGGATACGCCGCTCGGTGATGTTCATCGAGTTGGTCATGATCTTGATCTTGGCGCTGATGGCCTGGCGGTAGGCCCACGGGATGGAAAAGGAGGCCGGGCGCAGCATGCCGTCCACGCGGTAGCGGACCTGCACCTTGGAATTCTTGCCGTTGGGATCTTCGAAAGGCTCGATATGGATGTCGGAAGCTTTAATGCTGAGCGCGCCCAGGATGATGGCGTTGACCAGCTTTTCCACTTCAGGGGCGCTGGCGTCGATGTCGCTGATGTCTTTCTTTTCGGCCTCGGCGGCCAGGGAAAAGCCTTCTTCCTCGCCGGCGGGCTTGGCCTGCTGGGACTGCTGCACGGATTCCACCAGCGCGTCCACCTGGGCGTTATCCTGCTTGCCGTAGACCGTGTCGATAACTTTCAGGATCCAATGGGAAAGGGCCAGGTAGGGTTTTACGTCCAGGCCGGTGCGCAGCCCGATGTCTTCTATGATCAGGAAGTCCCTGGGATCGGCCATCGCCAGAAAAAGCGCGTTGTCCTGGCGGGCGAAAGGCACGCAGAGCTGCTTGCGGGCCAGGGCCTCGGGCAGCAGCTGCACCACCTCGGAAGGCGTCTCTATCTTGGAAAGGTCGATAGCCTTGAAGCCCCACTCATCCGCCAGCACTTTCAGCAGTTTGAGCTCGGGGACGAGTTTTTGTTCCACCAGCACCTGCTGGAAGGGTTTTCCCTCTTTTTTAGCGGTTTCCTCTACGGCCTTGAACTGCTCTTCGGAGACGAGTTTTTCCTCGATGAGGATCTCCCTCACGTTCCGTTTGCGTTTAAGTCCCTGGGGCGCTGGCATATTGATTCTGTTATTATAAATATATTGACCGCGGGATACAAGCCTATGGCTGTGCCGTATCAGGAGCTATGCTCATCAGACGGCCAAGCCTATGGCTGTGCCGTATCAGGAGCTATGCTCATCAGACGGCCAAGCCTATGGCTGTGCCGTATCAGGAGCTATGCTCATCAGACGGCCAAGCTAACCTATGAACTCCAGGGTATCCCCCTCTTCCACGCGCCCGCCGCAGCGGCCGGCCGGAAGTTCAAGCACGCCCCTGGCCCCTAAAACCCAGGGCGAAAAATGCCAGGGTTTAAAATCGCGCAGCACGCGGAGAACTTTCAACTGTTTGTCCAGGAAAACCGCGTCTATAGGGAAGCGCATAAAACACATATGGATCATGGCGCAAGGCTCGAGCCAGAGGCCTTCTTCGGCCCCCAGCGAGCGACTGGGGATAAGCCCGAAAAGCCTGGTCGTGAAAGTGTCAGCCCGGCCAACCGCGGAACTTACCTGCAAGTTTTTCGTCTTGTTTAAAATCTGCATAAGTCAGCGGATCAAAGCGAATTTGCCCACGGCGGAATCCCTGTCGGTCTTAAGCCTGAAAAGATATACGCCGCTGGCCACCGGCTCGCCGGCGGAGTTGCGCCCGTCCCAGGCCAGGCCATCCAGTTTTTTCACCAGTTCCCCTTCCGAGGTATAAACTTTCACTTCAACCCCGGAACCTGTCAGGTCAGCGGGCACGGTGAAAGTGAGCAGGCGCTGGGACTTGGGCCTGAACGGATTAGGATAGGCCACCGCCTTGACCGTGCCGGCGAACTGCGTGGTCCCGGTAACGGCCAGGCGCAGAGCCTTGTTAGCGTTTATCCGCCCCCAGCCGAAATCGCGGTCGGGGCCCGGGGCGCCGAGATCGTCGGCGGAATTCTTTATTGTATCCCAGACCTGGACATCCGAATAGGAAGGCCTGGCCGACCAGATCAGCGCGGCCAGGCCCGCCGTCATGGGCGAGGAGAACGAAGTGCCGGAGGCTGAGGCATAGGCGGAACCGACGTCGGTAGTATAAATGCTCACGCCGGGGGCGGTGACCCCCTTGGTTATCATAAGGGTGTCGCTGTTGGAAAAAGAGGCCAACTTATCCTGGGAATCGGTGGCGCCCACGGCGTAGACCCCTGCGCAGTTGGCCGGGGAATCGATGTAACCGTAACCTTCGTTGCCGGCAGCAGCGAACAGAAGCAGGTGGGAAGCGACCGCGGAGTCGACCGCCGATTGCAGCGCGGGAGAGCAATCCCCGGAACTTCCAAGGCTCATATTGAGAACGACCTTGCCCGCCGCAGGGCTGTTATGCTGAGCGATAACGTCGCTTATAGCGGCGGCGATGGCGCCCTCCGTTGTACCGCACGAATTCACGCCCGCCTTGTCCGAACAATCTGGATTACAGTCGCTGTCGGCAAAAACCTTGAGAGAGATGAGTTTTGCTCCCCAGGACATCCCGGCCACGCCCAGGAAATTATCCGAAGAGGCCGCAGCCACGCCGGCGGCCCTGGTGGCGTGGTTGCAGGCAGGTATAAGCGGATCTGAAATCGATAGGGCCCCGGTATCAGGATCGAAGGAAGCGCTCTGGGCCGCCAAGACCTTGCCCGAAAGCTCAGGATGAGAGCCGTCTATGCCGGTGTCGATCATAGCCACTGTAGCGCGGCTGGAAGAACCGGTCTCGAACTCCCAGGCGCCGAAGGCCTGCACCTGGGCCAGCGCGTACTGACTGCCCACGTAGGCGTCGTTAGGCACCTTTTTAGCGCGAAACACGGCGTTAGGCTCGGCCCACGCCAACTGCGGCAGGTTTTTAAGGACGCTCAAACCGGAAGCGACGCTCATACCAGCGGGAAGCCCTACGACGGACCAGTTGAACCGCTCGAAAGTACCGAGCACTTTGAAGCCGGAAGACTCCAGCAAGGACACCGCGGCGGAAGAAGAAATTCCGGTTTTAAACCGGACTATCGCCGATCCCCCGGCCACCTCCTGGTAGGAGGTTTTGCCGGAGGCCGGCGAAACTCGCGCGAGGCGTTCTACTTTAAGGGCGAGAACGGAGGAGGCCGGCAGCAGGCAGAGCGCCGCAGCAAGGATCAGCTTTGCCGGCTTAATGGCGGACATTACTTATGGTTTTTGGCCCACGCCGCTATTACAGCGGACTCTACCGCGCCCTTAAAGGCGGCGTCCGGGAAAGTCAGGGTATCCGGGAAAGCCACCCAGTAAGTCCCGGGCTCCTTCGCGGAAACCATCACCCCCGCTATTACCAGCAGTTCGCCGTCGAAAGCGAGCTCGGCATTGGCTACGCGGACTTTGGACTTGAGGGGCCTCAGGGAGGCTATCTTCAATTTTGGAACTGCCGGGGCCTTGCCGGGCTTGGCGCAGCCTGCCTTGAAGCAGGCCTCCAGCTTTCCGTAAAGGCTTTTCGAGAGGAGCTTTACGTCGGAGTAGGTCTTCCCCTTGTTCTCGGTAACGGGCATGATCACGGCGCCTTTGTCATAGGTCACGCCTTTCACCGTAAACGCGGAAAATGTGAAATCCCCCGACCTAACGCCGTTGGCGGAAGCCGTGCTTACGTCCGTGATCTCCAGCGCCGAGGCGGCCGCCTGGAAAGCGAGACAGAGCACGAGAACTTCAATGACCTTTTTCATTATCCCTCCTGATTATCCCCACTATGTCGTAGATGTCGTCCAGTTCGTAATCCGCGCCGGACACCGGGGTGTCGAACTCGTTGCCGTACTTGGCCCAGGCGGTCTTCATGCCGAAGGCCTTGGCGCCTTTCACGTCGCGCTCGGCCCAGTCGCCCACCATGATGGCCTCGGCGGGCGCCACGTTCATCAGCTCCAGGACCTTCTTAAAAGGCTTGGGCGAAGGCTTCTTCTCGCCGGTGTCGTCGAAGGTGACCACGTGCTCGAAGTAATGGTGCAGGCCCAGGCCCACGATGCGCATCCAGACGCTCAAGCGCGGCGCGTCGGACACCACGCCCATGCGCACGCCGCTCTTGAGCAGGTCGGTCAGGGCCATGTTCACGTGCGGGTACAGCGTCATGTGCCCCGCCTTGGCCCGCTTGTAGCCTATGATGCCGGCCGCCAGGATCCTGTAGTCGATCTGGCCGAACTCCTTGGTGAGCACCTTGTCGAAGATATTCTGGTCCTCGATGCCCTCGGCCCAGTAGATCTTGAAGATCTTCTCCACCAGCTCTTTCTTGGGCATCGCGAGCCCGGCGTCGATCATGGCGTCGGCGGCCGCGTCCACCGCGGCGCGCTTCATGCGCATGAAGTCCATCAGCGTATTGTCGATGTCGAAGATAACGGCTTTGATCATAAGTTCCGATTTTCCGCCGGTGCCCCGCTGTTATTTCTTGGGCTCGGTAAAGCGCTCGACGTAGGACATGTTGCGGGTATCCACGCGCACTTTGTCCCCCACCTTTATGAACATCGGCACCTGGATCTCCAGCCCGGTGGAGACCTTGGCCAGCTTCATCACGTTGGAAACGGTATTGCCGCGCACGCCGTCGACGGTCTCGACGATCTCCATCACCAGGTTGGCCGGCAGCCCGACGCTGAAGAACACCCCGTTCAGGTAAAGCCCTTCCACCGGCATGTTCTCGGTCAGGAACTTCATCGTGTCGCCCAGTTTGTCCAGGGGCAGGCCGGCCTGCTCGTAAGTCTCGTCGTCCATGAAGTAGGCCATGCCGCCGTCGGAATAGACGTAGGTCTTGGGGCGCTTCTCGATCTGCACGTCCTTGAACTTATCCTCCGGGCGGTAGGCGGTCTCGATGATGGAGCCGGTTTCCACGTTCTTCAGCTTCACGCGCACCACGGCCCGGGCCTGGGATTTCCGGTGGTGCTGCACGGTCATCACCTCTACGGTCTGGCCGTTCTCGTTGATGAACATTACGCCTTCTTTGAATTGGGTTGCGAGTATCATGTAAGTCTCCTTGAGTTTTTTGTCGAATCTTAAGTAATCCTGACGTCCTGCAAGCGGGCTACGACTGAGGGTGACCGGCCTGGTACGCCATCACCTTCAGGGCCAGGATGCGCTTCTCCATCGGCGGGTGCGTGGCCAGCAGGTCCGCCGCGAACCCCGTCTTCTCTTCTACCAGGCTGCCGCGCGGGTCGGTTATGCACATGTGCGCCACGCCGTTATTTATGGCGTTGGTGGGCATTACGGCGGCCCGGATCTTCTCGAGCGCGGCCACCAGCGCCAGCGGGTTGCGCGTCAGTTCCGAACCGCTGGCGTCGGCCAGGTACTCGCGCTGCCGGGAAACCGCCATGGCCAGCAGCCGCGAGATCAGGGGCGCCAGGATGACGAGGACGATCCAGAGGGCGAACAGGACCAGCGCCGCCCCGCCGCCCTTCTTCTCCGAACTGCGCGACGACGAGCCGCGGCCGCCGTAGCGCATGCTGCGCCCGGCGAAATCGCTCAGCAGGGCTATCGCGCCTATCATGCCGGCCATCACGGTCATCAGGCGCATGTCGTAATTGCGGATATGGCTCATCTCGTGAGCCACCACGCCCTGCAGTTCCTCGCGGTTAAGCGACCGCAGCAGGCCTTCCGTAACGGCGATGACCGAGTTGGCGGGGTTGGTGCCGGTGGCGAAAGCGTTCAGGTCCGGGTCGGGCACCACGTAGGCCGTGGGCGCCGGCAGGCCCGCGGCGGTGGCCATTTCTTCCACCACGTTCAGGAAAAGTTTTTCTTTCGGGTCCAGCGGGTCGGCGCGCCGGGCCATGGTGGAGCGCAGCACCATGCGCGGGCCGTTGAGCATGCTGTTGCCGGCTATGCCCAGGCCTATCAGCAGCGCGACGATCGTGCCGAAAGGTATTTTTGACGCTCCGGGCAGATTCTGTTTTTCGTAATATCCGCCGGCGTTCCAGGTGACCTTCGGCTCGGCCAGCGGGCTGAAGTTAAGATAGAAGTAGTCGAAGCCCAAGCCTATAACCAGGAAAAACAGCACGAACACCAGCATAATAGCCGCCGTCATGCGCCTGTTGGAGGACTGCTGCTCGTAAATATTCATTCAGTGAAAGGAACGCGGACAGGGACGGACCGCGTCCCTGCCCGCTTACGAAGAACTTAGACCGCCAGGTTCACCTTGGGGGTTTCCCGTTCGGGGGAGTCCGCGGGGAGCTCCCACAGCACGGACGGGGCGAAGCCCAGCATGGAAGCGAACAGGTTGGTGGGGAACACCTGCTGCGCGGTGTTGAACTTGGTCACCACGTCGTTGTAGAACTGGCGCGCGAACCCTATCTGGTTCTCGGTGTGGGTCAGCTCTTCCATCAGCGTCTTCACCGACTCGTTGGCCTTGAGGTTAGGGTAGTTTTCGGAAATGGCCATCAGCCTGCCCAGGGCCTGGGTCAGCATGCCTTCCTTGGCCAGGATATCCCCGGTGTTGCCGCCCTGCCCGGCGGAAACGGCGGCCGCGCGGGCCTGAATGACGCGCTCGAGGGTTTCTTTCTCGAACTTCATCTCGCCCTTGACCGACTCTATCAGGTTGGGGATCAGGTCGTGGCGGCGTTTAAGCTGCACGTCTATCTGCCGGAACGCGTTCGCGACCTGGTTGCGGAGCTGCACCAGCCCGTTGAACGTGAACACCACCCACGAGCCTATCACCAGAAGCACTATCGCTAATATGATCATTTTTCCTCCTAAAGAACACCGACGCCTAAGATCACGCCGCCTTTACCTGGCCAGCTTCGTAAGTATTTCGCAGCCGGTCTTCGTGACCAGCACGGAATCCTCTATGCGCACGCCGAACTTGCCGTGCAGGTAAATGCCCGGCTCCACGGTAACCGCCATGCCCGCCTTCAGCACCTCTTCGGACTTGGTGTTGAGCGTGGGCGCCTCGTGGATCTCCAAGCCCACGCCGTGGCCGGTGCCGTGGATGAAGTACTGGCCGTAGCCGGCGTCGGCGATGTAGTTGCGGCAGGCTGCGTCCACGTCGCGTGTCTTCACCCCGGCCCGCACCTTGGCGAGGCCCGCCTTCTGCGAAGCGGCCACGA
>JAJZPL010000077.1 GCA_021811185.1 bacterium
GAGACGCCGGCCTTCGAGTATTCTCCCCGCACCTCCCGCGCCTTCCTGGCCGCCATGCGCGCCGCGCTGGACTTCCAGGGTAAACGCGCCCCGGTGCTGAAAGCGCTTTATAAGGCCGAGGGCTTCAAGTCCGCGTCGGTGAAGACCGAAAAGGACGTGGCGGGGATCCCGTTCATCTTCGTCGCGGCCCTCAAGGAACGGGACCTCACCACGCTGCCGTACTCGAAGATAGTACTGGAGCTGAAATCCAGCGGCACTTCCGGCCAGCGCAGCCGCATGCAGCTGGACCGCGGCTCGCTGATGCGCGTGCGGCGCATGGCCTGGAAGGTCTTCGAGGGCCTGGGCCTGACGGACCTGGAGCGCGCGCACGACTACATCTGCTTCACTTACGACCCGGCCGTCGCGAAGGACCTCGGTACGGCCTGGACGGACAAACTGCTCTCCGGCTTCACGAAGCAGGGGGAGATCTTCTACACCTTCCGCTGGAGCCGCGAAAAGAAGGATTTCTATTTCGACATAGACGGAGCGGTGGACGCCCTGCGCCGCTTCGAGGCCGCCGGCTCGCTGGTGCGCCTGGTCGGTTTCCCGGCCTTCGCGCTGAAGCTGACGGAAGAATACAAGAAGCGCTTCGGGCGCTACCCGCGGCTGAACAAGGACAGCAGCGTCGTGACCGGCGGCGGCTGGAAGACGCTGGCCGACGAGGCCGTGGACAAGAAGGTCTACCGCAAGATCCTGGCCGACAGCCTCGGCATCCCCGTCGCCAACGTGCGCGACCTCTTCGGCATGGTGGAGCACGGGGTGCCTTACGTGGACTGCCGGCTCGGCAACTTCCACATACCGAATTACGGGCGCGTGATAGCCCGCCACCCGGGCACGCTGGAGCCGCTCGGCTTCAACGAGACCGGCCTGCTGCAGTTCCTCACCCCGTACCTGACCAGCTACCCGTCGCTCTCGGTGCTGTCGTCCGACTTCGGGCTGGTGCGGCCGCGCTGCGCCTGCGGCCTGCCGGGGCCGGTCCTGGAGATAAAGGGCCGCGCCGGAGTGAAGAAGCTCAAAGGCTGCGCGATCTCCGCCGCCACGATGCTATGAGGCGAAACATCTCATAACGGATAAACCCGAACCCGTTGGGAAGCGATACTGTTTAAAGGTATATATAAAACGGGCCTGAAAAACGCTGGAAAAACAACGGTTTTCGCAGGCCGCGGTAAAAAAGCCATTGACTGTAGGGAATACTGACCCTATACTATTTCGGGGATAGTATAAACGGGTTACAGTCCTTCGGCACATAACGCAACACCGGGTCTGGCGCGCGTAGCGGTTAGTCGAAGCAGCCATCTTACAACCGGGAGCGGTGCAATGTACGCAGCGCGGCTGCGGGAAGGGAAGGCCTCTCCGGCACCAGGGCATAAGCCCAGGGCCGGAGAGGCTGTTTTTTGTGGTCAGGGTGGGAGGTCCAGCACTGTACGGTCAGATTCGGGACCTGCCCCATTCTGCACGGAGGAGGGCTCATAAGAGCGGTAGCGTGGCGCAGCCCGGTATAAACCCCGGGGCTAGCCCCGGGGATTCCTGGCGCTCCCACCGGAGCTGAAACTGCGATGCAAAGCGGAGCCCACACAAGATGGGATTGCAGGTATCATGTGGTATGGTGTCCGAAATATCGTAAGGACCTGTTCTCGGACACGCCGCTGCGGAAGTATTGCGGTGAACTGTTCAGGGATATAGCCTCCAGGTGCGGGTGCGATATCGAGACGATGGAAGTGGCCGTTGACCATGTTCACCTTCTCGTCTCTGTGCCGCCGAAGTTGTCCGTGGCGGACGCGGTGAGGACCATCAAGAGCGTAAGTGCGCGGATGCTGTTTGAAAGGTTTCCTGGTTTGCGAGAGCATTTGTTTGGGGGAAAGCTATGGAGTGAGGGGTATTATGTGAAAAGCGTGGGGGCGGATATCACCGGTGAAAGGGTACGGAAATATATAGAGTCGCATGAAACCCGCTCGAAGGGGAATTAAGCGTACGATTGGATACGCCGGGGCTTGCCCCGGGGTAGTTCATTGTTGCCCCGGTCAATCCGCCCTATGATGGCTATGTCATAAGGTCTACCGAAGTTGCCAATTATGCATTCAAGTTCAGGATTAATAGCGTTGTCGGATTGGACCTGGACGAAGTAAAGGTTTTGATAGACGATGTCCCATTGGTGGCGCCAAGCGACACAACTTACCCCCAACGCGCCTTTCGATATGGCGGCTATGAGGACCAAGATCCGACTACCAGCGCAAAAACAGCCGCTGGCGAGACAGGGATTCCTTTGCCTGCCCCTCTTTCTGGGAATGCGACATTCAAAGTGCGCCCTATTTCAATCGGACTAGACGAATTTATTATCGACAACGCGAATCTTTCAAATCTTTCCGACGGCAATCACATATTAAAAATTGTTCCAATAAATGTGGACTGGAATGAATCCCCCGTAGGCGGCACACAAGTAGCCTTCACCATTAAACGGTCGCCGGTGATTTCTGATTTCGCGGTGTCGCCTTCGACGGTGAGCGGCCCCGGCGGGGCGGTGATCGCTTTTACGGTGGAGGCGGCTTCGGCTGACGTTGCGTGCGACGTTTTTGTGGCGGGGTCTTCTCCTACGGCGGTGACGCGGGGGCTGATCAGGCATTTGGCCGGCTCCGAAAGCTACACCGGCATAGAGCAGTACGACTACAGTACCGCTTTCTCCACCTGGAGCGCCCTCACCTGGACGCTGTACCGCACCACGGCGCCGGCCGGGGCCGGGGACGCTTACAAGGCTTCCTTCGCGGCTGGCTGGGCGGGCGGCGTGCTGGGTACGGAGCTGCCAGTAAGTACGGCGCCTTACACGCTGGTGCTGCGGGTGACTGACGCCAACGGCTCGTCCGCCGAATCGTCAGCCGAGTTCTACGTGCTGCCGGACACCGTGCCGCCTGTCATCATCTGGCGGGAGCCCTGGTGGGACGGTTCCGTGCATGAACGCAACGTGCAGGGCACGAACACCCCCGAGACGGCTTCCTGGCTGCACGTGGGGGATTCCACTTCTTCGTCCGCGGAGTTCCAGTTCTACGACGCGGGGCGCGGGGTGGGGACGTTCTCTATCTATTCTGCCACGGCCAGCGAAACCGCGCCGTATTTCAGCGCGCGGTTCGTGAACGGCCAGGCGTTCCTGCTGAGCGGCCTGCTGCTGCCCGAGGACGCCACCAGCTACCGGCTGGTTGCCGAGGACGGGCTGGGCAACGCCACTACGGCGTATTTCCACCTGGAGCGCCATCCCCC
>JAJZPL010000014.1 GCA_021811185.1 bacterium
GCCGCACGCGGCGGGAGGCCGACGGCCTGGCCATGAGCTCGCGGAACCTGCTGCTGGAGCCGGAACACCGGCGGCTGGCCCCGGCCCTGTACCGGGAGCTCACTTCCCCGGCGCGGCCCGAAGTGATAAAAAGGAAACTCGCGGCCCTCGGTTTCAAAACGGAATACGTGGAAGAACGCTGGGGGCGCAGGTTCGCCGCGGCCAGGCTCGGCAAAGTGAGGCTGATCGACAATGTCAAGGCTATGCCGGTGCCGTAACAAGAGCTATGCTCATTAAACGGCCCCGCTTTAAAAAGAATATCCTGTTCCAGCTGACCGGCTCCATCGCCTGCTACAAAGCGTGCAACGTGATCTCGAAACTCGTGCAGGAAGGTTATGAGGTTAAGACGGCCTGCACGGAGAACGCGCTGAAGTTCATAGGCAAGTCCACGCTGGAGGGGCTCACCCGCCACGCCGTGTACGTGGACACCTTCGAGGACCGCTCCGCGCTGGAACATATAGAGCTGACCAAGTGGATGGACCTGGCCATCCTCTGCCCGGCTACCGCCAACATAATAAATAAACTTGCCGCCGGCATCGGCGACGATT
Source organism: bacterium (assembly GCA_021811185.1). Taxonomy (GTDB): domain Bacteria; phylum Elusimicrobiota; class Elusimicrobia; order Elusimicrobiales; family UBA9959; genus UBA9959. The sequence continues at coordinate 588 of JAJZPL010000014.1, forward strand.
ATATCTCCACCGTGTTCCTGGCCTGCGACTTCTCCAAACCTTACCTGATAGCGCCGGCCATGAACCGGCACATGTGGGCGCACCCGGCCACCAGGCGCTCGGTAGGCATACTGCGGGAATGGGGCGTGAAGGTGCTGGGCACGGGCACCGGCTACCAGGCCTGCGGCGACAAGGGCGCCGGCCGCCTGCTGGAACCCGAAGCCATCTATAAGGAAATAAAAAAGAACTTATGAAAGTATTGCTGACCCTGGGCGGCACGCGCGAGAACATCGACGCCGCGCGCTTTATCACCAACCTGAGCACCGGGCGGACGGGCCGCGCAATAGCGGAGCGGCTGGGCGCGCGCGGGTGCGAGGCGGTCTGCCTTTGCGCCGCCGGCGCCGTAAAGCCGTCAGGTAAAAATATCAGCGTACTGGAATTCACGAGTTTTAAGGACCTGGACCTCGGGCTTAAAAAACTTCTGAAAGCCGGACCGTTCGACGCCGTCATCCACCTGGCGGCGGTCAGCGATTATTCCCCCTCCCTTATAGAGACCGGCGGCAAAACGTTCAGGCCGGGCGCCGCGGCCAAGCTGGATTCGGCCGCGCCGGTAATGACGCTGACGCTTAGGAAGAACTTTAAGATCCTGGACCGGATAAAAAGCTACGCGGCCGCCGGCGGGCAGCCGGAGCCGCTGCTGATAGGCTTTAAACTGACCGCGGGGGCCGCCAAGGCCCGCGTCGCCGAAAAAGTCCGCGCTCTGTCCGCGGCGGACCTGGTGGCGCACAATGACCTTTCTGAAATTAAAAAGAAGCACGTCTTCCATCTCTACCGGGGCGGCGTAAAGCTAGCGGACCTCGGCGGGGCGGAAAAACTGGCGGACTATCTGTATGCGGAAATAAAGAACAGGACGGAGGCATTATGCTGTTAGCTATCGACGCGGGCAATACCCAGATCTACGGCGGCGTGTTCAAAGAGGACAAGCTGCTGGCCAAGTTCAGGGCCACCTCCGGCAGCGCCACCGCCGACGAGCTCGGCACCTTCTTCAGGAGCGTGCTGCGCGAGAACGGCATAGACCCCAAGGAAATCACCGAGGTGGCCATCTGCTCGGTGGTGCCGGAGCTCATCTACCCGCTGCACCAGGCCTCGGTGAAGTACTTCGGCCAGGAACCCTTCCTGCTGCAGGGCGGCATCAAGACCGGCCTCAACATCAAGTACAAGAACCCGCAGGAAGTAGGCGCCGACCGCATCGCCAACGCCATAGCGGCGTCCGGCATGTTTCCGGAGAAGGACCTGGTGATAGTGGACCTGGGCACCGCTACCACGTTCTGCGCGGTCTCGAAGAAAAAAGAATACCTGGGCGGCGTGATCATCCCGGGCCTGCGCATCTCCATGGAAGCGCTGGCCTCGCGGACCGCCAAGCTCCCGCGGGTGGAAATAGCCAGACCGTCGGAACTGGTGGGCAAGACCACGGTGGACTCCATCCAGTCCGGCCTGTACTATTCCCACCTGCTGGCCATAAAGGGGATAACCGACAAAATAAAGAGCGACTACTTTTCGGAGGAGGCCCTGGTGATAGGCACCGGCGGCTTCTCCAAGCTGTTCGAGGACGCGGGGCTGTTCGACCGGGTGATCCCGGACCTGGTGCTGCTGGGCATAGCCGCGGCGGTACAGCTGAACAAGAACGGCGAAAGGAGCAAAAAATGATACGCACGCTGATGAAATCCAAGATCCACCGCGCCAAGGTCACGCGCACGGACATAAATTACAACGGCTCCATCACGATAGACGAGGAGCTCTGCCGCCGGGCCGACCTGCTGGAGCACGAGAAAGTGGACATCTACAACGTTAACAGCGGCGCCAGGTTCTCCACCTACGTGCTGTACGGCGGCAAGGGCGTGATAGGCGTGAACGGCGCGGCCGCGCGGCTGGTGCAGAAGGACGACCTGGTGATAATCGTCTCCTACGCGCAGTACGCGCCGGAGGAATGCGAAGGCCACCAGCCGAAGGTGCTGTGCATGCAGGAAGAGCGGGTAAAAGCCGCAGCTCGCGCGTAAAGAGTTCCAGCCGGGACATTTTGTATTATCTGTAATATGGCCGACCCGATAGAGACAAAGAAACCGGAAGCTGGGACCTTCGAGCTCTACGCCCCCGTGCGCAACACCATCAACAAAGCGCTGTGCGTGGTGGTCAAGGTGGCCGGGGACAACGTGACCGTGCAGCCGCTCGCCGGGGACCGCGTAACTTTCCGCGCCCAGTACCTGGCCCCGGCCAGCGAGGCCGAGACCGCCGCGCTGCGGGACCTCATAACGCGCCTGAAGCTGGACGAAGAGAACCGCGGGAAGGCTAAATACCTTAAAGTCGACCCGGCCCTGATCCGCGCCGAGTTCGACAAGTTCGTGCGCCACATCGCCGTGCGCTACCCCAAGTCGGCCGAGACTTTCACGCAGTTCTGGGGCGAACTGATGGCCGCCGCCGGGGACCTCCCCGGCCAGACCTGGGAGATGCGCCCCAACACCTCCAAGAACCCCGGGCCGGTGCTCAAGCTGTTCAACCCCGCTTCGCAGAAATGGGTGTACTGCCTTTCGCTCTTGGCCGGCTGGGGCCTGCGCATGGAGATCAAGAAAGAATTCCTGCCGCCCGGTTACGAGAATATTTTCCCTATAGACCACGCCATGTTCGGCGCGGGCCGGGCGGTGGAGATAGTGTACCGCGACTTCACCCCCGAAAAGCGCGCCCCTTACGCCGAGTGCGTAAAGAAGATCTACGCCTCCGTAAGCCTCCCCGGCACGCCCCCCGCCAAATAAACCTTTCCCCAAAGGCCCAGGCCCGGGCAGGCTATAATACGCCGCCTCTCTGGGCCCCTAGCCTCTATTTGGTTCCGGCTTCTTTTACCTAGAATATCTCCAAGGCGCTGAAGTGGGGCGCGACAAACTGGAGGGTTCATGAAAAGATCAGGATTATTCGCGGTTGCCTTTTTCCTCGCACTTTCATCCGGCGCCTTCGCGGCGGACACTTTCGACCAGAACATCAGCGACATCCTCGAAACCGTAGAGACCCTTAAGGCTCCTCCCCAGGGCGGGCACGACAACCATGGCGGCGCACAGCATCCCGGCGGCGACCACGGCGGGTTTCAGCCCGGCGGCGAGCACGGCGGCCATAACGTGCCCCAGCCCCCCATGCCTCATCCCCAGCCGGTGAACCCCGGCAACCACGGCGGCAATGACAATAACCACAACCAGCCCCAGCCCGGCAACCACGGCGGCTTCCCCGGCAACAACGACTGGAACAACAATCACGGCGGCTTCCCCGGCAACGACCACCACAACGTGCCCCAGCCCTGGAACCCCGGCCCCGGCCACAACGATTGGGATCACCAGCATCCCGTTCCCTACCATGGCCCGACCTTCGAATGCACGGACTTCACCTTCAAGGCCGACACCCCCAATCCGTTCAGCGGCAAGATCTACTTCTACGACTACCAGGGCCAGATCCACGACCAGAAGTTCACCCTCAACATCGGGGCCCGCGACATGAAGCCGTGGGAAAGCGAGATCATCACGGTCTGCGACGGCGGCGTAACGCAGGACAAGACGCTTTTCAACTACTCCGTAAGCCGGAAGGACACCAGCGGTTTCGGCTCGTTCTTCACCGGCACGAAGTCTTATGAATATACGCTGGTCCCGACCGGCCGCAAAGCGGTTACCCCGGACGGCCAGGGCCTCGACATGGTGTTCGGCGGGACTACCCCCAACAACACGGTGGCCATCACCATCGCGGACAAATGGGCTTCCTTCTACCAGGGCCAGCAGGTGACCTTAGACCTGAAGATCATGCGCCTGCCGAAAGACGTGCAGAACCTGCCCCCGCAGGAGCTGCTCAACGTCCTCAAGGAGACCACCATCTCCGTCACCTACCCGGTCAGCAGCCAGTACCAGATCCAGCTCTTCGACCAGACGCTGCCCGGTACTTACATGGTGACCGTCAATTACGTGCGCGGCGGGGCCAGCCTGTCGCAGATGTTCACCTTCGCAATATAAGTTCTACGGCAGGAGCGGCGGCGGCTTTACAGGCCGCCGCCGTTTTTTATTCCCGGCCTTGACAACAAAACTCCATGTTGTAGACTATAAGTGCGCTGCGCTTATATTATGAAAACCATGCGTTTTATTTTGATTTCCCTCGCGCTGGCCCTGCCGGGCGCGGCGGCGCACGCCTTGGCGGCCATACCCTGGGGCGCCCCGGAATATTCCTCCGAATTCAAATACCTGCGGGAGAAGGGAACATACAACCCGGAAACCTGGGCGGCCTTAATGCCCGAACTCCAGGCGCGGGCGCTGTTCGAAGCCGGTCAGCCCGCCGCTGAAAGAGCCAAAGAGATAAACGCCTATTATTCGGAAGCCATGAAGAAATGGGACAGCGCGCAGCTGCGGGCCTACTTAAAAAAGACGAAAGCCGCCGACATAAAGGCCGTAAGGACCTGGCTGGGAAAAGAAAAAGCCGACACCCTGGTCTCAAAACTTACCCTTACACGCGACAGCATGAAAAAGGCCGCCGCGGGCCTCACGGACTCGGACGCGCTGGCGCTCAAACCCTATCTGCTGCCGCAGGCCATAGTTGAACTCCGCTCGGCTGGTTCGGCTGCCGCCTCGCTGCGCGAGCAGGCCGCAGCCAAGGCCAGGCCCGGCAGCGCTTCCTCCGCCGCCCTGGACAAGTTCACCGCGGCCGGCCCCTCCGCCCTGAACGCGGACAGTTTCTCCAGGCTTTACGATAACATGAACGCCTCCGGGAAAGCCCCGGTGGCGGCAGGCGGGGCGCGCTACGCCGCCGTGAGCGCGCCGCGGGGCGGCATAGTCTATACCGCGCCGCAGAAGAAAGCCTCTTTCGCCATGCCCGAAGTAAAAGCCGCGCCCGCAGCCAAGGCGGCGCCGGCCGCCGCTCAAAAATCCACCAGCCTGACCTCCGACGCTTACGGCATAACCCTTTATACCGCAGGTTCCGCCCAGCCGCGGACCTTCCGCAAGGGCGCGGACGCCGCGGCGGTCATCCGCTCTCTGCCGAACGGCTCGGTAACAAAGGTGATCCTTTACGGGCACGGTTCCCCCGGCATGCAGACCGTAGGAGAAGAGGTTTACGACGCGGATTCCACCGCGGAACTGCTTAAAGGCAAAATGGCCAAGGGCGGCGTGGTGCAGTTCGCCGGCTGCAATACCGCTTCCATAGGCGGCCCCACCTTGAACCCGGCGGTTGGCCTTTCCATGATAGCGCGGCGCCTGCTCTACTTCAGCCTGCCCTACTTCCAGGACAGGGCCGACGGCATTTCCGCCGAACAGGCCAAGCAGCAGTGGGAGAAAGGCTGGAACGCGGACCTGGCGCTGGATACCAGCCTTAAAGTTAAGGGCGCGGTGGTGTGCGGCTTCCGCACCTTCGGCCTGGTACCCGGGCGCCTGCCCGGCGTAACGCGCCTGTTGGGCAACCAGGAAGCCACCACCCCCGGCTACGTGGCCGCCAAGAAGGCCTGCTACCAGGACGGCAGGGAGGTGCCGGTACCATGACCGACCTGAACGTTCTCCTAGAAACCATCCTGCTGCTGGCCGTACCTTTCGTGCCGGTGGCCATAGGCGTAATGCTGCGCCGCAAGTTCAAGCCGGGGGCCGAACCCAGGACCGGCGCGCAGAAAGCAGGCCGCTGGGCTGGCAACATTTTACTCTGGGGCGGCATAGCCGGGATACTCTTTATGGTTATAGTACTTCTGAACTTCAAAGGGAAGATCTGACTCCTTTTCACCAATTCACCAGACTCCCGGCACCAGGCGATAGCGCACCCGGGCGGCGTAGGCCGCGTAGCCCGGGAGATTCTTTAAAAGAAAACAGTCTTCCTTATACGTCCTTAAAAGCACGGCTGCCGTGAGAATTACGGCCGGAACAAGCCCCGCGAAAGAGCCCAGGGCCGAAGGCGTACAGCAGAACAGACAGATGGAGGCCAGATACATCGGGTGCCTGACCACGGAATACGGGCCGCCCTCAGCGGGCTTCTGCCCTGCCTGCAGCACCACGTTAGGCACGGCGAAGTCGTTATTCAGCAGCGAAAGGGTCAGCAGAACGTAGGCGAAGGCGACGCCGGCAAAACCAAAGAAGCTGGTGACATAGGAAAAACCTTCGGCGGCGGTTTCGCTTCGGGCGGAAGAGACTATTACTACCAGCGCTATGAGCGGCGTGAACACTACGGAAAAGATCTTATCCCAGGGCTCGGCAACCGGGGCTACCCGGGTGAAACGCCTGAGCAGCAGTTCGGGCGAACGCAGGCCTAGCAGGTAAACGCTGCAGAAAGCCCAGGCAGAAAAGAACAGCAGGTATAACCAGCCGGGCCCCCAGCTCAAGGTCCCGGCCGGCAAAAAAAGCAGCAGGGCCAGCATCGCCATCCCGGCCGCCATCTTAAACACTACTTGCTTAAGCAGTCCGGATATGGGTGTGCCTGCGGGCTTTTGCTGCGTTCTCATATTTCTTTATTCTCCGCCGTTTTAAGCGCCAGGATGCGGTCCACCTTGAAAAGCCGTGCCTCGCCGCGCTTAAGGCAATGGGCCTTAAGGCCGAGGAAAGAGCTGGTCTTGAACCTGCACTCACCCACCGAGAGCGGGCGCACGGTGCGGCGGCTCTTTTCGTCTTTCGCCTTCAAGTACAGGATCTCCAGCAGGGCGCCGTCCTTGATGGCCTGCTTGATGAATTCTATCTTTTCGGCCAGCGGCCGGTCCTGCCCGCCGGCGCCGTCCGGCCTGCCGGCCAGGTAGTTCGCTATGCGCCGGTCGGTCATCACGTCCGCCTGCCGCACCGGGCGCGCCAGGCTAAGCCCTTCCAGCGCGGTGCAGCGGCTCAGCGCCACGTAGGTCTGCCCGGCGGCGAAGGCGCGGCGGCCCAGGTCTATGACGGCCCTCTGGAAGGTTTTGCCCTGGCTCTTATGGATGGTAACGCCCCAGGCCAGCTTGAGCGGGTACTGCGTGAAGGTCCCGGCCGGCTCGGTCTTCATCTTCTTGGCGCCGGCGTCGTAAGTGTAATGAAAAAGTTTCCAGGCATACCGCTCCACCGGCTCCACCGAGCCGTCGGCCAGCCGCACGTGCACCAGGTCGGGCTGGCCGGGCAGGCCGCGCATGATGTCCTGCACCACGGCCATGGTGCCGTTCACCCAGCGGCCGTCGGGGTCGTTGTTCAGCAGCATCACCTGCGCGCCGGCCTTAAGGTGCAGTTCCTCGTCCGCCGGGTAGGCGTCCCTGGTGAACTCGCCGGTTATCTCGGCCAGGTATTTATGGGCGCGCCCGTCGATGCTCCCCAGGCGCTCATTGTTTATCCCGGCCGCGTCGGCGTTGGTGGTGAGCAGCCGCACCATAAGCCCGCGGCCCGTGGTTTCCACGTCCTTGCCCACGCGCTCGTTCAGACGCGCCAGCTGGGCCGGGCTCACCTGGTTGTTCCGGATGGCGTTCAGGATCTCTATAAAGCCCTGGTCCTTCTGGCGGTAGATCTTCTCCAGCTCCAGGCGTTCCAGCTTTGAGGTGTTAAAAGCCTTCGCGTTAAAGAAGTAGGGACCCTCGTAATAGGTGGAGAAAATTTCTTCCTCGGCGCTGGTCACTACCGGCGGCAGCTGGTACAGGTCCCCGAATAATATCAGCTGCGCCCCGCCGAAAGGCTTGCCCGGTTCGCGCCCGTTGATGCGCATGAAGGTTTCCACACAGTCCATAAGGTCGGCCCGCACCATGGAGGCCTCGTCTATCACGATGGCGTCCAGCTCGCGGTAAAGCTCGGCGTCCTTCTTGCGGGCCCGCCGCACCTTGTCGGGCGTGGTGCCGGGCCTGAAGCGGAAGAAGGAATGGATGGTCTCTCCGGCCACGTTCAGGGCGGCCACGCCCGTGGGAGCCAGCACCACCAGCTTCTTCGAGGTGTGGCCGCGGAAGTAGCGCAGCAGGGTGCTCTTGCCGGTGCCGGCCTTGCCGGTAACGAACACGTTGCGGCCGCCGTGCTGCAGCAAATGCAGCGCGGCGGTGAACTGCTCGTTGAATTCTATCTCGGTCTCTTCCATGCGGTCTATAAATTTTATCATTTACCCCGGCAGGCCGCCCGGGCGAAGAAAAATTCCGGCGCCCACTCGGGCGCCGGGGTTCCGCTTTATTTTCGCACCGCTTAGTTGAAGCTGGAATTCACTATGGTGGAGGAGGCCGCTTCGATCATGGCCTTGTTCTTAAGTTCCGCGGCGTTCTTGAACGGCGTGCCTATCTCCTGCATGGTACCGTCGCCCTGCACGTAGTAGATGGCCTTGGAGGTGATGTCCTTCAAGGCGGTGTGCACGGTCCAGCGGAGCTGCACCTGCATGGAGGCCACGGGGTCCGCGCTGGTGCCCACATTGGCTATGGTGGAATCGGGGACCTCGGAAACCAGCGTAACCGTGTAGCCCCAGGAGGTAGTAATGTTTATGGGCTCTATGGTTACCCCGGTAAGGAACTTGCCCTTGCCTTGGAAGTTGCCGCTATGGGTATAATGCACCTGGTAAGTGACCTTCACCACTTCCGAGCCGAAGCCGTTCTTCATGGCGAAAGCGTATTTCTTAACGGCGGGCCGGCTCCAGCCCTGCAGCTGGCTCCAGTGGGAAGTGCCGTAGGGCACGGCGTTGGCGTAGTGGGTGGTAACGCTCACCACCGGCTGGTTCTTCTCGATCAGGGTCCAGATCTTGTCCACCAGGTTAACGATGGAATCCAGAGCGCCGATAGTGCCGGATACGTCCTTGGCGGCGGCGGGAGGCATAAGGTAATCGGCCGGGACCTGGGCAACGCCGTCCTTGACCTCTTCTATCGTAATGGAGTTTTCGTCTACCGCGAAATACCTGGGGTCGGTTGTCAGGTCCGCCGCGGAAACACGGCCGGCGAACATCGCTATGGCGGCTGCTGTAAGGGCGAGTAGTTTTTTCATTTGAGCCTCCTGCTTGACCAACGCTTTCCTATATAGAGTATAGCCCTTCCCGCCGCGAGTATCTGCGCCCTAGTACCCAGGCCCCCCGACTACTTTGGCCCACCTGCAGTTAGGCCAAAGGGCCCAGGCCAACCTAGGCCCTTTGGCCCTTGAGCAAAATCAACATTGCCTGTACAGTATACCCATCAGCTGTGTAATTCCCGGGATTGGCCGGGAAGCATCCACCTCCGGACCTTAATCCGGATTCACCACGGCAGAAGGTCCAGGGCAATAAGCAGTAAAACCTGGCCATGCGCAATGAGGTGGATATGCATCACGTTAATAAGAACTCTCCAATATCCTCGGCCATCAAAACCATAATTTCCGCTGTAATCCTTTCTTTCGCCGTCTTCAGCTTCACCCCCTACGCCGCGGCGCAGGCCTTCAGCCAGTTGAACGGCGCCGCTCCCTCCGTGGACCTTGGCCAGATCCCCGCCCCGGGCAACGCCACCGTCTTCACCGCCGCGCCGGGCCTGAACGTATACTTCATAAGCGTAGGCCAGGGGGATTCCGAATATATCGAACTCCCCAACGGGCAGAACGTCCTCATCGACGGCGGCCCCGACAGTTCCGAAACCGGCGCGCTGGCCCAGTTCCTGGCGCAGAAGAAGGTGACCGAGATCAACCACGTGGTGCTCACCCACCCGCATGCCGACCATTACAAGGGCCTGCAGTACGTTTTCTCCCACGTTAAAGTGGACAATTTTTACGACAACCGCATAGACAATACCGGCACCACCGCCGACAACACCCTGCGCGCCCAGGCCAAAGATCTAGGCGTAAACCTTGTCTATCCTGCCGCCGGCGATATGCTCTCATGGGGCCCCGGCGGCGTAGCGGCCAAGGTGTTCAACTCCTGCCCCGAAGCCTCCACCAGCGGCATAGGCAACGTTATCAATAACTGCTCCATAGTCATAAAGCTGGCCTACCAGAACTCCTCCATGCTGTTCGTGGGCGACGCCCAGGCCGAGACCGAAGCCAAGATGGTGGCGCAGTTCGGCTCCGAGCTTAAGGCCGACGTGCTCAAAGTAGGCCACCACGGCAGCGCCTATTCTTCCACCGAGCCTTTCCTCGAAGCCGTACAGCCCAAGGAAGCCTTTATAGAAGTAGGCAAGAACAACTACGGCCACCCCACCCAGTCCTCCATGGACCGCATTATCGCCATAGGCGCCAAGGTCATCCGCACCGACATGGCCGGCACGCAGGAAGTGACCGTGGGCGGCGCCAAGGACGAAGCGAACCAGGACTAAAAGTTTTTTCCTCATCTTACCCCCCCCCGAAAACTCCCGGCCCCCGGGAGTTTTCATTTGCACAAATAGCATAGCAGGCGAACCCGACAAGGGCCTGTCGGGTTGGCAAAACTATATTTAGGATCTGGCTACCAGGGTTTCTCTAGGTCCGCAGCGGTGAAGAGGCGTTTTTCAGATTCAAAATAGGTGTCGGCGCCTGCGTCGGCGCGGGTGTTGACCTTGTTGCCGCCGAAAAGGCGGAGCAGCAGGGCCAGCGGCGTGAGGAGAAGGAAGTAGACCGCGCCTAATATTAACTTGGAATTGATCCGGCCCAGGATTTCGGCGAAACCCATCCAGGCCGCGGCCAGCCGCGCGGCGGCGCTTTTTGAAGCCAGCCCCAGCGCCATCAGGCCCAGCGCCAGCGCGGCGAAGACCGGCTTGCGGGTGCCTAAATACAGCACCAGCAGCGCGCCGGCCAGCACGGCCAGGGTCTGCAGGTCTTTTTTCCGCGAGCCTTTATAGTCCATATTAAAACAGCGTGTACACGAAAGGCGCCACCGCCGTGCCGCTCGAAAGGATCAGCAGGACCCCCACCAGCAGCAGCACTATCACCACCGGCAGCAGCCACCACTTCTTTCTTTCCTTAAGAAAAGCCCAAAGGTCTTTAAGCGTATCCAGCATAAGTCTCCGTTAGTCCGGCGCGAATTCCCGGCGCGCGGGGGCCGCCGGCTGCCGCGCCTTGTCGAAAAGCAGGTTCCCTATCACCAGGTAGTCCATCTCCGTGCCCATGAAGCAGCGGTAGGCGTCTTCCGGCGTGCAAACCAGCGGCTCGCCGCGCACGTTGAAGCTGGTGTTCACCACCAGCGCGCAGCCGGTGCGGGCCTTGAAGGCGCTTATCAGCGCGTGGTAGGCGGGGTTGTCCGCGGCGTTCACCGTCTGCACCCGGGCCGAATAGTCCAGGTGCGTAACGGCGGGGATATCCGAGCGCAGGGAATAAAGCTTGTCCTTGAGCGGCAGGGCGTTAAAACCTTCCGGCAGCGGCCGCCGCCGCCCTTGCGCCACGTAAGAGGTGAACAGCATGTACGGCGAAGGCAGGCCGCCCTCGAAATAGTTGCCGGCCTCCTCTTCCAGCACCGACGGGGCGAAGGGCCGGAAGCTCTCGCGGTATTTTATTTTAAGATTGAGTTTTTTCTGCATCTCCGGGCTGCGGGGGTCCCCCAGGATGCTGCGGTTACCCAGCGCGCGGGGGCCGAACTCCGAGCGCCCGCGGTGCCAGCCCACCACCGCGCCGCCGTCCAGCAGCTCCGCCACCTTCTCAAAAAGTTCTTTGTCTTCCAGCTTTTCGCAGACGGCGCCGAAGCCGGCGGCCATCGCCAGCGCTTCGGCCTCCGTGTACTCCGTGCCCAGCAGGGAGCCGCGCATGCCGTCCCTTCCGCCGGGAACTTTCCGTTCTTCGCCGAAGTAAATATGGTGCGCGGCCAGGGCGGCGCCCAGCGCGCCGCCTGCGTCCCCTGAAGCCGGCTGGACCCAGATACCGTCGAAAATATTCTCGCGCCGCAGCCTGCCGTTGGCCACGCAGTTGAGCGCCACGCCGCCCGCCAGGCAGATATTTTTAGAACCGGTCAGGCGCTTCGCCTCGCGGGCCTGCTTAAGGATGATGTCCTCGGTGAAGCGCTGGATGGCCAGGGCCAGGTCGCAGTAGGCCTGAGTGAGTTCCCCTTCACCGCGCGGCGGCAGGCCGAACAGCTCCGTCCATCTTTCGTCGTCCGTCATGCGCAGGCCGGCCGCGTAGTCGAAATAGTCCTGGTCCATCCGGAGGGAACCGTCCGGCTTCACGTCCGCCAGCGCGGAAATGCCGTCGAGCATTTTCTTATAGCCGGCGGAACGCTCGTCGCCGTAAGGCGCCAGGCCCATCAGCTTGTACTCGCCGGAATTCACCTTGAAGCCGGCATAATAAGTGAAGGCGGAATACAGCAGGCCCACCGAATGCGGGAAGCGCTGCCGCCGGAGCACTTCTATCTCCTTGCCGCGGCCGTGGCCTATCAGGCCGGTGGCCCATTCCCCCACCCCGTCTACGGTGAGGATGGCCGCCTCTTCGAAAGGCGAAGGGTAGAAAGCGCTGGCGGCGTGGGAGAGATGATGTTCGGGGAAAAGCAGTTTACCGCTAAGCGCGCCGGCCGGGTCCAGTTCAGCCAGCCTGTCGCGCAGCACCTTCTTCAGCATCAGTTTTTCTTTTATCCACACCGGCATGGCGGTCGTGAACTGGCGCACCCCGCGCGGGGCGAAGGCGTAATGCGTCTCCAGCAGGCGCTCGAACTTGAGCAGGGGCTTCTCGTAGAAGACCACCGCGTCCAGGTCTTTTAAAGACAAAGGGCCCAGGCAGGCCCGCGCGGCGTTAGAAGGGAAAGCGGCATCGTGCTTCACCCGCGTGAACCGCTCTTCCTGCGCGGCAAAGGCTATTTCCCCGTCCACGGCCAGGGCCGCGGCGGAGTCGTGGTAAAAAGCGGAAATGCCAAGTATCATCCTCGCCATCAGTTTTAATTATAGTAAATGGGGTCAGGTCTTGAATCTTGACATTCGGCGGGACAGCAGTTTACTTACCGCAGAGTAATGCACCCCTAATTCGTCCGCTACCGCTTTTTGCGTATAACCATACACCTCGACAGCCTCCACCACCTTATCGTCCTTCTTTCCTGAACCAGCCAGTATATTTGCCAATCCCGGCCTGCCAGCGAAACGCTGCTCACGGGGAATTTCAAGAATGTCTCCCCCGCCCTTTGCTTGTAACAAACACCACTCCGCGAATTTCCCGCTGCCCAATACTACCCCGGAAGCCACCTGTTCCGTAATATTAAGATCCGGAGCATTCAGCACGAACTCCCTGTACTTTATCTTTGCCGCCGTTGTGGACTTATCGAACTGTCCCAGCAGCCAATCTGTAGTAAGACTTGCGTCCGTCTTCTCCGCCCCTGCCGTGGCGCCATAACTGCTCCAAGGCCACTTATCCGGTCCGCCGACCAAGCCGGCTCGAACCGGGTTAAGGACGACATAACGCGCAACTTCCAAAAGATAAGCGTCACGCTCTATCACTATCGCCTTATATCGTCCCTGGAAAACATGCCCCGTTTTGCGGTGCAACCAGTTGTACTTCTGTGTATACACTCCGTCCAACTGTCTCATGGCCGTTGAAAGATTAGCCTGTTGGGTCTCCAACAACAGATGATAATGGTTCCCCATCAGGCAATATGCATGACATCGCGTGGCGAACCTGCGGTTGACCTCTGACAGGATCTTCAGGAACTCTTTGCGATCGCAATCATCCGTAAATATCTGCGACCGCCTATTGCCGCGCGCGGTAATATGATAGACCGCTCCGGGATACTCTATTCGTAAAGGCCTGGCCATAATGCCCCCTTAAGGTAATATTCCGGATATATTATAAGAGATCACCCCGACAACCGCGTGTCGGGGACTAAATGTCAAGATTCAAGACCTGACCCCAATAAAAAACCGCCGGTTTGGGCCGGCGGTTCTTTAAGACGGGGAGAAGCTTACAGGCTGTTCACCAGCTGGTCCACGGCGTTGTCGCTGCCGCTGCCGCGCAGAGGGCTCACGGGGGCGCTCACGTCCACGGCCTGGAACTCGGGGGCGGCGGTGAACACGTCCGAGGCCTTGAGGGCCTTGCCGGGCAGCACGGGGATCAGCTGCGTGGTGCAGTGGATGGAGCCGCCGGCGGTTATACTGTCGTCGGAGGGCACCTGGACCACGGTAACGCCGGAGATGCCGGCCTCGTAGGCGGCTTTAGCGGCCGCTTCCTCGGAAGGGTGGCCGGAGTAAGAAGGGATGATAGCCGTGTTGTTGACGATCAGCGAGTTGGTATAGGTATACCAGGTGCCGCCGCCGACCCAGGCTTTCACGGGGATGATTTTGTAAGGCTGGCCGTCCGGGGCGGTCTTGCCCTTGAAATAAGCCATGGCCTTCTCCGAATTGGATTTGAAGGGCTCTTCGACGGCCTGCGCGATCAGCACGGTGTGGTCGTTGAGCAGTTTCATGAACATGTCGATGTGGCCGGTGCCGTCGGCGGGTTCGCCGGGGTAGCCGGAGTACTCGAAGGTAATGATGTTCTTCACGCCGAAGTAGGTCTTAAGGGCGGAGTTGACCGCGGCCTCGCTCTTATCGGAGTTCCAGATGTACGTCCTCTTGGTCATGAACAGGTTGCCCTTGGAGTCCACCATCAGGTTGCCGCCGTCCAGGATGATAGGCATGGCGAAGACGTCTATCTTCTTGGCCTTGGCCAGGTTGGTGGGCACGGCGTCGTCGTTGCGGCGGTACTGGTAGTGGCGGTAAACGGTGTCCACTATGCCGGGGCGGTTGGCGCCGGCCGACAGGCCGAAGGGGCCGTAGTCGCGCACCCAGACGGTGTCCAGGTTGATGGGCAGCCTGGAGTAGCTGGCGGCGGGCACGCCGGAAATGGAAGCGGGGCCGGAGAGCGCCCAGACCTGGGCGTGGCCGGGACCGGCGGCGGCTTTAGCTATGCCGGCCAGCATGGGGGTGTAACCGGCCCAGCCGAGCACTACCGCGGCGGCGGGTTCGTATTCGGCGGGAATGCGGAAACCGGAAGGCGGCGCGGCTTTAAGGCCGGTGGCCATGACCGGCGGTTTGCCGTCCGCTTTTTCGCGGCGGGCGTCCACCCAGTTGGGAAGGGGGTTATTCAGGTCGAGGGCGAAGGCCCCGGTGGAGAAAACGGTCAAGAAGGACAGCGTGGTGAAGATGGTGCTTTTTTTCATTGAAGCCTGCCTTATATAAACGAATCTTTAACGACTTACACAAATTATATAGAAACGGGAGATTTCTTGCATGGGCATTAGGGCCTAGGCCGGGATAGGCCCTTTTCTACTCGGCCCACTGGCGGCCGCAGAGGGTTTTAAAGGGGCAGAGGGCGCAGGATGCCTCTTCCGCGGCTGGGGCGAAAGGAAGGTCAGGGTTCAGGATCTCTTCCACCAGTTCCGTTATAGCCTGCCTGAAAGAGCCGAAAAGGGCGCCTTTATCGGGATTCTTGCGGTTCCTTTCCTTAAAAAGGGCTTCCTCCGCTATGTTTTCCTGCCCCAGCAGCATGAGCGAGGCGTCCATGTTGCGGATGTCCGAGCCCGGGTTCTGTGCCAGGTAGGCGAAGATATAGAAAGGCAGTTGGGTTGACTTAAGGGTTTTCCCCCAGTCCTCGCGCAGGCCCAGGTCGAACTTCTGCCAGTTGGGCGCCCGCGCCACCGCCCCGGTCTTGTAGTCTATAATGTGCACGCAGCCGCCGCGCTGGTCCACCCTGTCCGCGCGGCCTTTCAGCCTTACCGGGCCGTACTTGGTGGGCAGCTCGGCCTTAAGCTTGATTTCGCAGTCCAAGATGGTAGTGCCGGCCAAATTGTCGCGGTGATAGTCCAGGATGTCCGCCAGGCGCTTCTCCACCTGCCGCTTTATAAGGTATTCGAAGCCGGTGCCGGAGCCTTTCAGGCGCGCTTCGAACACGTGTCCGGCTTCTTTAAGGATAAGGCCGTAGTCTTCCTTTTTTATCTCCAGCGGCTTGCCGGCGCGGGCCTTGAAGAAATCCTCCAGGATCTGGTGGACGATGTCGCCGATGTCCCGCTGTTCGATGTCGTCCGAAATCTCGTCTTTCTCGCTCAGGCGCAGGCCGTACTTATAGTAGAACTGCAGGCCGCAGTTAAGATAGGTGTCTATAGCCGAAGGAGAATACTCGCGTTTTTTAAGCGCGGCAATAAGTTCCGCGGATTTTTCCGCCGGGCCGGGCTCGGCCTGGGCGAACTTTATGCGGAAGTGCACGTCGTGCTCTTCGGGCTTCTCCCCCAGCCGCTCCAGGTCCCAGACCAGCTTTTCCACGAAGGGGCTGCGCTCCTTGTCGGCCGAGTCCTTGTAGAAGATATGCGCCTCTTCCGCCCCGGAGAGCAGCGCGCTGAAATAGTAGCGGGCCAGGCGCTCGCGCGTTTTATAGGTGGGCAGGCCCAGCCCCTCGCGCACGAAGTGGGAAAGGATGGTGTCCTCTTTCTTAGAGGCGGGCAGGATATCGGCGTTGGCGTCCAGGAAGAAGACCCGCTTGAACTTGAGCCCGCGCGTCTCAAGGAAGCCCAGCACCTGCAGGCCCTTCAGCGGCGTGCCGGGGAAGGGGTAGTTCGCGCCCTGGATATAGCTCCTGAAAAATTTAAAGTAGCCGGCCGGCGTCTCGAAACTCTCGCGCGCCAGGCGGGAATTGCGCAGTTCGATGATCTGTTCCAGCGCGCGCTCCACGAACGGCGCCCAGTACGGGTGCAGCGGGGCGGTGCTGTTCTCCGAAATATAAGAGATGAACTTCAACAGTTTGTCGGCGAAGTCCCCGATCTCCTTTATCTTCTCGAAAGGGAGCACCAGCGCCCCGTGGACATGCTCCAGGTGCTCCTTAACCGCGCCGGACGTTAATCCTTTTGCGCCGTAATCCTTAAGTTTGGCGGCGGCGTCCTTTAACAGTTCTTCGTCGTTCTCTATCTCCTCCAGCCGCACGTACTTATTCACGCGCGAGGCTATATGCGCCTCCACGGTCTGGAAAACAACGCGGCTGGGCTCGGCGGCCCCGTCGAGGTAGAGGTTCTTTACGTAAGGATGGAACACGAACTTCAGGTAATTCGGCGCGAAGTAGCCCGCCTCGCCCTTTTTGTCCAGCAGGTCGGCCAGCGCGTCCACCAACGCGTAGACCGGCGTGGAGACCAGCGGGTAGCCCATGGAGATATTGTAGTCTCCCGCCTGCGGCAGCACCTGCTCTATCAGCGGGAAAAGGGTCTTGGCCTCGGGCAACACGATAACGTCGGAAGGCGAGGGGGCTTTAAGCGCGCCGGCCAGGCGGAAGATCTCGCCGTGGGCGTCGGGAGCTTTATAAAAGTGAAGGTTCAAAGGCACAGCATGGCGCTCGGCCAGCCGGGCCTGCAGGCCGGAACTTAAAAAAGAGAACTGGTCCGAAAGGCCGGGCCCGGGCTCGAGGAGCAGGCGGGCGCCGTTGTCCGCCAGGTGCTTGACGATGGTTTTCTCGGCGTTGGTCAGCGCGAAGAAGCCGGCGAAGACGATGTTCTCGTATCTGGCCGTGTCCAGCTTTGAGATATTGGCCGCCACCGCCGCGTACTTCATCGAGCGCGTGACCAGGCCCTCTTTCTCCACGGCGGCGTAAAATTCGCCGTACAGGCCGCTGAAGCTTTCCAGCTTGCTGATGAAGGCGTCGGACTTCAGGTCCGAGGGCAGGATGGAATCGTAGGCGGAGAGGTCCTTGCGGGTCTTGAGCTCGATCTTCAGTTCTTCGAAATCGCCGATGAGCTTGAGCGCCCAGGGCAGGATGGAATCCAGGCGGAGGTCCTCCGGTTCCCTGGCTATTACGCGGCAGAGCTGGGCCTTAAGGTTGTGGTAGAGCAGGTAGGCCAGGTCCAATTGCGAAGCCGCGGCGCCGTTAATGCCCAGCTCCTCCGCGGCCAGGTCGATGAACCCGTCCATGGAGGTGATGACGGGCGCCTTGAACGCCGAGCCTTTCTTCTCCGCCAGGTATTTCCGCAGGAAATGCGCCGGTCTCTTGCCCGGGAAAACCACCAGGTTATCGGCCAGCGAGCCGGCCGAAAGCAGGAGGTTCCCCGCTTTCTCCACCAGGCTCTGTTTCGGGTCTATTATTTCTACTTCCAAGATTTTTTCTCTTCCTCGTAAAACCGGCTTATAAAATTGTACACAGGTATCCGCTCCCCGTTCAAGCTATTCTTATACGGGAAGACAGCCGGGCCGGAATTTGCTATAATAGTTATACAGCTTGTCAGTCTGCAGTGGTTTTCCGTATCTTACAAGCCGCCCAGGTATCCAGAAATCACCAAAAC
This sequence comes from bacterium, assembly GCA_021811185.1. Taxonomy (GTDB): domain Bacteria; phylum Elusimicrobiota; class Elusimicrobia; order Elusimicrobiales; family UBA9959; genus UBA9959. The sequence goes on from JAJZPL010000014.1 coordinate 18,666, forward strand.
TACCTCCGGCGGCGATGTCCTTCCCGGTTTACATCAGGAAAGCGCGTTAAGTTTCCACCCACCTAAAATCGGAACTTAGCACAAAGTATCGGGATATAAAAAATTATATTCGGAGGCTTTTGCTTATGAAATTCTTTGTAAATGCGGCTATCGCTATTTCTTTATCTGTCCCGGCGGCCTATGCCGGGGACGCCGGCGCGCTCGGCGGCCTGTTGGCCCAGGCCGGCGCCGTGGCCGCCGCGGTAAGCGTTCCCGAAGTGCGCGAGGCCCTTGCGGCCCCGCTCGCGCCCGGGCTCGCCGACCTCGACGCCGCGCAGGCTGACGCCCTGGCCTCGGCCGCGCGCTCCAGCGGCTGCGCCGTGTTCGAGCTCGACGGGACGAAGATCCGGACCAAGCCCGGCCTTATGGCCTACGCCGCGCAGGCGCTCGGCCTCCCCGCCGACATGGACAACTGGGACGCCATGATAGATTACCTCGGCGACATGCCGACCTTCCACCACAACAACAACATCGTGATCCTGGTGCGGAACGCTTCCGCCATACAGCAGGCCGACCCCAAACTGTACGCCGACCTGCGGAACGTGGCCCAGCTCTCCTGCGAGAACGCCAACGAGTGGAGCCGCAGCGCGGCCACGATAAAGTTCGTCTTCATCCCTTAAACCGCCGGCCTCGCGGCAAAGATCCAGGCCCTCTTTCAGCCGGGAGGGCCCTGGATTTCCGCATCTCCGGCAATTTTGATATTATAGGTATAGCACCGCCCGCTCCCGCGCGCGGCAGACAAGTAAGGCTGTCCGGAGATCCATGAAGAACACTATCCTGGTAGTAGGTTCGGTAGCGCTGGATTCTGTAGAAACCATTCACGGCAGCACCAGCAAGGCGCTGGGCGGCTCCGCCGTGCACTTCTCCCTTTCCGCCTCGCAGTTCTCCCCGGTGCAGATAGTCGGCGTGGTGGGCCAGGATTTCCCGGACAAATACCGCGGCTACCTCAAGCGCCGCAACATCTCCCTGGCCGGCCTGGAGGTCATGCCCGGCAAGACCTTCCACTGGGTGGGCAAGTACGACCAGGATTTCAAGAACGCCACCACCATCGCCACCGAGCTCAACGTCTTCGAGCATTTCAAGCCCAAGCTCAACGGCGAGCACGCCCGCTGCGGCGTGCTGTTCCTGGCCAACATCGACCCGGACCTGCAGCGCAAGGTGCTCGACCAGATGGGCAAGCCCCGCCTGGTGGCCTGCGACACGATGAATTACTGGATCAGCCTCAAGAAGCAGTCGCTGCTGAAGCTCCTCCGGAAGGTGGACATGCTCTTCGTCAACGAGGAGGAGGCCCGCCAGCTGACCGGCGAGTACAACCTGATCAAGGCCGCCCGCAAGATCATGAAGATGGGCCCGCGCGGCATCATCGTCAAGCGCGGCGACGCCGGCGCGATGCTGTTCTTCAAAGACAACGTCCTGTCCGTGCCCGCCCACCCGATAGAGCGGGTGGTGGACCCCACCGGCGCCGGCGACACCTTCGCCGGCGGCTTCATGGGCTACCTGGCCGCCGCGCCCGACTGGAAGGATTTCAACGTGATCCGCCGCGCCATGGCCTGCGGCACCGTGATGAGTTCCTTCAGCGTGGAAGATTTCAGCACCAAGCGCGTGGGCGGCATTTCAAAGAAAGAGATCGACGCCCGCTACCACAAGTACGTGGGCGCGCTCCGCATAAAGTAAAACCCGGGCGCCCCCCGGTTTATGACCACCGAAGAAAAGATCAAAGCCATGCCCAAGGCGGAGCTGCACCGCCACATAGAGGGCTGCGTGCGCCCCGGCACCGTGCTGGACCTGGCGCGGCAGTACGGGCTTAAGCTCCCCACCTTCGACCCGGCCGGCCTCGATAAAATTTACAAGCTGCGCTCGCCCGGCGCCTCCCTGGAGGCGGTACTCGGCATGTTCGGCCTGGCCCGGGCCTCCTTCGCCTCTTACGAGGCGGTGGAGCGAATAACCTGGGAAGCGATGGAAGACGCTTACAAAAAGGAGAACATCCGTCTGCTCGAGCTGCGCTACAGCCCGGACTTCATGCTCGGTCCGAAGAACCTGGACTGGAACAAGGCGCAGGAAATAATCGCCGCCACGGCGGACCGTTTCGAAAGGACCTACCCGGTGGTCTGCGGCATTATAGTTATAGCCTCGCGCAGCCACGGCATGGAGCCCGCGCTTAAGACCATAGATTTCACCTTGAACAACAAAAAGACGGTCATAGGCTTCGATCTGGCGGACAGCGAGTCGGCTTATCCGTCTTCGCTTTATAAGAAAGCCGCAAGAAAGTTGCATGAAGCCGGCATACCGCTCACCATACATTCCGGCGAGGAAGGGCATTACTCCCAAGTGGTAGAGACCATCAACGAGCTGGCCCCGAAGCGCATCGGCCACGGCGTTAAAGCCGCCGAAGACACTTCGGGCCGGACCATGGAGCTTATCCGGCAGGGAGAAATTACGGTGGAGACAAACCCGTGGAGCAACTACCTCACGCGGGCGGTGCCCTCCATAGAGGCGCACCCGCTGAAGAAGTTCATAACCGCCGGCCTGCGCTGCACCATAGGCTCCGACGACCCGGAAATACTGGACACGGACCTTAACAAGGAATACCGCCTGGCCGTGGAGAAGATGGGCCTTTCTTTCGACGATATCAATTACACGCTGCGCTGCGCGGTGGAGGGCTCTTTCCTGCCCAAGGACAAGCGCCAGCAGGCCGCCAAGTGGCTCGGGCTCTGATAAAGGACAAAATGACCACCGACGAAAAAAAGTATTCGAACATTACCATGGCCGTGCTGATGCTGGCCTTCCTGTCGCTCTTCCTTACCATGGTGTGGCCTTACCTGTTCTCCATGCTGATGGGCCTGCTGCTGGGCATCCTGAGCCGGCCTCTTTACAACATGCTGGTTAAGCGGGGCCTGGGACCCCGCCTGGCCGCCGGCGCCGCGATAGTTTTGATCCTTATGGCGATCATAGCCCCGCTAACTATTTTTGCCATTACGGCCATAAAGCAGGCCGTAGCCCTGTCGGCCTACCTGGCCGACGAGCGGGGCGCCAATTTCGTGCGCGCCGCGGTGACGGCGGTCACGGCTTTCAAGCCGGTGCACTGGCTGATAGAAAGCCCGGCCGACCTGCAGGCCAAGGGCCTGGAATTCGCCAAGAGCGCGGGCGGCGCGCTAAGCGGCATGATCCTGGTGCAGGCCGCGGCCCTGCCGGAACTGGCGCTTAAACTTCTCATTTCCCTGCTCGCTTGGTTCACGGTGCTCTTCGAAGGCGAAAGTTTCTTTAAATGGCTGATGCGCAGGGTCCCCATGGAGGAAGGTTTGCGTGGCCGCCTTATAACCTCTTTCAAAGCCACGGCGGCCTCCACCGTGTGGGCCACCTCGGCCGCCGCGGCGGCGCAGGCGCTGGCGGTGATGGCCGGCTTCTGGCTGCTGGGCGTGCCGGCCATCTTCCTGGCCGGCGGCGCCACGTTCATCTTCGCCTGGGTGCCCATCCTGGGCAGCCTGCCGGTCTGCCTGGCCGGCGCGGTCTACCTTTATTTCACGGGCTCGCTGGTAAAACTCCTGCTGATGGGCGTGGTGGCGGTAGTGGCGGGGCTCATGGACAACGTCGTGCGGCCCATCGTGCTCAAAGGCCACGGCGACATGCACCCGCTGCTGGCGATGATCTCTATCTTCGCCGGCATCAACATGTTCGGCCTGCTGGGCGTGATCTTCGGCCCCATCGTGGCCGCCATGCTGCTGGCCCTCCTCAACTCCTGGCAGCTCCCCGGCGCAGAGCACGCGAAATAATCCAGGCCGCCTATCCCTTGACTAAGAGCGGATGCCTGTCAGCCTGGTAACGCCCGGGCGTCTTGAATTTATTATTTTACAGCGTTGTTCAGGCGCCCCAGAGGGAGAGGGCTTCCTGTTCTTCTTCGGGGGAGCTGACTTTCTTGAACTTGGCGCCGGAGACGCCGATCACGCGGGCCTGGCACTGGGGCCAGGCGGCGTCGCGGAAAACACTGCCGTTCACATAGCTTAAATAATAACCGCCGGTTTTGGACTTGGACCTCGGTTTGGAGCCGGAGGCGCTTTTAGGCTTGGGCTGGTGAAGGTGTTCGGCCAGCGGTTCGAGCAGAGAGTAGCCGCAGCCTACGGCGGGGCCGTCGTACAGCGCCACGCGGGCGCCTTTGGAGTAGGCCACCGCTATCACGTCGCAGCGCTCGTTGATATCCTGGCCGGCATGGCCTTTCACGTGCACCCAGGAGAGGCGCCCCTTGCGGGCCTGGGCCAGCGCGTCCAGGCGTTCCCACAAGTCCTGGTTCACCACGGGCTGCCCGGCGGCGGTCAGCCAGCCTTTGCGCTTCCACCCGTGTATCCAGCCGGTAATGCCGTTAAGAAGAAGGCCCGAGTCCGTGAAGAGCTTCACAGGTTCGGGCCTGCCGGCTACGGCGGTGAGGGCCGCAATGGCCCCCATCATCTCCATGCGGTTGTTGGTACTGGGGCGTTCGCCCCCGCCCAGCTCGCGCACGCAGCCTTCCGGGTAGATGATGACGGCCGACCAGCCCCCCGGGCCGGGGTTGCCTGAGCAAGCCCCGTCGGAGTAGATGTGTATGGCCTTGTCCATCGCTTCGCCCGGACTAAGCCGTTCTTACCGTACTTTCCTGGCGAACTTTTCTTTAACGTTGGCGTTAATGAAGGTCTCGAGGCCTTTGCCGGCCTGGGCGAGCACTTTCATCTTGCTGATGTTCTCACGCCCGGCGCTCTGGTTGGAATAGCGGTAAACTTCCTGGTTCGCGTAGCGGACGGTAACGACGTCTTTCGCCAGCTCGTACATGGTAACCTGGGATTTGCCGCTGAGGTTCTGATAGCGTTTCATTTTGTTCCTTTTAACTGCACCGCAAATAGTAAAGGCCACAATGATTTTACCAAATCCGGCCTATATAAGACACAGGAAAGAAGCGGAGGGTCATTCCACCGCGGGATTTTTACCGGCGAGGACGTCCAGGAAGAGGGCGCCGTATTTCTTTACGCGCTTTTCGCCCATGCCTTTTATGTCCAGCAGGGCCTCGGGGGTGGCGGGTTTCACCGCGGCTATCTCCAGCAGGGTGGTGTCCTGGCAGACCACGTAGGGCGCTATGCCGGCCTTGTCCGCCAGGGCGCGGCGGACGGCCCGCAGCTTCTCGAAGAGGGCTTCGTCGGACTCGGTGAAACCGGGCGCGGCGTTCCGGAGGGCCTTGGATTTTTTCTTGCCCTTGGCGGCCTGCACCGGCAGGCCCAGACGCACTTCGCCTTTGTCCTGGCAGAGGTCGCGGCCGGCCTGGGTGATGCGCAGCAGCGGGTATTCGCTCTCCTCGGTAACTTCCAGGTAGTCCTGCACTATCAGCTGGTCTATCCAGGAGCGCACCGCGGGTTCCCCCGCCTCCTGCAGCAGGCCGAAAACTTTAAGCTGGTCGTGGCCGTTGGCGGTCATGCGGTCGTTGGGCCGGCCCAGCAGCAGGTTCACCACGTAGCCGGTGCCATAGCGGCCCTCGGCGCGCCAGGCGGCGCTGAGAACTTTTTTGGCCGTAAGAATGGCCTCTTCGGGCGGCAGGCCCTTGGTCTCGCCCAGACAGACGTCGCAGGCGCCGCAGCCTTCTTCTCCGTGCGGCACGCCGTCGGCGGGGTAGGGCGCGCCGAAATGCTCCACCAGCAGGCCGTGGCGGCACACCGGGGACACGGCGTAGCGGCCGATGTCCTTAAGCTGGTTGTCCAGCGCGCGGGCGCGCTCGGCGGTAATGTAAATATCTTTTTTGGCCAGCCAGCGGTGGGTGGCCAGGTCCGAGGCGGAGAACAGCAGCGTGCACTCGGCGGGGAGCCCGTCGCGCCCGGCGCGGCCGCTCTCCTGCTGGTAATGTTCCACCGAGCGCGGGGTGTTGGCGTGGATCACGTAGCGCACGTTGGAGCGGTCTATGCCCATGCCGAAGGCGATGGTGGCCACTACTACGTCCAGCCGCTCGTTCACAAAATCGTCCTGGGCCTTGCGGCGGTCTTCGGCGTTGAGGCCGGCGTGGTAAGGGGCGGAGGACACGCCTTCTTTTTTGAGGCTGGCGGCCAGGCGCTCCACGTCCTTCCTGGTCTGGGCGTAAACTATGCCGCCTTCGCCGGGGTGCCGGCGCACGGTCTCGAGCACCTGCTTTATCTGGTCCCGGCGCGGGAAGGCGCGGTAAATTAAATTGGGGCGGTCGGGGTGGCCTATCAGCAGTTCGGGCGAGCGCAGGGCCAGCTGGGCCAGGATGTCCCGCTGCACGGCGGGCGTGGCGGTGGCGGTAAGGGCCATTCGGGCGGCTTTGGGAAAGCGGTCGAGCGCCTCGGTGAGGCGGCGGTATTCGGGGCGGAACTCGTGGCCCCAGTGGGAGACGCAGTGGGCTTCGTCCACGGCGGCGAGGATCAGGCGTTCGGCTATCAGGTCGAACAGGTCCCCGGCGAGCAGGCGCTCGGGGCTTACGTAGAGGAGCTGGGTGGTGCCGTCGGCGAGGTTTTTGTAGACTTCGCGCTTGGGGGCGACTTTGAGGTTGGAATGCAGGGCGTCGGCGGCCAGTCCCGCTTCGCGCGCGGCGGCCACCTGGTCGTCCATCAGGGCGATAAGCGGGGACACCACAAGCACCAGGCCTTTTCCCATGGCGGCTGGCAGCTGGTAGCAAAGGCTCTTGCCGCCGCCGGTGGGCAGCACCACCAGGCAGTCCCGCCCGGAAAGCGCGGCCTCAATGGCCTCTTTCTGCAGCGGCTTGAAGGCGGAATACCCCCAATGCTTTTTTAAAATCTCTTGCGGAGTCACCTATATAGTATAGCAGAGGAACCCGACAACGGCGTGTCGGGTTGGTTCAATGTTCCGGAAGCAGCTAGGGGACCGGAACGCAAAACGCGCTTCGGCCACACCGTGGCCTCGCTCGACATTCGGCTCCGGCGCTTACGCAAGCTCGGGGCAAGAAAGTGTCGCTGCGCTCCACGCACGACGGTTTTGCTAACCCGGTCCCCTAGTTGCTTCCGAAGTCAACGCGACAGACACTTATTGTTTTTTCGGATACGTACTATCGTCATCAGCGTCCCCTGGCTTTGAGTACACCCACAGCAAGATAAGACAATTTGCCGACTAAATACCCGATATAGATTGTGCCAAACCCGAGAATCCAGAAAAAACCGGAAGGATTAAATGCATCATCTATGGACTTAGCGAATGACCACACTCCAAACACTAATGTAAAAGCAAACGCTACCGCAAGTCCAGAAAGCTCATAATTGATATGACCCTGCAAGTTAAGTAGAACTCTTCTTGAATAAAGAGATAAAGCAGCAAAAGGGATAGATGAGAATATTATTGCAAATATAAAATTGCCAAAATTTTCCAGGGCATAATCTCGATGAAAAACATAGCTTGTGACCCCAATAACAAATAAGCCTGTTACCCAAATAAACCAATAGAAACTTTTGCACTTATAATTAACCATAATTATTCCCCTCCTATGCCCTCTATCCCTCCACATAATCTTTTAGCATTTCATGGGTACCAGGAGCACCTATGGGACCAGGTTAGCAAAACCCTCGTGAGGCTCCGGCTTGCATAGCGCCGGAGCCGAATGTGGAGCGAGGGCACGGTGTGCCCGAGCGCGTTTTGCGTTCTGGTCCCCTAGGTGCTCAGGTTAAAATGATATGCCGGCGGTGAGTTGGATGAGGAGCTTGGCGCCGGAGAAGGTGTATTCGCCATTGGCGGGGCCAAGGGGGGCCAGGAGCAAGACGGAGACCGTACTTTTTTTCACAGAGCCACCACCTTGTTCAGGTCCACGTAGGCGAGCAGGGCTTCTACGGGCTTGCCGTAGACTTCGGAGATTATGGCCAGGTAGTTCTTCAGCTGGGCCGTATACTTCTCTGTATTCTCAAGGCCGGTCTTAAAATCCACTACCGTAATTTTGTCTTTACCTATTATCACGCGGTCCATGCGGAACAGGGCTCCGTTCCTGTCCACGAACTCGGCCTCCACCAGCACCTCGGCGCCGGGGGCGAAGAAAGGCGCCGCCTGCGGGCTGGAGAGGAAGGCCGCGATGCTCTTTACCACCTTGGCCTTGTCGAACTTGAAAGAGTACTTATGGGCCAGCCGGTCGAACTGCGCGGAGACCTCGGCGGCGGGGTCTTTGGGCATTTCCCGAAACTGGGCCAGCACCTCGTGCACCAAATTGCCCTCGGCGGTCTCGAAGTAGCTGGCATAGGTGGGCTTTTGCGTTTCGAAAGGGCCCTCGGGCCGCGCGCCGGCGGCGACTATCTCCACCGGCAGGGCGGGCTGCTTGCCGGCGGCCCGGGCCGGCTGCTTCGGGGCGGACGGGGAGTTATAATTTTCGAAAAGGTCGGAGAGCCTGGCCTCTTTCGCCGGGGTTTTGCGGAGTTTCTTCACGAACAGGTTATACAGCTCGTGGCGGGCGCGAGTGGAAATGACGTACAGCACGTTCAGGTCCTGCACGGCGGAATCCGCCTTGCGGCCCTCGTAGATAGGGCGCAATTTTGCCGACACCTCGGCGGCCGCCTTGGTGATGTGGTAGACGTGGATGGCCCCGTCCTTTTCCTCGAAGTACATGGGATCGGAAGGGTCCTGCTCCTCGAACATCAGGTTGATCACCACGGAGAAACCGAGACCCTTGGACTTGTGGAAGGTCATCACGCGCACCGCGTCGATATAGTCCGGCAGCGCGATGGAGAAGACCTTGGCCTTGTCCTCGTCCAGCACGGCGGCGTACTCTATGAAGGCGCGCGGGCTGGTGACGCCCTCGGCCTCAAGGCTGATCACCGCGTCCAGGAACCGGGCCAGGAAGGCCTGCTCGTCGGGGAAATTCTCGAAGAGCTTGAACGAATTATAGATAAGCGAGACCAGTTCGTACAGCGGCAGGTAGCCCACCTTGCGGAAGACCTGGTCCAGCGAGGCGTCCCAATGCGCCTTATACTTAGAATGGTTGCGGAAAGCGGCGTAAAGAATAGGCTCGCCGTCGGTGCGCGCCTTAAAGATGAAGTCCCGCATCTCTTCGCGCGAAAGGCCGGTAAGCTTGGTAAAAACGTCCCCGGTGATAAAAGCGGCAAAAGACAGGTCGTCCGACGGGGTTTCGAGGAACTTGAGCAGCGACAGGAGCTCCGCCACCACGCGGCGCTTGCGGATGTCCAGCGAACTCAGCGAGGCCACCGGCACGCCGGCCTCGGCCAGCCACTCCACAACCGGCTCGATGCGCGCGTTCTTGGAGACTAGTATGGCTATTTCATTAAGGGGATAACGCTTGCGCGCTTCGGCCACCACGCCCAGCAGCCAGGCTTTCTGATGCTCGTCGTCGGAAGCGTCGGCCAGTTCGAGCACGTCGGTCTTAACGTAGCCGTCCTTCACCCTGCCCGGCAGCACGGCCTGCTCGTAAGAGGTCAGCTCGGTCAGGTCCTGGCCGATAAGCTCGGGAATGTTCTTGAGCTTATCCTTAAAAAGGCGGTTCACGTAGGCCAGCACTTCCCCGTCGGAGCGGTAGTTCACCGGCAGGTTCACGTACTTGAGCTCGCCGCCCAGCGATTCCAGCGAAAGGTTCTCGGCCTCGGCCTTCCTGCCCTCGGCCTTATCCAGCAGGTCGCGCATGATCTTGTAGTCGGCGTTGCGGAACATGTAGATGGCCTGCTTGATGTCCCCCACCACGAACAGCGAGCCGGCCTTGGAGATGGATTCCTCGACGAGCGGGCGGATGACGTCCCACTGCAGGCGGTTGGTGTCCTGGAACTCGTCCACCAGGAAATGGCTGATCTTTTCGCCCAGGCGCAGGTAGATCTCGGGCACGTTCTTCGTGCTGATGTAGGCGGAAAGTTTTTTGGCGATGTCGTTGATGTGGATGACGTCGGTCTTGCCGCGCTTCACCTTCTCCAGTTCCTCTTTGAACCGGCCGTAGATGCCGGCATAAGGATGGTAATAGGCCTGCGCGTTCAGCTCGGTGAGGTCCACCACCAGGGAATTGAGTCTTTCAACGTCCTTCTCCCAGCCGACGGGGAACTTGCCTTTCTTTACGCCGTTCAGGATGCCGTAGGTGAAGCTGTAGCAGGCCAGGAAATCGGTGGGGCTGTTGGCCTCGATGGCGGCCAGCGAGCTGGCCCTAAAAAACTCCTCGTTCTTGTAGCGTTTGCGGAGGGCGGCGCAGTCTTCCAGTACGGCCTGGAACAGGTCCTTGAGCGGCTTTTCATAGTCGCCCGCTATGGCCTTGATCACGCCTTCGGTCTTCCCCTCCTGGTTCAGGAAGCTGTTGAAATTCTCTTTCACGCGCTCGGCCGGGTTCCACGGGTAGGCGCCGGTCTTGGGCAGCACGGCCAGGAACCGGTCCACCGCCGCGGCGGGCAGGTCTTCCTTGCCGATGCGCGCGAACATGGAATACAGCGCCAGGTCTATGAGCAGGTCGTAGCTCATGGTGATCTCGGGGTTGAGCGGCAGCTTAAGCTCGTCCACCGAGGCCGTCATCACCCGCGCGAGAAAACTGTCGATGGTCTGGATGTGGAAGTCGGAATAGTTGCCGATCACCTGCTCCACCAGCGCGGCGGCGCGCGCCTTAATGGCGGCCCGGTCCAGCGCTACCAGCGCCAGCGTCTCTTCCATCTTGGCGGGGTCCCGGTCCAGCGCCAGGTCCTTCAGCCAGGCCAAAATGCGGGCCTTCATTTCCTTGGCGGCGTTATTGGTGAAGGTGACGGCCAGGATGCTGGAAAGATCGTTATTGGGGACTTTTTCGGAAAGCAGGAACTGCACGTAGCGCTGGGCCAGGGTATAGGTCTTGCCGGAGCCCGCCGAGGCGCTGATCAGCAGGGCGTGCGGGAACCCGAGCGTTCCATCGCTTTCAAGCACCGGCGCGGCGGCTGTCGGCTTTCCCATAAGGTAATTATAAGATATTAGCCCGCCAGGGGGCTGTCGCGGAAGATCCGTACCGGGCAAGATACCGGTTGTTTTCAGAACGGGCTTTTGTATAATGGGCCTTGGGAAGGGAATTTAAAAAAGGAAGAACCAATGAAAACCACAGCCCTGGCCGCTGCCTTGTCATTCTTTGTTTCCGCCGTAATGGCGCAGGAGGCTCCGGCTCCTAAGAAGTGGAAAGACGCCGCCGAGCTCTCGTCCGTGCAGACGTCCGGCAACTCCAAGACCTCCACCATAGCCGCCAAGAACCTGTTCAACTACGACTGGCGGAAAGCCGCGCTGGAACTGGGCGCCGGCGGCCTGGGCACAAAGAGCGGCAGTACGGTAACGGCCGAGCAGTACAACGCGGCCGAGAAGGTAAGCCTGAAACTGGAGGGCAAGAATTACGCTTTCGAAAAAACGGTCTGGGACAAGAACCGGTTCGCCGGCATTAAGGACCGCTACGACCTGGCGCTGGGCCTTGGGCGCTATGTGCTGGACACGGCCGACGACAAACTGGCCGTGGAAGCCGGCGGCGGTTATATCTTCGAGGACCGCATTCATTCCGCCAACAAGTCCTTCGGCACGTACCGCGGCTACGCCAAGTATATACGCACTCTTTCGGCCACCGCTAATGCCAGCCAAAACCTGGAATACCAGGGCGATTTCTCGGACAGGAAAGGCTACCGCATGAACGCGGAAACGGCGGTGATCAGTTCCATCTCCACGCATTTCTCGCTTAAGGCCTCATACCTGTGGAAATACCTGAACGCCCCGCCCCCCGGCTTCAAAAAGACCGACACCATTCTCTCAATGTCGGTGATCGTTAATTATTAAGGAGGAAATAATGCTCAAGAACTTCAAAGAATTCATAATGCGCGGCAACGTGGTGGACATGGCCGTGGGCGTGATCATAGGCGGCGCCTTCGGCAAGATAGTGACCTCGCTGGTGAGCGACGTGCTGATGCCGCCCATCGGCAGGCTGACCGGGGGCGTGGACTTTTCCAGCCTCTACCTTAACCTGTCCGGCACGGCTTACGCCAGCCTGGCGGAAGCGCAGAAGGCCGGCGCCGCCACCATCAACTACGGCCTGTTCTTGAACACCGTCATCAACTTCCTGATCGTGGCCGGGTCCATCTTCATAGTGATAAGCCAAATCAAGAAGTTGGAAGCCAGGTTCGAGAAGCCCGCCCCGGCGGCCGCGCCTTCCACCAAGGAATGCCCGCTCTGCCTTTCCGTAATACCGCTGAAAGCCGTAAAATGCGCGCACTGCGCCTCGGACCTCAAATAAAGGAAACCAAAATGAAAAACAACATAAAACTAACTGTGGCGGCGGTACTGCTCGCCGGGGCCGCGCTGCCGGCCGCCGCGGAGCTCAAGAACAAGAACGAGGTCTCGGTGCAGGCCGGGGCCATGGTGTTCGAAGGCGACGCGAAGATAAATAACGGCTTTGTCTACGGCGCGCGCTTCGGGCATTTCTTCACCGAAAGGCTTTCGGCCGAGATCTCGGCTTTCACCGGCGACACCAACAGGGAACATTCCAGCGCCAACATCAACGCGCTGTACCCGGCCCTGGCGGCCTCGTACCATTTCCGCTTCGGCAAGTGGATGCCGTTCGTGCAGGCCGGGGCCGGCATCCTGCGCCTTAACCCCGAAGGCGGCAGCGCCACCTCAGACTTCGCGGCCCATTGGGGCGGCGGACTTAAGTATTTTTACAAGCCGGACCTGCTGATAAGGGCCGACGTGGACCACGTGATAGACACCGAAATAGGCAAAGGCACCAACGACCTGCTGGCCGTGCTGGGCGTTTCCTGGCTGTTCGGCAAAGAGGAAGCGGCCAAGAAGGTGGAAGAAGTTAAACAGGCGCTCAAGGACACCGACGGCGACGGCGTAACCGACGACAAAGACCAGTGCCCCGGCACCCCGGCCGGCGTTAAAGTGGACGCCAACGGCTGCCCTCTCCCCGTTGACACCGACGGCGACGGCGTGACCGATGACAAGGACCAGTGCCCCGGCACCCCGGCCGGCGTTAAAGTGGACGCCAACGGCTGCCCTCTCCCCGTTGACACCGACGGCGACGGCGTGACCGATGACAAGGACCAGTGCCCCGGCACCCCCGCGGGCGTTAAGGTGGACGAGAAAGGCTGTCCTCAGGGCACCAAGGAAATTCCGTCCGACAACTGGGTCCTCAAGGGCGTGACCTTCGAAGTTAATTCAGACGTGCTGAAGCCGGAGAGCCGCCAGGTGCTGGACGAGGCCGTGGCCATCCTGCAGCCCCGCACCTCGGTACGCCTGGAAATACAGGGGCACACCGACAATACCGGCAACAGCGCCTACAATATGAAACTTTCCGACAAGCGCGCCGCGGCCGTAAAGGCTTACCTGGTAAGCAAGGGCATAGCCGCCGACAGGCTGGAAGCCAAAGGCTACGGCGACACCATGCCGGTCGCCGACAACTCTACCGCGGAAGGGCGCAACGCCAACCGCAGGATAGAGTTCAAGGTGCTTAGCCGGTAGGCAGCAGCCTTTACTAGCGGCGTAAAATTGAGAGCCCCCTGGGAAGGGGGCTCTTCTATCGGCCCAAGGCCGTACTTTAATTTTTACCGCACACCGCGCAAGGGGCTTCCGGGAAACAGGCGAATTAAACGCCGGGACCGGAACACCCGCCCGGGAGCCAGCCGCCCCAATAAGGGGGAGCCGCCGAACCGGGACTCCGCCTGCCGCGCGCCCTGGGGGCCGAAGCAGAGACCGGAGTACACCCCGCGAACGCACCGCAACCGAACCGAAACCGCCGGCGCCGCAAGACGCCTCGCCAACGCTGAAGCGAACCGGGGGAAACCGCGCCGGACCGGGGCCGAACCCCGAACCGCACCGCCAACCACGCTGCCGGCGCTCCGTAAAGATCAGGACTACGAATAGAATATAACAGAGGAACCTTGACTTGTCAAGGCCCGGGCGCAGATATTTATTGACCGGCGCTTTTCTCAAGCCGCCTCACCCTTTCCAGGTTCCGCGCGGCGTTCGGCCCGGTGTCCATGCGCGAAGCTTTCATAAATAATTTTTCGGCCGCGGCGTAACGGCCGTTCTTCGCGTTGATTATCCCCGAATTATTGAGAGCTTCCAGATTGTAGGGGTCCAGCCGGAGCAGCGCGCCGTACACCTCCAGGGCCGCCGCGTCCTTTCCCCTACCCAGGTACAGCCCGGCCAGCGCCGCGTAGGCCGGCTCGCCGCCCGGCGCCGCGGCCACGGCCCGCTTCAGCAGCGCCTCGGCGGCGGGAAGATCTTTTTTCTCCAGCAGGACGCAGGCTTTATTGAACAGGGCCTCGCCGTTGCCGGGCTCCTGCGCCAGCACCCCGTCCATCAGCGCCAGCGCCCCCTTAACGTCGCCGGTTTTCCATAGGCTCAAGGCCAGGCCGTTGCGGTACATCAGGCTCCCCGGGTCCAGCGCCGAGATCCGCGCCAGGATGGCGCGGCTTCTTTCGAATTGCCCGGAAAGGTAATACTCGCGCGCCAGGTTGTAAAGCATCGGCTTCGAGCGGGAATACCGCGCGGCGTGCTCGTAGATCTTAAGGTCCGTGGAGCGCAGGCCTATGTTCACGTTGGCGTCGGCTATCCAGAACAGCGGCAGCGCGCAGGCACAGGCGAGCGCGGCGTTCTTTTTGACGCCTCCTTTCTCCAGCCAGCCGGCCAGCAGCGCCGCCGCCCCGGCGTAAAGCCCCAGGTTGGCGAGGTAGGTCCAGTGCTCCAGCATCAGGTCGTTGCCGGCCAGCAGCGGCGCCTTGGGCGCCAGGTTGATGAAATACCAGCCGGCGACAAAGAGCGCCGCGCGGGGCTTGTATTTAACCAGGGCCGCGGCCGCCAGCGCCCACGCCGCGTAAGCCGCATAGAACCAAGGCGCGAAATCCGGCTGCATCCGGTGCGAATGCATGTTAAGAGGAAGAAAAGCGTTCTTCAAATACACCAGCACCGCGGCCGGCAGTTTTTCAGCGGCCTGCAGCAAAAACACCCCCGCGCCGGTCTCAAGCACTCCGCCGCCCGTGGCCGAATGCCTGAGCCACAGGTAGAAAGGGACCGGCAGGAGGAAAGCCGCGAGCTTAAAGTACTCTTTCCTGTCCCGCCCCAGGTACCAGAGCGAGAGCGCCGTAAGGAACGGGGCTACTATGCCGTTCTCCTTGAAGCCCAGCGCCGCCAGAAAAGCGGAGAAAGCCCATACGTATTTCCGCCGCAGGAAAAGCAGCACCGAGGCCAGGGTGAAAGCCGTAGTGGCCAGCTCCGCCCTGCCGGCCACAATGATAAGCTGTTCTATCCCCGTCGGATTAACGGCGAAGAACAGGGCCGCCAGGAAGGCGGCGGCAAAGCCCAGCCCCAGGTCCCCCGCCAAAACGAAGACCAGCAGCGAAGAAGCGGCGTGGAACAGCAGGTTAGTCAGGTGGTAGCCGAAAGGGTTCAGCCGCCAGATGGAAAAATCCAGCATGTCGCTTACGGTCTGGAGCGGGCGGTAATAATTGAGCGCCTGGTTGAAAGGGTCCGAAGTGAAAGCGTGCCGCAGGTTGGCCGGCGTCCAGCTTTTTATGTAGGGGTTGGCCTCTATGAACTGGTGGTCGTCCCAGATAAAGCCGAGGCGCAGCGTGGCCCCGAAAGCCGCCAGAACAGCAAGCAGCAGCGCCGCCGCCAGTAATTTATTTTTATGCTTAAGTAGCATTTTCATAGACCGGCGCTGAACTGGAAATACCAGTTCAGCGTATTTCCAGCAGGATCTGCCCGGCTATTTCGGCGTAGGCGCCGCCGAAGTGATGGCCGCCGCCGAGTTTTATTATCTTAAAGCGGGCAGGATCCAGGACTTCACAAAGGTTGCCTTTATCCGCCTTGCCGTAGAAGCAAAGCACCGGAGAACCGGCCCAGGCTTCCACCTCGGGCTTTATCGGCGCGCCGCTCTCCCCCCCGCCCAGCCAGTCTTTAAGTTTGAATTCGAACTCCGCTTTTTGCCCGGGCCCCAGCAGGGCCAGCAGGGCCACTTTCGCCTTGAGTTCCGGGGCAAGCCTGTTCACGGCGAAAGGCAGCACGTCGGCGCCGCGCGAATAGCCTACCAGCACCACCTTGTCCTTGCCCCAGGCTTTTGAAAAGTGGTCCACCACGCGGGAAAGGTCCGCGGCCAGGACCTCGGGGTTGCGCGGCTTCCAGAAATATTTGAGCGAGTCCAGGCCCACCACCGGCACCCCGTCCTTCACCAGCGCCCCGGCCACTTCCCGGTCTATCCCCGCCCAGCCGCCGTCGCCGGAAACTATCACCGCGAAATACGGCTTATCCGTTTTGACGGGGAGCTGCACCAGCGGCAGGTCGGCCACCGCGGCGGGCGGCGCGGTATCTACATCAACCGCGCTCAGCCGCGCGTACGCGGCCTCGAACTGCGGCACCCAGTTCTTCTGCGCGCCGAACCCGTGCCCGACCTTGGGCAGGATCACAATATCCCCGCCGATCACGTCCTTGACGAAATTTTCCGTGCCGACCGGGTCGCAGACTTTATCCAGCAGGCCCTGGAAGGCCACCCAGCGCTCGGGCAGCGCCGCGGGCAGGTAGTAGAAACCTTTGCCCTTGGGGAGCGGCTTGTACGCCAGCCCCGAACCTTTGCAGAGCGGCTTGGGGGTTTCAAGGTCGGGGCAGAAGCCAAGGCTCAGCCCCGCCCGGAAAGTGTTGGGCGGCGCCTGCGCCAGCAGCGCGTAGGCCAGCGTGGCCCCCGACGAGAATCCCGCCAGCACCGGCCTTACATATTGCGGCAGCCCCAGGTCCTTCTGGGCGAACTGGCTGAGCTCCTCAAAATCCGCGGCGGAGTACCAGCACTCGGCCTTGGACGCGCGCATGGCCTTGAAATATTTCACGATGTCCACGCCCAGCACCAGCGTGTTCTGCTTTTCCAGCAGCCTGGCCATGTCCACCACGCCCAGGTTCCAGCCGCCGTCGCCGGAGATGAAGATGGCCACCTTCTCCACCTTGGCCGGCCGGTACACGGCCACCTTGCCGAACTTCCCGAATTCAATGGAGCTCTCCGCCCCCCGGGCGGGAACCGCGTAAACCAGCGCGCACAAGAAGACCAGTATGTTTTTCATCTTGAAACTACTCCCTTAAGCCCGCCGGAAACCAGCGCGGTCACGTCCAGCAATATGCCCGGCAGCGCCAGGCCGCCCGGCGAGGCCAGGTAGCGCGGCTCCCACTGCGGGGAAAATTTTTCCTTATACGAACGCAGCCCCTGGAAATTGTAAAAGTCCTCCCCGTGCCGGTAGAGGAAACTTCCCAACTTGATCCCGAACGGCGCCAGCGCGTGGCTCTGAATGCCGGAAAGCGGCGCCATGCCCAGGTTGAAGCGCGCATAGCCGTTCTCCCTGCCCCAGAGCATAAGTTTCACGAACAGGTATTCCATCATCCCGTTGGGCGAGCCCGGCAGGTAGCGCATCAGGTCCGGCGAAAGCTCGCCTTGCCCCGCCCAGATATTGGCGAAAGCGAAGATCTTCCCTTCCTTCCTCACCACCGCGCAGGGGAAGCGCTTCACGTAGTCCTCGGAGAAATAGCCCAGAGAGAAGCCCTTCTCCCGGGTCTTTTTTTCCGCCAGCCAGGCGTCCGACACGGCGCGGAGTTCCGCCAGGAGCCCGGGCACCCCGTCCCTGCCGATCACCTCGAACACGAAGCCTTCCTTCTCCACCTTGGTCACGGTCTGCCGCAGGTTCTTGCGCGCCCCGCCTTCAAGATTGAAATCCTGCAGAGCCACGTCCCCCTCCTCCCCGAGCTTCAGGAAAGACATCCCCAGGTCCGCGAAAAGGGCCAGGTCGGCGCCGGGCACCTCGTAGAACACCGGGCGGCCGCCGTGCAGGTCGCAGAGTTCGGAGAAGCGCCACAGCAGTTCCTGCCGCTCGGCCCTGGGACCCACCGGCCCGCCCAGGCAGACCCAGCTGCGCCCGCGCACGCCGTACATAAGGAAGGCATTGCCCTTCTCGCTGAAGAGCAGCTGCTTGTCGCCCAGCAGCGCCAGCCACGCCGAGGTTTCCGGCGCGGCGGCGGCGATGGCGGCGGCGCGCTCCAGGTCCGCCCCGGAAGGCGCGCTGGGCCGGGGCCGGGCGATCCTTAAAAGCCTGGAAAGGGAGAAGAGCAGCACCACGAAGGACGCGCCCACGCTGGCGCGCAGGAACCGCGGCGCGTTGTGCGCCAGTTCGAACTGCCAGAACAGGGAGCTGGAGTACTCTACGTGCTTGAACGAGAAAAATCCCAGCCAGACCGAAGCGCCCACCGTCAGGATCACCGCGCCCAGCCAGGCGGGGCTCAGGGAGTCGGCGAAGAAGGAAGCCTTGCGGTAGAATTCCCGGCGCGAGGCGAGCAGCGCCGCCAGCATGCCGGCCAGAAGCAGCGCCTCCTCGAAGTCCAGGCCTTTCAGCAGCGAGAGCACCACGCCGGCCCCCAGCAGCGCCACGGAAGCGTGCCAGGCGGCGTCCAGCCGGCGCTCCAGGCCGCGCGCCACCACCAGCAGCGTAGCGCCGCCCATGCTGGCCAGGAAGTGGGAGGCTTCCAGCACCGGCAGCGGCAGCAGCCCGCCCAGGAGCAGCAGGCGGCCGCGGACCGCGGGCGTGGCGCCGGAGAAAAGCAGCACCACCCCGCCCAGGAAAGCCATAACGGCCATGGCCTGCGGCACCAGGCCCGGGGCGAACCGCAGGAAAGTCCCGGCCCGGCGGTAAACCTCGTTCAGGGCCAGGTAGCCGGAAGCCAGGATCAGCGGAAGCAAATAATAAACGGCGCGGTAGGCCAGCAGCGCGCCCATTACCTGCGCGGCGGGGGCCTGCCGGCCGGCGAAGAGCAGGATCACCGTTTCGAAAACCCCCAGCCCGCCCGGGACCTGGCTGGCGATGCCGGCCACCTGGGCCAGCATGAAGACCGCCAGCAGGTCGAAATAACCGAAGGAAGGCGAAGCCGGCAGCAGCACGAACAGCACGCCCGCGGCGAGCGCCCAGTCGGCCGCCGAGGCCGCCAGCTGCAGTGCGGCCAGGCGCGGGCGCGGCAGGGCCAGCGCGAAACCGCGCAGCGTCAGCGTGCGCCCCCGCGCGGAGAGCGCCATATAAAGTGCCGCCGCGGCCACCATCAGCAGGCCGAGGGCGCGCAGGGAGGCTACCGGCAGGTTCAGCCCGGCGGGCAGGGCCGGCGGATGCGCCAGGAATACCGCCCCGCCCAGGGCCAGGATGCCCAGCCAGAACGTGCCGATGCCGAACCCTATGATCTGCGCTATCTCCAGGGAGGAAAGCCCCTGCGCCGAGTAGAGGCGCAGCCGTATCGAGCCGCCGGAAAGCGCGGCCAGGCCGATATTGTTGCTGAAAGCGAAAGCGGTGAACGAAGCCGCGGCGATCTTAAGGTAGGAAAGCTGGCGCCCTATATAGCGGAAGGCCAGCAGGTCGTAACAGGTCAGCACGGCGTAGTTGAGCCCGGTGAGCCCGAGCGCGGCGGCCAGGCTCAAGTAAGGCAGGGACCTGAACTCCGCCGTGATCTGGTGGTAGGAATAATGCCGCAGTTCGTGGCGCAGCAGCACCAGGGCCGCCGCGAAGAGCGCGACCCCGAAAAAAGGCGCAGTATATTTTAAAATTTTTTTCATAGCCCCGGCCTGCAGGCTATATTCTATAAAAATGAGAGGCCCTCGCACGCGGGCCCGGGGAAACGCCGCTAGCCCCTTTTTTTATAAACCAGCACATGGTCGTCGGAATCGGCCGAGGCCGGGCTGCCAGAATAATCCGCGTGGTCCTTTTCCAGTTCCAGCCCGAAGGCCCTGGCGTGGCCGGACACCTCTTCCATGGATATCGCCTCCGTAGGCAGCAGGTAGCGGTGCTCCTCGCCGGAGGGCAGCGTTATCACGATGTGCTTGTTATAGACGTTGTCGCGGACATGGTCTATCTTGTACAGGATGCCGGCCTTCCCGTACTGGTCCAGGTCCATGTCGAACACCTTCGGCGTGCGCAGTTTCTCGTAGACCTTCCGGTTCCAGGCCGGCGAGGAGATGTGAAAGGCGAAGCGCCCCCCCGGTTTAAGTTCGCCGGCCGCTTTTTTGAACAGCCCGGTCCGGCTCTCCAGGTCCTTGAACATCACCAGGTTATCCCACGACATATAGATCACGTCCTGCAGCATGCCCGCCGGAGCTGAATATTTCTGAAAGACCACGGGCGCTACGGTAACGCGCGTCCCCTGGGCGCTCTTCCCGGCTACCTTGTCCAGGAACCTGAGATTGGCCGGTTCCGGCTCTATCAGCGTCAGCTGCTTTATCCCTATGTCGGTAAGCGCTTCCGCTATAAAGCCGCTGCCGGCGCCTATCTCCAGCACGTTCTCCCTGCCGGCGCAAAGGTCCCGCCAGAATTTAAGTTCGTTGGGAAAGATCTCGCCCCGGCCCTTCTGGTAGAACAGCGCGAAAACCTCGTCCCAATTGCGCCCGGCTTCGTTCTCGCCGAGCCAGGAAATATCCTTTGTCATAAACTCTCCTTTTGGATCAGGCTGTCCAGGCGCGGGGCTATCACGTGCTCCACCAGGTAGTCGAAGTTGGCTTTTTCTTCGCGGCAGTTCCTGTCGAAATCCTTACCGGCGGAAAGCCTGCAGCCGCCGCGGCAGTAGCCGCCTATGGGGCATCCGGCGCATTCTTTGCGCGCCCAGGCCGAGTGCGCGTGCCACGCCTCAAGGCTGAAGCCGGCCTGCAGGCTGCCGATCTTGTGCTCTTTCGCGCCCACGGTGCAGGTGCAGCGGAACACGTCCAGCGCGGCGTCTATATAGACAAGGTCGTAGATATCGGAGGCCGCCCAGCAGTACTTGAACCTTTCGCGGATGTTCTCGTTGTGCCCGAAGGTCCGCCCGAGTTTGCCGGCGAACGGGAGGCTGGCGTTGAGGAAGGCCAGGCGCACGTTGCCGGGGAAAGGCTTTTTATCGTCCAGCGCGAGCAGTTCCTTGTAAAGCTGCGCCTCGGAAAGTATCGCGGGGTAGCCTGTTTCGAACTTGCGGTCGTCCACGCGCGAGAGGACCAGGTCCACGAGCGGGTTCCCGTTCCAGCCCTGCGCGCCGGTGAACCTGAGGAATTCCGGCAGCCGGCCGATATTGCTGCTGTCGAGGGTATGGGAAACAGAGACATGGATCCCCGCCTTGAGCAGGATATTTATGTTGGCGACTATCCTCGCGAACCCGCTCTCGGCGGGGGCCGTTTTGCGCCGGCTGTCGTGCGTCTCCCCTACGCCGTCCAGGCTTATGCCGATCTTGCCGATGTAGCCGTGGTAAGGCAGCAGGAGGTCGAAGAAATCGTTAAGGGCCAGGCCGTTGGTGGTGGCGGCTATATGCATTTTATGCGCCCGGCAGAACTCGAAAAGTTTCTTGATGGCCGGCCTGGTCCCGCCGGAGAAAGGCTCCCCGCCGAACAGCTGCAGCACTACGGGCCTGTCCGGCCGCCCCGCCCTGGCCTTGGCCGCGGCGCCGGCGGCGTAGTCCATGAACCGGGCCAGGTTCTCTTCCGTAACCGGCCTTTTGTCCAGCTCGGGGTTGTTCTGCTGGTAGCAGTACGTGCAGCGCATGTTGCAGGCGTAGGTGGGGCAGAAGCCTATCTGCGCCGGCAGCCCGGCGGCAAAGCCCTCCGCTTCCCGCGCGGCCCCGGCCCGCAGCGCCTCCGGCGCCGGCCCTTTCGCCAGTTCGCCCAGTGCCTCCGCTACCGGCTCCCCCGCGGGGATGAACCAGGCTTCGTCCGTAAAGGAATTGGCCGCGAAAGTCCCGCCGGAGATCTCTTTGGTGTACACCGGATAGGCAAATCCCCCGCGTTTGGCGGCGGCCGTTCTTATCAGCCCGCCCTTTTCGAACTTATACATTTGCGTTCCCTTCCCTGTGCCGTATCTCCACCACGCAGCAGGTTTGCGCCAGCCGCGCCACCGCGGCGTCTATCCTGCCCATATTCTCCGCGTCCAGGTTCGCGTCCCACTCGTCCAGCAGCACGAGCTTCAGCTGCGGCAGGCCGCACAGCTCTTCCAGCACTTTGAGGGCGGTCTGCCCGGTGGAAAGGTCCTGGCCGCGCGTCGAATTGAAGTGCAGGCGGTTGTGGGCCGGGAGGATCACCGAATCCCGCGGGTTCTTGTTTTTCAGGTTAAGGAGCAGTGTCGTCTTGCCGGCGCCGTTGGCTCCGCGCACGGTGAACCGGCCGGCGGGCGGCGGGGTGAAAGTCTCCAGCGCCACCTGCAGGCCGCCGGGGCCGGTGCAGGAGGTCCGGCTGAAGTCTACCTTGCCGGTCATGCCCGCGGTATCCGCCGGCAGCTGCGGCACGCCTAACAGCACGCGCAGCCGCTCCCTTACGGCCCCCAGTTTCAGCAGGCAGTTGACCAGGTCGGCTATATACTGGGTTATCTGGATCTGGCGCGGCAGCGTGGCCAGTACCACGGTCTTGGTGGCGATATCGGAACCCCCCGAGAACATGATATGGGCCATAAGGGCCAGCGGCGGTATTATAGAGAGCCACAGCGTAACGCTGGTGAAAGCCTCGATATTAAAGACGGCCCGGGCGGTCTTCGCGCGGTAGTCGTCCAGCTTCGCGCCGAAGAACTTCTGCCAGAGCGAAAGGTTGTAGCTGTTGCCGAGCGAGATGGCGTCCCAGGCGTCCCCGAGCGAGGAATAGGCGCCCGTGCGGGCCTGCTGCATGGCTATAGCGTCGCCCTTCACCCTGCGCGAGAAGACCGACGTCATTACCAGCCCTATAACCGCGGCCGCCAGATACGCCAGCAGCAGCCTGCCGCCGAAAGCCAGGCAGAGGGCCAGGATGTTGAACGTCACGTTGGCGGCCAGCCCGAGAAAATAATCGGCGAAGTCGAAAGCCTCGTCCAGCACCAGGAAGGATTCGGTCTCTATGAAGCCTTTTTTCTCGTGCTGGAATTTTTTACTGCGGTACAGGTGGGGAGTGCAGAAGAGCCCGTCGACGCACAGCCCGACATAGCGCTTAAGCGCCGTGTTCTTGGCCCTGCTCAGCCAGGTCCGCCGCCACACCGAGGGAATATAGACCAGCGTGAGGCTGGCCGCAAAACCCAGGAAAGGGAGGAGCAGGCCGCCGCCGGAACTTATAGCCTTGGAAAGGGCCACCAGCCACAGCGTGGACGAAGCTACGATCGCCTGCTCCAGCGCCAGCGAAAGCAGGAACAGGACGCTGTCTTTATGGAGGAACACTTTGCGCATGATGTTTCCCTTTTAACTCCCCTTTCCGGAAATTATAACAGATACTTAAAGGACTTTGGGCTGCCGGGGCGGCGCGCCGCCGCGTACAAAACGAGAGCCGGCGGAGATCCGCCGGCTCTCTGGCGCGGAAAGCCTCAGTACTGGCGCACGGTCTCGAGTTCCACGGCCTGAAGCGCCTCGCCCGCTATCTCAAGGTCCTGGGCGCTCATCTCTACACCGGCCTCAACCATCAGTTTCTTTATGTCCATTGTAATTTCTCCTCCGCTTAATTTGCGCCGCTTTGCCAAACCCCTGGTTTTGCAGCGTACACCCGCTACAGAGCAATTTTTGTGCCAGCAGCCGCCCCCCGCGGGCCGGCCCCATCCTTCATAGGAGAAACGCCTTCCGGCCGGAGCCGTTACCTCCAGAATATTTTCTTTTGAAAACAATATTTTCGTTTGAAACGGGAAAATCGAGGAGCCCCCGGTGAACGGGGGCTCTCTCAATTGGCACACGGGCCAGGACCGATGTAACCGCAGACCGCTACTTCGCTAAGGGGCCGTCCGGAAGACCAGGGCGCCAGAAGCGCCGGAACCGGAACACCCGCCGGGAGCAGGCAGCGCCGAGAAGGCGGCCAGCCGGACCGGAACCCGGAAACCGCGCCGCCCTAAAGGGCGGGAGACGGACCAGGCACTCCCCGCGCACGCGCTACCGAGCTCACACCGCATCCGACGCCGCAAGAACGACGGAACTACGCTGGCCGCGAACCGGGGGAAACCGCGCCGGGGCCGGGAGGACCCGGGACCCTGGAACACCACACCGACGGCGCGCTGAAGAGAGCAAGACTACAAATAGAATATAACAGAGGAACCTTGACTTGTCAAGGGGTGCAAGAAAGATTTGAGGAATACTTTTTCACGGCGCGCCGCTCACGACGGGCGGAAGTTATTTTATGGAGAAATCTTCCAGCTTGATGAAGTTGTAGCCGCGGCGGCGCAGCTCCGGCACCGACAGCTCCAGCGCCTGCTTTTCCTGCAGCTCCGGGTGGTTGAAATGCATGATCACCACCGCCCCGTGGCGCGCGCCGTTGAGGATGTTACGGCTCATGGTCTTTCCGGAGGCCTTCATGGCGTCCCCGGCGAGGATGTCGTAGCTGACCACCTCCATGCCCAGGCGCTCCGCTACCTTGTTGGCGAGCTCGTCGCTATAAGCCGTGGCCGAGCGGAAGAAGATGGGCCGGCGGCCGGTGAGCTGCGCTATCTTCCGGGCGCACAGCTCCATCTCGTCTATCACGTCGCCCAGGTTCCGCGTGGCGTGCACGCCGTACTTGGTCTTCCCCTCCGTGGAGCAGAGCCGGTGCATAAGCCCGTGGTTCTCTATCTCGAAGAGCGGGTCCCTGGCCAGCTGCTGGAAGGTTTCCTTGTTCTTCTCGATCCAGATGCCGGTCACGAACAGCGTGGCGGGGATCTGCTCCTTGCGCAGGTACTCTATCAGCGCGGCGTTGTAGCCGCTGTGGTTGCCGCCGCAGGCGTCGAAAGTGAGGGCAATGACCTTCTGGTCCATGCTCTTGTCGTTGTCCTTGCGCCGGTATTTCACGAATTCACTGAACTTGCCGGGCTTGGCCTTGGCGAATTCGGCCATAATACGCTCTTTATACGCGAGGTACTCCGGGGTGTAATAGGAGGAGAAAGCGTTGCGCTCGTCGCCGCGCGGGCGCGCCTGGGAAGCAGCCCCCAGCAGGAAAGCGGCGGCGAACACGGCGAAGAAGATCCTGCTTATAAGGGACATACCCATATTCTAGAAAATTCCGCTGAGGAATTGGATTTTAAACACGACACCCCCTTGTCGGGGTCGTCTGCTATGCTATTGGCATCACCACGACTGCCTCACGACATTTTCTCGGGGAACAGGGGGCGTTATGAAATGGACGGTTAAAGAGTGGATGACCGAAGGTTACCGGGCGCGGCGGGCGGGCGTGCTGACGGCGTACATCTACCGCGCGCTCAAATGGCCGGAGTTCTACCGGAACTCCGGGCCCGCCTACGAAGTAAAATACGGCGGCGCCACCATTGCGCTGATACGGTTCGAGGGGAAGGGCGCCACGGTAAAGGCGCTGGAGTCCGCAGCCCGTTTCCCGGAGATCACGGACCTGGACCTGGTGGAGCTGGCGCTGTGGGTAAGCAAACTGCGCGGGGCCTGCGCGCTTAATTGATCGCCGGGCCCTTACTTAAGTTCAACGGCGCGGCGGCGGATCTCGCGGATCAGGCCGCGGAAGATGTAAGTGTGCACCGGGTAAAGCGAATACCAGTAGAGGCTGCCCAGGAAGCCGCGCGGCTCGAAGTAGGCCGTCATGCGCAGCGTTGAGGACGCGGCTCCCAGCGGCTTGGTCTCGAACTGCAGCCAGCCCTTGCCCGGCAGCTTCATCTCGGCGCGCAGCAGCAGCGTGCGGCCCTCTATCACGCGCTCCACGCGCCAGAAATCCAGGGGTTCGCCCTGGTGGACGATATCCGGGTGGCGGCGGCCGCGCCGCAGCCCCACCCCGCCTATCAGCCGGTCCTGCAGGGCCTTAAGGCTCCAGAGCCACTGCCCGTAGAACCAGCCGCGTTCCCCGCCTATGCCGCTGAACACTTTGTAAACCTTCTCCGCCGGCGCGTCCACGGTTATGTAATGGTCCTGCAGGATAAGCCCTTCCGTGTCCTTAAAGGAACAGGGACTGGCGTACGGCGGCTCATAGGCGGCGGTCCAGGAGGTTTCCACCGCGTTCTCCGCGGTACGCTGCAGCGCGTACTGCACGGCGGTGCGGTAATCCAGCGGCTTTATTTCCGGGAAGATCTCGAGCGCGTCCGTATTGGAACAGACCACGTCGTTCCGGAGGCTTTCCAGCAGCGGCTTCGCCATAACGCCCGGCACCGGCGTGATAAACCCCACCAGCCGGGCGCAGAAAGCCGGGGACCAGAATGGGCAGGTGAAAAAGATCCGTTTAAGCCCCCTGACCTGGGCGTAGATCTTCATTAATTCCCGGTAGGTATGCACCCCGGAGCCGCCAATTTCGATGATTTTGCCGTCGGAGAGAGGATTGTCCAAAGCGGCTATCAGGTAGGCCAGCACGTCGCGCACGGCCAAAGGCTGGCAGAGGGTGTCGCGCAGGCATTGGGAACAGGGCACGAGAGGCAGGCGCTCCACCATGTAGCGGATGATCTCGAAAGAAACGCTGCCCGACCCCACGATGATGGCGGCGCGGAACTCCGTAACGTTAAGCCCGGCCTCGCGCATGATCCTGCCCATGCGGTGGCGGGAGTTCAGGTGGGCGGAGAGCGCCTTGCCTTCCCCGCCGAGGCCCCCAAGGTAGACTATTTTCTTAACCCCCGCCTCCAGAGCCGCCGCCGCGAAATTTTTGGCGGAGGCCTCCTCGATGGCCTCGAAGCTGCCGGACTCGGCCATGGAGTGGATCAGGTAATAGGCCGCGTCCGCCCCGGCCAGGGCTTCCTTCAACCCCTCGCCGCAGAACACGTCGCCCTTGAATACCTCCACGCTGCCGGACCAGGGCCGCCCCTCCAGGTGCTCCGGGTGGCGGGTAAAAGCGCGCACGTTGTAGCCGCGCGCCAGCAGGCGCGGGATAAGGCGCCCGCCTATATAACCGGTGGGGCCCGTGACTAAAATTGTTTTCATGGAAATATTCCCGGAGAGCCCTTATACGGGCAGGATGTTCCGCTCTTTCGCCCAATTACGCAGAAAATCCACGGCTTCGGCCTTGATCACCGACAGCGGCCTCGTGAGCTTTAACTGTTCCATTACGTGTTTTGAGGAAATTTTTTCGTTGGCGCCGGAAGCGCTGTACAGGGCGGAGATCACGGCTTGCTCTATCTCGGCGCCGCTGAAGCCGGCGGAAGCGGCGGCCAGGCCGGGGACATCGAACCCCGCGGGGTCGAGGCCGCGCTTTTCCAGGTGGATCCTGAAGATACCCTCGCGGGCGGGGGCGTCGGGCAGGTCCGAAAAGAAGATCTCGTCGAAACGGCCCTTGCGCAGCAGCTCGGGCGGGAGGCCGTTGATGTCGTTGGAAGTAGCGGCTATAAAGGAGCGGTCCTTGCGCTCCTGCATCCAGGTCAGCATGGTCCCCAGCACGCGCTTGGACACGCCGCCGTCGATGTCGCCCGAGGAAGAAGCGAAGATCTTCTCGATCTCGTCTATCCACAGGCAGACCGGGGCCAGGCGTTCCACGGTGGCCAGCGCCTTGCGCAGGTTCTCTTCCGTTTCGCCGATGTACTTGGAGTACAGGCGGTTCAGGTCCAGGCGGTAGAGCGGGATGCCCAGCTCGCCGGCTATCACCTTGGCCGCCAGGGATTTGCCGCAGCCCTGCACGCCCAGCAGCAGCAGGCCCTTGGGCGGGGGCAGCGGGCCGTCGGTAAAGAAAGAATTTTTCCTGTCGGCGATCCAGCGCTTCACGTTGTCGAAGCCGGAAATGCCGCCCTTGTTCTCCGAACCGAAATACTCCAGGATGCCGTCCTTGTCGAACGCTTCTTTCTTGAACTTCTCGATCTCCGTGATATCGTTCGCGTCGAACCGCCCGTCCTTGAGCATGCACAGGTTCAGGGCGTTCCTGACCTGCTGCAGCGAAAGGCCTTTAAGGGTCTTGACCACGCGGCGCAGGGCGTCGGGCGGCATGTTCACTTCCAGCCGGGCGGCGGTCATTTTAAACTCGGCCACGGCGCGGTTCACCTCGGCCATGATCTGCATCTCGTCGGGGTAGCCGCCGGAAATGCGGGCGGACAACGGGGCGATGTCGGGCGGCAGTTTCCCCTCCGCGCCGAGCAGCACCACGGTATTGGGCGTGCCCTTTATGCGGTTCAGGATATCTTTAAAGAACCTGGCCGCGGCGGCGTCGCCGAGGAAGCGGTCGAAGTCGGTAAAAGCGAAAATGGCGCTGGGCGCGGGGCTCGCCAGGTCCTTGACGTCGCCGTCCACGAGATCGTTCACTATGCGCAGCATGGCCACCGCGTCCGTGGTCTTGTAAAAAGAATTCTCGTTCTTGCCGATGCGCAGCCCCTTGGTAAGGGACCAGGAATAGAAGGTGAAGCCCAGGGCCTGGGCCGCGCGGTAAAGCTGGTCCAGCACGTAGTCTTCGTCGATGGTATCGACCAGCACCAGCGGGTAGCGCGATTTTATCAGGAGGGAGATCTCTTCTTCGAAATTCATTTATAGGAAGACGATTGGGGAATTTCACTCGGCGGATATGTCGCTTTGCTCCATCCGCCTATAAGGAGCACTGCTGCTTAGGAAGCCCGGCAGTCGGCCACAGCTCCTCGGCTCGCCGTCGCTCGCCTCGGGCCGCGGCCCCGGCGGGGAAAGTGTCGCTTCGCTCCACCCCCTGCTGCGGCCTGCTGGCCTCGCAGGTCCGCCTTTCGATTCCTGACGCGAGCCAAATTGTTGGCTCGCTCCGGGTTACTTATAACGGAAAATGGTGCGCCCGGCAGGAATCGAACCTGCACTAGAAGCTTCGGAGGCTCCTGTGATATCCATTTCACCACGGGCGCGCTTGTCACACCCCGCTTCCGCGGGGCGGATCACCCAACTACGCTTATATTATAGCCAACTAGCGGCCGGAAGCTATATATGTTTCTTCGCCAGCTCCACCAGCTGCTTCTCGAAAGCCTTCATATCGGCGGGCACTTCTCCCCCGCCCTGGGCGAAATCCTTGCGGCCGCCGCCGGAGCCGTTTATTTCCGCCGCCACGCACTTGGCGATGGCGGAAGCGTCGGCCTTCACGTCGCCCGTATGGGTTATGATAAAGGAGAACTTGTCCTCCGTCCTGGAGTAGATGAACAGCAGGGTGGATTTCAGGTCCTTCTTGACCTCGTCGGAAAGCCCGCGCAGGGCCTTCATTTCCATGGAGCCGGCGTCATAAACGAGAAAACTGGACCCCGACCCGTCGATGCCTTCCGTCAGCACGCGGCGCCCCCCGGCGGAGGAGGCGGCCTGCACGGTCTTCGCCTTGCCGGATTTAAGCTCTTTTATGTTCTCCAGCATCTGCTCCACGCGCAGCGGCAGGTCCTGCGCCGGCACGGAAAGTTTGGCCGAAAGCGCTTCCGCTATTTTGGCCAGGCCGGAAAGGTAAAGCACCGCCGCCGGGCCGGCCACGCCCTCTATGCGGCGCACGCCGCGGGACACGGAGGAATCCTTGAGGATCTTTATGACGATCAGCTCGCCGGTATGGTCGATATGCGTACCGCCGCAGAGCTCCAGGCTGTAGCGGTCCCTGGCCGCGTCGAAACCGCCGCGGTTGATCAGGATGAAGCGCGCCGGGTCCTTGTAGTGCTCGCCGAGCAGCGTGGTGGCGCCGAACTTCTCGGCGTCAGCCAGCGGCCGCTCCGCCTTGGAGACGCGGTAATCCTCGCGCACGGCGGCGTTGGCTATCTCCTCCACGCGGGCCATGTCCTCCCTGGTGGGGGCCTTGGTGACGGTGTAGTCGAAACGGAACCTGACCGGGTCCACCTCGGAGCCGGCCTGGCGCGTGGTGTCGCCGAAGACCTGCTTCAGCGCGGCGTTGATCACGTGCGTGGCGGTGTGGTTGCAGGCGGTGCGGTACCTGTCGCCGGAAACGCGCGCCGTGACCTTCATGCCGGTCTTTAACTGCAACTTCGCCTTGACGGCGTGGAAATAGACCTTGGCCACCGGCTTCTGCGTGTCGGTCACCGAGGCGAGTTCTTTGCCCTCGAAGATAAAAGAGCCGGTATCCCCCGCCTGGCCGCCGGACTGGGCGTAAAAAGGCGTAGCGTCCAGCACGGCGTAGCCTTCGGCGCCTTCGGCGAGTTTTTCCACCATCGTCCCTCTGGAATCGAGCAGGGCGATGACCGCGGCTTCGCTCTCGGTCACTTCGTAGCCCTTAAAAACGGTAGCGGGGAGTTTTTCCTCGGCGGTCTGGAAGATGAAAGCGTTCTTCTCGCCGGAATCCTTCCAGCCGGCCTTGGCCACGCCCTGCGCGGCCTTGCGGGCCTCGTTAAAGCCCTTCTCGTCCACTTCCACGCCCTTCTTGGCGGCCAGCTCGCGGGTAAGCTCGAAAGGGAAGCCGTAGGTCTCGTATAGGCTGAAGGCCTCTTTGCCGGGAATGCCGCCGGGATATTTTTCCTGCAGATCGGCCAGGAACTTCTCGCCGGTTTCCAGGGTCTCGATGAAGCCCTGCTCCTCGAAGCGCAGCGTCTCGCCTATCTGCTTGGCGGCGGCCTCCACCTCGGGGTAGACGCCTTTGAAAATATCGAAGACCGCGGGCGTGAGCTTGTGCAGGAACGGGTCCCTCGCGCCCATGATGCGGCCGTAGCGGCTTGCGCGGCGGATCAGGCGGCGCAGCACGTAGCCGCGGCCCTCGTTGGAAGGGATGATGCCCTCGGAAATAAGGAAGGACGAGGCGCGCAGGTGCTCCGCGATGATGCGGAAAGCGGACACGGACTCGTCGGAAGACCTGTAGTCTGTCTTCAGCAGCCTGGAAGCAGCCTCTATCACCGGGTTGAACAGCGAGGTCTCGAAAGGGGATTCCTTGCCTTCCACGATGAAGGTCAGGCGCTCCAGGCCCATGCCGGTGTCGATGTTCTTCTTCGGCAGCGGGTTGTAAACGCCGCCGGGCTGCTTGTCGAACTGCGTGAACACGTGGTTCCAGATCTCGATGTAGCGGTCGCACGAGCAGGCGCCGGGGCCCTCGCAGCCGGGATGGTCGTACTTCGCGCCGCGGTCCCAGTAGATCTCCGAGCAGGGGCCGGAAGGGCCGGTGTCGCCCATCGCCCAGAAGTTATCCTTGTCGCCCAGTTCGATGATGTGGGAATGCAGCTCGGCGGGCAGGATCTTCTCCCAGATGCCGCGGGCCTCGGCGTCGCGCGGGGCCACGCCGCCCTTGTAGATGGAAGGGTACAGCCGCTTGGGGTCCAGCGCCATGTCCTTGGTCAGGAACTCCCAGCCCCAGGCGATGGATTCTTTTTTGAAATAGTCGCCGAAAGAGAAGTTCCCGAGCATCTCGAAGAAGGTCAGGTGGCGGATGGTCTTGCCGACATTGTCTATGTCCGTGGTACGGAAAGATTTCTGGCACGAGGCGGCGCGCTTCATGTCGGTCTTCAGGCCCAGGTAATAGGGTTTAAACTGCACCATACCGGCGGAGGTGAAGAGCAACGACGGGTCGCCCTCGGGGATGAGCGGGCTGGACTTAACTACGGGATGCCCGTTCCTGGCGAAGAAATCCAAAAAACTTTTGCGGATCTGGTGGCTTTGCATGGCGGTTAAGACTTCCTTACTTTGAAATTATCATAAATTATACAATTTTGCCCCGCGGCCGCAGGCCAAAGAAAAGCCTGGTCCCGCCTGTTTTGAGCCTACCGGGCTTTTTCAAGCCTGAAATAACGCAGCGGCTCGGCCACGTTCTTGGCTTCCGCCTCGAACGGCCCCTCGAAGCGCAGCCCCCGGACCAGGCCGGTTTTCTGCATGGCTTCCTTGGCGGAAGCCATTATCAGGCTTTCACGGAAGCCGGCCTTGGACTGCAGGCGCGCCGTCTGGTTCATGCCGCTGGAGAAAGCCGTGAAATCATGGTTGGGGCCGAACAGGCCCACCGCCGCCGGGCAGAGGTTTATCCCCACCGCCACGCCGAGCCCTTTGGCTTTGACCTTGGCCGCCAGGCCGCGGTAGCGCGGCAGCCTGCCCAGGCGCGCGGTAAAGGCCTGGATCTCCAGCGCGGCCAGCGCCGCTTCCCTGGCGCACTGCGCCGGGGACCTGCGGAAGAAAGGCGGACCGAAGTGGACGATCACGCAGTCGCCGACCATCTTGTCGAAGACCCCGCCGTGAGCCCAGGCGATGCGCACCGCCCCCTCGCTCCAGAAGTCCACGAACTCTCCGATCCGGTCCGGGCGGCGCAGTCCTTTTTCGCACAGTTTGGTGAAGGAATTTATGTCCGCGTACAGCAGGGCGATATCCTTGACGCGCGGGGAAAGATGCTTGCGCATGTAATCGGGGTCGCTGAGCAGCTCGGACACCGTGGCGGGCGGAAAGAACTTGGCCAGGTGGCGCCGCTCGCGGTTGTAATCGATAAGCCGCTGGCTTATGGAATTGGCGAAGAGGCGCATCAGGTCCCGCCCGAAGGTGGAGAGGCCGCCTTCCACGTCCGCCACCAGCTTCCCCAGCTGGCCCGCGCCGGCGGCCATGCCGCTCAGCGTGAAACCCATGCCCTCGTTCAGCCCCAGCAGGCGGCGCACCATGTGCCGCTCCGGGTCCAGCAGATGTATCCCATGCTCCTTTATAGCGCGGCTCAGGGCCTTGTGCGGCCGCTGCTCGGAATCGTTCACGCAGCGCCTGCCGCGGTAGATACGGTACTGGATGCGCTCGCCTTCGGCCGCGTCGTCGTTGCGGTAGACCAGGCCGAGGTGCAGGAAAGGGATCTCGGCGTGAAGCGCCCCGACGGCTTCGTCGAGGGCTTCGCGCAGCACGCTCTTCGTAAGACAGCGCGTCACGCGCTCCGCCAGTTTCTGTTTTAGCGCCGCGCTCCGGATGGCCCACAGCGTGCCGTCCAGCTGTTCGCAGACCGCGTTCATCAGGCCGCGGCAGGTTTTGTCCGCCCTGACCGCGCCGCGGTAGCCGAAAGCGAGGGTGCCCACCCGCCGGCCGTCCAGGTCCAGCGGCTGGCTTACCCAGTTCAAACCGCGCGAGACTTTCACACTAAGCCTGGCCGGCGTTCTGCCCAGGTCGAAAGCCGGAGCCGCCTCCCACCTGAAGACTTCCTTCTTAAGGTCTTCGTTGCCGGTTTCCAGCGCGGCGGCGGCCGCGCCCAGTTCGCGGGCTACTTTAGGCAGGAAGATCTCCAGCGTGGCTTTCAGCCCGAGCTTGCGCCTGGCGCAGGCCTCGAGCACCGAGTCGGCGAAGAGATTAAGTTCGTAAGGGTCTTTGCGGCAGATAGGGTTTCCGTTTTTCATTTTATGCTCCGGGGGCTGCTATTATTATACAAATCAGGGAACGCGCCATTTTTGTAAGATATTGTCCGACATGAAGAGCCCAGCCCAAGTTCCTTCCGGCCCGGACAAAACCAAACGGAGCATCGTTGCGGCCGTACTGGCCTTTTCCCTGTATTTCCTTTTTTTCTGGAAGAAGGCGCTGCTGCAGGGCCTGGTCCCCGCCGACGGCAACACGCTGCTGATGGCCTACCCGGGCTGGCGCATCGGCGCGGGGTTTTTCAGGCAGGCCGTACTGCCGCTCTGGGACCAGTTCAGGAACCTGGGCGAGCCGTTCCTGGCAGACCCCCAGACCGCCATCCTGTACCCGCTGACCTGGCTCTCTTTCCTTGGCGGCTGGCCGGCGTATTTTAAGCTGTGGATCACGGCGCATACGCTGCTGGCGGGAAGTTTCGGTTATTTGCTGGCGGAGAAACTCTTCAAGGACAGGGAAGCCGCGCTTACGGCGGGGATCCTGGCCGCCTTCAACGGGCTGATGATAGCGCGGTCCTCCATCCCGGGGCACTTCGCCGCGCTGGCCTGGCTGCCGGCGGCGGCGTATTTCCTGGTTTCCGGCCGCACTATCCCGCTGGCCATCAGCCTGGCGGCGCAATGGTTCGCCGGCTACCCTCCCTTTTCCCTTATTACTTTCACGGCGCTCATTTTGCTGCTGCCGTTAACGGAAAAGCCGGCGGAAAGCGCCCGCCGGCTGGCCAAGGCCTGCCTCGTTTTCCTCGGCCTTGCCGCCGTGCAGCTCCTGCCTTTCCTTGAGATGCTGAAAGAATCGGCCAGGGGCGTGCTGCTGGACCCGGCCTCCGCTTTCACCTACGCCATAGGCCCGGCGGAACTCCTTAAGAAGATCTTCGTCCCGCTGTGGTACGGCTTCTTCCCGCGCAGCGCCGGGGACCCGGCCATGGTGAATTTTTATTTCGGCTTCGCCCCGCTGGCGGGCGCGGTCCTTATCCTGGCTAAAAAAAGGGAAAAGGCCGCGCTGTACGCGCTCGCGGCGCTGGGCCTGGCCTTCACGCTTTGCCTGGGGCCGGCCACTCCGCTTTACGCTTTCCCGCTGTTCAAGGTGTTCCGCTACCCGTCCAACTGGCTGGCCCTCGCCTGTCTTTTCGCCCCGCTGGCCGCGGCGGCGGGGTTCAGCGCGCTCAAGGGCCGGAACCTCAAGATAGTACTGGCTGGCGTCGTCGCCATGGAACTGCTGGTCAACGCGCAGTTCAGGCAGAAGCTCTGGGTGGAACCGGAATTCTTCTCGGACATGCCCGCGGTGCTGAAAGTCTGCCCGCCGGGCGCGGGCATTTTCCACTCCCCGCTGCTCAGGGAATGGATGGATAAAGGTTTCCAACTGGGCACGGCGGGGGACGCCCTGCTCCTCAGGGAGGCGGCCTACCCGTCGTACGGGACCGCCTTCGGCTTCGGCGAGCTGGGCAGCTACCAGGTACTTTCCTCCAAAAGGGCGCGGCTTTATGCCGCCAGGGCCGAAGCCGCGGGCCCCGGCTCCGCGCTGCTGGACCAGGCAGGCATCGGGGCCGTGATAACCCTTAAGCGTGATCCCGCCGGCAGGCCCCTGCCGGAACCTGCCGCCGTACTTAACCCCGCCGCCAAAGGCCCCTGCTTTCTCGAACCGCGAACCGGAACCGTAGAGGTCCTGAAAAGAAGCCCTGGCCGCATCATAGTTCACGCCGAGCTTTCCGCCCCCGCGGCGCTTGTCGCGACACAGGCCTGGTTCCCGGGCTGGCACGCGAAGATAGACGGAAAAAGTTCAGAAGCCGCGCTCTTCGACGGTTTTCTTCTTTCGGCCGCGCCCGGGGCCGGATCGCATACCGTGGAGTTTTATTACCTGCCTTTTTCTTTTCTCGCCGGGCTGCTCGTTTCGGCGCTTACCGCCGCGCTGCTTTTCTCCGGCAAATTCCGCTCCTTCCTCGGCCGATAAATAAAAAAGCCCGGGAGGTTTTATCCTCCCGGGCCGCCGGAGTTCAACGCTCAGAACGCCAGTACCGCCAGTTTATAACAGGCGGCGGCTATCAAAGCCGAGGCCGGGATCGTAAGCACCCAGGCCCACACTATCTGCCCGGCCACGCCCCACTTCACGGCGCTGATGCGCTTCAGCGCGCCCACGCCCACGATGGAGCCGGTTATGGTATGCGTGGTGCTCACCGGCACGCCCAGCGCGGAAGCGCCGAACAGCATCACCGAGGCGCCCAGCTCGGCGCAGAAGCCGTCCACGGGTCGCAGCTTCGACAGTTTATTTCCCATGGTCTTGACTATGCGCCAGCCGCCGGACATGGTGCCCAGCGCTATGGCGCCGTTGCAGGAGATAATGACCCAGAACGGGATATGGAAGTCCTTGCCCAGGTAGCCGGCGCTGAACAGCAGGCCGGCTATGATGCCCATGGTCTTCTGCGCGTCGTTGCCGCCGTGGCCCAGGCTGTAGAACGCCGCCGACACCAGCTGCCCCTTGCGGAACAGGTGGTCCACCTTGGCCGGCGTGGAATGCCGGAACAGGCGATAGATGGCCACGCCGAAGAGGAGCCCGAAAAGCAGGCCCACGACCGGCGAAATAACTATGAAGGCGACCGTTTTTATTATCCCCGACATCACCAGCGAGCTCGGCCCGGCCTTCACCAGCGCGGCGCCGATCAGGCCGCCTACCAGCGCGTGCGACGAGCTGGACGGGATGCCGTAGTACCAGGTGACGAGGTTCCACACGCAGGCGCCCATCAGGGCGCCGAAGATGATGAAGGTATCGATCTGGCCCAGTTCGACTATCCCCTTGCCTATCGTGCCGGCTATGTGCAGGCCGAAGAAAGCGAAGGCGATGAAGTTGAAGAAGGCGGCCCACAGCACCGCGTACCTGGGGGAAAGCACGCGGGTGGCCACGATGGTGGCTATGGAGTTGGCGGCGTCGTGGAAGCCGTTCAGGAAGTCGAAGAACAGCGCCAGCGCTACCAGGAAGACGATCGCGATCAGCGTGCTATCCATGTTTCACCAGGATGGACTCGATCACTTTGGCCACGTGCTCGCATTTGTCCATGGTCGCCTCGGCCACTTCGTAGATCTCCTTCCACTTGATCACCACGATCGGGTCCTTCTCGGTCTCGAACAGGTTGCTTATGGCTTTTTCTCGCACCTGGTCGCCCACGTTCTCCAGCCGGTTCACCTCTATGCAGTGGTCCAGCACGCGGCGGGCGCGCTTGGTGTCGTGCATATACTTGACCGCGTTGGCGAGCGCCGTAGAGGACTGGTCGATCAGGTCGATGAACTGGGAGAAATATTCGTCGCCCGGGTCCAGCTTGTACAGCTTCATGCGGCCGGCCATGGCGTTCACCATGTCCAGCACGTCGTCGAGCTGGTTGGCCAGCGCGTAAATGTCCTCGCGGTCTATGGGTGTGATGAACGTGCGGTTGAGCATGTCGGTGATCTCGTGGGTGAGCGTGTCCCCCTCGTGCTCCAGGTCGTGGATCTTCCTGGCGGAAGCCTCGTCCATTACGCCGTTCTTAAGTATGGACTTAAAATACCCGGTCGCCTTCACCAGGTTTTCCCCCTGCAGGTTAAGGTAGTCGAAGAACTTCACTTCTTTCGGCATGAAATTAATGGCCATACTTTCTCCTTTTATGCGTTTGACTTACGCATACTTTAGAAAAAGCGCGTCAAGGGCGTATAAAGCCCGTGTAAAATGCGGGTAAAGAATGGAGGATATCCTCTACTTCGGGATTGTGAACCAGAAGGTGGAGCCTTTGCCCTCGGCGCTCTCCACGCCTACGGAGCCGCCGTGCAGCTCCACGATATGGCGTACGATGGAAAGGCCGAGGCCGGTGCCGCCCAGCTCGCGCGAGCGGGCCTTGTCCACCCGGTAGAAACGTTCGAAAAGCCGCGGCAGGTGTTCCGCCGGGATGCCGGGGCCGTCGTCCCGCACCAGCACTTTGACCGAGTCGTGCAGGTCCTGGGCGGAGATCTCCACGCTGCCTCCCGGCGGCGTGAACTTGACAGCGTTATCGAGGAGGTTGATAAAGACCTGCTCCAGCCGGGCGCGGTCGACGCGGACCTTAAGGCCGGAAGCCAGCATGTTGGAAACTTTAACCGGGCCGGACACGAACCTGGCGGGGAAACCGGCCAGGATGCCGGCGGCCAGGGGCTGGAGTTCCGCCTCGCTCTTTTCCAGCAGGAAGGCGCCCGACTCCAGGCGCGAAAGCTTGAGAAGGTCCGAGACTATATTGTCGAGGCGTTTCGCGTGTTCTCCTATCACGCCCAGGAATTCCCGCGCGTGCGCCTTATCGTCCAGCGCCCCGTCCAGCAGGGTTTCCACGTAGCCTTTGATCGCGGTCAGCGGGGTCCGGAGTTCGTGCGAAACGTTGGCCACGAAATCGCGCCGCATGGCTTCCAGCCTGCGCTCCGCGGTGATATCCCGCGCCACCACCACGCAGCCGCCTATGCTGCCCTGCTCGCGGATAGGGGAAGCAGTAACGCTCAGCACGATGCCCGAGCCGCTGAGGGTTTCGCTGGAGACCGGGAAACCGCCCGCCAGGGCTTTCAGCGCGGCGGCGGAAAGTTCCGGCCCGCCCGGCATGTCCATCAGGCGTTTCCCGGAAGCGCCGCCGGGCGCCAGCAGCAGTTCCCGCGCGCGCGGGTTCATGCGCGCTATCACGCCGGCGCCGTCGGTAACCACCACAGCCTCGGCCATGTTGCTGAAGGCGGCCTCAAGCTCCAGCCTGCGGAGCTCGGCGTCGCGCACGCGCCGGCCCAGTTCGTCGGCCATGGCGTTGAGCGTGGCGGAAAGTTCGCCTATCTCCCCGGACGAACGGACCGGGATGCGGCTGGAAAGGTCCCCGGCGGCGAAACGCCTGGCAACCCCGGTGATCTCGGCCAGCGAGCCGGAGAGCACCCGGATGACCAGCCAGGCCGACAAGAAGGCGAAGAAAGAGGAGAGGCCCAGCGCCAGGAGCAGGACTTCGCGCCGCTGGGCGGGCCACGCCCCCAGGAGCAGCGCGGTAAGCAGGCAGGCC
This sequence comes from bacterium, assembly GCA_021811185.1. Taxonomy (GTDB): domain Bacteria; phylum Elusimicrobiota; class Elusimicrobia; order Elusimicrobiales; family UBA9959; genus UBA9959. The sequence continues at coordinate 56,731 of JAJZPL010000014.1, forward strand.
GCCGCCCCTACCAGCGCGTAAGAGATAAGGAGGCGGAACCGGAGCGCGGTAAGATGTTTCACGACGCGTTGAACCTGTAACCGTAATTTTTAACCGTCACGATGCGCTTTCCCTCTGTCCCGAGCTTCCTGCGCAGCGTGCCGATATGCACGTCCACCGTGCGGGTCTCTACCTCCATGGCGGCGTCCATGTCCCACGCGATCTCCAGCAGCTCTTCGCGGGAAAGCACCCTGTCCCCGGAAGCCATCAGCGCCTTCAACAGTTCGAATTCCTTGGCGGTCAGTTCCAGGGGCGCGCCTTTCAGGCGCACTTCCACCTTGGCCGCGTCCAGCTCCAGCGCGCCGCACTTAAGTTTTTCCGGCGCCGGCGCCTTTTCCGCGCGCGCCGCTCGGCGCAGCACGGCCTTTACCCTGGCCAGCAGTTCCTTGACGCCGAACGGCTTGGTCACGTAATCGTCCGCGCCCAGGCCCAGACCAAGGACCTTGTCGGATTCCTCGCCCTTGGCGGTCAGCATGATTATAGGGATAGCGGAGATCCTGGCGTCCGCCTTGAAACGCCGGCAGACCTCCAGCCCGTCCAGGCCGGGCAGCATCAGGTCCAGCAGCAGCAGGTCGGGGCGTTCTTTGGCGGCGGTCAGCGCGGCGAACGAACCGTCGTGCAGGACGACGGTCCTGTAACCTTCTTTCTTAAGGTTATAGTCGATCATCCTGGCGATGTCCTTCTCGTCCTCCACCACCATTATCTTTTCGTTCATACCGGTAAAATTATACAAAGTCTGGGTTTATCGTTATGGCGGAACGCCGCGGAAATCCGCAAGCGCCGCTTTGCTATAATTTCGTATGCCCTCAAGGAAAGCCCTCACGCTCAGCCTGTGGAACCGCGTCACTTCGGAAGCGCGCCGCCTGGCCCTGTTCTCGGCCGGGGACTCCATCCTGCTGGCGGTTTCGGGCGGGCCCGACTCGGTGGTCATGCTGGATTATTTCGCCGGCCAGGCGCGCGCCATGAAGCTGCGCCTGTGCGTCTGCCACGTCAACCACAAGCTCAGGGGCAAGGCGGCCGACGGCGACGCGGAGTTCGTGCGCAAGCTCGGCGCCGAATACGGGCTGGAAACCTTCATCCTTTCCGCCGACGTCAAGAAACTGGCGAAGAAGGCCGGCACCGGCATAGAGCACACCGCGCGGAACGCCCGCTACGGGCTGCTGGCGGAAACGGCGCTCAGGGAGAAGTGCTCCCTGGTGGCCACCGCCCACCACTCCGACGACCACGCCGAAACCATTTTATTGAATCTGCTGCGGGGGACCGAACCGAAAGGCCTGCTGGGCATTCCCGTGCGGCGCGAATTATGCAGGAAAGGCCGCGCCAGGGTTAACCTGATCCGACCCATGCTGGCGGTCTCGCGCAGGGAGATAGAGGCCTATATTAAAGCCAACGGCCTGCTTTCGCGCAAGGACCACACCAACGAGGACGAGCAGTACCGGCGCAACTGGATCCGGAAGACCCTGCTCCCGCTCCTCGAAAAGAAACAGCCGCGCATCCGCGAGCATCTCTCGGAACTTTCCAGGAAACTTTCGCTGGTTCTGAAGTAAACTTTTACTTCGGCTGGGCCGCCTTGATCTCCGCCTGGAGGGCCTGCAGGGCCCTGATGAACACGCGCGTTTCGGTGAGCATGGCGTTCAGCCTTTCCTTAAATTCCGGGTTCGTCATCTGTTTTATCAGGGACACGAAGTTGTTGACGCAGACAGCCTCGTCCTTCAGGTGCGCGCGCAGGGCCGCCTCTATGGAACGCGCGGGCTCCACGAAACGCCGCCTGAAGCCGCTCGAATGCTTCAAGATGCGCCCCAGTTCCTCTATGCGCTGGCGCCGGGCTTCCGCTATTTGCCCGAAAAGCGCGCCGGCTTCGGCGCCGTACTTCGGGAGAGGCGTAAAAAGCGCCGTCTCCTCCTCGTAGGTGGCGATAGCGTCCTTCTCATTGTTCACAAGCACCCGCATAAGCTCTTTAAGTTTCATAATTGTTCGGTCCTTAGCACCACTTGTGCTGCAATTCCAGAAAACCTTCCTTAGGCAGCAGCCGGAAATGGGCGGGGCGGTTCTCGTAAAGCAGCCCGTCGCCGTCGCGTTCCACTACGAACTTATAAGCGATGGGCTTGCCCGCGCTGCCCTTCACCGGCAGGTGCCCCAGCCAGAGGTTGTCGTTGATATACTCCAGCGGGAAGGCCTTGTCCAGGTCCCAGTTGCCTAGTTCCGGGCAGTTGCCGGTGACCTTCACGCGCTGCCCGTAGGCGGTGCGGAAGCCGTTAAGGGCGAAGGAGAGTTCCAGCTCCGCCGCGGGCCGGACCGGGGCGCAGTAGGAGATCACGAAGGAACTGTCGCGGGGCAGCTGCAGTTTCTCGATGCGCCCGTTCTTTACGGAAACGGCCCTGTCCGACAGCGCGTCCTTGTAGACGCCGTCCGGCAATTCTATCCCTTCCAGGTCCAGCGTAAGGTCCTGGCCGCGGTTGAAAGCCGCCAGGCAGCAGCTGCCGCGGTACACGCGGGTGTACACGTAAGCGTCGGTGGAGAGGTGCTTCCGGCGGTGGCTGCCGCTCTGCACGGCGGGGTTCTCGCGGCGCACCCGGGCCAGTTTTTTCACCAGCCTGAAAGCGGGGGTGTCGGTGTCCCACTTCTCCATCATCGGCCTGTTGTAGGGGTCGGCCCCGCCGTTGGTGTCGTTATGGAGATACTGCTCGGTGCCGTAATAGATGCAGGGCGTGCCGCGGCAGGTGAGGATCAGCGCCAGAGCCATGTCCACCCTGGCCGGAGAGGCCCCGACGGACATGAAGCGCGGCATGTCGTGATTGTCGATGAAGGTCACCAGGTGGCGGCAGTCGTCGAACAGCGAGTCGCGGCCGAACACGTTGTCCACCAGTTCGAACCCCTGCCCCGCGCTCCGGGCCAGGCAGTCCTCTAGCCCGCGCTGCAGCGCGAAGTCGAGCATCCCCATGCCGCTCCTGTTCGCGAAATTCACCGAGAGGTCGTCGTAGCAGCCGCCCATGAACCACTCGCCGAAAATAAAGAGCTCAGGGTTCGCGAAGCGCATATCGGAGACGAACTCCTGCCAGAACCACAGCGGCATATGCTTCACCGTGTCCACACGCAGCGCGTCCACGCCTTTGCCAAGCCACAGCTTGATCGCGTCCTTGATGTAATTCCGGTAGCCGATGCGGGTCTCGTTGAAATCCGCCAGCCCGCAGAGTTCGCTGCCCTCCACCTGCGCCTTGTTGTTCCAGTCGCGCACGCCGCCGTTGCGGTGGTACCACCCCAGCCTGTCGTCCTCGTACGAGGTCAGCAGTTTGCCGTCGTCGTAGATCTCGCCTTTGCCGGGGCAGCCGCCCAGGTCGGGGCGGTGGGCGGGGCTGGAGTGGTTGCAGACTATGTCCAGCACCATCCGGATGCCCCTGTCGTGCATGCCTTTTATCATCCGGTCGAAGACCGTGTTATCCGAAGCGAAGACCCGCACGTCGGCGGGGGAATCGGCCAGATGCTCGTCCAGCCGCTTGAAATCCTTGGCCCAGTAGCCGTGGTAGCCGGACATCCCGCGCCCTTCCACGTCCACCAGCCCGTCGATCTGGTCGAACAGCGGGGTAAGCCACACGGCCGAGCAGCCCAGCTCCCTGATGTAGTCCAGCTTCTGCGTCACGCCGTTCAGGTCGCCGCCCCAGTATTTGAACCAGTCCGAACGGGAAGCGTCGTAGGCCTCCGGGTCGCGGCCCCGGTCGTTCCCGGGGTTCCCGTTGTGGAACCGGTCCACCACCGCGAAATAGATGACGCTGTCGTTGAATGGGCGCATGACTCTCCTATGGCTTCAGCCCGCCGCGGGGCTCGTAATCGCCGAAAAGCGGCAGGTCCGTAACTTCGTCGATGGCCTTATGAAGGGCCGCCAGGCTGAAAGGCTTTTTTAAAAAACGCAGTTTGCCGTCCTCGGCCGCCAGGGCCTTGCCTTGTTCTATTTCCAGGCCGCTGCACAGGATGAAAGGGACGGCGGCGTATTCGTTGAGCGCCCGGGCCTGCCGGTAAACGGCCACCCCGTCCAGGCCGGGCATGTTTATATCGGAAATAATAAGGCCGGCGCGGGTTTCTTTTATCCTGGCCAGCAGCTCCGCCCCGCTGGATGCCAGCAGCACCGTATGCCCCGCGTGCTCCAGGTGCGGCACCAGCATGGCCAGCAGGTTCTGGTCGTCGTCCGCCATGACTATGTTCATCGGGCCGCCTCGTCTATCAGCTCCTGCGGGTAGCCTATGGGCAGGACCTTTATTCTGCCGGTATTTTTCTGCGCGTGCGCTGCCATCAGGCCGGTCTTGGCGAAACCCAGCGTGAGCGTAAGGCGCGCCATGATGTACACGCCGCTGTGGTGCCCGGTGTCCGGGCTGAGCCCCGACGGAATATCCACCGCGATGATCGGGCGGCCGCTCTTGTTCATCAACTGGATCAGCCGGTGGACGGGGCCGGTGGGCTTGCCTACCGCGCTGACGCCGAGCAGGGCGTCCAGCAGCACGTCCGCGGCGGCGAAGTCCCCCGCCAGCGCGTCCAGCCCGTCCTTGGAAGTCATCGCCACCTGCAGGCCGGCCGCCTTGGCGGCCTCCAGGTTCCTTACCACCAGCTCGCCGTAGCCGTTTTCCTTGGGCGGCAGGATGAAAACCTTAACGTCCGCCCCGGCCTGTTTCAGGTAGCGGGCCGCCGCCAGCCCGTCGCCGCCGTTGTTCCCCTTGCCGCAGCAGACCACGGCCTTCAGGCCCGCGGCCGGCTTCCCAAGTTCTTCCGCCGCGAACCTTAAAGTTTCCTCGGCCACCGCGCGCCCGGCGTTCTCCATCAGGCCGTGGCAGGGAATGCCGTGCTCCTGGGACGCCTTCTTGTCCAGGTATTTCATTTTTTCGGCGGTTACCACGGGCAGCCCGTCGAATTCTTTGATCTGCGGGATTTTAGACATAAGAACTTTTACCGCGCTAGACCACCAGCCAGACCAGCCAGACCAGCCCGTAGACGAACGCCGAGAAGAAGATCACCGAGAACCCGGCGTAAGGCAGCCAGACGGACAGCAGCGCCTTGTTGATGGAGACCGGGTAAAGCCGCCGCACCAGGCGCACGCGCGCGTAGATGACGGCCAGGAAACCGAGGCAGAGCCAGATAAAACCGCCCAGCAGGCCCAGCCCGGAGAAGAAGCCCATCGGCACCAGCAGCGTAAGCAGGTAATCGGAGCAGCCGAAGGCCAGGAACAGCCTGGCGGCGCTGCCTCGCGCGCCGGTTAGGTCCATGAACAGGTGCATCACGCCGGCGAAGAAGAAGTTGGCCCCCAGCACGAACAGCAGCACGAAGAGGAAGGACGCCAGCCCTGGCGGGATGGCCGACTGCATGCGCAGGAACGTGAACAGGCCCAGCGTGCCGGCGAAATAGCCCAGCAGGCCGGCGCGGCCCAGGCCCTCCGGCCTTTCCGGGGCGCCCAGCGTCTCGGGCCGGTCTATCAGGTTTTCGAGCGTTTTAAAAAGGTTCATATCAGCGTCCGTACCAGCGGTATTCCAGGCTCGGCGAAGTCTGCATCGCTTCGGACATCGCCTTGGCGCCGAACGGCTGCAGCCTGCTGTCCACCAGCGACAGGAACTGCCCGAAGGGATCGGATTCCTTCAGCACGCGGGGATTCATGCCTATGCCGCCCAGCTCGCCGGCGGCGTCCAGCGCGTCCTGCAGGTCGCCCAGCCTGTCCACCAGGCCGTTCTCCTTGGCCTGCTTGCCGGTATAGATCCTGCCGTCGGCCAGTTTCTTTACCTCTTCAACCGGCATCTTGCGGCCTTCGGAGACCGCCGCCACGAACTGCTCGTAGGAATCGTCGATCATGGCCTGCAGCAGCTTGCGCTCTTCCGGGGTCATTTCCCGGGTAGGGGAGCCGATGTCCTTGAACTTGCCGGACTTTATAGCCTCGTTCTTGTAGCCGACCTTCTTCATCAGCCCTTCGAAGTTGCTCACGCTGAAAATAACGCCGATGGAGCCGGTGATAGTGCCCGGCTCGGCCACGATCAGGTCGCAGGCGGAGGCCGCATAGTAGCCGCCGCTGGCCGAGACATCGCCGAAACGGGCGATGAAGGGTTTCTTGGTCTCGGCCTTGGCGCGCTTTATCGCCGAGTAGATCTCCTGCACGGCCCCCACCGAGCCGCCCGGGGTGTTGATATCCAGCACTATGGCCTTGACCTCTTTCCTGTCGGCCACGTCGTGGATCCGCTTGGCGATCTGCTGGCTGCCATGGTCCCAGGAACGGGAGGAATTCCCCTGGGAAATAGCGCCGTAGATCTCCACAATGGCCACGGCGTTCTTTTTAGACTGGGAGAGGCCGGACAGTTTGGCGAGGTCCATGTCCTTGGGACTCTTTTTCCTGATAGCGTCGCCCTTCGAGATGACTACGAAGGCCGCCGCCAGCGAAAGCGCGTAAAGTACGGCTATCACCTTGAGCCAGAGGCTCGTTCCGTGCGCGGCGGGCTGTTCCGCCGGCTTGGGCTGCACGACGGGGTTTACCGCGCCGCTGTTAGTTTGTTCTTCCATTGATCCTCCAGCCGATACCTGGGCCGCGCGCTTTGCGCGCTGGCCGTCCGCACTCCGCTATATAGCTACGAAATCCACCACCTTGTTGCGGCCGCTTTCCTTGGCCGCGTACAGCGCCTTGTCCGCCCCGGCTATCAGCTCTTCCGGCGTGCGCCCGTCCCGGGGGAAATGGGCGATGCCTATGGAAATGGTCAGCCGCACTTTCTCGAGGCCCTGGGAAAAAGTCTCCGCCTCGATGCGGGCCCGCATGGTCTCGGCCTTGCGCAGCAGGCCGGCCGAATCCGCGCGCGGCAGCACTATCCCGAACTCCTCGCCTCCGTAGCGCCCGACGAAGTCGGTCTCGTACACGCCGGCCTTGAGCAGCTGCGCCACCCGCCTGAGCACCGCGTCCCCGAACTGGTGGCCGTAGGTGTCGTTAAGGCGCTTAAAATGGTCGATATCGGCGATCATGAAGCCCATCGTGGTCTTGAAGGCCGAGGCGCGGCGGATCTCCTCGCGGACCTTCTCGTCCAGCGCGTTCCGCCGCCACAGGCCGGTCAGGCCGTCGGTAAGGGAAAGCCATTCCACCTGCCGGAACAGCATCACGCGCTTCAGCGCGTAGGCTATCTCCGAGGCGAACCGCGCGGCGCTCTCAGCGCCGCCGCCGGTACCTGCCCGCAGGACTACCAGGCCCAGCGGCTCGCCGCCGGCCGCCACGGGCGCCAGGACCAGGCCGGAAACCTCAGTGACCTGACCGGGGAAACCGCCGGTTTTCGCGAACAGCTCCGGCAGCCCCGGCAGGGACGCGCCTTTGGGGGCTTGGGCGAAAAGCTCCAGTTCCCCGGAGGAACCTTCGGCCATATACAGCGCGGCCTCGTCCGTTTCGAAATAGTCCGCCAGGTACTTGCCCAGCTGCTTGGCCGCGGACTGGATCTCCACGGTCTCGGAAAGCAGCTTGACGGCCGAATACACGGCGAGGGATTTCTTCTCCCCGGCCGCGTTCTGCCTGGTTTCGGCCTTAATGTCGGAAAGCTCTTTTTCCAGGGCCGCGGCGCGCCCGAGGGCCCCCTCCAGCCGCGTGCGGTCCGGAGCCGAGCCGGCGCGGCCGTTCAGGTACACGGAATGCGCCAGCGCGGCCGCGGTCCACAGCGCCAGCGCCGCGTAGGGCGCCCCGGCGGAAATTTCCCGGGAGAGCATCAGCGACGAGAGAATGAAAAGGGCGGCGCCGGCGAGCAGCCCGGCCCAGCGGTTAAGCCGCCCCAGGAAATACGAGAGCAGCGGAGCGGCGGCGGCCGCCGCTATCCAGAGTTCGGGCCTATTCATATATCACCCTGTTGCGCCCGCCCTCTTTGGCCCGGTACAGGCGCTCGTCCGAAGCGCGCACCAGCTGGCTGGCGGTGGCGCCTTCGGCAGGGAACTCCGCCACGCCGAAACTGGCGGTCACCCGCGAGGGCTTCCCCCCGAAATTGAAAGAACGTGCCTCGAGCTCGAGACGGATCTTCTCGGCGACGGCGGCCGCCTGCGCCTTGCCCGCCCCGGTCACGATCAGCGCGAACTCCTCTCCGCCGTAGCGGGCGCAGAAATCGATATCCCGCAGGCCGGCGGCCAGCGTCCCGGCCACGGCCTTCAGCACGGTGTCCCCGGCCTGGTGGCCGAAGGTGTCGTTATAGGACTTGAAATGGTCGATGTCCGCCATGATGACGGAGAAAGGCACCTTGCCGCGGGCGGAGCGGAGGATTTCTTCCGCCACCCTGGTCTGGAAAGCGCGGTGGGTGTAGAGCCCGGTCAGCCCGTCCTTGATGGCCAGTTCGTTCACCTTCTCGTAGAGGTAGATGTTCTCCATGCTGACCCCGGCCAGCGTGCTGGCGAGCTCGGCGCCGCGCAGGTCCTCGGACTTGAAGCGGTCGGGCTCGGCGGCGGAAGCCCGGACGAAACCGACCAGCTGGCCGAAAAGGTAAAGCGGCAGGGCCATCAGCGAGCGGACGTCCGGGCCGAAAAGACCGCGGGCGAAGCGGCTGTCCGCCTCCGAGTTGCGGACCAGCAGCGGGATCTTGCGCTCGGCTACCCAGTGGTCGGCGAAGTCGCGCGGGGCGCCGGTCCGCAGCTCAACCGCCGCGCCGGGGAAATATTTTCCGAGCAGGGCGCAGAGCCGCTCGCGGACCTGGTCCGGGGTGGCGGCGGAACCCATGTCGTGCATGGCGGCGGAAAGCGCGCCCTTGTCCCTGATCCGGGCCAGCGTGCTGTCCAGGTGCAGCCGGTACCGCGCCAGCTCGTCCTCGAGGTCCCGCGTCTTCTGCGCGGCGGCCGCCTCGTCGGAGGCCAGCTGCTCGCGGGCGGCCTTGCCGGAGCTTTCCGCGCTGGAAAGCGCGTAGAACAGCAGCCACAGGCAGAGCACTTCGGCTATGGCCCCGGCCATAAGGTAGGGAGAGCTCCCGGCCGGGGAAAGCCCCGGCAGGATGAACCCGGCCGCCGTGGCCAGGAACAGGAAAATGTATTTAACCTCGCGTTCGCCGGACCAGGAGAACCAGAGGAACAGCGAACCGCTGGCGGGGTAGACCCACAGGAAATGCGCCGGCCACAGCCAAAGGGTCCAGCCCACCGCGCCCACAATGGCGGCCGGGCCGGCTACTTTGGCAAAAGCGTTAGGCCTCAACATATATTTGAAATTTTACAATATAAACGGGTATATAAAGATAAGGCGGGGACAAGGCCTATAAATTGCCGCCGCCGGTCCGTTACGCATTAATGGCCGCCCCCGCGGATCCAAGCGCAAGCTTAAGGCAGGAAAGCGAATTTAAGTATCACCCTGCCGCCGCTCCATTCGCGGGCGTTTTCACAGGCAAGACCGGCCGCCTCGCGCAGATCGGCGTACAGTTTGGGATCGGCCTTCTCCATTTCCGCCGAGTTCCGGACCAGGACAAAGATCTTTTCGTTCTTATGGATATGGGGCATGTCCCCGAGGTAATCTATCAGCGCGTCCCAGTTACCGCCGAAATCCCCGGGGAAGGCCAGGCGCGCGGCGGCGTGCTCCATAAGCTCCGCCTTGGTCCCCATGGCCGCGCCGTCCAGTTCAAAGACCCCGAAGCCGAGGGCCCGGGCCGCCGCGGCCAGGGCCGCCGCTTCCGCCGGGCCCAGGTCGGCGATGTCGGGCGGGTTAGAAACGGAAAGGAATTTATTATCCATAAATAAAAATCACGGCCTTAGCCGTGATCTTTATGTTAGCAAACTTGAAGCCTTACTTCACTATAGTAAGATGGACGGAGGACTTGTAGTGGTCCATCGTGTAGTATATTTCTTTTCCGCCGCCGATAATGAGGCGCTCGGGACCGCGGGTGCTGAGCATCGCGCCGCTCATATAGGTCTTGCCGCCGATCACTATAGGCTCGGGGGCGTCGCCGGTCTTGCGGCCGGGGACTATGAGCGTATACTCCTTGTAAAAACCTTTAGGGGCCTGGGGCATAAGGCCTTCCTTGTTATTGTTGATGATGCCGTCCTGCGAATAAGGCAGCGGTTTGCAGACCGCTATCTTGGCGAGCAGTTCGATCATCGCTTTTACCCTTACCGGGTCTTCTATCTTGGGAGAGAAGCCGGTGCCGGGGACCAGCGCCTGGCTGGGAACGCAGGCGGGCGTGGCGCGGTCCGCGGTCAGCTCCGGGAAAGCCGCGCGCATGACCGGCGCCGGCAGGTCCAGTTCCACCTGGGCCGCGGGAAGCTGTATGAGATTCTCGAACGCCGGCTTTGAGCCTTCGTCTTTGACCGGGGCGGCGGGGGCCGCGTAAATCGAAGAAAGACCGCCGAGAACGACAGCGGCCGCAAGGAGCAGGTTTATTTTTATTTTTTTCATTGTTGTATAAGCGCCGCCGGGCGCTTGTTCCTTTTTTTCGGCTATTACTGCTACTTCAAATATATTATTCATGGTTGAAACAATATTGACACGGGCATTTGGGCCCAGCCGTGCCTAGGCCTTTAGGCCTATTCTGCACACCCAAACCGACGGCAAGCCTCCCCGCTTAAGGTTTTGCTATTATATTTTCAGGTCCCGGGAACCGGCGGGCCTTTTGAAGGAGAAAATGCTTATGATGTGGCTTTATGATTTTCCAAACTGGGTGGCGGGAGTGCTGTTCGTCTCGGCAACCGTCGGGACCGCGCTGGCCGGGCAGCGCCTCTGGCGGCGGTTTTTCGCCTGGGAAGGCACCTCCGAAAGCAGCGCCCTGGCGATGGGCATGCTGGCGGTGGTGGCTATGATGCTTTCGCTGCTGCTGGCCTTATCCTCCGTGTCCGTGTGGGAGGCGTACAACAGCGCGGAAGCCGCGGCCGCGGCCGAAGCCAGCGTTTCCGGGGAGCTGGTGCGCGACCTGTCCATTTACGGCGGCCCGGCGGCCGACTCGGCGCGAGAGGCCGTGCGGGAGTACCTTAAGTCGGTGATCGCCGACGAATGGCCGGATATGCGCGAAGGCCGCTACTCCGAGGCCACGTCCCACAAGTTCAACGCCATCTTCAGGCGCGCGGCCAGGCTCGACCCGCGCACCACTCGCGAGCAGGCGCTGATAGCGGAGATCTGGGGCAGGACCAACGAAATGAACATTCACCGCCGCAACCGCCTGGGCGCGGCCGCCGCGTCCGCGGTCCCCGGGGCCCTGTGGGCCACGCTGCTGCTGGGGATCCTGTTCAACTTCCTGCTGGTCTATATCCTGCCTTACAGCCGGCTCAACGCCTGGATGCTGGGCCTGTACGCGGCCACGCTGGGCCTGATGCTGTTCTTCATCTTCGCCATGGACCACCCTTTTTCCGGAGCCGTCAGCATCACCCCGGAATCGTACGAGACCGCGCTGCTCTCCATGGAACGCTGGGACGGGGAAACGGCGCGGGAGCCCGCCCTGGCCCTGCCGCCGGCGGCCGCGGGGCATAAGACCGGGCGCTGACGCCCCCTCCTCCGTTAAAACAAGAACCGCCGGGGATGCCCGGCGGTTCTTAATTTATTCCAGTTCACCGCGGTTAATTCAATTTTTCCATCGGGGTCAGCAGGTCGTTGCCCACGCCGAAAGCCTCGGGATGGTCGGGGAGCTGCGCCATGCCGGGCCGCACGATGTGCGGGGTGATATAGAAGAAGACCTCCTGGCCGCTCTGGTCCTCCTGGTGGGCGGCGGTCAGCAGGTTCAGGATGGGGATGCGCCTGAACCACGGGAGCCCGGCGTTGGCGCTGGCCACGTTCTTCATCTTAAGCCCGCCGATAATGGCCGTCTGGCCGTCCTCCAGCGTAAGGACGGTCCTGGCGCTGCTGTTGTCCACCAGCAGGTCCAGGTTGGCCTGCGTGGCCACGAACTGCTTGTTGGTCATGTCCACGTTCAGGCGCACCATGCTCTCGCCAAGCACCATAGGAGTGATCTTGAACGAGACGCCGGACTCTATGGCGTTAGGGGAGTAGACCGAGGCGCCCCCGCTGACCTGCTGCACCACCACTATGCGGTTCTCGCCGATCTTCATCTCGGCTTCCTCGCCGCTCATGGTGGTAATGTACGGGCGGGCTATGATGCGCGCCTTCTGCTGCTGGAAAAGCGTGTTGAAAATAGCGCTGAAGGTGAGCGGGTTAGTCACCGACAAAGATTTGTTGTAGGTAAATTCCACCGAACTTTCCTGCAACGCCCACACATTGAACTTTCCGTCGGTGATCCTGCCGTTGGAGATCTTGTTGAACTGGGAATTGAACTCCTCGTAAGCGCTGGAATTGATGCTTACTATTATGGCCTCTATCTGTACCGCCCCGGGGTCCCTGTCGGCGCGCATCAGCAGGTCCACGGCGCGCTGCACCGCATCCTCCGGGCCCGACATGTAGATGCTCCGCAGGTCCGGGACTTTCGTGAAGTTTATGGCTCTGGGCGCGGGAAAAAGTTCGTTAAGCAGGTTCGCGGCCGAATCCGGAGTCAGGTACTTCAGCACGAAGCTCCTGATCACGGTCTGGCCCGAAACGTCGGCCGGGACGGGCGGCACGGGAGCGTAGTTCAAAAGCAGGGTATCCCCGCGCAACTGCGGCACCGCTCCGGACGAAGCGGTCAGCAGCCGGGCGGCGTCCAGCAGGGGAATTTTTTCGGCTTTGACGGTAACGCGCCCGGGGAGGGTTACGTCGCCCATGCGGAACGGGGTCCCGGCTTCGCTCATCAGGCGCAGGAACGCCGTGTCGGCCGGGGCGTCGACCAGGTCCAGGGTGACTTTCACCCCTTCGCTGGAACGGGCCACCTGGAAAGTCCGGAACTCGCCGGCCGCCCGGTCCAGTTTCTTTTTCTCCATTTCCTGGTTGCGCTTGCTCAGGTCCGAAAGGAGAGCGGTGAGTTCCTTGTCGTTCTTAAGCGTGCCGGTCTTGCAGCCCATGGGGACCAGCAGGATGAGCGCCAGCAGCGCGGCCCGGGACCAGCCGCGGAGAGGCTGCGGAGGAAACCCTTCATGTTCGTTATGTATCATAGGCGGCAGACACTTTCAGTGAAATTCCTTTTTATGTTATTCCCCCAACGTTCAATATTATAGTTTAAATGGACTTCCGGGGGGAACGAGCCGCTCCTGCCCGGCCGTTAAACGGCCGGGGTTTTCCAGATAACCGCGCTGGCAGGGTAAAAAAAGGCCGGGGAAGCGGCGAGAGCGGCGCCGGGGCCGCCCGTAAATTATTCACTTCACTTCTTCAGGCCGTATCGCCGCGCCCGGCTCCCGGACGGAGTCTTCGCTCAGCGAAGCGCCGGGAAGGGCGCCGAAGTACCTGGTTAATATGGCCTGGCTCATTTCTTCCGTATCGCCTCTGCCGGGCTTTACCGCAACGTAATCCGCGGCAGGGTCGGGGCGGACGGAGATGAACTGTTCCCACGGGGTGAGGGGCCAGCCGAGCCCGGTCTCATATTTATCGTCGGTGGGGTTCAGGCCCACCTGTTCGTACAGATATTCCACATAGCCCACGCAGTCGAATTCCAGCGGCCCTTTCTGGGAGAAGTGCGTGTCGTTGTACTTCAGGCCTTTTTTGCCCATCTCCAGGCCGAGCTGCACCAGCCGCGCGCGCTGGGCGGCCGTCGGTTTAACCGGGGTGGTCCGGTTGCCGTAGTAGGGATACCTGAAGTTGTGGGTAAAGGCGTACCAGGAGTAGGCGTTCCGCACGCCGCCGGGAACGCGGTTGTTGGTCACGCATTCGGAAACGACGATGTTCATCCGCCCGTTCTTTATCTCCACGCCGTCGTAAAGGGCGGCGTGGCCTACCGGCAGGTCCTGGTTCCCCCAGCCGCTTATGCTGCCGACTACGCCGCCGGTGTAAATAATGTCGCCGCGCTCGATGCCCGGGTTCTTCGACGGGGCCAGGTTGGCTATGGAGGCGGGCTGGCCGATGAAAGCGAGCATTTCGAAAGCCGCCGCGCGCGCCGACTCGGTTTCCCCGCCGGAGGCCGCTATTTCCAGCAGGAAAGGTCCGGCCTTCGCGTTCTTGCCCAGCTTGCCCACGCTTATCAGCAGGTTGATCCGCAGGACGTCGTCGGATTCTTTGTAAAAACTTTTCAGCCTGGCCAGCAGGGCGGGGTCGCCTATCTCGCCCAGGGCCCAGATGGAATCTATGGCCTTCAGCCGTTCCTTTATATTGTCTTCGTAGGGGCCGTTGCTGCCGTTCCGGGTGGAGAGCTGGTAACTTTCGATATTGGCCAGCAGGGCCTCCACAGCCCGCTTGTTCTTCGCCTCCCCGGCGGCGCGGATGGAGCAGGCGCGCACCTGCGGGTCGGCGTCGTTCATCAGGCCGGCCAGGTCCATGGCTATGGCCTCGTCGGCGCTGGTTTTCAGGGCATCGACAGCCGCGCAGCGGGTGTCGGCGTCTTTATTCGTGTCGAGAGCTTCGGTCAGGAGGTTCTGCGGCGAAACCGCCGCGGCGGCTCCCGCGGGGACGCAGGCGGCGGCGGAAAGCGATAAAAGGACGGTATTAAAAACAAGTTTTTTCAGCGCGGAAATCATCGGCACCTCTTTGTCTGGCTGCCCTATATTTTATCAAAAGAAGGCGCGGCGTTAAGGCCCGGCGTACCCATGAGCGGGGCGTCAAATGGCCCGGCATACATAGGTCCTTTGGATCAGGAAAGACTAGATTTTTCCGCCGGCCAGGAGGCCCCTGGCGAGCAGGTCGAGGATCCGCTGGCCTTTTTTGTAGGGCTGGCCTTTCAGGAGCAGCTGTTCCACTTTGAGTTCCAGCAGTTCCGCCGGCTTCATGGCCAGCGGGTTCCGGTTCAGGATCACCATATCGGCCGCCTTCCCCGCTTCGAGGCTGCCGCGCTCCTTTTCGTCGAAGGCGGCCCGGGCCGCGTTGCAGGTAAACAGTTTAAGAGCTTCCGCCACGGTAAGCGACTGGCCGGGCGTAAAATGGTTGCAGGCGGCGTGGATCCCGGCTATCGGGTCCGGCAGGGTGCAGGGCGCGTCGGAGCCTCCGCTGAGCAGGATGCCCATGTCCGTCATCTTCCTGAGCGGCGAGATCCCGGCCGCCCTTTCGCCGAGGATGCCGCGCAGGTACTCCAGCGGTTCCAGATCCCAGGCCAGGAAAGCGGGCTGCAGCGGGATCTGGATGCCGAGCCCGGCGCATTTCCGCAGCCCCTCTTCGGTGGGCAGGCAGGCGTGGATGATGCCGTGGCGGTGGTCCGCCCTGGGGCGGTCCTTCAGGGCCGCCTCAAGGGCCATGACGGCCTGGTCGAAGGCCGCGTCGCCGATGGCGTGCATCTCTATCTGGAGGCCCTCCCGGTTGGCCTGTTTCGTGAACCGAGCAACTTCTTCGTCGCTGTAAAAAAGAACGCCCCTGTTCCGCGGGTCGTCCGAATACGGCAGCCGCAGCGCCGCGTCCCGGCTGCCGAAGCCGCCGTCCAGGGCCGTGGCGAAACACCCGCCCACCCGTTTGAGCTTGCGCCGCCTTACTTTGGCGAGGTCCATGGTCTGGAAGAAAAGCCTGGTCTGGAAACCGCTGGCCAACCCTTTGCCGAGGAGGGTTTCGAGCGTAACGTCCAGGTCCAAGGGGAAACCTACGCCGGAGACGGTATGCATCAGCCCTATCCCCTTCAGGGCCATGTCGTCCACCGCGCCGAGCATGTTCTTGAGCGTCCGCGGGAGGGAGATCTTTTTAGTGACGAAGTCGGTGACGGCGAAAAAAGCCTCCTGGTTCATTTCGCCGGTATCGCCGTGGAAACCCCTGAGGTTTTTGATCCCGGCCGGCAGCGCGGCGATCAGGGCGCTGTTCACCACGCAGGCGTGCCCGTCGTACTTGACCAGGAAGACCGGCCGCCCCGGGCAGGCGCGGTCAAGCTCCTCCCTGGAGATAAGCCGGCGCTCCGCTACGCTGTACGGCGAGGCCCCGAAACCCAGCAGCACCTTGTCCCCGCTCGCGCGCGCGCAGTCCCGCACCCGTTCGCCCAGCTCTTCCAGGCTCCGCGCGGACCGCACGTCCAGCCCGGAGTTAAAGAGCGCGTAGGAGGCGAAGTGCAGGTGGGTGTCGCCGAAACAGGGCAGCAGCGCCCGCCCGCCTAGCGCCTCAACGGGCGCGCCGCGGTAAGCTGCGGGCAGCTCCGCCCCGGCGTAAAGGATCCGCCCCTTGTCCTCTACCAGGTAGTTATGGACATGGTCTTCCCTGTCGCAGGTAATAATGGCGCCGTTGTATATTTTCATCGCCGTCCGCAGAAAACACGATCGCGGGTATCTCCCGGGTTACCTGAAACCGCATCTTCCGCTTTTCATAACTATAATAACATTTCGCGCGAAGGCGCTTTTTCCTTCGGTACCGATACAAATTAAAAAGCCGTACGCTTTAGGCGTACGGCTAATTAATATGGTGGAGGTGCCGGGATTCGCACCCGGGTCCGATAACCGCTTGTCAGAACCGCTACAGGCTTAGCCCTGAGTTTGTCTCGATCGGGATTAGTTCAAGGCGACAATTCCCGGTCATACTCCGTATTGTCTTAAGCCGGCACGGGACGAAGTGCGCCCCTGACGACAGCAGCCTGAATTTAACGCAGTACAGCCCGCTCAGGCGGGTAGGCTGTAAGCGAGGCACACTTAAGCGTGCGCCCAGGCCATCTCGTTGGAGTTGGCTTTTATGTTTTTTGACCCTGTTTTACATGGCCTGGTCAACCATGACCTGC
>JAJZPL010000015.1 GCA_021811185.1 bacterium
CCGATGGGCACCACGCTGCGCGAGATCGTCTTCGACATAGGCGGGGGCATAGAGAACGGCCTGGCTTTCAAGGCCGTGCAGATCGGCGGCCCTTCGGGCGGCTGCATCCCCGAGTCCCATATAGACATCGAAGTGGACTACGAATCCCTCAAGACCGTAGGCGCCATCATGGGTTCCGGCGGGCTGGTGGTGATGGACGAAAAGACCTGCATGGTGGACGTAGCCAAATATTTCATGGACTTCATCAAAAAGGAATCCTGCGGCAAATGCATACCGTGCCGCGAGGGCACGATGCGCATGCTCGAGATCCTCAAAACCATCACCCGCAGCCGCCGCGGCGAGAAGGGCAACGACGCGCTGGAACGCTTCAACGGCATAATGAACCTAGAGGCGCTCTCGCAGGTGATCCAGGAGACCAGCCTGTGCGCGCTCGGCCAGACCGCGCCCAACCCGGTGCTCTCCACGCTGCGCTGGTTCCGGAACGAATATGAAGCCCACATCTTCGAGCGCAAGTGCCCCGCCGGGGCCTGCACCGAAATGCTGGAGTTCTCCATCGACCAGGCCAAGTGCAAAGGCTGCACGCTCTGCGCCAAGGGCTGCCCCACCGGCGCCATCGTCGGCAAGGTCAAGCTCCCGCACTACATCGTAGCCGAGAAGTGCATCTCCTGCGGCAACTGCAGGACCGTCTGTAAATTCAAAGCCGTCACCGCGGCCTGAGGTACATCATGAAACTGACCGTCAATGGAAAAGAACTGGAAGCGAAGAGCGGCGAGACCATCCTGACGCTCCTGAAGCGCGAGGGCGTAAAAGTGCCAACGCTCTGCCACATGGAAGACATGCTGCCTTCGGGCGCCTGCCGCCTGTGCGTGGTGGAAGTGGAAGGCGCGCCCGGCCTGGTGCCGAGCTGCTCCTTCCCGGCAGCCGAGGGCATGAAGATCCACACCAACAGCCCCCGCGTGATCAACGCGAGGAAAACCATTATAGAGCTGCTGCTGGGCTCGCATCCCGACGACTGCCTATACTGCGCCAAGCAGCCTTCCTGCGACCTCTCGCGCCTCAGCCGCGAGTACGGCGTGACCAAGCGCAAGTTCCCGGTGATCACCCGCCGCAGGAACCTGGACGTCTCCAGCCCCTCTATCGTGCGCGACCCCGAGAAGTGCATCCTCTGCGGCAAATGCGTGCGCGTCTGCGAGGAAACGCAGGGCGTGGCGTGCATAGACTTCATCAAGCGCGGCTCCAGCGCTTTCATCGGCTGCGCTTTCGATTCCAGCCTGAACGTGTCCTCCTGCGTCAACTGCGGGCAGTGCATCAACGTGTGCCCCACCGGCGCGCTGATGGAGAAGAGCAGCATCCAGGAAGTAATGGACGCGCTCGGCTCCGGCAAGTACGCGGTAGTGCAGCACGCCCCCGCCATCTCAGTCTCGCTCGCCGAGGAGTTCGGCCTGCCGGCCGGCACCGACGTTAACGGCGTCATGACCGCGGCTTTCCGCAAGATGGGATTTAAGGCCGTGTTCGACACCTCGTTCTCGGCCGACCTCACTATCATGGAGGAAGCCTCCGAACTGGTGGAGCGCGTGAAGACCGGCGGGACGCTGCCGATGATGACCTCCTGCTCGCCGGGCTGGATCAAGTACGTCGAGAGCTTCTACCCGGAGATGACCGCGAACCTCTCCACCTGCAAGAGCCCGCAGCAGATGCTGGGCGCGCTGATCAAGACCAGCTACGCCAAGAACAAGGGGCTGAAACCCTCCGGCATCGTCAGCGTCTCCATCATGCCGTGCACCGCCAAAAAATTCGAAGTGACCAGGCCCGAAATGGGGCGCGGCGGCGCGGCCGACATCGACTACGTCCTGACCACGCGCGAGCTGGCGCAGATGATCAAACTCTTCGGGATAGACCTCAAGGCGCTGACGCCGCAGGAGCCCGACCTCCCGTTCGGCGAGCGCACCACGGCGGGCAAACTGTTCGGCGCCTCGGGCGGCGTGATGGAAGCGGCCCTCCGGACCGCCTATTTCATGCTGACCGGCAAGGAGCTGGGCGTGGTTAAGTTCGAGGCCATCCGCGGCCAGGCCGGCGTTAAAGAAGCCAAGGTGAAGATAGGCGACCTGGAAGTAGGCATCGCCGTGGTGAGCGGCCTCGGCAACGCCAAAAAGCTTATAGAGGAAATAAAGGGCGGCAGGAAGGACCTGCACTTCATCGAGGTGATGACCTGCCCCGGCGGCTGCATCAACGGCGGCGGCCAGCCCTTCGCCCGCAACAAGGCGGCCATCGCCGAGCGCATGCGCGCCCTCTACACGATAGACTCTACGGAGAAGATCCGCACGTCCCACAGCAACAAGGCCGTGCAGCAGCTCTACAAGGAGTTCCTCGGCAAGCCGCTGGGGGAGAAGAGCCACCACCTGCTGCACACCAAGTACGCCAGGCGCAAGCCGGCGGACATGGCATAAAGGAACCGGCAGGCAGCCTATATGACGCCCGATAAAGAACCGCTCGTACGCACGATAAAAGAACGCTGCAAGGCGTGCTATACGTGCGTGCGCGGCTGCCCGGCCAAGGCCATCCGCATCTCGGGCGGCCAGGCGGAAGTTATCAAGGAGCGCTGCATCGGCTGCGCCAACTGCGTGCTGATGTGCAGCCGCGGCGCCAAAGAAACGCTGGCTTCCACGGCGGAGGTTCTGGGCCTTCTCAAGAGCGGCGCGCCCGTGGCCGCCGCCCTGGCGCCGAGCTTCCCGGTGGAATTCGGCGGGGTGGACCCGCTCCGCTTCGCCGGCATGCTGAAAGCGCTGGGCTTCAAGTACGTGTGCGAAGTGGCCTTCGGCGCGGACATGGTCTCGCTGCAGTACCGCAAGCTGATCAACGAGAACCCGGGGAAAAAGTACATAAGCACCGCCTGCCCGGCCGTGGTCTCCTTCGTCGAGAAATACCACCCCGGCCTGGTAAAGCACCTGGCCCCTATCGTCTCGCCTATGATCGCCGAGGCCCGCGTTATCCATTCCACCTACGGCAAGGACGTCAAGGTGGTGTTCATCGGCCCCTGCGTGGCCAAGAAAGGCGAGTCTTCCCGCAACCAGGCGGATATCGACGAATCCATTACCTTCGTTGAGCTGCGCGAGCTGTTCAAGGCCGCCGGCATAGACCGCGCTAGCGCGCTGGACGCAAAATTCGACCCGCCCTACCCCGCCAAGGGCGTGCTGTACCCGATGGGGGGGGGCCTGCTCAGTTCCGCCGAACTGGAAGGCGACCTGATGAGCGGCCGCTTCATGTCGGCCGAGGGCCTGGAAAGTTTCCCCGAAGCCCTGCGGAACCTGGAGCACGGCGACATCGACGCCGATTTCCTCGACCTGCTCTGCTGCGACGGCTGCATCATGGGCCCCGGCGTCAGCGTAAAATCCTCCAAACACGCGCGCGAGGCCTCGCTGCGCCGCTACGCGCGCAAGAGCTACTTCAGCATCCGGCTGAGCGAATGGGAAGACTCGGTCCGCCGCTTCCGCGGCATGGACTATAAGGCAGCCTTCGAACCGGAGGACCAGCGGATGAAGCTCCCCGGCAAGGAAGAGCTTAAGGCCGTGCTGGCCAAGATGGGCAAGCTCAAGCCCGAGGACGAACTTAACTGCGGCGCCTGCGGCTACCCCACCTGCGTGGAACACGCGGTGGCCATCGTCTGCGGCATAGCCGAGAGCGAGATGTGCCTGCCCTACACCATCGACCGGCTGAAAGTCACCGCCGACGAACTGACCCTTTCCTACAACCAGCTCGGCAAGACCAAGCAGGCGCTGGTGCAGTCCGAGAAGCTGGCGAGCATGGGCCAGCTGGCCGCCGGCGTGGCCCACGAGCTCAACAACCCGCTGGGCGTGGTGCTGCTCTACGCGCACCTGCTGGCCGAGCAGTGCCAGAAGGATTCCCGCGTGTTCAGCGACGCCAGGATGATCACGGAGCAGGCGGACCGCTGCAAGAAGATCGTGGGCGGCCTGCTCAACTTCGCGCGCAAGAACAAGCCTTTCTTCCGGCAGACGGACCTCAGCCGGCTGGTGGAAACCTACTTCAAGACGGCTCCCGCCAACGCGGCGGTAAAAGTTTCCATCGTGAAAGGAGAGGGGGACCTTTCCGCCGAGATGGACCCCGACCAGATCATCCAGGTACTGTCCAACCTGGCCACCAACGCTATGGAGGCCATGCCCGGCGGAGGGCGGCTTACCGTAAAGACCTTCCTGGAACGGGAGAACGTCTGCTTCAGCGTGAGCGACACGGGCTGCGGCATAAAGCCCGAGAACACCAAAAACATCTTCCAGCCCTTCTTCACCACCAAACAGATCGGCAAAGGCACCGGGCTGGGGCTGGCGGTTTCCTACGGCATAATAAAGGTCCACCGCGGGAACATCGCCGTGGAAAGCAATTCCAGCGCGGCGGCCAGACCTACGGGCACCACCTTCACGGTAAAGCTGCCCCGCCTGGCCAGGGACGCCGGTGCTATAAAGATGAAGCCTGGGGACGCGCCCGCAAAGGCATAGGTTTACTTTTAACACAACAGAGGAGAACTAACATGACTGACGCTAAAATAAAGATACTCGTGGTCGAGGACGACCCGGACATGATGGAACAGATGAAGATCTATCTGGAATCGGAAAACTACGAGGTGCTCTCCGCCTCCACCCAGAAAGAAGCGGAGCCGCTGATAAAGCCGGGCGCCTTCCAGGCCGCCGTGCTCGACCTGATGATGGAGAACCCCGATTCGGGCTTCGTGCTGAGCCACAAGATCAAGAAGATGGACCCCAAGCTGCCGGTCATCATCGTCACCTCCGTCACCAAGGAGACCGGGTTCAACTTCGACAAGGCCCACGACCCCAAGGCCTGGATCAAGGCCGACGCGATCATCCACAAAGAACTGCGCTTCGAGCAGCTCAAGGCCGAACTTAAGCGCCTGATGGGAGAGGGTTCCTCACATGCCTGAGACTAAAGCGGAAACGCACGAGCTCGACGTCCTGATAGTCGACGACGAAGCCGGGATGCGCACGGGAGCGGAACGCTCGCTCGAGGGGTTCACCGTGCCTCTGGAGGATTTTAAGGAAATAGTTTCGTTCAAAGTGCGTTCCGCCTCAACAGGCGCCGAGGCGCTGGCCGAAATAAAGAAAACCCGCCCGGACATAGTGCTGCTGGACTACAAGCTGCCCGACATGACCGGGCTGGACGTGCTCGCGGAGGCGGAGGGGGGCTCCTTCCTGACCATCATGATCACCGCCTTCGCCTCCCTGGAGGTCGCCGTAACGGCCACCAAGCGCGGCGCTTTCGACTTTCTGGCCAAGCCGTTCACTCCGGAAGAGCTGCGCGCCACTATCCAGAAGGCCGCCCGCAGCGTCTACCTGCACCGCAAGGCCAAGCGCCTGGAAGAGGAAAAGCGCCAGGTGCGGTTCGAGTTCATCTCCGTGCTGGCCCACGAACTGAAATCCCCTCTGGCCGCCGTGGAAGGCTATATGCACCTGATGAAGGAACGCATGAAGGGGCCGGACCTGGCCGCTTACGATTCGATGGTGGACCGCAGCGTTGTGCGGATAGGCGGGATGCGCAAACTGGTAATGGACCTGCTGGACCTTACCCGCCTGGAATCCGGCAGGAAGAAGCGCGTGCTGGAGCAAGTGGACCTTGGTAAAGCCGCCTCCCTGGCCGCGGAAGCCGTGGCCGCAAGGGCCGCCGCGCGCGGCATAAAGGTGGAGCTGAAGATCCAGCCCCCTGCGCTTCTGAACGCCGACTCCGGCGAGATCGACATGATCCTCTCCAATCTGCTCACGAACGCGGTGAAATACAACAAGCAGGACGGCCGCGTAACGCTGGAAATTTCCAAGCCCTCGCCCGATTCGGCGTTGATACGCTGCTCCGACACCGGCATCGGCATGACCGCGGAGGAGCAGGCCAGGCTCTTCGGGGAATTCGTGCGGATCAAGAACGAGCACACCCGCGCGATAGACGGCAGCGGCCTGGGGCTTTCCATTTTAAGGAAGATAGCCGGCCTCTACGCGGGGGACGTAAAAGTGTCCTCGACGTACGGCGAAGGCTCGGTTTTCGAAGTTACGCTTAAAGAACCGCCCGCGGCGGTTTAACCGGACGACACGTCAGACAACACGGAGGCCTATATGCTGCCCTCATCAGGATCGCAGAAAACAGACGGTGAATTTATGACCAAAGCGGATTTCATAGACGACGAGGCCCTGCACGCCGCCCTCGCGGCCGCCAAGCCGGAGCCGGCCAGGGTGCGCGAGATCCTCAAGCGATCGCTGGAAGTGTCCGAGGCGCTGCCGCCCGAGGACGCCGCGGTGCTGCTCTCGGTCACCGACCAGGCGCTGCTCGAGGAAGTATTCGAGGCCGCCCGCGCGGTGAAGCGCAAGGTGTACGACAACCGCGTGGTGACCTTCGCGCCGCTGTACGCCTCCAACCTGTGCGTCAACAACTGCCTATACTGCGGCTTCCGCGCCGCCAACAAGGGCACCGTAAGGCGCAAACTCTCCATGGAAGAAATAAAGGAAGAGGCGAAGGCGCTGGCGGGCAAGATCGGGCACAAGCGGCTGATCTTCGTAGTGGGGGAACACCCCGAGAGCGGCGCCGAGTACATAGCCGAAGCCATGCGGAATATCTACTCCGTAAAAGAGAAGACCCGCCGCGGCTACGGCCAGATCCGCCGCGTGAACGTGAACGCCGCGCCGATGACCATCGACGAATTGAAGATACTGAAAGCCGCCGGCATCGGCACCTACCAGGTGTTCCAGGAAACCTACGACCGCCACCTCTACGCAAAACTGCACCCGGGCAAAAGCCCAAAGAGCGATTTCCACTGGCGCCTGTACGTTATGCACCGGGCTTTCGAGGCCGGCATCGACGACGTGGCTATCGGAGCGCTGTTCGGCCTGAACCCGGACTGGAAGTTCGAAGTGCTGGGCCTGGTCGCGCATTCGCGCGAACTCGAGGCCAGGTTCGGGATAGGCCCGCACACCATTTCCTTCCCGCGCCTGGAAAGCGCCAACGGCACCAGCCTCCCCGAAGAAAGCGTGAACAACGTTTCCGACGCGGATTTCAAGAAGCTGGTGGCCGTACTGCGCCTCTCGGTGCCTTACGCCGGAATAATCGTCACGGCCCGCGAAAAACCGGAAACGATCCGCTCCGTTATAGATATGTGCACGCAGCGCGATGCCGGGAGCAACATCGGCATCGGCGCCTACTCGGACCGCTACAGCAAACAGGAGACCGAGCGCCAGCAGTTCATGCTCGGCGACATGAGGAACCTCGACGAAGTGATAGGCGAACTGGCCGACCTGGGGCACATCACCTCCTTCTGCACCTCGGGCTACCGCTGCGGCCGCACCGGCGACCATATCATGAAACTGCTCAAGAGCGGCCACGAAGGCCGCTTCTGCAAGCTGAACGCCGTGTTGACCTTCCGCGAATGGCTGGACGATTTCGCCTCCGACGCCACCCGCGCCAAGGGCGAGGCCCTGATCAGGAAAGAGATAGCGGAGATCCGCGCCAGGGAAAAGGACTTCCCGGCCGAGACCGTGAAGCTGCTCGACTCCTACTACGAAAGAATAGAAAAAGGCGAGCGGGACCTCTGCTTCTAGAGGCCCGCGCGCCGAGGCGCTATGAATAAAGAAGAGCTAGTACAAGCCCTCTCACCGGGCGCCGACACAGCCGCCTTCTTCGCGCTGGCCGACGAGACCCGCAAAAAGTACGTCGGGGACGGCGTGCACCTGCGCGGCCTGCTGGAATTCTCCAACCACTGCCGCCGCAACTGCCGCTACTGCGGCATCCGCGCCGGCAACCCCAAAGTGCGCCGTTACCGTCTTACAACCGGGGAAATACTGGACTGCGCCCGCGCCGCCGTGGCGCTCGGCTACCGTACGGTCGTGATGCAATCCGGCGAGGACAACCATTGGGGCCCCAAAGAACTGGTGAAGATAGTGGATGAAGTAAAAAAAGCCACCGGGCTGGCCATCACCCTTTCCGTCGGGGAATACACGAAAGAAGAATACAAGGACCTGCGCAAAGCCGGCGCGGACCGTTTCCTGCTGCGTTTCGAAACCTCTGACCGC
The DNA here is from genome assembly GCA_021811185.1 of bacterium. GTDB lineage: Bacteria > Elusimicrobiota > Elusimicrobia > Elusimicrobiales > UBA9959 > UBA9959. Next base: position 8,073 of record JAJZPL010000015.1, read on the forward strand.
GCGCTCTTCGCCGCCCTTAAGCCTGACTCCGACTACGACCGGCGCTTCAGTTGCCTGGCCTGGCTGAAAGAGGCCGGCTTCCAGGTGGGCTCCGGAGTAATGGCCGGCCTCCCCGGCCAGACGCTGGAGAGCCTGGCGGACGATATCCTGCTGTTCAAGAAGATGGACCTGGACATGGTAGGCATAGGCCCCTTCATCGCGAACCCGGACACCCCGCTGGCCGGCTCGCCGGGGGGGACCCTGGACCTGGCGCTCCGCATGGTGGCGCTCACCCGCATAGTTACCAGGAACGCGCATATCCCGGCGACCACGGCCATGGGGTCCATCGACCCCCAGGGCCGCCAGAAAGCTTTGCGCTGCGGCGCAAACGTGCTGATGCCCAACATCAGCCCCGTTGAGCACCGCGTTGACTACAGCCTGTACCCCGGCAAGATCTGCGTCAACGACCAGCCCGAGCAATGCGCCGGCTGCGTGGACGCCATGCTCAGGAGCCTCGGCCGCTCACGCGCCGGAGGCTTCGGGCACAGCCTGAAGAAAGCCTGAGCCCATCCTATGCAAACCACACCTAAATCCATGCGCCTGCAGATAGCCATCTTCGGCCGCACCAACGTCGGCAAATCCAGCGTGCTGAACATGCTGGCCGGCCAGGACGTGGCCATCACCTCGCCGGTCCCCGGCACCACCACCGACGTGGTGGAGAAATCCATGGAGCTGCTGCCGGTCGGCCCGGTAGTCTTCCTGGACACCGCCGGCATAGACGACACCGGCGAACTGGGCGCCCTGCGCACCGAACGCGCCCGCAAGATCTTCGACCGCGCCGAAGCGGCCATCCTGGTGCTGGAACCCGGAACCTGGGGCCCCTGGGAACAGCAGGTCGTTAAAACCGCGGCCGGCAAGAATATAAAAATTATCCCGCTGATAAACAAGACCGACCTGGCCGCGCCCTCGGCGGAACTCCTGGCCGCTCTCAGGGACCTGGGCCTGGCTCCCGTACTTTGTTCAGCTATCTCAAAGAATGGAAGAGAAGCAGCCGTAGCCGAGGTAAAAAAACGCCTTTTGGAAATTACCGCAAACAACGCCGGCCCCCGCGCTATCCTCGGAGACCTGGTAAAACCCGGCCAGACCGCCATCCTCATTATCCCCATAGACAAGGAAGCCCCCAAGGGCCGCATCATCCTGCCGCAGGTGCAGGCCATGCGCGACCTGCTCGACCACGGCGCCCTGTCGCTCACGACGCGCGAGGTGGAATACCCGCAGGCCCTGGCCGCCCTGAAGGCCCCACCGTCGCTGGTGGTCTGCGACTCCCAGGTGGTGGACTTCATGGTGAAGCATACCCCGGTGGGCGTACCATGCACTACCTTCTCCATCCTTTTCGCCCGCTTCAAAGGCGACCTGCCCGCCTACGCCGCCGGCGCCGCCGCCATCCGGTGCCTGCGCCCGGGGGACAGGATAGTAGTGCTGGAAGGCTGCAGCCACCACGCCATAGAGGACGACATAGGCCGCGTGAAGCTGCCCAGGTGGCTTAAAGAAACCGTCGGGGGGGAGCTTAAGATAGACACCTTCGCCGGGCACGACTTGCCCAAGGACCTGGGCGTTTACAAGCTGGCCATCCAGTGCGGCGGCTGCATGCTGACCCGCACAGAGATCCTCGGCCGCATGGGCAAGACCGCCCAAGCAGGCATCCCCATCACCAATTACGGCACCGCCATCTCCGAATGCAAAGGCGTACTGGAGCGCGTGCTCTCGCCGTTCCCCGACGCGCTGGCCGCCTACAGGGCCGCGCGGAAATAAATAAAGAGGGCCGCATTAAGCGGCCCTCTTCATATCAGCTGACCTGGACTACAGTTCAATTATTGTGGCCGGGATAGCGGATTCGGCGGAGGCCCGGATGGCCGGATCCTTGGTGAACAGTATTATCTGCCAGCCGGTTTCTTTCTGAAAAGCCCCCAGCAGTTTGAGCGCGGCCGCGGCCCGGGAATGGTCCAGGGTGTAGAACGGCTCGTCCAGCACCAGCAGCGCCGGGGCCAGGCCGCCGGGCCCCAGCCTGGTCTTGAGGGCCAGGGCCAGGCGGGCGGCGAACATGAAAAGGTCCCGGGTGCCGGCGGACAGCGACCCCAGCGGCAGCAGCTCTCCCCGGGCGTCCTTCATGGCGGCGCCTTCTATGTCGAAAGTCCTGAACTCCACGGTCCTGTCCGGCAGCATGGTCTTTACCATGCCGCTCACTTCCCCGGCCAGGAGATTCAGTTTCAGGGCCGAATTCCCGGCTATTTTCTCGAAAACTGCGGCGGCCAGCTTATAGCCCTCGAGCATCAGGCGGATCTCGGCGGCCTCGCCCTCTTTGGCGGCCAGTTCCACGGAGAGCCGGCTTATATTTTCCGGTATGCCTTCCAGCTTGGTGGCCGCCACCTTTTTAACGCTGCCCAGTTCGGCCTCGCCGCGGAGCAGCAGTTCTTTGGCAGCCTGCGCCTCTTCGCGCAGCTTCTCGAACCCGGCTTCCAGGCCTTTAAGCTCGGCCTCCGGCACCTGCGCGGCGCCGGAGCGTTCCAGCCGCTCGGCCTCGTCCTGCAGGCGGAATTTCAGTTCTTGGATATCCCGGCAGCCGCGGCCCGCGGCCATTGTACGGGCCGCTTCCCGGCGGCTTTCCAGGTCGGCGGCGGTTTTCACCCGTTCCGCCGCTTTGGCGGCGTACTCGTCGCGGCTGCGGGCGCCGTTCTCGGCCAGCCACTTCTGCGCCGCGCCTTCGGCCTCGCGCCTGGCGGCCTCGGCGGATTCCGCCTTCTTCAAAAGTTCGCCCTTCTCCTTGCCGCACAGAACCACCGCGGCCTCGCTCTTAAGAAGCGTTTCCCGGGCCGCGGAATATTTAACGGCTATCGCGGAGAGGGCGTCCAGCATGCCCTGCACGGTATCCCGGCGCACGAGCTCCGCGTCGAGCCCGCTGTTGCGCCAAACGTCGGTCAAACGCGAGAGCAGCGCGGTGTTCTGAGCCTGGTCTATTACGCCGGCCACGTTCTTGGCGGCGGCGAACCAGCCCACCGCCCCGGCCAGGCCGGCGACGACCAGGGCTACGGTGGCCCCGGCGGCGCCCTTAAGCCAGAAGAACAGCACGGCGGCCAGCGCCAGGCCGGCGCCCCAGATCACCAGGCGCAACGGCCAGTACACGATCTTTTTTACGGTAGCGGCGGCTTCGGCCGTGAATTTTTCTATTTCCGCCTTTAAGATCCCGGCCTGCTCGCCCTGCTTGCGGAGATCGGCGGCGGCGGTAGAGGCCTTTTCGAGGGAAAGGTCGGCGGCGTCCACGCCGCGATCTTTTTCCGACAGCTGGCCTTTAAGCTGGGCCAGCTCGTCCTTGGCCTTGTCCACGCCGGCGGCCAGCGCGTCGTAAACGCCCAGCGCGCCTTCGCTGAAATGTTCCAGTTCCCTGGCCCTGGCCTCCAGGGCCTCGAGTTCGCGCAGGAAGGCCAGCGCCTTGCGGGCGCGGTCAAGTTCGGCGCCGGCCTTCGCCGCCTCGAACTTCGGCCTGGCTTCGCCCAGTTCGGCCTCTTTCTCCGCCGCCGTGTCGCGCAGTTCCTGCGCCTTAAGCGTCAGCTGCCTTATATTCTCCTCTCCGGCCAGCACATCCCGGCGCCGCTGCTCCTCCGTCTCCAGGGACTTCTTCAGCGAGAAAGCTTCCTCTTCGGCCGCGGCCAGAAGTCTTATGCGGCGGTTATTCTTGGCTTCGCGCCCTTCTTTATTCAAGGCTTCGGCCATTTCCGCCGGATCTATGCCGGCGGTGAACAGGGCGCTCTTGAAGGCCCTGAACCAGGCCCCGTCCTGCTCGGCGTCGATATGGATCTGCCCGCCGCGGATGGCGAAGATGTCCAGGAAATCGTAAGCGTCGTATCTGGGCTGCTCCGCGCCGGGCGCCCACTCCACGGAGGAGCGCCTGTCCTTACCGTAGCGCTCCTTGAGGCGGCGGAAGACCAGGGCGTTCTTGTCGCCTTCGCAGAGATTGTCGAACAAGGCGTCGAAGACGGTGGTCTTGCCCGCCTCGTTGGGGCCCGTGACGATGGTAAAGGGGGAAAGTTCCAGCGTGCGGCCGGAGAATTTACCGAACTTTTCCAGGTTGAGCTTGCGGATCATTTGCCCGCCTTCAGCCTGGCGGCGATCTCTTCGCAGCCGAAGCGCCGGGCGTAAAGCCACTTCTTCTCGTCGGGCGTGCCGGGCGGAGGCTTAAGCGTCTCCAGCTCGGCCAGGAATTCGGCGGCCAGTTGGTTGGCCGAGATATTCTCGATGACTTCTATGTCGCGGGGCCTGGCCTCGTAGCGGCGCACCTTGGGGGCGAACTCGGCCTCGAGCCCGGCCTCGGCCTCGATGGCCTTCTGGTCGGAATCCACCGTGCCGGACACGCCTACGCTCAGGAAATCTTTCGGACCGCATTCCAGGCGGATCCGCTCCAGTTCCGCGGGCGCAGGCAAACCGTCCACGCCCAGCGGGACCTCGTAGCGGCGGTACTGCCCCGCCTCGGGGAGGGGGATAAATTCGGCCCGGGCGCTGCCGGGGCCTACGTCCACAAGGTAAACCCCGCGGGGACCGGCTTCCCTGACGCTGCCGCGCCAGACCCGGGGCGAACCGGGATAGGCGGCCAGCGTAGCGCCGAACCGTTCCTGCCGGGCGCCGTGCACGTGGCCGAGGGCCGCGTACTCGGTATCGAAGCGCGCGAAGAAGCCGTCGTCGATGACGCCGGCCTTGCCCTCGGCCTCCTCTTCGGGGCCGGTGTAGATGCGCGAGTTCAGCCCGTGCATCACGAGCACGCGGGTATTGGCGGGATCTTTAGGGGGGATGGTCCAGTCGCGGTAGGCGCCGTAACTTTCGGCGTGCGGCACGCAGACGAACTCCACGCCTTCGCCGTAGTAGATCTCATAAGGCAGCGCCGTGAACTTTTTCACGTCGCCCAGGTCGAAACTCTCGAGCGGGGCCGTACGGCGCAGGTTCTCGTGGTTGCCGGGAATATAGACGATCTCGCACACGCCCTTAAGAGCTTTGAAGCGGGCGGCGGTCTCGGCGCGCAGGTCCCTGAAATCTTCGAAGGAATCGAACAGGTCGCCGGCGATCAGGAGGTAGGCGGGTTTCTCAGCCTTGGCCAGCGCGATCACGGCGTCCAGCACGGCAAAGCAGTAGCCCTGCTCGTCGCCGCCCTTAAGGTGCAGATCCGCCGTGTGCAATATCTTTATCATATCCCTTCCGCTGATATTGTATAAATTATCCCGGCAAATTAGACCATAAGCCGGCAAAGCGCTTACGGCGGGCAAAAAGCGGCTGTTTTATTATTAAGGTATAATGGAGGTACAGGGTGGCAATAAAGGTTCATGGTTTTGTGCGCTTCCTGCGGTTATCCGGTAAATTCCGAAAGAACAAGGAGAACTAAAATGGGAAATTTAAACAAGGTAATGCTTATAGGCAGGCTCACCCGCGACCCCGAGATCAAAGAATTCAGCAACGGCGGCAAAGTGGCCAATATCGGCTTCGCCGTCAACAACACCAAAAAGAACCAGCAGACCGGCCAGTGGGAAGACGTGCCGGTCTGGGTGGACCTGAAAGCTTTCAACCGCGAGACCGGGCGCAAGACGGCCGACATCGCCGCCAAGTACCTGCGCAAGGGCCAGCAGATCTACGTGGAAGGCCACCTGGTGCTGGAGGAATGGGCCGGCAAGGAAGACGGCAAGAAGCAGTCCAAGATGGTGGTCTACGTGGACGACTTCCAGTTCCTGGACAAGCGCGAGGAGGGCGCCGGCGACTCGGAGCCCGCGCCGAAAGCCAGGGCGGCCAAGCCCGCGGCCCGCAGCGAAGAGAATATCGAAGACGTGCCCTTTTAACAGAGCGTGCACAGGTCCCGCCTGACCGCGGGGCCGCACAAAGACCGGGGGCGAACCTCCGGTCTTTGTTTTTCCGATGGTCGGAGGACATATCGCGTTCAAATTCAAGTCCCTGTTCTCGGGCAGCAGCGGGAACGCCTACCTGCTGTGGACCAGCGCCACCGCCGTGCTCGTGGATTTCGCGCCCGGCAGCCAGCGCGCGTGCCGGGAAGCCCTGGCCGTGGCGGCGAAGACCTGCGGCCCGCTGGCCGCGGTGGTGGTTACGCACGCCCACGGGGACCATATCAACCGCAATTCCCTCAAAGTGCTGGAGGAAGCGGGCCTTAAAGTTTTCTGCCATCCCGGCGTAAGGCAGCAGATCATAGCCAGGCACGGCGCCAAGCATGCCGGGATAATCTCCTCTTTCACCGGGCACCTGGCGGTGGGAGACCTGAAGATCCAATACACGGAGGTGGACCACGCCCCCGGCTTCCACACGACGGCCTTTACCTTTACCACGAAGAGAGGGGGGAAAGAGCGCAAAGCCAGCGTATTCACCGACTTCAGCCGCTTTACCGAGGCGCACGCGGCCTTCGCTGCCAACTCCGACCTGCTGCTGCTGGAGGCCAACCACGATGCGGCGCTGCTGGAGCGGTTCGGGCACCCCGGCTCGGAATTCCACCTCTCCAACCTCAAAGCCGCCGAGTTCCTGCACCGGGTCTGCCAGCTGGGCCCCGCCCCGCAGGCGGTGGTGCTCGGCCACCTCAGCGGCGAATGCAACGCGCCCCACCTGCCGCCGAAGGAGATAGAGGAATTTTTCCGCAAGAAGGGACTGCCCGTCAAGTTCAGGATCCAGGTAGCAGAGCGCGGCGAACCCGGCGCCGTCATCGTCCTGCGCTGACATTTCCGCCAACCGCCAATGACCGAATACGAACCTCAAGAGCCCGACCCGTCCTCGCCGGGGCATCTGTTCTCCGCCGGCGGCCCCGTGGCGCGGACCATCAGGAATTTCGAGCCCCGCGAACAGCAGGGGCAGATGGCCGACGCCGTGTACAAGGCCGTAAGCGGCGGAAAGCACCTTCTCGTGGAGGCCGGCACGGGGGTAGGGAAATCCCTGGCCTACCTGATCCCGGCCGCGCTCTGGGCGGTGAGGAACAAGAAGAAGGTGGTAGTGGCCACCCACACTAAAGCCCTGCAGGCCCAGCTGGTAAAAAAGGACCTCCCGGTGGTAAAGGCCATCCTGGAGGAGCAAGGGCTGCGGCTGAACTATTTCCTGCTGATGGGCTCGGGGAACTATCTCTGCCTTTCCCGCCTGGAGCGCGCCTACGCTCAGGGCGAAGAGCTGTTCGAGGAGGACGGGAGCAAGGACGTCGTGGTCGAACTGGCCGCCTGGGCGAAGCTGGCCTCCAGCGGCTGCCGGCCGGAGATCCCGCTGAACGTTCCCCAGCGCGTCTGGGAAGAGGTCTGCCGGGACCCCGACAACTGCCTGGGGCGCAAATGCGCGCACCTGGAGACCTGCTTCTACCGCAAAGAGGTGGCCCTGGCGAAAGCGGCGGACATCATAGTGGCCAACCAGCACCTGTTCTTCGCCGGCATGCCTACCCCCGCTTTCGACGCGGTGATCTTCGACGAGGCGCACAACCTCGAGGACGTGGCCTCCGCGTTCATGGGCTTCTCGCTGACCGACCGGAAGGTGAAGCGGCTGCTCGACGATATTTTCAACCAGAAGTCGGGCAAGGGCCTGGTCAGGCGGCTCAGGACGCCGCCGGCCAACTGGGTGCCGGCGATGCAGCAGGCCGTGGCCGACGTGAATTTCGCCTCGAGGACTTTCTTTCACGACATCAGGGAAAAACTCGGCTTCGACGCCCCGGAAGGGGGCGCGGCCAAGGCCAGGCGCGTGCGCAAGCCCCGCCTGGTCGAGAACACCCTGGCGCAGCCGCTGCTGGCGCTGACGGTGCTGCTGTCGGAGGCCATCGGGCACAGCAAGTCCGCGCAGGAGGAGGCCGAGATAAAAGGCTTCCTGGTAAGATGCCTGGCCCTGGCCGAGCAGACTGCCGCCTTCCTGAAATGCGACGACGGCGACAGCGCCTACTGGGTGGAGAATTCCTATTCCAAAAGAGCGCCTTCGCTGTCCCTCAACATGTCCCCGGTGGACGTGGCGGAATATCTGAGGAAAGAGCTTTTCGGCAACGAGTACCCGGTGATCCTCACCTCGGCCACGCTGGCCGTGGACGCCTCTTTCCGCATGGTGAAGACCAGGCTCGGCATAGACAGGGCGGACGAACTGCTGCTGGACTCGCCCTTCGATTACCAGCAGCAGGCGGTCATCTACGTGCCGACGGCCATCCCGGACCCCGCCGAGGCGCAGGCTTACGAGGCCGCGCTGATCGAAGAATGCTTTAAGATCTCTTCGGCGGTGGACGGGGGGATCTTCCTGCTGTTCACCGGCTGGCAGATCCTGGACAAGGCGCACAAAGCGCTGGAGCGGCGGCTCGGCGGCAGGCCGCTGTTCCGCCAGGGCGACAAGCTGCCGCAGCAGCTGCTGGCGGAGTTCCGGCGCGCCGGCAACGGCGTGCTGTTCGCCACCGACACTTTCTGGCAGGGCGTGGACGTGCAGGGGCCGGCGCTGTCCTGCGTGGTCATAGCCCGGCTGCCGTTCACCTCGCCCGATACGCCGCTGGAGGAAGCGCGGCACGAGTGGATGACGGCCAGGGGGATAAACGTCTTCAACGAGTATTCCCTGCCCAAGGCGGTGGTGAAATTCAGGCAGGGCTTCGGCAGGCTCATAAGGAGCAAGGCCGATTTCGGCGCCGTGGTAGTGCTGGACCCGAGGATACGCACACGGCGCTACGGCCCGAAGTTCCTGCGCTCCATCCCCAGATGCCACCAGGTCTCCGGCCTTAAAGAGCTCAAGGCTTTCTTCGACTGCAGGAAAGAATAGGCATTTTGTTATAATTAAATTATGTCGGCCGCGCGTTTAAGCCCATTCAGCAATGCATTTCAATAACATCTGCCGCGACGTGGAACTCTTCCTGCGGGGGCTCAAACTGGACCTCCCCGAGCTCTTCCCTGCCCCCCGCCGGTACCGGCCCGCGCCGGTCCGCGGCCGCCGGACTTCCGGCCTGCCGCCCGCCGCCCGCCGCAACGCCAAGCGCATAATAGTGGCCCGCGTAAAACACTGGGCCGGGCTGCTGAACGTGGACTATAACCGCGTGGCCATCAAGGACCAGCGCACCCTCTGGGGCAGCTGCTCCGGCCGCAGGAACCTCAACTTCAACTGGCGCTTGGCCGCCGCGCCGCCCGAAGCCCTGGATTACGTGGTGATCCACGAGCTCTGCCACCTGCGCGAGATGAACCATTCCAAAAAATTCTGGGCCCTGGTCGGCCTGGCCTGCCCCGACTACGCCGCCCGCCGCCGCTGGCTGAAAGAGAACTACGCGGCCCTGAGGCACCCGGACACGGCGGCGCTGCTGCTGCCGAAAGCCGCGGCCGGGGAGTAGGGGGAACGAAGTTTTTTTATTAGAATAAACGTTTGCCGCTAAAAGGGGAGAACCATGCCTATAAGTCCTTACGCCGGGAAGACGCTGCCGAAGGAAATGCTCACGGACATACCGAAGCTGATCGAGGCCTATTACAAGGAGAGCCCCGACCCTTCCATAGCGGCCCAGAAAATCTCTTTCGGCACCTCCGGCCACCGGGGCAGTTCCTTCAGCCGCTCGTTCAACGAAAAGCATATCCTCGCCGTAACCCAGGCCATCTGCCAGTACCGCAAGGCCGCAGGGATAGACGGGCCGCTGTTCATGGGCATGGATACGCACGCCCTTTCGATGCCGGCCTTCGAGACCGCGCTGGAAGTGCTGGCCGGCAACGGCGTAGAGGTGATGATAGCCGCAACCGACGAGTACACGCCCACCCCCGCCGTCTCCCACGCGATCCTTACGCACAACAGCGGCCGCAAGGCCGGCCTGGCCGACGGCATTTTAATCACGCCTTCCCATAACCCGCCCGCCGACGGCGGGTTTAAGTACAACCCGCCCAGCGGCGGCCCGGCAGACCCGTCCATAACCGGCCGGATTCAGGACATCGCCAACGAGATCCTTTCCAACGGGCTTACGGGGGTGAAGCGCCTCCAACTGGCCACTGCCCTGAAAGCCGCCACCACCCACCGCTACGATTATACCGGCGCCTACGTGAACGGCCTGGCTGACGTTATCGACATGAAAGCCATCCGCGCCGCCGGGGTAAAGATAGGCGTGGACCCGCTCGGCGGGGCCGGCGTGCACTATTGGGGCCCCATAGCCGAGCGCTACAAGCTGGACCTCACCGTAGTGAGCGACGTCGTAGACACCTCTTTCTCCTTCATGACCGCGGACTGGGACGGGAAGATCCGCATGGACCCGTCCTCACCCTACGCTATGCAGCGGCTTATCGGCATGAAGGACGGCTTCGACATAGCCTTCGGCTGCGACACCGACTACGACCGCCACGGCATCGTGACGCGCGCCGGGCTGCTGCCGCCGAACCATTACCTCTCCGCCGCCATCTTCTACCTTTTCCAGAACCGCCCCGGCTGGCGCCCAGACGCCGCGGTGGGCAAGACCGCGGTGTCGAGCAGCATCATCGACCGCGTAGCGGCGGGCCTAGGCCGGCGGCTGTGCGAAGTGCCGGTGGGCTTCAAGTGGTTCGTGGACGGCCTGCTCGACGGCAGCTTCGGCTTCGGCGGGGAGGAGAGCGCGGGCGCCTCGTTCCTGCGCTTCGACGGCGGGCCCTGGAGCACGGACAAGGACGCCATCATACTGGCGCTGCTTTCCGCCGAGATCACCGCGCGCATGGGCAAGGACCCGGCGCAGGTGTACAAGGGCATAACGGACAAGTACGGCGAATCGTTCTACCGCAGGCAGGACGCGCCGGCCACGCCCGCCATGAAGAAACTGCTCAAGAGCCTTACCCCCGAGGGTGTGCCTTTCAGGGAACTGGCGGGGGAAAAAATAGTTACGGTGCTCAACCGCGCGCCCGGCAATAACGAACCGCTGGGGGGGATAAAGGTGGTCACCGAGGGAGGCTGGTTCGCGGCGCGGCCTTCGGGCACCGAGGACGTGTACAAGATCTACGCCGAGAGCTTCCGCGGCGAGCCGCACCTGGCCCGCCTCTTCACCGACGCCGAAGAAATGATAAAGAAACTCTCGTAACGGTTTATGAACGCGGAGTTAACGGAGGCGGAATGAGATCAGGATACAAAAGCGTGGCGGAAGGAATAATCTTAACGCTGATCACCTGCGGCATCTATAACCTTTTCTGGAACTGGCACCAGATGGAGACCTGCAACGACCTCGCCGGCAGGAGGGAATTCGACCCCGGCAAGGTTTTCCTGCTCTCGCTTGTGACCTGCGGGCTGTACTTCATCTACTACCAGTACAGCATGGGCGGGGTAATAGTGGAGATCCAGCGCAAACGCGCGGTCCCGCCCTTCGAGAACCTGCCCGTATTGAGCCTGGTGCTTTCGTTGTTCGGGCTTAGCGTTATAGTGGATTCCATTCACCAGCATGAACTCAATAAATTCTTCCCGCGGCAGCCGGCCGCTTAACGCCGACCCGCTGCGCCTGGCGGCCCGGGCGCTGCTGGCCGTGACAGGGCTTAGCGGCCTGCTGCACCTGGCCGGGCACAGCCTTTTGTCGGCCATGCCGAAAATCCCCCTGTGCCCGTTCAAAGCGGCGACCGGACTGCCCTGCCCCGGCTGCGGCATGACCCACGCCTTCCTGGCGCTGGGCCGGCTGGATCTCGCCGGGGCCTTCGCCGCCAACCCCCTGGTTTTCCCGCTGGCCGCGCTGGCGGCGCTGTACGCAGCTGGCCGGGTTCCGCGCGCGCTGTGCTCCTCAAAAGTGGTAAACTCTGCGCTGGCGGGCGTACTGGTATTCTGGGCCGGCAGGCTGCTCCGGAATATTCGCTGAAACCCGCATGATTTGGGAGTAAACAGCAAAACTTGTAAGGAGGGGAAAATGATAAAGATAATATTGACAGCACTGCTGCTTTCACTGCCTATAGGGGCCCAGGCCATGGGGATGTACGGCTACGGCGGCCGCTACGCGCCGGGTGCCGGCGTACATATGACAACGGTGCTTTACGCCCTGCTGGCGGCCCTGGGCTACTGGGTGCTGCAGCACGCGGCGAAGGAAACGGTTAACTATTCGAAGCGCGCCGGCCAGGCGGTAGGCTGGACGCTTATCGTTGCCGGCCTGTCGGGGATGCTCTGCGGCCTCGCCGCCCATGTGCGCTCCGCCACCTGCCCCGCCCCTGGAATGGGCAGGATGATGATGCAGCGCGGCGGAATGCCGGGAGGAATGTTGGTGGAAATGGAGGAGATCGGCCGGAACGAAGCCGCGCCCGAAGTAAAAGCGGCCCCCGATAAAGCCCCCGCCGCCAAGAAGCCGGAAACCGCTCCAAAAAAGAAGTAGAGGCCAGCGGGGCCTGTCATAAAACTTAAAGTCCCGCCGGGGCTGTTCTCCCGGCGGGATTTGCTTTATGCCGGCCGGGCTGCAAATTTCCCGCGCGGATTAGATAGAATGAAGGTATATAAGCGAACGACCGGATATTGGGGGGTAATATGATCGAAACAAAAAAATCACCGCAGGCAGGGGAGAAAGCCCTTTCGCCCGAACTGCTCGGGAAAATGGACGCGTACTGGCGCGCGGCCAACTACCTTTCCGCCTGCCAGATCTACCTGTTCGACAACCCGCTGCTGCGCGAGCCGCTGAACATAAAGCACGTAAAGCCGCGTCTGCTGGGGCACTGGGGCACAACGCCGGGGCAGAACTTCATCTACGTGCACCTGAACCGCGCGATAAAACTTTACGACCTGAACATGATCTACATCGCCGGCCCCGGCCACGGCGGCCCGGCGCTGACGGCCAATACATACCTGGAAGGCTCGTACAGCGAGATCTACCCTAACGTGAGCCGCGACGAAGAGGGCTTAAAGCGCCTGTTCACGCAGTTCTCGTTCCCGGGCGGCGTACCCAGCCACGTGGGCGCGGAAACCCCCGGCTCCATCCACGAGGGCGGCGAACTGGGCTATTCGCTCAGCCACGCTTTCGGCGCGGTGTTCGACAACCCCGGCCTGATCGCCGCCTGCGTGGTAGGGGACGGCGAAGCCGAGACCGGCCCGCTGGCCACCGCCTGGCATTCCAACAAGTTCCTCAACCCCGCCTCCGACGGAGCCGTGCTGCCCATCCTGCATTTGAACGGCTACAAGATAGCCAACCCCGCGGTCTTCGCGCGCATCAGCCCTGAAGAACTGGAGCAGTTCTTCAGGGGCTGCGGCTGGGAACCGATCTTCGTCGAGGGCAGCGACCCCGAACCCATGCACCAGGCCATGGCCGCCGCCCTGGACCGGGCCATAGCCGACATAAAAGCCATACAGAAAGCGGCCCGCGAAAAGGGGGTCACCGAACGCCCGCGCTGGCCCATGATAGTGCTGCGCTCGCCGAAAGGCTGGACCGGGCCCAAGGTGGTGGACGGCCAGCAGATAGAAGGCACGCACCGCGCGCACCAGGTGCCGCTTTCGGAACTGGCCTCCAAGCCGGAACACCTCAACATGCTGGAGGACTGGCTCAGGAGCTATAAGCCTCAGGAGCTTTTCGACAAGGAAGGCCGGCTCATCCCGGAACTGGCGGAGCTCGCGCCGCTGGGCGAACGCCGCATGGGCGCCAACCCGCACGCCAACGGCGGCGGGCTGCTCAAGGACCTGCGTATGCCCGACTTCCGCGCTTACGCCGTTAAAGTGCCCGCGCCCGGCGCCGTAGAGGCCGAAGACACGCGCGAACTGGGCAAGTTCCTCAGGGACGTTGCCAAACTTAACCAGGATGCCCGGAACTTCCGCGTGTTCGGCCCGGACGAGACCGCCTCCAACAGGCTCACCGCCCTGTTCGACGTGACCGACCGGCAGTGGGAAGCGGAGATCCTTAAGACCGACGAGCACCAGGCAAAGGCCGGGCGCGTGATGGAGATGCTGAGCGAGCACCAGTGCGAAGGCTGGCTGGAAGGCTACCTGCTGACCGGCCGCCACGGCCTGGTCAACAGCTACGAGGCCTTCATCCACATCGTGGACTCTATGTTCAACCAGCACGCCAAGTGGCTCAAGGTCACGCTGGGCCTGCCCTGGCGGCACAAGATCGCCTCGCTCAACTACCTGCTCTCCTCCCACGTCTGGCGGCAGGATCAGAACGGCTTCACGCACCAGGACCCGGGGTTCATCGACCACGTGATTAACAAGAAGGCCTCCATCGTGCGCGTGTACCTGCCCCCCGACGCCAACTGCCTGCTGTCCGTCATGGACCACTGCCTGCGCAGCAGGCACTACGTGAACGTTGTTGTGGGCGGAAAACACGCCGCGCCGCAGTGGCTGGACATGGAAGCGGCGGTGCGGCACTGCACGTCCGGCATAGGCATCTGGCCCTGGGCCGGCAACGACGAAGGCGTCGAGCCCGACGTGGTGATGGCCTGCGCCGGCGATGTGCCCACTCTGGAAACGCTGGCCGCGGTCTCCATCCTTCGCAAGCACCTGGCGGAAATAAAGATACGCGTGGTGAACGTGGTGGACCTGATGAAGCTTCAACCCTCCACGGAGCACCCGCACGGCCTCTCCGACGCCGACTTCGACTCGCTGTTCACGAAGGACAAGCCGGTTATCTTCGCCTTCCACGGCTATCCCTGGCTGATCCACCGCCTTACTTACCGGCGGCACAACCACGACAATATCCACGCGCGCGGCTACAAGGAAGAGGGCGCCATCACCACGCCCTTCGACATGGCCGTGCTGAACGACATGGACCGTTTCCACCTGGTGCAGGACGTGATCGACCGCCTGCCGCGGCTGGGCGGGCGCGGCGACCACCTTAAGCAGCTGATGCGCGACAAACTGACGGACCACCGCGAGTATATCTACCGCCGCGGCGAGGATATGCCGGAGATCAGCGGCTGGAAGTGGGGTCAGCCATGACTACGGGCCTGGACGCGCCTTTCCTGCTTAAAGCCTGACCATAGCCGCCGCAAAACAGAAAAGGCCGCTGTCCGGGCGGCCTTTCTGATTTTCACGTTCCGGCTTACCGGGCCGCGGCGGGCGCCGGGGCGAGGGCCAGGCAGTAGTTCTTCAGGATAAAGTCTTCGGAGCCGGGAGTGATCTTGCGCAGTTTGCAGACGTCGGAGTTGGGGGGGCAGAGCGGGGCCAGCTCGTCGCCGGCCTGCACGTGGCCGCGGCAATTGTCGCAGATGGTGCCCAGCGTCTTCAGCACGTGCTTCCGTTTTTCATCCTCCAGCAGCGCGATGAATTTTCTGACGTCGCCTTTCATGCGGCCGGCGAAGGTGCGCGTGGGATAGACAAGGCTAACGCGCGGCTTGCACAGCTTCGCCCAGGAATCACCGGCGGCCCCGGTCCCGCCGTAAATGGTCTGGGTGCGGCTGAGCACGGCGCCGCGGTCTATCTTAGCCGCCGGCACTGAAGGGGAATACTTGCTGTGCGACATGAAGCCGCCGAAAAGGTCGTAGCTGGACATGCATGCCGAAGGGTCGGGATAAACGCGCTCGCGGCCGGGCCCGGTTATAAACCCGCCCTTAGTATCGCCTTCGCCTATAAAAAAGAACCCCAGTACGCCGGGCTTCATAAAAGTCTCCATTACTTCTTCGGCCGAAAGCCCGGAGTAGGGTTCCACCGAAGCGTTAGGATACAGCAGCGGCAGCGCCTGCGAAAGAGCGGAGGCCACGTCGGCGCAGGCTTTTTCGCTTATCGCGTCCTTCTGTTTGCCGCCGGGGGCGCAGCTGCCGGTATAGACCAGGAACTTGCCGGAGGCGCAGAAATTAATGGCGGGCATTTCCTGGGCGGTGGCGCCGAAGGGTTTGAATTCCGCCCGCGCCGGAAGCGGCGCGCCCAGGAGCAGGACGGCCAGGCCCAGGCCCGGCGCGCCCGCGGCCCGTAAAATATCCCTCCGGGCGGCTTTATTCATAAACGACTTCAAGGTTCCCGAGATAGTCCTCAAGCTCGCCCGCGCAGGCGGCCGCGGCGCCCGCGTCGCCGGCGAGCCCTGCGGCCTCGAGTTTCCTGCCTATTTCCGAAAGGCGGTCAAAACCATACCCGCCGCCCGAGCCGGCTAGTTTATGGCCGATCTTCCTCGCTTCGTCCAGGCTGCCGGCGGCCAGCAGCGCCTGCAGTTCGGGAAGTTCCTTCTTCCTTATCTCCAGGTACGCCGGAACGATGTCGGCGAGGTCCTTATCCACCACCACTTTATATTTAGCCATTATACCCTCCGTTAGCCGCAGGCGTCAGCGCTTGAACTCCGCCAGGTAACCGTAAAAAGTATTTTTCCTGATCGGCTTGGTCAGGAAGTCGTCGCAGCCCGCCTTCAGAGCTCTGTCAACATCTTCGCGCATGGCCATAGCCGTCAGCGCCACCACACGGGTCCTGGCGCGGCCGCCGGCCTTTTCAAGTTCACGTATTTTGGCCGCCACTTCGAAACCGTCCATCCCCGGCATCTGGAGATCCAGGAAAACGATGTCGTACTTCCCGGCGCTGAATTTACCCAGCCCTTTAAGCCCGTCTTCGGCAAGGTCCAATTTTACCTTCGTTCCTTTCAGGAAGGAAGTCATCAGGATCCGGTTGTCTTCGGAATCGTCCACGATCAGCAGAGAAAGTTCCGGCACCTGTTCCCGGGTATAGTTGCCCGAAACGGGCGCCGCTGCGGCGGGGGAATCGGCCAGACCGTGGGCGAGCATCTCCAGCGCGGCGTCCAGCACCGACTGTTTGCGCACCGGCTTAAGGAGGTGGGTGTTAACGCCCAGCGCCTTGAAGTCCGCCTGTTTAAAGCGGATATTGTCGGAAGTGGCCACGGCCACGGCGGGCTTAGGCTGGATAGAAGCGTCGCCCATGAGCCTGCTGCAGAATTCGTAGCCGTCCATCCCCGGCATGTTGTAGTCCACGAAGACGCCGTTGAAGGGATGGCCCTTTTTCTGTTCCTCGGCGATCTTCAGCAGCGCGGTCTTGCCGTCCGCGGCGCCCTCGGCGTAAGCGCCGCAGCTCTGCATTATTTCACGGATTATGATGCGGTTCGTCAGGTTATCGTCCACGACCAGGAACCGCAGGCCTTTCAGTTCCTTTATGTCCGTTTTCGGGAGATAGACCGCCGCGTTGTCCTTCTGCGCCCTGACCAGCGCGGTGAAATAAAAAACAGTGCCGGCCCCGGGTTCGCTCTCCACCCAGATCTTGCCGCCCAGCAGTTCCACCAGCATCTTGGAAATGGGCAGCCCCAGGCCCGTGCCGCCGTACTTGCGCGTAGTGGAGGAATCGGCCTGGGTGAACTTTTCGAACACCGTGGCGAGCTTCTCATAGGGAATGCCGATCCCGGTATCCCTTACCGAGAACAGGAGTTCGATCTTCCCGCTATCGGACCTTATCTTCTTTACGTTCAGGGCCACCCAGCCCTTCTCGACGAACTTTACCGCGTTGCCCATAATATTGAGCAGTACCTGGCGGAGCCTGGTGGCGTCGCCCTCCAGGAAAACCGGGACGTCGGCCTCCAGTTTGCAGCTTACCTCCACGCCCTTCGCCCGGGCGCGCACGGCCGTAAGTTCGCTCACCCTGGAGACCATCTCTTCCAGGTTGAAGGGGATCGTTTCCAGTTCAACCTTGCCCGCCTCGATCTTGGAGATATCAAGGATATTGTTGATCAGGGAGAGCAGCGAGTCGCTGGCGTTGCGCAGGATATCCAGATACTGGCGCTGGTCCTGGGTAAGGGCGGCCTCGTCGATGAGGTCCGACATGCCGACGATGGCGTTCAGCGGCGTGCGGATCTCGTGGCTCATCGACGCGAGGAAATCGCTCTTGGCCTGGTTGGCCTTGTCGGCCAGGCGCTTGGCCTCGACTACATCGGCCATAAGCTGTTTTTCCAGCGTGACGTCCTTATGCAGGGCCATGAAATGGGTGAGCCTGCCGGCGCTGTCGCAGACCGGGGAAATGAAGGCGCGCACCCAGAGCAGGCTGCCGTCCTTAGCCTTGTTGTGGAACTCGCCGGTCCAGGACCTGTTCTCCAGCAGCGTTTTCCACAGGTTCTCGTAGATGGCGGCGGGCGTATCTCCGGACTTGATAAGGCGCGGGGTCTTGCCCAGCGCGTCCGCCGGCGCGTAGCCGTACATGGCGGTGAAAGCCGCGTTAACGTATTCTATGGCGCCGCCGGTATCCGTAACAACCACGCCGAGGGGGGATTGCTCTATGCCGCCTTTCAGGATGAGTATCTCGTCGCGCTGCTTGGTTATGGACCGGTTCAGGTCTTCCTTAGTGCGGAGGAGGCGCTCGGCGTCCTCACGGGCCGTTTCAGTGTTTATGAAGACTATCAGGAAAGCCAGCAGCAGCAGGCTGAACACGAAGGTGAGCAGCACCCCGGTGAACCGGGCCGTGCGCACCGGCGCCGTGGAATTCAGCCCGATCAGCGACCAGCCTTTCTGGCTGAAGTAGTCCAGCGTGACATGGAACTTCTCGCCGTTAAGTTCCAGCTCCTGCCCGTCATAAGGCTTCGCCGTAAGGATGGGAATGAAATCAAGCGGTCCGAACTGCCCCGACCGGGACAGGGCTTCCCGGTCGCCGGCAGAGACCGGCCAGAGAGGCTTCAGGATAAGGTCCCTGCGGCTGGAAATGAAAATTATCCCTTCGGGGCTTACCACGAAGGCGTAAGGGAACATGCGCAATGAGGAGGACAGGGAGTCCACGTTCATCTTTACGGCTGCTACGCCTATGACCTTTCCGGCGTTCCTGACCGGGTAAGCCGCGTAGAACCCGCGCTCGCCGGTAGTAACGCCCAGCGCGAAGTAGTAAGAGGGTTTCCCGGCCGCCGCCTCCCGGAAATAAGGCCTGAAGGCGTAATTCTTTCCGACGAAACTCTGCGGAGTGGCCCTATTGGTGGAGGACACTACCGTGCCCTTTAAGTTCATCACGTAGCAGACCGACAGGCCGAAGGAAGAGCAGTACCTGCCCATCACGTCCTCGGCCCCCGGAACACCCGTAGTTCCCGGCAGGCGGAGCGCGCCCGTTATGCCGGGCGCGCCCGACATGGACTTCGCGCTATTCTCCGCCAGCCGCATAGAATCCCTGAGTCCGTAGAAAAGCACTTTCTGGACGTTATCGCTGTCGCGGGAAAGATCTGACATGGCCCTGGCGCCGAGGAAGTCGGTAAAGAACCAGCCCGTGACCAGGAAGCTGAACAACACGGCGATCGCCGCCCAGCCCGCCCTGGCTTTGCGCGCGCAGAAAACTTCACCTGCCGAAGCGCCTGCCGAATAGGCCCAGGCGGCGACGGCTATGCCGGTTGCCAGCAGGCCGCGCAGCAGCTGCACGGGAAACCCGAGCAGCCGGGAAAACCGCTCGTAATCCGGCCAGCCGGCAGGGACAAGGGCGGACGCCGGAACGACCGCGCCGGCGGCCAGGGCATAAAGCCCGAGGCAAACAGAAATGATAAACAGCGGGCGGCGCAGCGGCGGGGGGCTGCCGGCGGCGGCCAGCCACACGGCGCGGCAGGCCAGCAGGCCCCCGGTAAGGCCCAGCGACCAGCGTATGGAGGCGTTCAGGCCGTCAAAGCCGCAGCAGGAACCGGCAGCGGCTAAAAGCAGCAGCGGAAGGTAGCCCCGGACTGGCAGAACCTTGCCGGAAAAAGCGGCTAAGGCGCGCCGGCCGAACTCAAGGAGCAGGCAGAATGAAACCGCCATCGTGAGCAGGCGCAGCGAAACTAAAACGGGGTTGTCGGAGAAGGTAAATGCCAACAGGTCCAGCCACTCGCTCAAGCCGTGGACCAGGCCGAAATAACCCAGCCATTTCCAGGGCAGCCGCTGCCCCTTGTTCTGCGCAAGCACGAAGCAGACCGCCGCAAGGAACAGGAAAGAAAGGCCGTAAAAAAAGAAAATATAATCCAGCCGGCCCGCCAAATAATTCATAGGGATACCTTTTAACGCCCCCCGCAAGTAGTGAACATCTTACAAAAAAAATGCGGGCAATTTTACACCGGCCGGGCCCGGAAGGCGGAAACGACTTTTTTGCCCAAAATCGCCGGCGCCGGACGCGCTGCATAGAACGCGCACCATGTCGCCAGTATAATATAATTATTTTGTTATAATATTTCGGACCCATGCGGGCCATTCCCGGCTATAAAAAGGAGTAAGGCATGAAACCAGTTCTTACGGCAGACAAGGCGGTCGAGAACATCAAGGACGGTTCGTCGCTGATGGTGGGCGGGTTCATGGGCTGCGGCAACGCTTTCACCCTGATAGACGCGCTCGTCAACAAAGGCTCCAAAGACCTGACGCTGATGACCAGCGACACGGCCTTTCCCGAAGTGGGCGTGGGCAGGCTGATCTGCCAGGGCCGGGTGAAGAAGCTTTACGCCACGCATATCGGCACAAACCCGGTGTCCGGGCAGAAGATGAATTCCAAAGAGATGGACGTGACGCTGGTGCCGCAGGGCACCTTCAACGAACGCATGCGCGCCAAAGGCGCCGGCCTGGGCGGCGTGCTCACGCCCACTGGCATAGGCACCGCGGTGGAAGAGGGTAAACAGAAACTTACTATCGAAGGCAAGGATTACCTCCTCGAGCTGCCGCTCGGCGCCGAATTCGCGCTGATCAAGGCCGAAGTGTGCGACAAGTTCGGCAACTGCTTCCTGCCGATGTCCACCAAGAACGCCGCGGTCAACATGGCGATGGCCGCCGACTACGTGATCGTGGAGGCCGACAAGATAGTGGAGCCCGGCGAGATGGACCCGGAGAAGGTGACCATCCCCGGCGTGTTCATTTCCGCCATAGTCAAATCCACGCTGCCGGCGTCCAACCTGCAGCTGAAGGCCTGAGCGACAAGGAGAATTTTATGGACCCCAAAGAACTTAAGAGAGTGCGGATGGTAAAGCGCATAGCGCAGGAATTCCCCAACGGGGCGCTGGTGAACCTGGGCATCGGCATGCCCACCATGGTCGCCAACTACATTCCCGCGGACCGCAAAATCCTGCTGCATTCCGAGAACGGTTTCATCGGGCTCGGGCCCCAGGCCGAAAAGGGCAAGGAGGACCAGCGGCTCGTAAACGCCGGCGGCCAGCCCGTCACGATAGTGCCCGGCGGCTGTTTCTTCGACTCGGCCATGTCCTTCGCCATCATCCGCGGCGGGCACGTGGACTACACCGTGCTCGGCGCGCTCGAGGTGGACGAGCAGGGGAACCTCGCCAATTACATGATCCCCGGCAAGATGGTGCCCGGCATGGGCGGCGCGATGGACCTGGTTGTAGGCGCCAGGAACGTCATCATCGCGATGGAGCACGTCAACAAGAACGGCGCGCCCAAGATCCTGAAAAAATGCTCCCTGCCGCTGACCGCGGCGGGGGAAGTGGACCTCATCGTCACCGACATGGCCTTCATCCGCGTGGCCAAGCACGGCCTCGTGCTGGAGGAGATAGCGGAAGACACTACGGTGGAAGAAGTCGTGAAATGTACCGAAGCCAAGCTTCATATCGCCGGCAATGTGAGGAAATTCTAATGGCAAATAAAATGATCATCACCTGCGCGCTCTCGGGCGCCGAAACTTCCAAGACGCAGGCCCCGGCGCTGCCGGTCACGCCCGAAGAGCTCGCGGCCTCGGCCGAAGAATGCTGGAAGGCCGGCGCGTCCATCGTGCACGTGCACGCCAGGAACGACGACGGTTCGCCCACGGCCGACGTAAAAGTTTTCAAGAAGGCCATCGAGCTGATCCGCAAGCGCTGCGACGTGGTGATAGAGCTCACCACCGGCGGCGCGGTAGGCATGACGCCCGAAGAGCGCATCGCGCCGGTCTCGCTGCAGCCCGACATGGCTTCTCTAGACTGCGGCTCGGTCAATTTCGGCAACGACTACATCGTGAACACCGTGCCCATCATGCGCCAGTTCGCCGCCGAGATGAACAAGTACGGCGTGCGCCCCACGCTGGAATGCTTCGACGTCTCGCACGTGCAGGCCTCGCATATCCTGATCAAAGAAGGCCTGATCAAGCCGCCCTACCACTACGGCTTCGTGATGAACGTGCCGGCCGCGCTCTCGATGAGCATCAAGACGCTTTCGTACATGATCGACCAGATGCCCGCGGAGAGCTACTTCACCGTGATGGGCGTGGGCCGCGCCCACCTGCCCGGCATCTACGGCGCCATCGCCTCCGGCGGCTTCATCCGCGTGGGCTTCGAGGACAACATCTACTACTCGAAGGGGCGCCTGGCCAAGTCCAACGCCGAATTTGTGGAGCGGGCGGTGCGCATAGCGAAGGAAGCAGACCTGGAGATAGCGAAGCCCGGCGACGTGCGCAAAATGTTCGCCCTGAAAGAATAGCCGGCAGCATAAAAAACCAACAGGAGAAAATAATGTCTAAAAACGTGATCGTGAAGAAAGGCGGCAACCCGTTCGGCTCTCACAGGGTGATAGAGCCCAAGGGCGTGCTGCCGCAGCCCGCGCTGAAAGTTGACAATTGCATGGACTACATCTACGACAACGAGATCATGCTCGACGTGGAAACGCTCAACATAGACTCCGCAAGCTTTACCCAGATCAAGGAAGCCACCGGCCGCGACGAAGCCAGGATCAAGGAAATGATCCAGGGCATCGTGGGCGAGAGGGGGAAAATGCAGAACCCCGTCACCGGTTCCGGCGGCATGTTCCTGGGCCGCGTGGCCAAGATCGGCCCCAAGCTGGAAGGCAAGATCGACCTGAAGGTCGGCGACAAGGTCGCCAGCCTGGTCTCGCTGTCCCTGACCCCGCTTAATATCGAGAAGGTCCTCGGCATCAAGAAGGGCACCGAGCAGGTGAACGTCAAGGCCAAAGCCATCATCTTCGAAAGCGGCATTTACGCCAAGATCCCCAAGGACATGCCCGAGAAACTGGCCCTGGCCGTACTCGACGTGGCCGGCGCCCCGGCGCAGACCGCCAAGCTCGTGCGCCCCGGCGACACCGTCGTCATCATCGGCGCGGCCGGCAAATCCGGCGTGCTGTGCGCCTACGAGGCCAAGCGCCGCGCGGGCGTGGGCGGCAGGATCATCGGCATCACCAGCTCCGACAACGGGCTCAAGAACATGAAGGAGTACGGCTTCTGCGACGTGAACCTCAAGCTCAGCGCCACCAACGCGCTGGAATGCTACGAGGCCATCAACAAGGAGACCAAGGGCCGACTGGCCGACGTGGTGATCAACTGCGTCAACATCTCCAACACCGAGATGGCGTCCATCCTGATGTGCCGCGACAACGGCACGGTCTACTTCTTCACGATGGCGACCTCGTTCACCAAGGCGGCGCTCGGCGCCGAGGGCGTGGGCAAGGACGTCAACATGATCATCGGCAACGGCTACACCAAGGACCACGCGGCCGTCACGCTGAACATCCTGCGCGAGAGCCCCAAGATCCGCAAGATCTACAACAAGCTGTACGCCTAAGACACAGGAGAAGGTCCCTCCCCGGCGCCCGCGCCGGGGAGGGGACTACAAATGCACGACAAGCCCCGCATAAAAGAGAACGGCAACCCCTTCGGCGCGCACAGGGTGATAGACCCCAAAGGCGTGCTGCCCCAGCCCGCGCTGAAATTAGACAACGGGGTGGAATACATTTACGACAACGAGATCCTGGTGGACGTGCACACGCTGAACATAGACTCCGCCAGCTTCACGCAGATCAGGGAAGCGGCCGGCCGCGACGAGAAGATCATCACCGACACCATCCTGCGCATCGTGGCCGAGAAAGGCAAGATGCAGAACCCCGTCACCGGCTCCGGCGGCATGTTCATAGGCACCGTGGCGGCGATAGGCCCGAAGCTCGAGGGCAAAACCGACCTAAAGCCGGGGGACAAGATAGCCAGCTTAGTCTCGCTGTCGCTCACCCCGCTCAACATAGAAAAGATCCTCGGCATCAAGAAAGGCACCGAGCAGGTGCACGTAAAAGCCAAGGCCATCCTGTTCGAGAGCGGCATTTACGCCAAGATCCCCAAGGACCTGCCGGAAACCCTGGCGCTGGCCGTGCTCGACGTGGCCGGCGCCCCGGCGCAGACGGCCAAGCTGGTGAGCCCCGGCCAGACCGTGGCGATCCTGGGCGCGGCCGGCAAATCCGGCGTGCTCTGCTCCTACGAGGCCGCCAGGCGCGCCGGCGTGGGCGGCAAAGTGATAGGCATAGAATATTCGGCCAGGGCGGTGGAGAAGATAAAGGAATACGGCTTCTGCGCGGAAGCGGTACAGGCCAACGCCACGGACGCGCTGGACTGCCACGCCAAAGTGAGCGCCCTCACCGGCGGCAGGATGGCCGACGTGGTGATCAACTGCGTCAATATCCCCAACACCGAGATGGCGTCCATAATGCTGTGCCGGAAGGAAGGCACGGTCTACTTTTTCAGCATGGCCACCTCTTTCACCAAGTCCGCGCTGGGCGCGGAAGGGGTGGGCAAGGACGTCACCATGATCATCGGCAACGGCTACACCCGCGGCCACGCCGACACGGCTATAAACATTCTGCGCGAATCCCGGGAGATCCGCGCGGCCTACGAGAAGATGTACGCATAAGCAGCCAGGTCACATTAAATCAGCGAATGGAGACACCATGAAACCTTATAAATCCGTGGATTACAAAAAGATACCGCTGTGGAAGAACGTGCCGGAAAGCGACTGGTACGACTACCGCTGGCAGCTAAAGAACGTAATTAAGGACATCCCCACGCTGGAAAAGGTGGCGGTGCTGACCGCCCAGGAGAAGAACGACCTTAAAGCCTGCCTGAAGAAATTCACCATGGCCATCACGCCTTACTACGCGGCGCTGATGGACAAGAAGAACAGGACCTGCCCGGTGCGCCTGCAGGCTATTCCGCGCGGCATGGAACTCCTCGACGACCCGTCCGACCTTTCCGACCCGCTGCACGAGGACGTGGACTCCCCGGTGCCCGGCCTTACGCACCGCTACCCGGACCGCGTGCTGCTGCTGGTCACAAACATCTGCTCGATGAACTGCCGCCACTGCACCCGCCGCCGCCTGGTGGGCTTCAACGACGTGCACATGTCCACCGAGAACCTGGACAAAGCCATAGAATACATCCGCAAGACCCGCGAAGTACGCGACGTGCTGATCTCGGGCGGCGACCCGCTGGTGCTGCCCGACGAGATGCTGGAAGGCATTATCAAGAGACTCCGCGCGATAGACCACGTGGAGATCATCCGCATCGGGTCGCGTACGCCGGTGGTGATGCCGATGCGCATTACCGACAACCTGGTGGGAATGCTGAAGAAATACCACCCGATATATCTTAACACGCATTTCAACCACCCCAAAGAAATGACCGCCGAGGCCGTGGAAGCCTGCCGCAAACTCGCCGACGCCGGCATCCCGGTGGGGAACCAGAGCGTGCTGCTCAAGGGCATCAACGACTGCCCCCAGACGATGAAGCGCCTGGTGCACGAACTGCTGATGGCGCGCGTGAAGCCTTACTACATTTACCAGTGCGACCTGTCCAAGGGCATCAGCCACTTCCGCACTACGGTCTCCAAGGGCATAGAGATAATCGAGAACCTGCGCGGCCATACCACCGGCATGGCCGTTCCCACGTTCGTAGTGGACGCCCCCGGCGGCGGCGGCAAGACGCCCGTGATGCCCAACTACCTGATCTCCATGTCCGACAAACGCGTGGTGCTCAGGAACTACGAGGGCGTGATCACCACCTACACCGAGCCGACGGGCTATGTCTCGTCCTGCGAAGGCTGCGAATACTGCGCGGACGACGCGTACAAACCCATAGACGGCGTAGCCAAGCTGCTGAACGGCGGCAAACTCACCCTGGAGCCCGCGAACCTCATGCGCACGAGACGGCACAGGAAATAACCCGGGGTCCCGGAACAACAATGGACTTCATCAAAGGGCTCAAGGACAGGACCGTGTTCATCGTCGGCTCCAGGAAGAACGCCGGGAAGACCACGTTCCTGAACTATGCCCTGAACCGCCTGCGCGGCGGCGGTCCGCTTGGCGCGCTCAGCGTGGGCGTGGACGGGGAAGCGCAGGACCTTGTGTTCGGCAATCCTAAGCCGCAGGTGCGGGCCGAGCGGGGGGACCTGCTGCTCTGCGCCGAGAGCGCGCTTAAAGGCTCCGACCTGCACTGCGAGATCCTGAACGTCTACCCGTTCCGCACGGCCATAGGAAGGCCGGTGCTGCTGCGGGCGCTGCGCCCCGGCCGCGCGGAGATCTCCGGCCCCGAGAACAATTCCCAACTGGCGGAAATACTGGCGGACATGCGGCGCCACGGCGCGGGCACCATTTTCGTGGACGGCGCGGTGGACCGCATCACCCAGGTGGCGGCCGGCGGCAAGGCGGCTTTCGTCTACGTGGCCAGGGTGGAACCCGAGAACCTGGACTCCGCGGCCGCGACAATAAAGCTGATCTGGGCCGCTTCTTCGGTGCCGCTGTGGCGCGAGGGGGAAAAATGCCCGGCGCCCGTGATCCGGGTGGACGGCGCGCTCACCGCCGGGAAGCTTCCCCCTAAAGACGTGAAGGGAGGCACGGTGGTAGTGGAAGACCTGACTAAGATCTTTTTAAGCTGGGCCCAATGGCAGGAGCTGAAGGAGCGCTTCGAGCTGCGCTTCGCCGCCAAACCGGACCTGGCCGCCTTCGTGGTGAACCTTTTGAACGTGTCCAGGGCGGATTTCGAGAGGAAGCTGGCCGTACCGGCACTGGCCGAACGCATAATCTATAACCCTTACGAAGCTATGGCGGGGGCACCATGGAAAAATTAAGGGCTTTCGCGGAATTCGAAAATTTCTACGGCTTGTTCAGGCCGCTGACCCCCTATGGCCGCCTGTACCGGGAAGAACGCTTCTTTTTTACCGACGCCGCCGCGCTGAAGGCCGAGTACGACCTGACCGCCGCCATGGCGGCTTACCTGGCGGGCCAGCGCCATAAAGCGGACAAACTGCGCTTCCACCTGCGCAATATCCCCGCCGTGGAACTGGAAGCGGAGGCGCTGAACAGCGCCGCGGGGCTGTTCGTGGCCCGCAAGTTCCTGACTAACGCCTCGGAAATTTTCAAACTGCTGCCCGCCGTGCTGCGCGCCAGGTTCGGCGCCAGGTGGGCCTCGTCAGAACTGCTGACCCTGCTGAACAAGGGCGGAGCCGGTGAGGCTTTCCACATAGCCGACGCCTACTGCCAGGACCTGGCGGCCGAGCGCCATGCCATAGCCGCCTGCGACAAAACGCTGAAGGCGCTGCGCGAGAAACGGCTGAAGACCCTGCGCGAGCGCTGGGGCCTGGACTTCACCGACCGCGACTTCCTGGTGATCCCCGAGAGCGCCGCCGCCCGCCTGAGCGGGGCCACCGAGCTTTTCACGGAACCCTTCGACGGGACGCGCGTTACGGTGAAGCCCGTAAACTCCACGGAATACCTGGAAGCGGCCGCCGACCGCGACCGGCGGCGCGGCCGCGAGCAGGAACTGGAAGCCGCCGCCATAAAACGCCTGGCCCAGACTGTCGCCGCGGAGAAGAAGCATATCGAGGCCTACACGCTGGCCGTCAGGAAGATCGACGTAGCGGCGGAACGCGCCCGCCTGGCGGCGGAGCTGAAGCTTACCCGCCCGCTGATACATAAATATCCCTATTCCATCCGCCTGGCGCGGGCCCGCCTGCTCCCGCTGGAGAGCCGGCTGGCGGAAGCCGGGCTCAAGTACACGCCGCTCACCGCGGTCTTCAACAAGCGCGTGAACATAATTTACGGTTCCAACATGGGCGGCAAGACCGTGGCGCTCAAAACCCTGGCATTCATGCAGCTGCTGGCGCAGAGCGGGTTCTTCACGCCGGCGGCGGCCTTCGAAACATGCGTCTTCGACGGGGCCGCTTTCATCGGCGGCGCGGAGATGGAAACGGCGGGGGGGCTGAGCAGCTTCGGCCTGGAGATGAACGATTTCGCCGCGGCCCACGAGCGGCTGAAGAAGAGCAACATGCTGCTGCTGATGGACGAGTTCGCCCGCACCACCAATTCCGAAGAGGCCGGGGCGCTGCTCTCCGCAATCCTGGAAGACCTCGGCGTCAGGGCGGGGGCGTTCGCCTTCCTGGCCACCCACTTCTCCGGCCTGCGCGCCGGGCCGGGCGCCGCCAGCTTCAAGATGCGCGGCTTCGACACCGCCGCCTTCAACGACTATTTCTCGGGCAAGCCCGCCTGCGGGCTGGACGAAAAGCTGAAGATGATAAACCGCTTCATGCGCTACGAGCTGCTGGAGGGCGCGGAGGGGGCGGAAGCCAGGGACGCCATCAAGATCGCCGGCATCCTGGGCGTGGACAAAGCCGTGGTCAAGCGCGCGCAGAATTTAATGGAGGAGAGAAAATGACACCGCAAAAAAGCAAACTGGGACTTTCGAAGCAGAAGATAGCCAAGGCGCGGGAACTGGCCGCCGGCATAGTGGCGCCGGTCCAGGACTTCATAGCCACGCATACCACCGTGACCATCGAGCGGGCCACGCTGCGCCTGCTCGGCGCGGACGGCGCCAACTCCGACGGCGTGCCGGTGCCGAACCTGATCGCCGCGCAGTGCGCGGACAAGCTCGCCGGCGGCGCGGCCTCCTTCTACCTGAACGCGCTGGTCAAGCTGAACAAGACCCCGGAAGAGCTCAACAAAGAGATCGCGATGGGGCTCAACATCGCGGAGCTCGAGTTCACCGACAGCAAGCGCCTGCAGAAAAAAGCCGACGAGATCGTCAAGGGGCTCGACGCCCGCATCGCCGGCAACGTCGCCCACCGCAACGCCAAGCTGAAGCAGTACAAGGACAAGGTAAAGTCGCCGCTGATCTACGTGATCGTGGCCACCGGCAACATTTACGAGGACGTTAAACAGGCCAAAGCCGCGGCGGGGGAAGGCGCGGACATCATAGCGGTGATCCGCACCACCGCGCAGAGCCTGCTGGACTACGTGCCTTACGGCGCCACCACCGAGGGCTTCGGCGGCACCTACGCCACGCAGGAGAACTTCCGCATCATGCGCGCCGCGCTCGACGAGGCGGGGGAGGCCGAAGGGCGCTACATCCGCCTGGTGAACTACTGCTCCGGCCTCTGCATGCCCGAGATCGCCGCGATGGGCGCGCTGGAACGCCTGGATATGATGCTGAACGACTCCATGTACGGCATCCTGTTCCGCGACATCAACATGTACCGCACTTTCACCGACCAGTTCTTCTCCCGCATGATCAACACCGCGGCGGACATCATCATCAACACCGGCGAGGACAACTACCTCACGACCTCCGACGCCGTGGAGAAGGCGCACACCGTGCTGGCCTCCCAGCTGATCAACGAGAAGTTCGCCTTCAACGCCGGCATGCCGGCCAGGCTGATGGGCCTGGGCCACGCCTTCGAGATCAACCCCGAGGTGAAGAACGGCTTCCTGTACGAATACGCGCAGGCGCTGATGGCCAGGGAGATCTTCCCGGGGCACCCGCTCAAGTACATGCCCCCGACGAAGTTCATGACCGGCGACATCTTCAAAGGCCTGGCCATGAACACGCTGTTCAACTTCGTCAGCAAGGCCACCGACCAGGGCATCCACCTGCTGGGCATGCTGACCGAGGCCATCCACACCCCTTACCTGCAGGACCGGCACCTGGCCATCCAGAACGCGCTGTACGTGCACAACACGATGGCGGACTTCATGGGCGAGGTGGAGTTCAAGAAGGACGGCATCATGGCCCGCCGCGCCCGCCAGGTGGTGGACGAGACGATCGCGATGCTTTCCGACGTGAAGAAGCGCGGCCTGATGACCGCCATCGAAACGGGCATGTTCGCCGAGATCAAGCGCCCCCGCGACGGCGGCAAAGGCTTCGACGGGGTGTACGAGAAAGCCCCGGGCTACTACAACCCGGTGGAGACCTACCTTAAGAAGAAACTTAAGATCTCGAAATAACGGCGGCTGGCTTAACATAAGGAGAATTTATGTTCATTAAACCTTACGGTGACACTTCCAACGACGGCGCGGTGCAGCTTTCCTTCACGCTGCCGCTGAAGAACTGCGGCCGCGCCAAGGAAGCGGCCAGGCTCTACGTGCAGAAACTCGGCTTCCAGAAAGTGGACGTGGTGCACGCCGAGGCCATCTCGGAGGACTTCACGTTTTTCGTGGCCTACGGCAAAACCGACATCGGCCTGGACTACGACAAGGTGGAATACGCCGAAGCCGTGGACAAGTACATGTCCATGGACGAGGTCAACGAGTTCATCAGGGCCACCTTCAAGCGGAAGGTAGTGATAGTGGGAGCCTGCAGCGGCACCGACGCGCACACCGTGGGGATAGACGCCATCATGAACATGAAAGGCTACAACCACCACTTCGGCCTGGAGCGCTACCCGATGCTGGAGACCTACAACCTGGGCTCCCAGGTCCCCAACGAGAAGCTGCTCTCATTCGCGCGCGAGGTCAAAGCCGACGCCGTGCTCGTCTCGCAGATCGTCACCCAGAAGGATGTGCACATCAAGAACCTGACCGAGCTGATAGAGCTGGCCGAGGCCGAGAAGCTGCGCTCCAGGATGCTGTTGGTAGTCGGCGGCCCCCGCGTGAACAACAAGCTGGCCAAGGAGCTCGGCTACGACGCCGGCTTCGGCACCGGCACCTACGCCGAGCACGTAGCCACTTTCGTCGTGAAGAAACTTCAGGAACGGCTGACCAATAAGAAGTAAAGGAGAAAACAAAAAATGGCTGAACATCTTAAACTCGACAATTCGGAAAGGCTTTACAAGGAAGCGCAGGAGCTGATCCCCGGCGGCATGATGGGCATCCGCCGGCCCTATAACTTCGTGCCCGGCGAATACCCCATCTTCTTCGACTCCGCCAAGGGCGGCAAGGTCACCGACGTCGACGGCAACGAGTACCTCGACATGCTGTGCGCCTACGGCCCCATCATCATCGGCCACCGCGAGCGCGAGATCGACGCCGCCGTGATCAAGCAGATCAAGGAAAAAGGCTTCTGCATGTCCATCGTGCAGGAGATCCAGAACACCCTGGCGAAAAAGGTCATCTCGCTGGTGCCCTCCGCCGAGAAAGTAGTGTTCACCAAGACCGGCTCCGACTCCACCACGCTCGCCACCCGCATAGCCCGCGCCTTCACCAATAAACCCAAGATCATCCGCTGCGGCTACCACGGCTGGGCCGACTGGTGCGTGGAGGGGAAAGGGGGCGTGCTGCCCAAGACCTACGAGGACACCCTCGAATTCGAATACAATAACCTGCAGCAGCTGGAAGACCTGCTGAAGGCCAACCAGGGCCAGGTAGCCGGCATCATAATGACCCCGGTAGGCCACCCCAACGCCCACGAGGTGCAGATGCCCAAGCCCGGCTTCCTCGAAGGCGCCAAACAGCTGGCCGAAGCGCACGGCACCGTGCTGATCTTCGACGAGATCCGCACCGGCTTCCGCGTGAACCTCGGCGGCGCCCAGAAACTGTTCGGCGTCACGCCGCACATGTCCGTGTTCGGCAAGGCCATGGCCAACGGCTACGAGATCAGCATGGTGGTGGGCCGCAAGGACATCATGGACGTGCTGATCACCAAGGCCTTCGTGAGCTCCACGTACTTCAACAACACCCTGCCCATGGTAGCCTCGCTCAAGACCATAGAGCTGCTCGAGCGCGACAACATGCTGGACGTGATCGCCGCGCGCGGCCACGCCTTCTGCAAGAAGGTGAGGAAGTACGTGAAGGCCAGCGGCATGCCCGTCACCTTCACCGGCGAGCCCTGGATGCCCTACATCACCTTCGACAAGGAGGAGACCGGCCGCTACAAGAAGCAGCGCGCGGCCTTCTACGCCCAGCTGATCCGCCGCAAGGTGTTCTTGCAGCCCTACCACCACGGCTACGTGGCTTACAGGCACTCCACGAAGGACCTCGGCAACGCGGCGGACATGATAGCCGAATCCCTGGAAGAAGCCAAGAAGCTGGCCTAAGGCCCAATGCCGGCGGCGGGCAGCCGCCGCCGGCCTCGCTTTACACATAATGCCAAAAAGGTTGACCACTGCGGCCCGGCGAGCGCTATCGGCGCTGGTCCTGGCCGCGCAGAAGTTCATGAGCATCGACGGCGGGCAGCGGGCCGCCGCCTTCGCTTACAGCGCTTTCTTCGCCCTTTTCCCGCTGATCCTGCTGCTGGTCTCGCTGGCCTCCATGTTCTTCGACAAAGCCACGGCCGGGGCCGCCGTAATCTCCTACATCGAGAAGTACCTCCCTTTAAGCGGGGAGCTCCAGCAGCATATCTTCAACACCGTGCTGAAGGTGGCCAGGACGCGCGGCCAGGCGGGGATACTCGCTTTCGCCATGCTCACCTGGGCGGCCATGCAGTTCTTCACCACCCTGGTGCACGCCACCAACCGCGCCTGGGGCTCCGAAGGGCATAACTGGTGGCGCAAGCCGCTTAAAAGCCTTACGCTGCTGGCCATGATGCTGGTAGCGGTGCTGGTGGGCGTAGCGGTGCCCGTGCTGGGCAAGATGGCGCGCAGCATCTTCCACTCCGTAGTCTTCTTCCCGTGGGTCTACAGCCTCTGGGTCTTCTTCGTGCCCTGGCTGGCCCTC
The DNA here is from genome assembly GCA_021811185.1 of bacterium. GTDB lineage: Bacteria > Elusimicrobiota > Elusimicrobia > Elusimicrobiales > UBA9959 > UBA9959. Next base: position 40,484 of record JAJZPL010000015.1, read on the forward strand.
TTCTTCGGCCTCAGCGTTTTCTACAAGCTGGCCCCGCGCCGCCGCACTACCTTCAGGGAAGTCTGGCTCCCGGCCCTGTTCGCCACCGTCCTGCTGCACGCCGCGCAGACCCTGTTCGTGCTGTACCTCAAGCATTTCTCGTCGTTCACCGCCGTCTACGGCGCCTTCGGCGGGATCATCGCGCTGATGCTGTGGATCTACGTCTCCGGCATGATCTTCATCTTTTGCGCCTGCCTCTGCGCCGCCCAGGCCGCCGCGGAGAAAGCCGCAATTTGATGCCCGCTAAACCCCTGATCGTCCATATCATCACCCGCCTGGAGCCGGGGGGGTCCAGCCGCAACACGGTGGATTCCTGCTCGGCGCAGGCCGCGGAGTACGACGTAGTGCTTCTGGCGGGCCCGCACAAGGACTCCGGCGAACTGCTCAAGCTGCTGCCGCCCGAAGTGAATTACATCGAAGTCAAAGGCCTGCAGCGCGAGCTCAGCGCCGCCAAAGACTTCGGCGCGCTGCTCGAGCTGAGGCACGAGCTCTGCCACCTGAAACCGGACATCGTGCACACGCATACCTCGAAAGCGGGCGCGCTCGGACGTATTGCCGCGGCCTGGGCGAACCTGGGCGCGGAGAAGCGCGCGCTTATCCTGCATACCCCGCACGGCCATCTGCTTTACGGCTATTACGGCCCGGTCCGTACCTTCATCTTCAAGTTCGCGGAGCGCCTCCTGGCCCGCTTCACCGACTACTTCATAGCCCTTACTCCGGGAGAGAAGCGGGAATCGGCAGCGGCAGGAATAGGCCGCCCCTCGCAGTGGACGGTAATCCACAGCGGCGTGCAGCTTAAGCCCCCGGTTGCCCTCGTGAGCAAGCGCGACCTGGGCATAGCGCCCGAAGAGACGGTGATAGGCACGGTAGCCAGGCTGGAGCCGGTGAAGGGCGTGGAATATTTATTACTGGCGGCGCTGCTGCTCGCGCGGCGTCTGCCCGAAGCCAGGCTGCGCTTCCTTATAGTAGGCGGCGGCGCGCTGGAAGCCGCCCTGCGCGACCTGGCCAGCAGGCTGGCGCCCGAAGGGCTGTTCCTGTTCACCGGCTTCAGGAGCGACGCAGCCGCCCTGCTGGGGGCCATGGATATTTACGCCCAGCCGTCCCTCAACGAGGCCATGGGCAGGGCGCCGCTGGAAGCGCAGGCCCTGGGCCTGCCCGCCGTGGTAAGCGCCGTCTGCGGCCTGCCTGACGTGATCAGGGAGGGGGAAACGGGCTTTGCGGTAAAGCCCGCCGACCCGGCCGCGCTGGCGGCCGCGCTGGAAAAGCTTATAACAGAGCCGGGGGTGCGCGCGCGCATGGGAGCGGCGGCAAAGAACTGGGCGCTGTCCTCCGACGCTTCCGGCCTGCCGAGGTTCGGCCCCGAAAGCATGAACGCGCAGCTTAAAACTTTCTACGCCAGGATCCTCGGCGGGGCCGGCAAGCGGTGACGCCGGGAAATTCCGCCGCACCGCTGCGATAAAGAACTGGAATAGCGCAACGTTAATTATCAACGGAGCCGGGTATAATTACCCGGCTATTTTTGATATACTTTTTATAGGCTTAATACGCGCGAACCCGGCAACTCGACTGTTCCACAACAAGCCTTCTTACGCAACCGCCGACCCGCCCGCCGCGCAATGACACCGGAGGTTCTATGCCGAAAATGGAAGTTGACGACAGCAGGTGCAAGGGTTGCTACCTCTGCATCCAGGTTTGCCCCAAGAAGTGCATCGAGAAATCCGATAAATTCTCCAAGACCGGCTACTACCCGGCCAAGGACGCCAAGGAAGGCTGCTGCATCGCCTGCATGAGCTGCGTGCGCATCTGTCCCGACCTGGCCATCAAGGTCTACAAGTAAGGAGGAACGCAACATGGCTGAAAAAAAACTTACCAAAGGCAATGAAGCCCTGGCCGAAGGCGCCATCCGCGCCGGCTGCCGCTTCTTCGCCGGTTACCCCATCACCCCGCAGAACGAAGTCCCCGAATACATGTCCTGGCGCCTGCCGCAGGTCGGCGGCGCGTTCGTGCAGTCGGAGAGCGAAGTCTCCGCTATCAACATGGTCTACGGAGCCGCCGCCACCGGCGTGCGCTGCATGACCTCCTCTTCCAGCCCCGGCATGAGCCTCAAGCAGGAAGGCATCTCTTACTGCGCCGGCGCCGACCTCCCCGTCTTCCTGGGGAACGTGATGCGCGGCGGCCCCGGCCTGGGCAACATAGCCGGCGCCCAGGGCGACTACTGGCAGGCCACCCGCGGCGGCGGCCACGGCGACTACCGCGTTTTCGTGATGGCGCCCAACGGAGTGAACGAGATGGCCAACTTCCCGCACAAGTGCTACGAAGTGGCTTTCAAGTACCGCATTCCCTCCATGGTGCTGGCCGACGGCATCATCGGCCAGATGATGGAGCCCGTCGAATTCACCAACCCCGAAGTGGACGTGACCAAGCTGCCCGTCCCCGAATGGGCGATCGGAGTCAACAACGGCCGCGCCAAGCGCATCGTTAAGTCCTACGACCTGCGCGACGGCTTCCTGGAGATCATGGTGAACGAGCGCGTGAAGCGCTACAACCTGATCGAGCAGAACGAGGTGATGTACGAAGAGAAGATGATCGAGGACGCGGACATCGTGATAGTGGCCTACGGCACCGCGGCCCGCATCTCCGTGGCCGCCATGAAACTGGCGCGCGAGAAAGGCCTGAAGGTCGGCCTGCTGCGCCCGATCACGCTGTGGCCCTTCCCCAAAGCCCGCCTCGTCGAGCTCTCCAAGCGCGTAAAGAAATTCCTGGTGGTGGAAATGAGCCTCGGCCAGATGGTAGAGGACGTACAGCTGTCCCTCAACGGCAGGTCCGACGTTTACCTGCACGCCAGGCCCGGCGCCGGCGTAATGACCGCCGACGAAGTGTACAAAACCATGGAAAACATCTCCAAGAAGGGGGCCAAAGAATATGCAGCCGCTAAATAAAAGACCTGAAGCTCTGCTGGACGTGCCTACGCATTACTGCCCCGGCTGCGGCCACGGCATCGTGCACCGCCTGGTGGCCGAAGTGATAGACGAACTGGGCATACGGAACCGCGCCATCGGCGTGGCCCCGGTGGGCTGCGCGGTGTTCTCCGACACCTACTTCAACTGCGACATGATCCAGGGCCCGCACGGGCGCGGCCCCGCCGAAGCCACCGGCATCAAGCGCGCCAAGCCCGAAGCCATCGTATTTTCCTATCAGGGCGACGGCGACCTGGCGAGCATCGGCATGGCGGAGATCGTCCACACCGCCATCCGCTCCGAGCACATCACGGTGATCTTCATCAACAACGCCATCTACGGCATGACCGGCGGCCAGATGGCCCCGACCACGCTGATAGGCCAGAAGGCCACCACCTGCGTGGACGGCCGCACCGTAGCGCAGGCCGGCTACCCGATCAAGATGAGCGAAATGCTCTCCACGATAGACGGCGCCGTCTACATAGAGCGCACCTCCGTGCACAGCGCCCCCAACGTGGTAAGGACCAAGGCCGCCATAAAGAAGGCCTTCCAAAACCAAGTGGACGGCAAGGGCTTCTCGCTGGTGGAGATCCTGTCCATGTGCCCCACCAACTGGGGGACCAAGGCCAGCAACCCCGCCGAAGCCACCAAGTTCGTGGCCGAAGGCATGATCCCGGTGTTCCCGCTGGGCGTATACAAAGACGCAGACGCGGCCGCTAAAAAATAAGCATCTCCTTTTAGGAGGGGTTCAGCGGAGCCGGAGCCGAAAGGCGAGGGCGCAGCGACGATGAAACGGGGAACCTTAGGTTCCCCTTGTAGGGTGGAACGCGCAAAGCGCGTGACACAATTCAGTGTTCAAGCACCCGGCCGACGAAGGCCGGAACGAGGATCGGCCCCGCGAAGCGGGGTGCGACAAAGACGGAGGACTTTAAAATGTACCAAGGCATAAGGATAGCTGGTTTCGGCGGACAGGGCGTGGTTTCCGCCGGCGTGATCCTGGCGCAGGCCGGGATGCTGGACGGCAAGGAAGTAAGTTTCTTCCCGTCCTACGGCGCCGAGATGCGCGGCGGCACGGCCAACTGCTCGGTGGTGATCGCCTCCGACGAGGTGACCACCCCGATAGTCTCCGAGCCGGACACCGTAATAGTCCTGAACGAGCCCTCGCTCGCCAAGTTCGAGCCGATGGTGAAGCCCGGCGGCCTGCTGATCGTCAACAGTTCGCTGGTTAACTCCAAGCCCACACGCAAGGACATAAAGGTGATCTCAGCGCCGTTCAACGAGATCGCCGCCGAAGTGGGGAACGTGAAGGCAATGAACATGGTGGTGATAGGCGCCTACGCCGCGGCCACCGGGGCCGTCACGGAAGACGCGGTGGCCAAGGCGCTGCCCAAGGTCTACAAGAAGCTCAAGCCCGAAGCCATAGAGCTGAACATGAAGGCCATGAAGCGCGGCATGCAGATAAAGTAAGGCTGGGCATAAGACCACAGGAAGGGCCCGGAAAACTCCGGGCCCTTTTCTTTTTCCGTATTTTATAGAATAGTACTTATGCACGGTGATTTTGGCGACGACGGGCAGGACCCGAAGGAAAAGATAAATTACAAGGCGACCTTCCGCCTGCTGTACGGCCTCATACGGACGCGCAAGGGCCCTTTCCTGGTCGCCTTCGCTTACATGGTCTCCGCCACGCTGCTGAGCCTCTTCATCCCCTACATAGTCAAATTCGTTATAGACACGGCGCTCCCGCACAAGGACCCGAAGGCGCTGCTGCTGGCCGCCGCCGTCTACATAGCCACCACCCTGCTTTTCCTGTACTTCAACTATCTCCAGGTGCTCCAGCTGGCCAAAGCCGGGCAGGACCTGATCGTGGACCTGAAGCAGCGCATCCTCGCCCACATCCTTTCGCTGGACCTGGAGTTCTACTCATCCATGCCCGTCGGCCGCCTTAACGCGCGCGTCCAATCGGATACCAGCACGCTTTACGCCCTCTTCACCAATACCGTCATCACCATCGTCAACGACGTCCTGATGTTCGCTGTGGTCTTCTGCGTGATGGCCTACTTCAACCTGAAACTTACGCTGATGCTGGTGCCGATGTTCCCGGTGCTGGCGGCCCTGGGCTGGATCTTCGTCAAGGTCACCTCGCCGATGTTCGTCAAGGTCCGCAAGCTGGCCGCCGAGATCCCCGGGTTCCTGACGGAACAGCTCAACGGCGTCGGGGTCCTGCAGGCCTTCAGCCGCGAGGCGGACACCTCCGCCAAGATGGAGGACCTGAACCGCCGGAAGTTCACCGCGGAAGTGAACGTCGAGATCTATACGGTGCTCTTCTTCCTCAGCATCGTTTTCCTGCAGCCGGCGGCCACCGCGGCCGTCTTCAACTTCGGCGGCAAGATGGTGATCTCGGGCAAGATGACGGTGGGCGTCATCCTGATGTTCGTGATGTACCTCGGCAACCTCTTCGAGCCCATCTTCCGCTTCTCCGAGCACCTGAGCGTGATCCAGCGCTCCTTCTCGGCGGGGCACAGGATCTCCAAGATCCTGGCGCTGAAACCCGCGCTGACCGAGCCGGCGGAACCCCGTTACCTGACCAGCGTGCGCGACTCCATAGATTTCCGCAACGTCTGGATGCGCTACAAAGAGGACTCCGGCTGGGTCCTGAAAGACGTTTCCTTCAAGCTGCCGCGCGGGCGAAGCCTGGCCATCCTCGGCGAGACCGGCGGCGGCAAGACCACGGTGACCAGCCTGCTGTTCCGCTTCTACGATTTCCAGAAAGGCCACATAGAAATAGACGGCACGGACATCCGCAGCCTCAGCCTGGGCTCGCTGCGCGCGGCCATCGGGCTGGTGCAGCAGGACATCTACCTGTTCCCCGGCACGGTGATGGACAACCTGAAACTGATGGACACCTCCATCCCGGACAGCCGGGTCCACGACGCCATCCGGCTGATGGGGATAGAAGCCTTCTTCAAGAAGCACCCGCTCGACAAGAAAGTGCAGGAGAAGGGCGCCAACCTCTCCATCGGGGAAAAGCAGGTGATCTCGCTGGCCCGCGCGATGGTGCTGGACCAGGAGGTGCTGGTGCTCGACGAGGCCACGTCCAACATGGACCCGCACACCGAGCGCCTGATCACCACGGCCATAAAGAATTTGCTCCGGCATAAGACGGTGATCATCATAGCCCACCGGCTCTCCACCGTCCGGAACGCGGACCGGATCATGATGATCTCCGGCGGCGAAGTGAAGGAGCTCGGCACGCACGACGAGCTGCTGGCGCTGGGCGGCCTTTACTCCAAGTACTACCGCCTGCAGTACGGGGAGGGCGAATGAAATTCACCCTGAAATGGCTCCTGCCCTACTGGCGCCGGCACGCGGTACGCATGACGTTCATAGTGCTGTTCGGCATGCTGAGCGCGGCGCTGCAGGCCTACAACCCGCTGCTGATCAAGAACATCATTAACGGCCTCGGCGGCGCCACGGACGAGGGCTATCTCCGCCACAACGTGCTGCTGATCCTCGGGGTCGGCTTCGGGCTGCTGGTGACCAACCTGGTGGCCCAGCGCAACCGGGCGTGGATGAACGCCCGCATGGAATGGGAGATCCGCCGCGACGCGTTCGACCACGTGATCACGATGGACCGCAACTTCTTCCACCGGTTCACCACCGGCGACCTGGTGGCCCGGCTCTCGGACGACATTTCGGAGAAGATCTCCTGGTTCTCCTGCTCCGGCGTCTTTCGTTTCATCCAGGCCTGCTTCACGCTGGCGGCGGCGGTGGCCATGATGCTCTACCTGAACCCGGCTTTTTCGCTCTGCGTACTGCTGCCGCTGCCGCTCGTGCTGATCTTCTCCATAAAGACCGGCCGCCTGCTCAGCGGCAGGTACAAGGAACTGCAGGAGTCCATCACTAGCCTCTTCGACTTCCTGGAAACCTGCTTTACCGGCATCCGCGTGATCAAGGCCAACGCCAAGGAGCCCTCCCAGCTGGAGTTCTTCAAGACCCGGACCGCGGCGCAGAGCGAGGCCGAGGTCGGCACCGCCCGGCTGCAGGTCCTGTTCTCCTATTTCTGGAACGAGGCCGGCTTCGTCTCCATCGCGCTGCTCTACGCGATCGGCGGCATGATGGTGATAAACGGTAAGGCCACGCTGGGCGAGCTGATAGCCTTCCAGCTCTACGCCGGCATGGTCGTACAGCCGCTGATGGACATAAGCCAGTTCGTGGTGGCCGGCAACCGCGCGGGCGTCTCGATAACCCGCGTCAACGAGCTCCTGACGGCCCGCTCGTCGCTGAAGATGGGGCTGGGGGACAAGACCACGCCGGACCACATAACCTCTCTCGAATTCCGGGGGGCCTGCCTGAAAAGCCCCAAGGGAGACGCCGCGCTGGTCCGGGACATAACCTTCAAGGCCGTACGAGGGCAGCGCGTGGCCGTAGTAGGCAGGATCGGCTCCGGCAAGTCCACGCTGCTGTCGCTGGCCCTGCGCCTCTCGGAGCACGACGCGGGCGAGATGCTGGTGAACGGCACCGACATCCGCGAATGGAACCTGCGCCTTTTCCGCGAGCGCGTGGGCTACACCGCGCAGGAGGCGGCCATCTTCAGCGGCACGCTGCGGGACAACGTGCTGATGGGCCGCACTTTCGGGGTGAAACAGGGGATGCTGGAGAAGGCCCTGGAAACCGCGCAGCTGGCCCAGGAGCTGCACAAGTTCCCTAAAGGCCTGGACACCGTGGTGGGCACGCGGGGTTTCGCCCTTTCCGGCGGGCAGAAGCAGCGGGTGGCCATCGCCCGGGCGCTGCTGACCGGGCCCGACGTGCTGCTGCTGGACGACGCCACCAGCGCGATGGACGCCCAGACCGAACACCTGTTCTGGAACGCCTTCCGCAGGGAACACCCGGAGGCGCTCTGCCTGTCCGTAACGCACCGCGCGAAAACTATCGAGACCTCGGACCTGATCCTGGTCCTGGAGGACGGGCGCCTGGCCGAGCGTGGCACGCACGCCGAACTGATGGCGCTGAACGGCCTGTACCGGCAGATCTACGAGAGAAGGAAGCTGGAAGAAGAACTGGGCGAGGCGGCCTAGGGCCGTGGCGCCATTCCAAAAAGAAAGAGGCCCCGGAAGGGCCTCTTTCTTTTTTAGCCGCCGGCGCTGTCAGCCGCCGTAGTTGCCGGGCTCGTAAGGCGCCTCATAGCGCACTTTCACTTCGGAGCGGCTCACGTTGCCGTCCTTGTCCGTGAGCGTCACTACTATAATGTCCTTGCCCTTTACCGCGTTAGCCAGCGCGGGCAGCTGCATGCTGAACGTAACGGAGGGGATGGACTGGGCGGAAGAGTACAGGCTGGCTTCTTTCTGCCAGACCAGGCCGTAGAGGGGGCGCTCTATTTTTATCTTAACGTCGCCGAGCCGGTTGTCATAGATGTTCAGTTTAAAGTCCACGGGCGCGCCGTTCTTATCCTCGGTCCTGAGCGCGCTCAGGCTGCCCGCTACGGGGGGCAGCAGCCTGGCTGCGGCCTTCAGCACGCCCGCCGTGTAGACGGAGGCCATCAGCACCTGGCGCTCCATGATCCGCGGGCTCACGTTAAAGTCGTAGGTATCCTTCTTGTTGGAGTAGTGGCTCCACGAACCCCTGGTGGCATCCTGGCCGAGCGGGGGGGCGTCCGAAGCGGGAGGCCAGTACATGGTCTTGGTGGCGGGATCTATCCAGCCGGCGAGCTGGCCGCGGGTATCGTCCTGGAGGGCCTGGTAATACTGCCAGGGCTCCATGTCGGGCAGCGCCATGCCGCGGACCTGGTCGCGGACCTTGCCGAAAAGAGACTTATTCTTGTTTATGGCTTTTTCGAAGTTGTCGCCAAACGTTATCACGTGGTTGATGTTGGCCGCGTGGGCCGGCACCGCCTGGTCCTGGGTAAGATGGGCGACGAGCCCTATCTTGTAGTAAGCGCGGACAAAATCCTGGTCCCGATAATCCTTAAGGGCGTCTTCCCAGACGCGCTTTACGTCGCCGCCGTTGGAGAAAAGGCCGGGGTGGCCGGACTCGCTGACCATGCCGCCCTGAAGCCCCAGGGTTTCGCTCTGGTTGTTGGAGTCCCCGGAGTTATTCTGTACTTCGACTTTGCCCGCGAAAGGGTAATAATCGTTGGCCGCGTCGTCAGTCCTTATTCCCAGCACCTGCGCCGTGTCGAAATAGCCGTGGACGGAGGTAGGCCAGCGGGAGGGCGGGGCCGCGGGAAGCGCATACATCGGCGTCATGGGGTCCTGCACGGCGGAAGGCGCGGCCGCGGCCGGAGGGGGGACAGGCAGCCCGGCGCCGGCGGCGAGGGAGAGCTGGGTGTAGGAAAGATTTTCCGCGGCGGTAAGGGAAGTGCAGGGAGCGACGGCGACCAAGGCTAACAGGAACGCGGTAAAGTTTTTCTTCATGCCTATAGTTTATCAGGCCGGCAGGAAGACGCCAAGGACTATAAGGGCAAAGATCGCCAGGCTTAGGGCCCAGGCGCTTTTTAGGCACTTAGGCTTTAAAGGAAGGCCGACATGGCGAGGTCGTAAAAATAAAGCAGGGGGAAAAAGGCCAGCGTAGAGACCAGAATGCTCTGCGACACCAGGTCGGGGTCGAAATCGAATTCACGGGCCACCACGAAATTCATCACCGCCACCGGCATGACCGTTTCGACGAAGGTAACGCGGGACAATAAACCCGTAAAGCCCATAGCCCCGGCCGCCGCCAGGGAGAACAGCGGCAGCAGCAGCAGTTTGAACCCGCTCACCGCCGCGATGCGCGGCAGGTTATGCGCCACCTTCTTACCGTAAAGGCTCACGCCTATGGTGAAGAGCGAAAGGGGCAGGGTAGTCCGCCCGATGTCGTTCAGCACCCGGTGCAGGAGTTCAGGCAGCGCCCGGCCCGAGGCGGCCAGAACCAGCCCGGCCACGGAAGACCAAAGTACGACGTTGCGCCCGAGCATCCGCAGCAGGCGGGCCGGCGGGCAGGCCTCGTCGCAGATGAGCGACATGATAAGGAAACCGAAAGTGAAGACCACCACGTTCTGCAGCGAAGCGGAAATGGCGGCGTAGCCTATCACGCTCTCGCCCAGGCGCATGGCGGCCACCGGGAAGCCCAGGTACACGGTATTGCCCAGCACCGACGTTATTACCAGCAGCCTGGCGAAACGCCAATCCAGCGCCCCTGCCTTCCAGAGCGCCCAGACCAGCGCCATGACGGCCAGCAGCGGGACGGAATTCGCCGCCAGGAACTTCCAGCCGATGCCGGCCAGCGGGGTATCGGCTATCTTTACGATGGTAAGCGCCGGCAGGGCCAGGTAGTACAGGTACTGGTTAAAGACCTTTTCCGAGCCTTCCTCGACGATGCCGAACTTGCGGAACAGCCAGCCGGCAGCCAGGATCACGAAGAGGTTGGCGATTATCAGGGTCATGGTTCAGCGGAAAAACAAAAGGATCAGCTGCGCTGAAAGGATACGCATCAGCATGGCCAGCGGGTAGACCGTGGCGTAGGCCATGGTGTTGAGGCCCGGCCGCGCCAGAGTATCCGAGAAGGCCAGCGCCGGCGGGTTGGTGGTGGCGCCGGTCAGCGCGCCGCATAACGTCATGAAATTCACCTTGTACCTGAGCTTGAAAGCGTAGCCCGCGGCGAAGGCCGGTACAACGGAAATGACGGAGGCCAGAAGCATGACCTGCAGCCCGTTGCCGTGCATCACGGTATCCACGAACTTGGCCCCGCACTCCAGGCCCACGCACGAGAAGAACAGCACGATGCCCAGCTCGCGCAGCATCAGGTTGGCGGCCGGCGGCATGTACCAGTTCAGCGGCCCTATGGTCTGCACCCAGCTGAACAGGATGGCGGCTATCAGCGGCCCGCCGGCGAGCCCCAGCTTCACCGGCGCGGCCAGGCCCGGCAGATAGATGGGGACCGAACCCAGGAGCACGCCCAGGCCGATGCCGAGGAAAACCGGGATAAGGCGGGGCTGGTCGAGGTCGCGGGGGGAATTGCCGAGCAGCGCCGAAACCTCCGCTACGGAGGACTCTTCGCCCACGACCGCCAGGTTGTCCGCGAACTGCAGTACGTAACCGCCGGGCACCAGGAATTCCACGTCCGCCCTGGAGACCCGGGTGACCGCCACGTCATAGCGTTTTTCCAGGCCCAGTTCTTCCAGGCCGCGGCCGATAACGGCGCGGTGGGTCACTATCACCCGCGCCTGGACGATGCGGCTAGGCACCTTGTGCAGGTCCTTGTCGCTGCCGGAGCCCGCCGCCGCTGCGAAAGCGTCCACGTCGGCCTGCTTTCCGACGACCAGCAGAATGTCGCCCCGGCGGACGGGAGTGTCGCCGTGGGCCACTTCCAGGGCGCCGCCGCGATAGAGCCGTGAGACCGCCACGGGGAAGGTTTTCATGGCCGGGATATCCCGTATCAGGGTGCCGTCGGCAAGGTTTTCCACCTTTACGCTGGCGGTAACGAGCGCGGAGCCGCGCCTGGAGGCGCCGTCGGCCAGTTCGTCCGCGAGCGAGGAACGAAAAAGGAACTTGAGCAGGAGGATCACAAGTATAACGCCGACGGTGCCCACCGGGAAGGCCAGCGCGTAGCCTACCGCGACCGAGCCTGCCTCCGCCGGCGACGCCGCCAGCGTCTGCTGCGCCGCGGCAAGGGCGGGGGTATTGGTGACCGCGCCGGCGTACATCCCTACGGCCAGCGGCAGGTCTATACCGGGCAGGCGGCCGATCAGCAGCGTGAGCCCCGCGCCCGCCAGCATGATGAACACGGCCAGCAGGTTGAGCCTGAGCCCGTCGCTGCGGAAAGAGGAGAAGAAGCCGGGGCCGACCTGGGCGCCGATAGAATAGACGAAGAGGATAAGGCCGAAGTCCCGGAAGAGGGCCAGCATGGCGGGGTTCATCGCCAGGCCGAGCCAGGAGAAGAAGATGCCGGAGAACATCACGGCGGCGATGCCGAATTTTACGCCCAGGAATTTAACGTTCCCGGCGGCCAGGCCGGCGCAGGCCACCAGCGCCAGCAGGAAAACCGACCAGGCCACGGACTGCGGGGGGAAAAGTGCGGAGAATATAGCCATAGATTGTGCGCTCTGTAATTTTAGCAAAATGGGGTACGGCGCTCCCGGGCCGATTCCTTTTTGAAGGGCAATTTCATATTATATTGAAAGAACCCTGCTCAACGGAGATAAAATGATCGCTAAAGCGGAAAAGCGCAACCCCTGGTCGTTCATCCCCACCACCTATTTCGCGGAAGGCCTGCCCTACATCATCATTAACTCGGTCTCGGTAATCCTCTACAAGAACATGGGCGTCTCCAACGCAGAGATGGCCTTCTGGACCAGCTGGCTCTACCTGCCCTGGGTCCTAAAGATGCTCTGGGGCCCCATGGTGGACATGTACGGCACGCGCAGGAGCTGGGTAGTGTACACCGAGCTGATAATGGCCGCCTGCCTGGGGGCTTCCGCGTTCTCGCTCGGCGGGCAGCATTTCTTCGCGGTCTCGCTGCTCTCTTTCGCCGCGGGCGCTTTCATCTCCGCCACCCACGACATAGCCGTGGACGGCTTCTACATGCTGGCGCAGACCCCGGAGGACCAGGCGCTCTTCGTAGGCATACGCTCCATGTTCTACCGCTTCGCCATGATCTTCGGCACCGGCTTCCTGGTGTTCCGCGCCGGCAAGATGCAGGAGGCCGGCCTCACCGCCGCCGCCAGCTGGAGCGTAATGCTCGGAGTCTCCGCGCTAATCTTCGTGGTCCTGGCCGTTTATCACATGTTCCTGCTGCCGCATCCCGCCGAAGACCAGCCCAAAGCCAAGGCGGAACCCGCGGCCATCCTGCGCTCGCTGGCGGCCCTCGCCATTTACCTGGCCGCTGCGGGCCTGTTGATCTGGCTCTTCAACAACCTGCCGGGCGTATGGCTTAAACTGGGGGCGTCCGCGGTATTGACCGCGGCGCTGGGCTTCGCCTGTCGCAAGTATTTATTCCCTTGCCTTAAAGGCAGGATGGCGGAAGAGGGCAATTCCTTTAACGAGGCTTTCGTTTCCTACTTCACGCAGGACGGCATAGGCTATATCATCGCGTTCATCCTCCTCTACCGCCTGGCCGAGGCGATGCTGCTTAAACTGACGCAGCCTTTCCTGCTGGACGCCGTAAATAAGGGCGGGCTCGGCCTTCCCACGGCGGAGGTGGGAATAATCTACGGCACCATAGGCATGGTGGCCCTGGTCGTCGGCGGCATACTGGGCGGCTGGTTCGTCTCCAGGTACGGCTTCCGCCGCTGCCTGTGGCCCATGGTGTTCGCGCTGCACGTGCCCGACGTCTTCTATCTTTACATGTCCTACGCCCAGCCGGCGTTAAGCCAGCTGGCGGTCTTCGGGCACAGCCTCCCGTGGGGGCCGGTTCCGCTGCTGGTCGCGGCAGAGCAGTTCGGCTATGGCATAGGGTTCACCATCTTTACGATGTACCTGATCATGGTTTCGAAAGGGAAATACAAAACGGCGCATTACGCCATTTCCACCGGCATCATGGCGCTGGGCATGATGGTGCCCGGCATGCTAAGCGGCATACTGCAGGAAGCCGTGGGCTACCGCCACTTCTTCCTGGCCGTCTGCCTGCTGACCATCCCCGGCATCCTGATCATCTTCAAGCTGCCGATCCGGGACGAGAAAGCGGCCTGAGCGCGCGGCGGTGCGTAAAAAAGGCGGGCAGCTTTTACCGGCTGCCCGCCTTTCTTTTCTCCGCCCGGTTCAGGCTTTCCGGGGCGCGGCGCAATTCGGCAGGCACGCTTCGTGACAGGCCTCCTTGCAGGGCTCGATATGGATGGTGACCTTGGAATTTTTCAGGATCTTTTCTATATCCTCTATTATGTAATCGGTCAGCAGGTGCGCTTTTTCCACGGACATGTCCGGAGCCACCAGCATATCGAACTCTATGAACTTGGTATGCCCGGCCTTGCGGGTGCGGAGGTTCTTGAAACTTATGACCTCCGCCTGCTTCTTGATGACCTTCTCGATATTGGCGTTATCGTCTCCGGGCAGCGAAGCGTCCAGCAGGTCGCCCAGCGACTGCACCGTAAGGTCGTAGGCGGCCTTGATGATCATCAGCGCCACTATTATGGCCGCCACCGGGTCTATCCAGTGCACGTGGTGGCCCACCCAGACCAGCTCTATCAGCCAGATCAGCCCCAGCCCGATCATCACGCCCATCGACGTATAGACGTCGGTGCGCAAATGCCAGGCGTCGGCCTTGATGGCGATGGAATCGGTCTCGTTGCCGACCTTGAAGAGCATCTGGGAAACGGCCATGTTCACGAAGGAGGAAAGCCCCATCACCAGGATGCCCCACCCGATCAGGTCTATGGAGCGCGGGTGGATCAGCTTGTCCACCGCCTCGAAGATGATCCAGGCCGCGGCCAGGAAGATCAGGATGGCTTCAACGAAGCCGGAGATATTCTCGAACTTGCCGTGGCCGTAGTGATGCTGCTTGTCGGCGGGCTGCGCGGAGGAACGCACCGCGAAATAGGCGATCAGCGCGGCCACCAGGTCTATGCCGGAATGAATCGCCTCGGACAGCACCGAGACCGAGCCTATGGCGATCCCGATGATAAGTTTGAAGACCACCAGCACGCTGTTGGAGGTGATGGAAAGTCTTACCACTTTGAGTTTAGAAGTGTTGATCTCTTTTTCGTTCATATTTACAGATAGCAAAGCCCGCCTGTATCCCTTATAGATCCCAGGCGGGCCTGTGCGTCCCCGGGGGGGACGGCTTACCGACTTAGTTTACGCTACCTTGATGCACTGCACGGGGCAGTTGGCGGCGGCGGCCTTGGCCGCTTCTTCCTTGCCGGCGGGCACGTCTTTACCCACGGCCTTGTCGGCGTTCATGGTGAAAACTTCGGGGCAGTCGTTGGCGCAGAGGCCGCAGCCTATGCAGGAATCAGTGTCTACTGTAGCTTTCATGTTAATACCTCCGTGTGATTGGCTGAAAATCTTACACAACTATTATATTAAAGTTTACCGCCGCAGGCTATACGGGTTTTTTTATTCGCTTATCCGCTGCTCGGTGGCCTTGTCGAACACGTGCATGTTCTTATAGTTGAAGCAGAGGCTGACGGCGCTGCCGGGGCTGCGGTTGAAGAAAGCCTCCACCGTGGCCAGCAGACGCTGCGAGCCCACTTTAATATAGAGGTTCTCGCGGTGGCCGAGCAGTTCGCAGACCTCCAGCACGCCCTCGACTTTTTCGGAGCACTTGTCGCCGCCCCGCTCCACCAGCACGTCGTCGGGGCGCACGCCCACGATCACCTCGCGGCCGGCGTGCTTTTCGGCGTCGCCCAGCAGGTAGGGGGGGATATAGAGTTTTATATTTTCATTGGTCAGGCAAAGCTTCTCGCCTTCCAGCGCCAGCTTGCCGGAGATGAAGTTCATCGTGGGGCTGCCGATGAAGCCGGCCACGAAGAGGTTGGCGGGCTTGCGGTAGACCTCGATAGGGGAGCCCACCTGCTGCACGATGCCCTTGTTCATGATGACGATCCGGCCGGCCAGCGTCATGGCCTCCACCTGGTCGTGCGTGACGTAGATGATGGTGGCGTTCAGGCGCTGGTAAAGCTTGGCTATCTCCACGCGCATCTCCTCGCGCAGCTTCGCGTCCAGGTTGGAGAGCGGTTCGTCGAACAGGAACACCTTGGGCTTGCGCACGATGGCGCGGCCTATGGCCACGCGCTGGCGCTGGCCGCCGGAGAGCTGCTTGGGCATGCGTTTTAGAAATTTATTGAGCTGCAAAATATTGGAGGCTTCGGAAACGCGGGCGTCGATCTCGGCCCTGGCGGTCTTCCTGAGGCGCAGCGCGAAGCTCATGTTCTCTTCCACCGTCATGTGGGGGTAGAGCGCGTAGTCCTGGAACACCATGGCGATCTCGCGCTTGGAGGGGTGCAGCTCGTTCACCAGCAGGTCGTCTATGAGGATCTCGCCGTCGGTAACCTCTTCGAGGCCGGCCAGCATCCGGAGCAGCGTGGTCTTGCCGCAGCCTGAAGGCCCTACGATTACCACGAACTCGTGGTCCTTTATGTCCACGTCCACGCCGTTCAGCACGACGTTATCGCCGAACTTCTTAACTATCTTCTTAAATTGGACTGTTGCCATAAATTATCCTTTCACGCTGCCGAGGGTAAGGCCGGAGATGAGCCACTTGGAGGAATACAGGAACACCGCCAGCACGGGGATGGTGACCAGCATGGAACCGGCGGCGAACATGCCCCACTGGGTAATGTACTGGCCCTGGAGTTCGAACAGGCCCAGCGTCCAGGTGTACTGCTTGGCGCTGAACAGCACCACGCGCGCCACCAGGTATTCGTTCCAGGCGGTGGTAAAATTGAACAGGAAGGCGATGCTGAGCGCCGGCGTGGACAGCGGCAGGATGATGCGCCAGAAAGCGCCCACCTGGCTGGTGCCGTCCACCAGGGCGGCTTCTTCCAGCGAACGGGGAATGGTGTCGTAATACCCTTTCAGGATCCAGATGCTGAACGGCAGCGAGGACACCGAGTAGGCGATGATCATGCCAAGGTAGCTGTTCATAAGCCCCAGCTTCATGATCATCAGGAACAGCGGCAGGATCAGCATGCCGGCGGGGATCATCTGGCTGGAAAGCAGCAGGATCAGCCCGGCCTTCTTGCCGGGGAAGCGGAAACGGGAAAAGGCGTAGGCGGCCGTAGACGCCAGCGACACTCCGATCAGCGACGTGGCCAGCGTGATCACCAGGGAATTCCACAGCCAGCGCAGGAACATCGTGTCCTTAAGGAGGCTCGCGTAGGCCGTGAACGTGGCGCCGGCCGGGATCAGCGAAAGGTCGGTCGAGAACAGCTTGTCGCCGGGCCTGAGCGACACGGAGAAGATCCGCAGCAGCGGGTAGACGAAGAGGGCCGCGCAGATTATCAGCCCGGCGTGGATGAAGAAATATCTTACCATCCGTTCTTTCTGGTGCGCCGTCATCGGTTTTTTCATGGTTAGCGCTCGTCCTTGGCCGCGTCGAAACTCTTCAGGTAGAACACCGAGATGAAGAACAGCATCGCGAATACCACTATGGCGAAAGCCGCCGAGTAGCTGTACCGGTTGTAAGTGAACGCCGCCTTGTACAGCGCCGACACCAGGATATCCGCCTGCTCGGTGCCGCCGGCCTGGCCGGTCACCAGGTAGATCACGTTGATATTGTTGAAGGTCCACACGGTGCCCAGCGTTACGGCGGGCATCAGCACCGGCTTGATCAGCGGCAGCGTGATGAAGCGCAGCTTCTGCAGGTAGGAGGCGCCGTCGATATCGGCCGCGTCGTAATAGGAGCTGGAGATGGACTGCAGGCCGCCCAGGATCACCACCATCATGAAGGGGATGCCCAGCCAGATGTTAATGAGCGTGCAGGTGAGCAGCGGGTAGTCGGAAAGCCACTGCACCGGGGCCACGCCCAGGTGCGCCAGGAAGGGGAAAACCGCCAGCGCCTTGGAGATGATGATGTTGACGAAACCGTTCTGCGAGTGGAACTCGCCGCGCATGGCGAGCACCGCCACCACCTGCGGCATGGCCCAGGGGATGACCAGCAACGTGCGGTAGACGCCTTTAAAGCGGATGCTGTTGTTCAGCATCAGCGCCAGCGCGAACCCGCCGGCCACGTGGAAAAAGACGTTGCCGAAAGTCCACAGCAGCGTGCGGCCGAGCAGCTGCCAGAAAGTGACTTCGGAAAGGGGGGAGGTGGTGAAGACCTTTATGTACTGCTGTATGCCCACGAACGGGAGGTGGCCCGTGGTCTTCCACGCCATGATCGTGGTCAGCTTGAGGTCGTGGAAGGAAAGGTAGATCTCGAAGACGAAAGGGTAGACCAAGAGCAGCGCCAGGCCCACGAAGGCCGGGGCCAGCAGCAGGTAAGGCACGGTGTGGCGGCCCTTCACCACGTAGCGGAAAGCCGCGGCCACGACCGCCTCGGCCAGGAAGAAATACATCCACATCTGCGCGCTGTAATCGCCCAGCACGATGCCGGAAGCCACCAGCGCCGCGGCGGGAAACACGGAGAGGGCCACCGGGAAGAACCAGGGGCGCTCGTAGCATTTGAAGTGGTAGTAGAAATAGCCTTCCAGGGCGGCCACGCCCGCGGCTATCAGCAGGATGAACCAGACTACTTCATAGATCGACTTTAATATTTCCATTCTTTGCTCTTGGTCCGCGGGCCTACATGTTCATTTCGGCGATCTTCTTGTCGGCGTTCTCCTGCATCTTTTTCACGGCCGTGTCCACGTCCATCTTCTTCGTGGTGGCCAGGCCCATGTAGTTGCGCATGGAATCCCAAACGGCGCGCATCTCGGTGGCCATCGGCATCGGGCGCCCTTTAAGGATCTGGTCCAGGGAAATGCGGGAAACCTCGTCGGAAGTGATCTCCGGCGCCGAGCCGGCTTCTTTCAGCGCGGGCAGGCGGGTAAGCGCCTGGTACTGGCGCACCTGGTTCTCCTTGGAAGTGTAGAACACGAGCAGCCGCTTCAGCAGCTCCATCTTCTCCGGCTTGATGCCGGTGCTGATCATGAAATACTTGCCGCTGACCATCGGCGAGGGCCAGCGCCCGGTGGCGGAAAGCTTCGGGATCACGGCCAGGCCGAAATTTTTACCGAAATGCTTCTGGTAGCCGGAGATGGCCCAGTCGCCGTTGATAATGAAGGCGGCCTTGTTCTCTTTGAACAGGGAGTCCATGCAGTTGTAGTCGCATTCCATCGGCACGTATTTCTTGTCGTACTTCAGGTCCAGATACAAGTTGAGCGTATCGCGCATCGGCTTGGTGTCCAGCGTGGGCTTCTTGCCGTCCATCGGCCAGCCGCCGTAAGCGCCCAGCCAGGGCATCAGCCAGAAAGGCTCGCCCATGTCGAAAGCGATGCAGCGCTCGAGCTTGAGCTTAGGCGCTTCCTTCGCGCAGTAAGAAAAAAGCTCGTCGGTGGTCTTCGGGGCCGTCTTGACCAGCTTCTTGTTGTAGAACATCAGCAGGTGGTTGCCGTTGGAGACCGGTACGCCCCAGACGCGGCCGTCCAGCGTGATGGCCTGCACCACGGGGTCGTTGTACTTCGTAAAATCGAAAAGGCCGTCCAGCGGGGTGATGAAGCCGGAAACGGCGTAGAGCCCGGCGGTATCGGAAGGGCCCAGCATCAGGTCGGGGGGGACGCCGGCGAGCGAGGCGGCCTGGAACTGCTGGCGCAGGTCCTCGGTCTGGTAATGGGTGCGCACTATCTCTACGCCTTCGTTCTCCGGCAGCTCCTTGAAAGCCTTGAATACTGAGTCGATATAAGGGGCGACCTGGGCGTCTTCCTGCTCCCAGACCACGATGGTTTTGGACGTGTCGGTTACGGGACGGGCGCAGGCTGCGAACGCCGCCAGCAGGATCGGAAACAGGAATATTTTTTTCACCCCAACAGCCCCTTGTCGTCAGTTCTTAGAGATATTAGTTATAGCAGCCAGCAGCGCGACCAGAACAGAAAGCTTCAGCGCGGTCCACCAGGAGATATGCGCCGCCACCAGGCCCTGCGCCACCGCCCCCGGGCAGAGCGCCGGGATAGTCCACATCCAGAACCACTTTATGAGGAAAATCCCGAACACAAAGATCCCGGCTACCCAGAGCACTATGGCGGGCAGACCGAGGAAGAAGATGTCCCGGAGTTTCATTTCTTAAATTCTAACAAATTTAACGGCAAAAGAAGCGCCCATCCCGCTGCGCCCGCCCGCGGTATTTTTAGGTATAATGAAAACATCAGGAGTCAAATAAAATCAGGGGGAGTCTCAGCATGAAAAAATACTTAATAGTTTCAGCGATAATCGCGGCGGCGGCCTGCGCCGTCTACGCGCAGGCGCCCGCGGCGGCGCCCGCGGCGGCGCCCGCGGCAACGCCTGCCGCCACGCCCCAAGCCGTTAAAGCGGCCCCGGCGATAAAGGTGGAGAAGATAGTCGTCGCGGCCGGGGTGGAGAACCGGGAGCCGGTCGGGGAAGCCGCGACTTTTGCCGCGGGGAAGGTCTACACGTGGACCAAAATTTCCGCCGAAACCACGCCCGTAACGATAAAGCACGTCTACTACCACGAGGGCAAAATGGTCAGGGAGATCGAGCTCAAGGTCAACTCCAGCCCTTACCGCGTCTGGAGCTGGAAGAACGTGACCCCCGGCAGCTGGAAGGTGGAAGTCACCGACGAAGCCGGCGCCGTGCTCGCCGCGTCCGAATTCACCGTTACCGAGAACAAGCCCGCCGAAGAACCCGCGAAGAAAGAAGAGCCCAAAAAGACCGAATAAGACGAGGACCAGGGCCCGCCGCGTTTTAACCCGCGGCGGGCCCGTCGTTTATATGAAAGGAACCCCCGCCAACGAAAAACTTTTCTGGGACAGCCGCGCCCGGAACTACCCGCTGCCTTTCGACCCTGGCAACGCAGTAAAAACCCGGCGTATCGTGCGGCTGCTGGGGCGCATGGGCGTCCGTTTCAGAAAAAAAAAGCTGCTGGACATAGGCTGCGGCACCGGCGTATACGCCCTGCCGCTGGCCGCCTCCGCTTCAGGCGTGCTTGGCGTGGATTCCTCCCGCGCCATGCTGGCCGTCTACGGGCGCCAATGCCGCGAAAGGGGCATAAAGAACGCGGCCTGCGCGCTGAGCGCCTGGGATGAGATGCCTGGCGCGGCCGTTAAAGGGAAGTTCGACATAGCGCTGGCTTCCATGACCATGGCGGTAAAGACCAGGGCCGACGTCCTGAAAATGGAAGCCGCTGCCGGCACCTGCGTATATATAGGCTGGGACGGCGTAAGGAAGAACGAGCTCCTGGAAAAGGTTTACCGGGCCCATGGCCTGGAATACAAGGCTCCCGACGGCGCTCCCCGGATACTGAAGATCCTGCGCGCCCTGGGCCGGAGGTTCACGGTGAAGCGCATCCGCGACAGCTGGGAAAAGACGACCCTCCCGCAGGAAGCCCTGCGGGAGATAGAGATGAACATGAAGGTGAACGGCGCCAGGCTTAAGCGGGAGGAAGTAAAAAAGATGCTGGCAAAACGGACCAGGAACGGCCGGGTGCGCCAGCGCACCACGGTGCGCAAGGCCCTGATCGTCTGGGAGCCGCCTAAGAAAGCTGCGAAGAAAGTTCTTTGAGTTCTTCGGGGGTGCCGACGGCCACCAGCACGTCGCCCTTGCTGAGCTTCACCGACGGCAGGGGGTTCACCACGTAAGTATTGTCGCCAGGGTTCTTAAGCGCCACCACGAGCGCGCCTTTCTTTTCCGCGCCTTTATAGTCGCCAAGCCTCCGGCCTTCCGCCCCGGCGCCGGCCTCGATATCCTCGAACCGCGTGCCGGACTTCTGGCCGCGCATCATGGAATCCAAAAACTGGACCGTAGCCGGGCGCAGCATTTCGGACGCCATCCTGAGCCCGCCTATGTGCGAGGGGCTGATCACGATGTCCGCCCCGGCGCGCACCAGCTTGTCCTTCATCTCGGAGTCGTTCTCGTTCTGCACCGTCACTATGCGCAGGGCCGGGTTCAGGCCGCGGGCCGTGATCGCCACGAAAGCGTTATCCTTATCGTTGGAGAGCGCGCAGAAAAGCCCCTTGGCGCGCCTGGCGCCGGCGGCCTCGAGCACGCCGGAGGAGGAGGCGTCGCCGCACACCGCGCACCAGCCGCGCGCCGCGAACCTGGCGACTTCCTCGTCCTTAAGCACCACCAGGGAAAAGGGCCGGGAGGTCTTCGACAACTCGTCGCAGACGCTCAAGCCCGGGCGCGTAGCGCCGCAGACGATATAATGGTTCTCGAGTTTTTCCAGCTTGCTCTGCATCCTGAACCTCCGAAAAGCCTCTTTCAGGCCGCCTTCCAGCAAAAGTTCCGTTATGCTGGTAAAGATGTACGTCATGGTGCCTATGCCGCCCAGTATCAGCAGCATGGTGAAAACACGCCCGGCATTAGAAAGAGGGTGCGTTTCGCCGTAACCGACCGTACCCAGGGTTATAACCGTCATGTACAGGCTGTCGAGGAAGTTCCAGCCCTCTATATAGGAATAGCCGCCCACCCCGGCCGCGGACAGCAGCAGCAGCGCGGCCAGGATGGTCAGCAGCTTTCCCTTAACGTCCGTCATGCCTACTTGTGCTTGGCGTGTTTCGGCGAATTGACCGCCACCTTCAGGAGGTCGGGCTTCTTAACGCACTGCTTGGCGAAAGCGTCGTCGCGCAGCGAATTGCGGTAATCCTCGTGCTGGAAGGTATAGTCGAAGCGGGTATGGATGTCGTAAGTTCCGGACATCAGGCCCACCACGTCCTCCACGAACACACGCTCTTCGTCGGTAGGGATCACGAACACCTTCACCTTGGAACCCTTGGCGGAGATCTCGGTCTCGGAGTTGCGGGTCTTGGAGATATCGTTCTTCGCGCTGTCGCAATCGATGCCCATGAAGCCCAGGCCCTCCAGCGCGCCCCAGCGGGTAAGCGGGCCCATCTCGCCGACGCCGGCGGTGAAGACCACGGCGTCGATGCCGCCGACTTCGGCCGCGTAGGCGCCGATGTACTTCTTGATGCGGTTGGCTTCCATGTCCAGCGCCAGCTGCGCGCGGGCGTCGCCCTGTTCGGCCGCCATTTCCACGTCGCGGGCGTCGCTGTACTTGCCGGTGATGGCCAGCTTGCCGGACTTCTTATTCAGGATGGCGTCCATCTCGCCCGGGTTCCGGCTTTCGCGGGCCATCACGTAGAGCGAGATGGCGGGATCGTGGTCGCCGGCGCGGGTGCCCATCACCAGGCCCTCGAGGGGGGTGAAGCCCATGCTGGTGTCGTAAGAGAGGCCGTTCTTGACCGCGTTGACCGAGGCGCCGTTGCCGATATGGCAGATGACGAGGTTGGTCTTGAACGGGTCCTTGCCCAGCAGCACGGCGGCGCGCTTGGCGGTGTACAGGAAAGAGGTGCCGTGGAAGCCGTAGCGGCGGATGGCGTACTTCTCGTACCATTCGCGGGGCAGCGCGTACATATAGGAGGACTCGGGCATGGTCTGGTGCCAGGCGGTGTCCATGATGGCCATGTGGGGGATCTTAGGCATCAGCAGGCGCGCGGCCTCTATGCCCTGGATGTTGGGCGGATTGTGCAGCGGGGCCAGCGAGGAGAGCTCGCGGAAGGCCTCCACGACCTTATCGTCGATGATCACGGATTTCACGAACTTCTCGCCGCCGTGGACGACGCGGTGGCCTACGGCTTTAATGCCGGAGAGGCTGTCTATGACGCCGTGCTCTTTATGCGTCAGCGTGTCGATCACCAGCTGGATGGCGTCCTTATGGGAGGGACAGTCCTGATTGACCGTGACCTTCTCGCGCCCGGGCGCCTCGATATTGATGAAAGAGGCGCCGATGCCGACGCGTTCCACCAGGCCGGAGGCGACCGTGATCCGGGTCGTCCAGTCGAAAAGCAGGTACTTCACGGAAGAACTTCCGCAGTTAAGGCATAGTATTTTCATGGAGGGTCCTCTTTGCCGAAATTTTTTTGCTTCATAATTATTCTACTAAATTCCACGGACAACGCGTTTTTTGATAGTATTTACGGGAACAATTACCAGACCCCCGGCTATTTATGAAGAAAAGAATTATCCTCGCGGCGGCGGCGGTTCTCCTGGCACTGGGCGGCTGGCAGACGGGCGGCTTTTTATTCCGCGGAATGAAAGCGGCCGAAGTAGTGCGCAAACTCTCCGCGATCAGGCTGGCGCTGGCCCTTTACGCCGTAGAGCATAAGAAACCGCCGGCCGCCTTCGAAGACCTGCTCAACTCCGGCAAACTGGAAGCCGTTCCCGAACTTAAGCTGCGCGGCCATTTTTACAGTTCCAAGGTCGCCAACGTCCCCGCGTTCGCGGTCCGGGACACCGGCGGCTGGGCTTACGTGAACGACCCGCGCAGCAGGGATTTCGGGCTGGCGTATATAGATTGCTCGCACAAAGACGAGAAAGGCAGGTATTGGAGCGAATTTTGAGAAGCCCGCCGCATCCGCCGTAAAAAAGCCCCGGTCTGCCGGGGCTTTTTCCGTTCGCGCCCGCGCGCTCAGGCCAGGGCGTCCTCGTAAAGGCGCAGCAGGATATTGCAGACTACCGGCAGGGACATGTTGTTGTTCACGTAATCGAAAGCCATCTTGGACATGGAATGGCAGGCTGCGGGGTTTGTGATAAGGGCGCAGACGGCCCTGGTATAGGACAGCACGTCGCCCGGCTCCACTATGATGCCGTTGCGGTCGTGCACGGTGAAATCGCTCAAGCCCCGGAGGCGCGGGATTACGCAGGCCACGCCGGAGGCCTGCGCCTCGATCAGCGACATGGACATGCCTTCGCGGCCGGCGGTTTTGGCGTAGATGTGCATCATCGCCATCACTTCGGGGATATCGTTGCGCTCCCACAGCACGTCCACCTTGTGGCTGATGCCAAGTCCCCTGGCCAGCTCGCGGATCTTCTCGTCTTTAAGCCCTACCACCATAAAATTGGTGTCCGGCAGCACCGCCAGGATCTCCCTGGCCATGAGCAGAAAAAGTTCCTGCTCCTTCAGCGAGCGGTCCATGCTGATAGTGCCGACCTTGTAGGGCCGCTTCTGGAACATCGCCGGCTTTATCAGCATGGCGCTTTCCCAGCGGCCGATATTTATGGCGGGAGGGACCATGAAGGTCCTGTCGGGGGCTATGCCCGCCCTGAAGAAATCTTCCTGCACCGAGTTGCAGGCGCCTATGAACATGTCGACGTAAGGCTCAAGCGCGGCCAGCTTCTCGAAATTCTTGGGATTGCCCAGCTTGATCTGGGTAACGAAGACGCGCGAAGAGGCGCGCACCTTCTTGAGCAGCATCGGGTTCAGGCCCGACGGGTTGTAGAAATGCGCCACGTCCCAGCCGCCGGTCTCGTAGAACCCGAACTTGGCGCCCAGCGTAAGCGGGCGCACGTCCAGCTTAAGCTTCAGGCCTTCGGCGTAAAGGCGCGACCCCTTAAGGCAAAGCACGGCGGCCTTATGCCCCTGTTTGGAAAACCGCGAGGCGGTATGCAGCGCCTGGTAGGAAACTATATCCCAGGCTTCGTTGTCGCAGATATTGAGTATGTTCATCGTTGTTTTTTTCCGCCGGAGAGCAGTTCCAGCTCGCGCCGGGCGTTGTTCACATAGAACGGATCGTGCGAAGTGGCCGCTATGTCCGCGTAGATAGCCGCCGCCGCGGCGTAGTTGCCGCTCTTCTTATTGAGAAAAGCCGCGAGCTGCTTCAGCATCACCGGGCAGTCCGGGTCCTTCAGGAGCGGGGCTATGGAGGCCGCCACCGCCGCGGGATTTTTGGCCTTGCTGTAACCTATAGCCGCCAGCACGTTCAGGTATTTCCATTCTTTAGGAGAATATTTCAGGGCGTAATTCAGCAGTTCCTCGGCTTCTCCGGGGCGGTCCATGTTGAAAGCCAGCGCCCCCGCGCCGTAAAGCGCGGCCGCGGTGAACCCGGGGTCTATCTCCAGGATATGGCGCGCCCTGGCCAGGAATTCAGTGTACCTGCCGGCGCCGAATTCCATACGGAGATCGGTGGTGCGTACCGGCTCGGTCTCTTGTACATCGCCCGCAAGTTCCTCCGTGCCGTAATACTGCATGAGCCGCACGAACCAGAGGTCCGCGAAAAGCCGCCGCATGCCGAAAGCCAGCGAGAACATATCCCCGGCCGCGCCTTCGGCGGGCACGCGGATCTCTTCGGGCGGGGGAAAATGGCTGTGGTACGCCGAGCGCGCGGCGAAACTCCCGGCGCCCCAGGCAAGGAGGGCGGCGGCCGGCAGCGCCAGGCCGTTCGGGCGCATCAGAATTCCTTCCGGGCCAGCAGCCGGAGCGAAAGCAGGTAGGCGGAGAGCACCCACGCCGCGGCCGCCAGGAAGGCGGCGGGGGGCAGCGCGCAGGCCGCCCCGGCGGCGTCCCGGGCGTTGAACAGCTGGAAGTTGGGGATGAGCCAGATCGCGGCTTTAAGCGCCCAGCCCGCGGCGCCGGCGGAATGTTCGGCCAGGAAGCGCGTCTCGGAAATGAAGTGCCCCGCCGTCCACAGTATGCCGGAGATGACCATGGTGGAAACCGGCGAAGTGGAGAAAAGCGAAACGAAGAACGCGACGGCGATAATAACGGCCAGTTTAAGGAAGGACCCGGCCAGCGCCCAGGCGTAGCAGGACGGCGCCGGGAACCCCCGGAAGGCCAGCAGCGCCAGGTGCATCGCGGCCATCACGGCCAGCATGAGCCCGGCGGTCAGCACGGCGCCGAGCAGTTTGCCGGCCAGGTAGGCCGCGCGCGGCACCGGCCGCGAGAAGACCAGGTAGATGGTCTTGGTCTCGGCTTCCTTGAGCAGGGAGGAAGACACGTTGAAAAGCGCGTAGGCCAGCGCCGTCAGTTCCATCAGCGCCAGGCCGAAATCGGTGAGGACCCTGGCTTCCTGGTCCACGGCCATGACGCCGGCCAGCACCGAGGCGTAGATGGCGGTGAAAGCGAAGACCGCGAAAAGGGTGAAAAAGCGGTGGCGCACGCTTTCGGAGATCGAGTTAGCGGCCACGGCCCAGACAAGGCGAAGCGTTCCGATCATTTTACCGCCTCCACGAAAATGGCTTCCAGGCCCCCTGGCGCGGCTTCCCACTCCGCGCGCTTCACGGTGCGCGCCAGCCGGCCGCGGACCATGATCAGCACGCGCGAACAGAGCTTCTCGACCTCGGAGATGCTGTGCGAGGAAAGGAAAACGGTGCGCCCTTCGGCGTTGAGCGAGGCGAGGAGCCCCCGGATGTCGTGGATCGCCAGCGGGTCCAGCCCGCTGACCGGCTCGTCCAGCACCAGCAGGTCGGGCCTGTGCAGCAGGGCCTGGGCCAGCCCCAGGCGCTGCAGCATGCCCTTGGAGAATTCCGCCACGCGCTTGCCGGCGTGCGGTTCCAGGCCGGTCCGCTCCATGGCGCCGCGCACGGCCTGGGCCAGTTCGGCGCCGGCGAGGCCGGAGAGGCGGCCGTAATAGGCCAGCGCGTCGGCCGGCTTTACCTGCGGGGGGAAATACGGCAGCTCGGGGAGGAACCCCACGCGGCGCTTCGCGTCCTGCCCCGACGGGGGGAGGCCGAAGACCCTGACCTTGCCGGCGTTAGGAAAAAGCAGCCCCGTCAGCAGCTTCATGATGGTGGTCTTGCCGGCGCCGTTCAGGCCTAGCAGCCCCGCGACCTCGCCGCCGGGGAGCTCGAAGGAAAGATCCTGCACGGCGGTAGTATACTTCGCGCCCAGAAGGCCCGCGCGCTTGTAAGTTTTCTCTACCCCGGCGAAGGAAACGGCGTGGACGGTCATCGTATTATCTTCTTCTCCTCGCGCTTCTGGCGCTTCATCTCGTCCTCGATACGGTCTATGGGGATCTCGCCCATCTGCAGGAAAATGGTATGGAACTTGCGCAGGTCGAAATACTTGGCCTCGGTGCGCTCGTAATAACGGCGCATCTGCAGGATGCGGTCCAGGCCTATGATGTAGCTGAGCCCCTCAGTGGGCGCCAGGGAGAGTTTGAGCACTTCGGCGTCGGCCTGCGCTTTGCCGAAGTACAGGTTGTCCTGGAAGAATTTGGAGGTCTCCTCGGGCGTCCACCTTTTGGTGTGCAGCGAGGCGTCGGCGTAGGCGCGCCCGGCGCGGAGCGCCTGCACGTAGAAACGCAGGAACCGCGACCAGTAGGAGGAATAGTAACCCATCTCGTCGGCAAGCAGTTCGGCGTAGCAGGCCCAGCCGTTGGCTACTATCGGCTGGCGCGAAACGCGGCGGATGCGCGAGGGATTGGAGGAAGCCTCGAAACTGCGCAGGTGCATGCCCGGCATGATCTCGTAGGCGGTCAGCAGCTCTATCTGGGCGTAATTGAAGCCGGACGCGAGGATCTTTTCGCGGGAAGCTTCAGGCGTCTTGTCAGGGGGCAGCAGCACGAACAGCTCCGAGATGCGCGTATCGTCCAGCGCGAACGAAGGGGCGTAGTAGACGTACGGCAGGACCGAGGCCATGAAGCCGGGCATACGCTTTATCAGCAGGCGCTGTTTTGGGAATTCCACCACCTTGTGCTCGTCGAAGTGCTGGTAGGCCCGGTCCATCTCGTCCTGGAAGACCTTCAGCACGTCGCCGGCGGGCGGGTGTTCCTTGGGCAGCTTGTCCAGCACGCCTTTCCAGCCCTTCTCCTGCGCCTCCATCGCGTCGATGTTCTGCGCTTCCTTGTTCAGGGCCTTGATGGAATTTTTGAAGGATTTTTTGGCGTAGCTGTAGGCGGAACCCGGGGTCATGTCCAGGCCGTGCAGGCGCTCAAGGTAGAACCCGTACGTGTATTCTCCGGCGGCCAGGTCGCCGTCGGAATTGGGGAGGATGTCCTTCTCAAGGAAGGCCTTATAGCGGACAAGGGCCGTCTTGACCTTGTCCATCGTCTCATCCACCTGCGTCTTAAGCACCGGGTCGTAGCGGGTATAGCCGCGGAACACCGGGACGAAGTCGGACACCGAATCGAGGGCGTCGCCGGCCTGCTTTATGGCCTGGAGCGTCCAGAGGCGGGGGGGGCGGGCCAGGTTGCGCTCGGCCTGCTGCAGCGCGTCGGGAAAAGCCTTGAGGCGGGCGATAGCGTTGGCGGCCCGGGTATTGTAGTCCTCGTAGTCCTTGCTCATCATCTGGTACACGAGGAAGAGGGGCTCCAGGTAATACTGGGGGCGCCTGGCCAGCAGGCCCAGGTTCTGCATTTCGTAGATATCCACCTCCAGCATGTGGTCGAACGTCTCGTAATCCACCCGCAGGTTGGGCTTCATCGTGTCTTTCTTGATGTCGCCTAATTTGGCCCGCAGACGCTTGAAGGCCTCGAGCTGCCTGGCCTGGCGTTCGGCGGTGCGCTGGGTGAGCGCGGCGTCGGCGCCGTGCAGCCCCATGCGCGTGGCGCGCTCGGGATCGTACATTTGTACGGTGGCGAGGTACTGGGAGAACACCTCGTTGAGTTTGGTGTTCTCCAGCGAGCCCTGGATATCCTCGGTGGTGAGGGTCTCCTCGTAGGCGTGAAGGGGGAAGAGGCAGGGGCCAAGGGCGAGCGGGCAGGCGAGGAGGACCGCCCCCATGAAAAACTTACGGCTATGCGGCGAAGCTTTCATATCACGAATCCTCATCCCCGGCAGCGCCAGGGGCAAGACCCGGCTTACTTCCGGGCCCTTACTTTCCCGCCGCCGGACTTCGCGCGGGCCGGCTCCAGGGCCAGGTCCAGCACTTCGTCCATGCTCTCCACCGGGAACAGGCTCATCTTGGCGCGGATCTCGGCGGGGATCTCTTCCAGCTCCTTCAGGTTGGCCTTGGGGAACAGCACGGTATTGATGTCGTCGCGGAAAGAGGCTATAACTTTTTCCTTCAAACCGCCTATGGCCAGCACGCGCCCGGTAAGCGTGATCTCTCCGGTCATGGAGAGGTTCTGCTTTACCGGCCTGCGGGTGAAGAGGCTGGCCAGGGCCGTAGCCAGCGTAACGCCGGCGGAAGGGCCGTCCTTGGGAATGGCGCCTTCGGGGATATGCACGTGGAAATTATGCGAATTCACGTAGGAGTCAGGGGCCAGCTCTTTAGAACGGATGTAGGAGAAGGCCGCCTGCGCGGATTCCTTCATCACGTCGCCCAGTTTGCCGGTGAGCGTCAGGCCGCCCTTGCCGGGCACGGCCACGGCTTCCACGGCCAGCACCTCGCCGCCGTTCTCGGTCCAGGCGAGCCCGGTAGAGATGCCGACGGCGTTGTACGAGGACTTGGTCTCCAGGAACTTGGGGATCCCCAGGAAGTCGCCCAGGTTGTCGGGGGTGACCTTAACGGACTCGAGCTTATTCTCCACGATCTTGCGGGCGGCGCGGCGGCACATCGAGGCCAGCTCGCGGTTGAGGTTGCGCACTCCGGCCTCGCGTGTATAGCCGCGGATCACGGCGTCGATGCCTTTGTCGTCGATCTTGAGCGCACCTTCCTTGATGCCGTGGTCCTTCAGCTGGCGGGGGATCAGGAACTTCCTGGCGATAGCGATCTTCTCGTCGTGCGTATAGCCGTTGAAGTCGATGATCTCCATGCGGTCGCGCAGGCTGACCGGGATGCCGTACAGGGTATTGGCGGTAGCCACGAACATCACCTTGGAGATGTCGAACGGCACGTCGAGAAAATGGTCGTTGAACTCGGTATTCTGCTCCGGGTCCAGCACTTCCAGCAGCGCGGCGGCGGGGTCCCCGCGCCAGTCGGTGCCCATTTTGTCGATCTCGTCCATCAGGAAAACCGGGTTGTTGCTCTTGGCCTTCTTCATGCTCTGGATGATGCGCCCGGGCATGGAGGCCACGTAGGTGCGGCGGTGGCCGCGGATCTCGCTCTCGTCCCGCACGCCGCCGAGCGACATGCGCACGAAGTTGCGGCCCATCGAACGGGCGATGGAACGGGCGATGGAGGTCTTGCCCACGCCGGGGGGCCCGACGAAGCAGAGGATGGGGCCGCGGAGCTTCTCGGTGAGCTTGCAGACCGCGAGGTATTCCAGCACGCGGTCCTTGGGCTTCGTTAGGCCGAAATGGTCCTCGTCCAGGATCTGCTTGGCCTTGCCGAGGTCTATCTCGTCCTTGGTCTCCACGTTCCACGGGAGCGAGACCAGCCAGTCCAGGTAGGTGCGGCTGACGGTGGACTCGGGAGAGAAAGGCATCATCTTGGCGAGGCGCGCCAGTTCCTTCTCGGCGGCGGCGTCGGCCTCTTTAGGCATCTTGGCGGCCTTGATGCGTTTTTTCAGCTCGTCCACTTCCTTGGAGAAATCGTCCTTCTGATGAAGCTCCTTCTGGATGGCCTTCATCTGCTCGTTAAGGTAGTACTCTTTCTGTGACTTCTCGATCTGCGTCTTAACGCGGGTATGGATCTTCTGCTCGATGTCCAGGATCTCGACTTCCTTGGCGAGGAATTTTATGAGTTTCTCCAGGCGCTCGCGGGAGTTCTCCGTCTCCAGCACGTCCTGGCGGTCCGCCAGCGCGAAAACGGAATTGGCCGCGATGGTGTCGGCCAGCTTGGAGGGGTCCTCCTGCTGCAGGAAAG
This sequence comes from bacterium, assembly GCA_021811185.1. Lineage (GTDB taxonomy): Bacteria > Elusimicrobiota > Elusimicrobia > Elusimicrobiales > UBA9959 > UBA9959. Next base: position 71,503 of record JAJZPL010000015.1, read on the forward strand.
CGGTGGAATCCAGTGAAATGCGGGAACTGAGCTTCACGTACGCCTCAAAGATGGCCACGGCGTGGCGCATCAGGGCGATGACTTCGGGGCTCTTGTCCACGACCTCGTCCAGGTATTCGACCTCGGCCTGCAGATAGGCCTTGCCGGCGTCCAGCGCCAGCTTTTTAACGCGGGCGCGGCGCCTGCCTTCCAGAAAAACGCGCATGGTGCCGTCGGGCATCTTGAGGGACTGGGAAATGGAGCTGACCACGCCGTAGGCGTAAAGTTCTTCCGGCTCGGGGTCGTTTACGTTCGGTTTGCGCTGGGCGAGCGCCAGGATGTATTTGCCGGCGGCGAGGCCGCCCTCGATGGCGGCTACGGATTTGGGGCGGTCCACCGAGAGGGGAAGCGCCATGTAGGGGAACATCACCACGTCGCGGATAGCGATGGCGGGAAGGACCGCCGGATACGCCTGTTCGGTAGGTATTTTTTCGTCCATTATATGTTTCCTGAAATTTAAGGTGAAGAACCCGCCCCGGAAAACCGCCCGTTCCGCCCCGCCCGTAGCCGGGCGGGGGGGATGGGCGCGCGCTACGGCTTGCGGTGCTCGAGCACGGCGTCGATGATGCCGTAGGTCTTGGCTTCGGCGGCGGAAAGATAGAAGTTCCTTTCCATGTCGGCGCGGACCTTCTCCGGAGTCTGGCCGGTATGCTTGGCCATGATGTTGATCAGCCGGGTCTTGCTCTCCTGCATCTCGCGGCTTTCGATCTCGATATCGGTAGCCTGCCCGGAAATGCCGCCGCCCCAGATCAGGGGCTGGTGGATCATGATGCGGGAGTTCGGCAGCGCGTAGCGCTTGCCCTTGGAGCCGGCGGCCAGCAGCACCGCGCCGAAGCTCATGGCCATGCCCATGCAGATGGTGGAGATCGGGGCCTTGATGAACTGCATCGTGTCGTACACGGCCAGGCCCGCGGTCACCATGCCGCCGGGGGAGTTGATGTACAGGTTGATCTCTTTTTCGGGATCCTCGGCGTCGAGGTACAGCAGCTGGGCGATAACGGTATTGGCCGAAGCGGTGGAAACGGCGCCCTCGGGGTCGCCTATGAAAACGATGCGGTCGCGCAGCAGGCGTGAGTATATGTCGTACCCCATCGCCGAGCCGGCGCCCTTCCAGGTTTCAATAATTGTTGGTATTATCATCTTGCCTCCGTTTTAGTCTGTAAAGCCGAAGGGGTTTGACGCCGGCTTGAGCGAACGCCGTTCAAAACCCCGGGCTTCCCGAGCAGCTGTTACTTGTTCTCTTCCTTTATTATAGCTTTCCCTTTCACAAGGTCCATCGTCTTGTTCTCTACCATCGAGGCGCGGATGTACTCCTTGCGCTTCTCGAACAGCTCGCGGCCCTTGGCCTTCTCCTCCTCGGTGTTGAGGCGGGC
>JAJZPL010000043.1 GCA_021811185.1 bacterium
CCGCAGTTGCGACCGCGGCAGCCGCTTCCGGCCCCGACGCCGGGCAGGTATTGCTCGCCATCGTCTCGGCGCAGACCGGCTACCCGGCCGAGTCACTTAACCAGGACATGGACATGGAATCCGACCTAGGGATAGACTCCATCAAGCGCGTGGCCATCCTCTCCGAACTTCAGGAGAAACTTCCCACAGCCCCCCGCATCACCCCGGAGCAGCTCGGCACCATCCGCACGCTGCGCCAGATAACCGCCTATCTCTCCGAGGGCATGCCCAAGGCAGCCCCGGCTCCCGTCGCCGCCGCCGGCCCCGACGCCGGGCAGGTATTGCTCGCCATCGTCTCGGCGCAGACCGGCTACCCGGCCGAGTCACTTAACCAGGACATGGACATGGAATCCGACCTGGGTATAGACTCCATCAAGCGCGTGGCCATCCTCTCCGAACTCCAGGAGAAACTTCCCACAGCCCCCCGCATCACGCCCGAGCAGCTCGGCACCATCCGCACGCTGCGCCAGATAACGGCTTACCTTTCCTCTTCCGCCGCCCCCGCGGCCGCGGCTCCGGCTTCCGCCGCCGCAGAGCCGGCGCCCAAGCGCGAGGAATGCGTTATCACCCGGCAGGTATTGAAAACGCAGACTTTCGACCCGGTCATCCCCCGCGAGAAGGTGATCCTGGACAAGAAGCTCCCGATCCTGGTAACCGACGACGGGGCGGGCCTCGCCCAGGCCGTGGTGAACAGCCTGCAGGAAATGGGCTGCAGCGCCAAAAAAGTTTCACTGGAAGACAATGAAACTCTCCCTCAGGGCGGGCTGTCCGGGCTGATCATCCTGGCCCCCGCCGCCAAGCTCCCCAAGAAATATTTCTGGGAGAAAGACTCGGAAGACTTCATGAAAAAGGCCTTCCTGCTGGCCCAGGCCGCGGGGCCGGGGCTCCGCGCAGCCGGCAAGAATTCCGGCGCCTGCCTGATGACCGTCTCCCGCCTGGACGGGGCCTTCGGCATCTCGGGCCTCAAGTCCGAGCAGGACCCGGTTTTCGGCGGGCTGGCCGGCCTGGCCAAGACCGCCGGACATGAGTGGCCCGAGGTCTCCTGCCGCGCGCTCGACGCCGCCGCCGACTGGCAGCACACCGTGTCGGTGGCGCAGGCCATCGCCGACGAGATTTTCCACAAGGGCCCGGCTGAAATGGGCCTTTCCGAAACCGGCAGCAAGGTTATCCTGCTGACCGGCTCCGAACAGGTTAAAGGCGGCAAGCTGCCGCTCGAGAAGGGAGACGTGGTGCTGATTACCGGCGGGGCCCGCGGCGTCACCGCCGAAGCCGCCGCCGCGCTGGCAGGGGCCTGCACCCCGAAGCTGGCCATCCTGGGCCGCAGCCCGCTGCCCGCCGCCGAAGAAAAGTGGCTGGCCGCCTGCGCCACCGAAGGCGACATCAAGAGGGCTCTGCTCTCCCGCAACCCCGGAATGGCGCCCAGGCAGGCCGGAGAGGAATGCCGCCGGATCCTGGCCGCCCGCGAGATCCGCGAGCAACTCAACCGCTTTGAAGCCGCCGGCTCCCAGGCAGTTTATTATTCCTCCGACATCAGGGACCACGTAGCCGTAGCCAGCGTGATGGAAAAGATCGTTAAGGAGCTGGGAACAGTTCGCGGCCTGGTGCACGGCGCCGGCGTGCTGGCCGACAAGCTCATCCTCGAGAAGACCGCCGAGCAGTTCAGCTCCGTGTTCGACACCAAGGTGACGGGGCTGAGGAACGTCCTGTCCGCGCTGCAACTGCAGAAGCTCAAATTCATAGCGCTGTACTCCTCCTCCACCGCCCGCTTCGGCCGCAAAGGCCAGTGCGATTACGCGATGGCCAACGAAGTGCTGAACAAGACCGCGCACCTGCTCACCCGCAGGCTGCCGGACTGCCGCACGGTCTCCTTTAATTGGGGCCCGTGGGACGGCGGCATGGTGAACGACAACCTCCGGGACCTCTTCGCCAAAGAAGGCGTGGGCGTGATAGGCCTTAAGTCCGGCGGGAAATTCCTCACCGACGAACTTTCCTCCGCGGGCGGCGCGGTGGAGGTAGTAGTGATAGCCAGTCCCGCCGGCACGCCTAAGCAGGAACCCCAGGCCCCCCTGAAAGCCGGCACCCCGGCTTTCGAACTGACGGTAACGCTGGAAGACTATCCTTTCCTGCGCTCCCACGTGATAAACGGCAAGGCCGTAGTGCCCACCGCCGTCATCACGGAATGGCTGGCGCACGGCGCGCTGCACGGCAACCCCGGCCTGCTCTTCCACGGCTTCAACAACCTCAAGATCTACAAGGGAGTTATCCTGGGCTCCGCCCCGGAGAAACTCACCGTGCTGGCCGGCAAGGCCGCAAAGAAGGACGGCTTCTTCACCGCCGCCGCGGAACTGCGCGGGCAGGACGGCGTGCTGCACGCCGGGGCCGAGGTAGTCCTGGCCGCCAGCCTCCCCGCCGCCCCCGCCCCCGCGCCCGAGTTCGCCCTGAAAGCCTACTCCCGCACGGTGGAGCGCGCTTACGGCGAGATCCTTTTCCACGGCGAGGACATGCGTTTCATCCGCTCGGTGGCCGGCGTCTCGGACAAAGGCATAGCGCTGGACGCTTCCGCCTCCCTGCCGCCCGCCTCGTGGCTGCGCCGACCGCTGCGCGACCGCTGGCTGGCCGACCCCGCCGCTCTCGACGCCGCTTTCCAGGGCATGATCCTCTGGACTTTCGAGAACTCGGGCGCCTGCTCGCTGCCCAACATGGCGGCGTCCTACCGGCAGTACGCGCCGCAGTTCCCGGCCAAGGGCGTGCGCATCGTGGCCCGCGTAACCCGGGCGCTCGAGCATAACGCGGTGGCGGACATAGATTTCATGGACGAGAAAGGAAACCTCGTGGCCCGCATGGAGGGCTACGACAGCACGGTGGACAAGTCGCTCAACGCCGCCTTCAGGAAGACGGAGCTGGCGGCCGCCGCCTGACAGCGAAGTTCTTGTTTTTAGGATATCGATGAACGAACAGCAGCCTATAGCCATTGTCGGCGTCGGCGGGATCTTCCCCGGCGCGCCCGACCTGGACCGTTTCTGGAAGAACATCTCCGAAGGGGTATGTTCAGCCAAGGACGCCCCGGCCGGCCGCTGGGTCCTGCCCGGCGGGGAGGCCTTTGACCCCCAGAAAGGCGCCCCGGACAAGGTTTATTCCCTCAAGGCCTGTTTCGTAGAGAATTTCAAGCTGGATCCTGCCGGGCTGGACCTCAGGGAAACTTACCTTGAGAAGCTGGACCCCGCTTTCCACCTGGCGCTGCACGCCGCGCGGCAGGCTTTCCTCGACGCCGGCGAAAAGAAGATAAACCGCGCCCGCACCGGCGTCATCATCGGCAACATCGTGCTGCCGACCGACGCCTCCTCCGCGCTGTCGCGGGAAATGCTGCTGCCCGGTTTCGAAAGGGCGGCTTTCGGCCGCGCCCTTACAGAACTCAAGACCAAGACCGACCCGGTCAACCGCTGCGTGGCGGGGCTACCCGGCGGCGTTATCGCCCGAGCCCTCAACCTTTCCGGCGGCTCCTTCACTCTCGACGCCGCCTGCGCCTCCTCCCTTTACGCCTTCAAGCTCGCCGTGGACGCCCTCAAGAGCGGCCGCGCCGACGCCATGCTGGCCGGCGGCGTATCCCGGCCTTCCAGCCTCTACACCCAGATGGGCTTTTCGCAGCTGCGCGCGCTGTCCCCGTCGGGCCGGCCCTCCCCCTTTGACGCCGCCGCCGACGGCCTGGTGGTAGGCGAAGGCTCGGGCATGTTCGTGCTCAAGCGCCTCGCCGACGCGGTGAAGTGCGGCGACAGGATCTACGGCGTGATTACCGGCATAGGCCTTTCCAACGACATCGGCGGCAGCCTGCTGGCCCCCAACACGGCGGGGCAGTTGTACGCCATGCGCGCGGCCTACCGCCAGGCGAAGCTTTCCCCGTCGCAGATAGACCATATAGAATGCCACGCCACCGGCACCCCGACAGGCGACCCCGTAGAAGTGGAGAGTCTCAAAACGCTCTGGGGCGAGCGCGGCTGGAGCGCCGGGCAGTGCGCGCTGGGCTCGGTAAAGTCCAACGTAGGGCACCTGCTCACCGCGGCCGGCTCCGCCGGCCTGATGAAGACCCTGCTGGCCTTCCAGAACAAGGTCCTGCCGCCTACCGCGAATTTCTCCAAGGCTGGCCCGAAGATAAGGATAGCCGGCAGCCCTTTCCGGGTCCAGGCCAGGGCCGAGGATTGGACGGCCAGGGACGCCAAGACCCCGCGCCGCGCCGCCATCAGCGCCTTCGGCTTCGGCGGCATCAACGCCCATGTGCTGGTGGAAGAATACGGCGGCTCTTTTCACCCCGTAATAAAGCCAGCCACGGCCAAGGCCCCCGCCGCGCCGGTGCCCGTGGCCATAGTAGGCATGGAAGCCCGATTCGGGGCGCTCGGGAACTTAAGGGAATTCCAGGAAGCCGTGCTTAACGGCGGCGCCGCGGCTCCCGCCGAGCAGCCCGAGGCCCGCCGCCGCGGCCCCGCCGCCGGCATAAAGAAAGGTTTTTACCTGCGCGAGGTTGGCGTGGCCGCCGACGCCTACCGCATCCCGCCCAAAGAACTCGAGGAGATGCTGCCGCAGCAGCTGCTGATGCTGGACGTGGCCTCCAGGGCCGTGGCCGACTACGGGCCCGGAGAAAAGGGCCTCGAGAACGCGGGCGTCTTCATAGGCCTCGGCCTGGACATGAACACCGCCAACTTCCATTTCCGCTGGGCGCTGCTCGAGACCGCGCGCGAACACGCCAGGCAGCAGGGCTGGAACCTTTCCGAAAAGGAAGAAAAAGAATTTTTAGCGGGCCTGCGCGACAACGCCGGCCCCGCGTTGAACGCCAACCGCACCATGGGCGCGCTCGGCGGCATCGTGGCCAGCCGCATAGCCCGCGAATTCCACGTAGGCGGCCCCAGCTTCACCATTTCCAGCGAGGAGACCTCCGGTCTGCGGGCGCTCGAAACCGGCGTGCGCGCGCTGCGCTCCGGCGAGCTCGACACCGTCATCGTGGGCGCCGTCTCCATGGACGGGGATCCCCGCGCTGTCGCGGCTTCCTGCGCGGACCGGCCGTGCGCCGACGCCTCAAAACCTTTCGACAAATCATCCTCTGGCACCGCGCCCGGAGAAGGCGCGGCCGCATTAATTCTTAAACGCCTGGACGACGCCGTCCGCGACGGAGACCGCGTCTACGCCGTGATCAAGGGCCTCGGCTTCGCCTCCGGCGGCGGCGTGGACAAAGCCGCTCCGGCGCCCCAGGCCTACGCCTCCGCTTTGCGCGAGGCTTACGGCGAGGCGCAGATCGACCCCTCCACCGTCGGCTACCTGGAAACCCACGGCAGCGGCATCCCGGCGGAAGACGAAGCCGAAGCCGAAGCTATAACCGATTTTTACGGCGTTTCCTCGGCGCAGGTCCCGTGCGCGCTCGGCTCGGTAAAGCCCGTGATAGGGCACGCCGGCCCGGCCTGCGGACTCGCCGGTGTGGTCAAGACCGCGCTGGCCCTCTACCAGGAGATCCTGCCGCCGCTGCTGAAGACCGCCCCGCTGGATTCCCTGGCCCGGGCTAAAAAAAGATTTCATATTCCCCTCGAACCGCAGTACTGGCTGCGCAACCGCGCCGAAGGCCAGCGCCGCGCCGGAGTAAGCGCCACGGGCGCCGACGGCAACTGCGGCCACGTGGTACTGGAAGGCTTCGAACAGGCGGAGGTCACCGAACGGATAGAAACGGAGCGCCGCCAGCCGCTGGGCGCCAGGGCCGAGGCCCTCTTCGCCCTCGAGAACGACGACGCTCAGGGCCTGCTGGCCTGCCTGGCCGACCTGCGCGCCTGGCTGCACCGCCGCGGCCCCGCCGAAAACATAGAGAAGCTGGCCCGCGGCTGGTTCGCCCATAACGGCGCCAGGCCAGCCAAGAAGCTGGGTTGCGCGCTGCTGGCCCGGAGCCGCGAGGAACTCAGTGCCCTGCTGGCCGAGACCGAAACCGCGCTGCGCTCCGCTCCCGACAAGCCCTATTTCAGGGACAGGATCTTTTACACCCCGGCCGGCCTGGCCGCCCCGGGGAACCTCGCTTTCGTTTTCCCCGGCTCCGGCAACCAGTACATCGGCATGGGCCGCGCGCTGTGGGCGCAGTGGCCGGAGATCCCCCGCCGCCTGGACGCCGAGAACGGCTACCTGCGCGGCCAGATGGTCCCCAACCTTTTCGCCCCGTGGCGGCTGACCTGGGAAGCCGGCTGGCAGCATGAAACGGAGCTCGAGATCGTGGACGACTACAAGGCCATGATCTTCGGATCGGTGGCGCACGGCACGGCCGTCAGCGACCTCGTCCGTTCGTTCGGGATCGAACCTTCTTATGTGATCGGCTACAGCCTGGGCGAGACCGCCGGGCTGTTCGCCACGCGCACCTGGACCGCGCGCGACGAGATGCTCAGGCGCATCAACGAATCCAGCCTTTTCGTGAGCGACCTCGCCGGCCCCTGCGACGCGGCCCGGCGTTTCTGGAACCTGCCCAAGGACGAGAAGGCCGACTGGGTGCTGGGCGTGATAGACCGCCCCGCCGAGAACGTCCGGCTGGCCCTCAAGGGCGCCGAGCGCGCCGCGCTGCTGATCGTGAACGCCCCTTTCGAATGCGTGGTGGGCGGCTACCGCAAGGCGGTCAACTCGCTGGTGGACGGGCTCGGCTGCGTGTTCCTGCCGCTGCAGGGCGTGTCCACGGTGCACTTCGCCGCGGCCAAGCTGGTTGAAAAGCAGTACCGGGACCTGCACCTGTTCCCCACCACCCCGCCGCCCGGCATCAAATTTTATAGCGGCGCCTGGAAGCGGTCCTACGAGGTCACCCGCGAAAGCGCGGCCGACTCCATAGTGGCGCAGGCCATCCACAGCCTTGACTTTCCCTCGCTGGTGCACCGCGCCTACGAGGACGGGGCCCGGGTGTTCGTGGAACTGGGCCCGCAGGCCTCCTGCGCCAGGATGATAGACAAAATTTTAGGCGCCCAGCCACACGTGGCCAAGTCCGCCTGCGTGAAGAACCAGGACGGCCCCGGCGCCGTGCTGCGGCTGCTGGGCAGGCTGATCTCCGAGCGGGCCCCTGTAGACCTGGCCGCGCTCTACGGCCGCCCTACGCTCGCCGTCGGCCACCGGGACGCCCCGGCGGCCAAACCCATGCTCTACGCGGCGCTTTTCCTGCCCTCCCCTTCAAGGATAGACTGGCAGCCCGGAAAACCCGCGGTTACCCCGGCGGAAGCCCCCGTCCCGGCCGCGCAGCCCGCGCCTGCCCCGGCGATCCCGGTCAAGCGCGCGCCCGACCCTGTACAGCCGCAGCGGCCCGCGTTGGCCCCGGCTGCCGCGGCCCCCGCGCCCGCGGGCCAGCGCGCCCCGGCTTACGTCGATAATTTTTCCGCGGCCGCTTCGGCCAAGGCCAAAGCGCACGAGATCTTCCTGCGCCTGTCCAACAACTTCACCGAGATGCAGTCCCGGAACATAGCTTTCCAGAACGCCCTGATGAACCAGCTGGGCGGCGGCCTCCCCGTACTTCCGGCCGTTCCGCCCGCGCCCCCGGCTCCGGTGCTCCCGGCCCCGGCTATAGCCCTGAAAGCGGCCGCACCCGTCTTCATGACCAGGGAGCAGTGCATGGAGTTCGCGGTAGGGTCCATAGCCAAGGTGCTGGGCGAGCGCTTCGCCGCGGCCGACACTTATCCCACGCGCGTGCGCCTGCCCGCCGAGCCGCTGATGCTGGTGGACCGGATCCTGAGCGTGCGCGGCGAGCCGAATTCCATGACCTCCGGCAACGTGGTCACAGAGCACGACGTTAAGCCCGGCTCCTGGTACCTGGACTGCGGCCGCATCCCCACCTGCATAGCGGTGGAAGCCGGCCAGGCGGACCTTTTCCTTTGCGGTTATCTCGGCATCGACGGCCGCACCAAGGGCAAGGCGGTGTACCGCCTGCTCGACGCCGAAGTCACTTTCCACCGCGGCCTGCCGCTGCCCGGGCAGGTCATCCATTACGACATCAACATCGAGCGCTTCGCCCGGCACGGCGACATCTGGCTTTTCTTCTTCAACTACGAGAGCACCGTGGACGGCCGGCCGCTGCTCAGCATGAAAAAAGGCTGCGCCGGCTTCTTCACCGACGAGGAACTGGCCAAGGGCAAAGGCGTGGTGCTGACCGCCGAGGAACTGGCCCCGGCGCCGGGCATCACCCCGGCAGGCTGGCGTCCCCCCGCCCCCATGCGCGGTACCGAGGTCTACGGCGACGCGCAGCTGGCGGCGCTCCGGGAAGGCCGCTACGCGGACTGTTTCGGCCCCGCTTTCGCGAACCTGCCGCTTTCAAAACCCGTAGGCCTGCCCGGCGGCAGGATGAAGCTGGTGGACCGGGTCCTGGAGCTTTCGCCCGACGGCGGGCGGTACGGCCTGGGCAGCGTCCAGGGCGAGATGGACATCCATCCCGACGACTGGCACCTGGCCTGCCACTTCATCGACGACCACGTGATGCCCGGCACGCTGATGTACGAATGCTGCCTGCACACCTTCCGCGTCTTCCTGCTGCGCCTGGGCTGGGTAGCCGAAGACGGCGCCTGCTGGTACGAGCCGGTACCCGGCGTGACCAGCCGCCTGGAGTGCCGCGGCCAGGTGCTCCCCGCCACCAAGAAGGCCCTCTACGAGATTATAGTCAAGGAGATCGGTTACCAGCCCGAAGGCGGCGCGCCCTACGCCATAGCCGACGCCTTCATGTACGCCGACGGCAAGCGGATCATCCACATCCACGACATGTCCATCCGGATGGGCGGCACCGATAAAGCCGCTATCGAGCGCCTGTGGAACGCCGCCCCGGCGGAAACCGCGCCGGCCGTCCCGAAGAAAGCCATTTTCGACAATGCCAGCATCAAAGCCTTCGCCACCGGCAAGCCCTCCGAGGCCTTCGGCGATAAGTACAGAATTTTCGACTCCGGCCGCGTGATAGCCAGGCTGCCGGGAGACCCTTATAAATTCCTCGACCGCATAGTTTCCATAGAGAACTGCCAGCAATGGGTTCTGGCCGCGGGCGGCAAAATAGAGGCCGAGTACGACGTGCCGCCCGGCGAATGGTATTTCGCCTCCGGCGCGCAGAAGTCCATGCCTTTCGCGGTGCTCCTGGAAGTGGCGCTGCAGCCCTGCGGCTGGCTGGCCGCCTACCTCGGCAGCGCGCTCACCAGCGGGACCGACCTTTCTTTCAGGAACCTCGGCGGAACCGGCACGCAGACAGCCGAGGTGTTCCCAGACGCCGGCATCCTGACCACCAAGGTGAAGATCACCAAGGTTTCACAGTCAGGCGGCATGATCATCCAGGATTACGACCTGGAAGTTTTCCGCCAGGGCCGCTCGGTCTACAAAGGCGTCACGCAGTTCGGCTTCTTCTCCAAGAAGTCGCTGGCCGAGCAGGTGGGAGTGCGCGGCGCCGCCCGCTACGCCGTTACGCCCGAAGAACTGGCCCGCGGCGGAAGTTCAAGACCCGCGGCCGCCGCCGGCCTGCCGGACGAAAATCTTTTAATGCTCGACACCGTGGAAACCCTTGCAGCCGACGGCGGGCCGAAGAAACTCGGCTTCCTGCGCGGGTTCAAGAAGGTGAACCCGGACGAATGGTTCTTCAAAGCCCATTTCTACCAGGACCCCGTCTGCCCCGGCTCGCTCGGCCTGGAATCCTTTATTAATTTAATGAAGACCGCCGCGCTCAAGCGGTGGAACCTCCCCGGCGCCCGCTTCCAGGCCATGGCCTTGGGCGAGAAGCACCAGTGGATCTACCGCGGCCAGATCGTGCAGAAGAACATGCTGGTAACCGTCGAGGCTACGGTGACCGGCATAGACGACGAACGCAAGGTCCTGCGCGCCGACGGCTTCCTGATCGTCGACGGCATCGTGATCTACCAGATGAAAGATTTCGCGGTAAGGCTCATACAAGAATGAAATACACGAAAGTTTTTATAGACGCTATCGGGCACGAACTCGGGCCTAATGTTGTAACTTCCTCCGAACTGGAGAAGCGAATCATCCCCATGCTCGACGCGCTGCACGTCCCCGCCGGCCAGCTGGAAGCCCTCACCGGCATCCGCGAGCGCCGCTGGTGGGACGCGGGCTTCGCCCTCTCCGAAGGCGCCGCCCGCGCCGCCCGTAAGGCGCTGGAACAGAGCGGCCTTTCTATGGACGACATCGGCGCGCTTACCTACACCGGCGTCTGCCGCGAACACAGCGAACCCGCCACCGCCGCCGCCGTTGCCGCGGCGCTGGGAGCCAAACCCCAAACCGCCGTCTACGACATCACCAACGCCTGCCTGGGCATGCTCAACGGCATACTGGACATAGCCAACCGCATCGAACTCGGCCAGCTCAAGGCCGGGCTGGTGGTCTCCTGCGAATCCTCCAGGGAAATTAACGACAGCATGATCGGGTACATGCTGGCCAACAAGAATTTCGAGACCTTCCGTCTCTCGCTCGCCACGCTCACCGGCGGTTCCGGCGCGGCCGCCATCGTGCTTACGGACGGCTCCTTCGGCGGGCATAAAAAGCACCGGCTGCTGGGCGGCGTGTGCCGCACCGCGCCCGAACACCACAAGCTCTGCATCTGGGACCGGGACCATATGTCCACCGACGCCACCGCGGTGCTCAAGCACGGCGTGGCGCTGGGCAAGCTGACCTGGGCCGATTTCCTGGCCGAGCTTGACCTCCGGGCCGGGGACATTTCAAAAGTCATCTGCCACCAGGTGGGCGGCGCGCACAAGACCTCCGTGCTGGCCGCGCTGGGCGTGCCGGCGGAAAAAGATTTTTCCACTTACGAATACCTGGGGAACATGGGAACCGTGGCGCTGCCGACCGCGGCCGCCATCGCCGACGAACGGGAATTCCTGAACCCTGGGGACAAGACGGCTTTCTTAGGCATCGGCAGCGGCCTGAACACCATAATGCTCGGAGTGGACTGGTAGAATTATAGGAGAATCATGAGCCCTTACCTTCCTGAAGGCGTAACGCCCGATCTATATCCTTTCACCGGGAAGTTCCTGGAGATAAGACCCGGCATAAAGATGCATTACCTGGACGAAGGCGCCGGCAAACCGGTGGTGATGGTGCACGGCAACCCTACCTGGTCCTTCTATTTCCGCAAGCTGGCCGAGGCCGTCAGGCACGGCAACAGGGTCATCGTGCCGGACCATATCGGCTGCGGCCTTTCCGATAAGCCCGGCGACGACCGGTACGATTACACCCTTAAGAACCGCGCCGACGACCTGGAGAAGCTCCTGGAGACCGTCGGCGTTAAAGAGAAGATCACCCTGGTGCTGCACGACTGGGGCGGCATGATAGGCATGACCTACGCCGTCCGCCACCCGGAGCGGATAGAGAAGATAGTGCTGATGAATACCGGCGCTTTTTTCCTGCCCGAAGAAAAAGCTTTCCCGCCGGCCATGTGGCTGGCCCGCACGGCGCTGGGAACTTTGCTTGTGCGCGGCTTCAACGCCTTCGCGGCCGTCTCGGCCCGGGTCTGCTGCAAGCGCCGCGCCTTGAGCCCTGAGCTCCGCCGCGCCTATACCGCCCCTTACAACAGCTGGGCCAACCGCATCGCCACGCTGCGCTTCGTGCAGGACGTGCCCGTAAAGCCCGCCGACAAAGCCTATCCCGTGGTCAAGGACACCCAGGAGAAACTGCCCCTGTTCGCCAAGTTGCCCATCCTGATCTTCTGGGGCATGAAGGACTTCATCTTCGACGAGCATTTCCTCAACGTCTGGCGCCGCCTGTACCCCAAAGCCGAAGTGCACGTGTACCCCGAATGCGGCCATTACATAATGGAAGACGCAAGGGAAGAGATCATCCCCCTGGTAAAGGAATTCATCTCCTGATGCAGACTAACATCTCCTCGCTCATCACGGAACTGGCGGCTTTAATGCCGGACCGGACCGCCGTCATAGACGGCGCCCGGACCATTTCTTTCAAAGAGCTGGACGAGGAGATAAACCTGCTGGCGGCCGGGCTGGCCCGGGCCGGCGTAAAGCCCGGCATGCGGGCGGCGCTGATGGTGCCGCCCTCCATAGAGTTCGCCGCGCTTACCTTCGCGCTGCTGCGGACCGGCGCGGTAACGGTGCTGATAGACCCGGGCATAGGCGCCGCCAGCATGGGCACCTGCCTGGGCGAGGCTAAACCCGAAGCTTTCATCGGCGTGCCCAAAGCCCAGGCAGCCAGGCTGCTGCTGGGCTGGGGCAAAGAGTCCCTCAAGCTCTTCGTCACCGTCGGCCCCCGCCTGTTCTGGGGCGGCTATACGCTTAAAGAAATCGAGCGCATCGGCGCCCGCGGCGGCTCCCATACGCATACCAGCCCCGACGGCACGGCGGCCATCCTCTTCACGTCCGGCAGCACCGGCGCCCCCAAAGGCGCCGTCTACACCCACGCCATGTTCGCCGCGCAGGCGGCCATGCTCAAAACTTACTTCCATATAGAACCGGGCTCTTATTCCGTGCCCACCTTCCCGCTGTTCGCCCTGTTCGACGTGGCGCTGGGGCTCACCATAGTGCTGCCGAAGATGGATTTTACCAGGCCGGCCGCCGTGAAGCCGGAAATGCTCTCCGGCTTGATCAATGAATATAAAGCCGAACAGCTGTTCGGCTCCCCCGCCCTGCTGGAAACGCTGGGCCGCTACGGAGAAACTCACGGGACAGAGTTGCCGTCTCTTAAGCGCGTTATTTCCTGCGGCGCCCCGGTCTCGCGGGAGGTGATAGCGCGCATCGACAAGATGGTCCCGCCCGGCACGCAGATTTACACGCCTTACGGCGCCACGGAAGCTTTGCCCACCGCCTGCATCTCGGGCGGCGAGCTGGCCGCGCTGCCCGTGAGCGGCCCCGGCGTCTGCGTCGGAAAGACCTGGGAAGGCATGGAAAGCTTTATCATAAAGATCTCGGACGAACCCATAACCGACTGGGACGAAAGCCTGCTGCTTCCCGCCGGCGAAATCGGCGAAATCGCCGTTAGGGGCCCGGTAGTCTCCCCCGAATATTTCGGCAGGGAAGCCGGCACCGCGCTGGCAAAAATACACGGCCCGGGCGGAGAACTTTACCACCGCATGGGAGATACAGGCTGGAAGGACGCCGAAGGCCGGCTCTGGTTCTGCGGCCGGAAAAGCCACCGCGTAACCACGCCCGAAGGCACGCTGTTCACTATCCCGTGCGAGGCCGTCTTTAACGCCCACCCAAAGGTGAGGCGCACGGCCCTGGTGGGCGTAGGCCCGGCCGGCTACCAGGCCCCAGTGCTGTGCGTGGAGCTGAAAAAAGGCGCGCGCTACAATAACGCTTTAACCGCGGAGCTGCTGGAGCTCGGCGGCGCGCAGGAGATCACGAAAGGAATACGAACTATTCTTTACCACCCGGGTTTCCCGGTGGATATCCGGCATAACGCCAAGATCTCCCGCGAAAAGCTGGCGGAGTGGGCGGCGGCAAAACTGGGCAGAATTTAACATGAAAGCTCTCGTCACAGGCGGCGGCGGTTTCCTTGGCAAAGCCATCGTGGAGCTGCTGCTTTCCAGGGGCTGGACGGTGCGCAGCTTCTCCCGCGGCTCCTACCCGGAATTGGAGAAGTCCGGCGTGGAATGCCTGCGCGGAGACCTTTCCGACCCAGAGGCGCTGACGCGGGCCTGCCAGGGCATGGAAATAGTTTTCCACGCCGCGGCCAAGGCCGGCATCTGGGGTCCGTATAAAGAATTTTACGGCACAAACGTCACCGGCACCGCCAATCTGCTTACCGCGGCAAAGGCCGCGGGAGCGGCCAGGTTCGTCTTCACCAGCTCCCCCAGCGTGATTTTCCCCGGCGGGGACGTGGAAGGCTGGGACGAGAAAGCGCCTTACCCGGCCAGTTTCGACTCCGCCTACGCGGAGACCAAGGCCCTGGCCGAGCAGCTGGTGCTGGCGGCCAACTCGCCTAGCTTCGCCACGGTTTCGCTCAGGCCGCACCTGATCTGGGGCCCCGGTCACGACCAGCTGGTGTCCACCCTGGTCACCCACGCCAAGGGCGTGAGCCTTAAACGCATAGGCGACTTCAACAAGCTTATCGATACCACCTACATCGACAACGCGGCGATGGCGCACCTGTGCGCGGCGGAAAAACTTTCCCCCGGCTCGCCCTGCGCGGGCCGCGCGTATTTCATTTCGCAGGGCGACCCCCGGCCTAACTGGGATATCATAAATTTAATTCTTGGCGCCGCGGGGACGGGCCCCGTCACAAAGAGAATGCCTTACGCCCTGGCCCGCGCTTCGGCCGCGGTGATGGAAACCGCCTGGCGCCTGGCGCGCAGGAAGACGGAACCGCCCCTTACCAGCTTCGTGCTGCAGCAGCTTACCTCCGCCCACTGGTTCGACATCTCGGCCGCCCGGCGGGACCTCGGCTACAAGCCGGAGGTCACTATCGAGCAGGGCATCCGGAAACTCCGGGAATGGTTCAAAACCGAAAAAATCCTCTCCGCTTCCGACAAAGCCTCCGCCTGACTTAAGGCCAGTGTGCCTATTTCCTCCTGGGCCCTAATGCGCGCCCGCCTTAGGCTCTTCGCATCTGACCGTTTGCCCGCCGTTCCGTTATAATTTACTTAATGGAACTCCTTAACCGCGTTCGCAAGTCCGCGCCCGCTTTCCTCCTCGCCGTTATTTTTCCCGCGGCGGCGGCCGCCGTTTCATTCGACAGTTCCGCGCAAAGCCCCGCCCTCTCCGAACTTTTGGGCGGCATGGACTACGCCCCGGCCGGCGCCCCCGCCCCGGTCCTTACGCAGCCGCCCGCCGGCGCCCGCGTCTACGATTTCAAATCCCTATACCAGAACCTCGGCTACCCTTCGCCAGACTACTTCGGCTCCGATGAGCAGGCTATCCAGGACATCGAATCCTACATCAGCAAGGAAGACACTTTTTACGAGGAGATCAACGGCTACCTGCGCTTCTACCCCGCGCCTTACGACTGGTCCGGAACCGGCCCCGAGGACGCCAGGCTGATCGTTAAGAACATCGACGGCATCTTCCGCAAAGCCCCCGCCCTGCCCGCCGACCTGGTGCTGTTCCGCGGCCTCTCGCTTAAGTACCGTGGAAACAAGCCCTACCCCGCCGGCGAGGAATTCACCGACAAGGGCTACGCCTCCACTTCCACCTCTTTCAAAGTAGCCAACTATTTCGCCACCGGCATGCACGACGACAGCGCCGGAGAGCGCAAGGCCATTCTGGTGCTCTATTTCGATAAGGCGGAGAAAGGCATACTGATAGACCAGAACGAGGACGAAGTGATCCTGAAGCACGGCAGCAAGTTCAGGGTAATGGAAACGCGGGACGGCGACGGCTGCGACCTGTACCTTACCCAGGTCTGCGCCGGCGCCTGCGAAACTGTTTTAAGGAAGGACGTGAAGGAGTTCTGGACTAACTTCAGCGCCCGCTGAAGGAATTTTCTCCCGCGGATCCCCGGCCAGGCGGCCGGGGTTTTTCTTTTACAAGCTTACCTCAGCGCGAGCCTGGGCTTATGCCCGGCCAGGCCGTAGTACGCTATGTAGAGATAGCACAGCAGCGGCAGGATGAAGGCGTGGTGGATGCCTATGCTGTCCGCCAGCGCGCCCTGCAGCACCGGCACCAGCGCGCCGCCCACGATGGCCATGCACAGGATGCCGGAACCCTTGCCGGTATGCGAGCCCAGCCCGGCGATGCCGAGCGAGAAGATGGTCGGGAACATGATGGAGTTGAACAGGCCGATCAGCAGGATGGACCACATGGCCACGCTTCCCGTGGTCAGCATGGTCACGGCCGTCAGCGTGGCCGTGGCGAAGGCATTAAAGGCCAGCAGCTTGCCGGGGTTCACCAGGCGCTGCAGGCCGGAGCCCAGGAAACGGCCCACCATGGCGCCGCCCCAGTAGAAGGAAACGTACTTGGCCGCCGCGGCCTCGGGCAGGCCGCCGATATAAGGCTGGCCCAGGTAGTTCACCAGGAAGCTGCCGATGGACACCTCGGCGCCCACGTAGAGGAAGATCCCCAGCGCGCCCAGCTTCAGGTGCCGGTAGCCCCAGGCGCTGCCGTGGGCTTCCTCTTCCCTGCCGGTGTCGGGGTCCACGCAGCCGGCTTCCAGCTGCGGCAGCTTGATCACGGCGAAGATGGCGGCGATGGCGAACAGCGCCAGGGCCAGCCCGACGTAAGTGTTCTGCACCGAAGCGGCCTCGGCGGCCTTGTAGGCCAGCAGCTCGGCCGGCGGCATCTGCGCTATCACGTCGGCGGACTTCACCGCCACGGCCAGGATGAAGATGGAGCCCAGGTAAGGCGCGATGGTGGTGCCCAGCGCGTTGAAGGCCTGGGTCAGGTTCAGGCGGCTGGAGGCGGTCTGCGGGCTGCCCAGGATGGTCACGTAAGGGTTGGCGGCCACCTGCAGCAGCGTGATGCCGGAGGCCAGCACGAAGAAGCCGAACAGGAACAGCGGGTACGACCGCAGGCCCGCGGCCGGGTAGAAGATCAGGCAGCCGAGGCCGGCCACCACGAGCCCGGCGCAGATGCCCTTCTTGTAGCCGATCCTCTCGATGATGGCGCCCGACGGCAGCGACATTATGAAGTAAGCCGCGAAGAAGCAGAACTGGATCAGCATCGACTGCGTATAGTTCAGCGTGAACACGGCCTTGAGGTGCGGGATGAGGATGTCGTTCAGGCAGGTGATGAACCCCCACATGAAGAACAGCGAGGTAAGCGCCGAAAGCGCGAACGAGTAATCCGCGCCCGCCTCCGCCTTAACTTTTATAGTCCCCGAATTAGCTCCCGATGTCGCCATAGTTTCTCCGTCCCCCGTTGGTCTAAGTTACTTGTTCTTCTTCAGCAGCCACAGAAATTCCAGGTTTCCTTTGGCGCCCTTTATGGGGGAATCCATCACGGACAGCTCTTCCGCCACCGGCAGTTCCTTTTTTACGAAAGCCCTCATATCTTCCAGGGCTTTCTGCCGGAGCTCCTCGGTCTTCACTATGCCGCGGTTCAGGTCGCCGGGCGACAGCTCGAACTGCGGCTTCACCAGCGCTATAACCCGGCCGCCCTTGGCCATAACGCCGAGCACCGGGCCGAGAATAAGTTTTAAGGAAATAAAAGAGACGTCTATGGCGCACAGCTCGGGCGCCTCTGGGAACAGCTTGGGCTCCAGGTAGCGGGCGTTGGTCTGCGGCATGAAGACCACCTGCGGGTGCGCCTTTATCTTCTCGTGGATCTGTCCCTCGCCCACGTCCACGGCGTAAACCAGCCTGGCCCCCTCCTGCAGGAAGCAGTCGGTGAAGCCGCCGGTGGCCACGCCCACGTCCAGGCAGGTAAGGCCTTTCACGGAGATCTTGAAATTGTCGATGGCGCCTTTGAGCTTGAGGCCCCCGCGCGAAACGTAAGGGCAGTCGGGCGCCAGCAGTTCTATCACGTCGGCGTCTTTCACCTGCTGGCCGGCCTTGTCGGCTGGCCTGGCGTTCACCAGCACCTGCCCGGCCATGATGGCGCGCAGGGCCCGCTCGCGGCTCTCGAAGAGACCCCGTTCCACGCAGGCTACGTCCAGGCGCGTTTTCATCCTGTATATACTACAAAATAAAAAAAGGGCTCCCCCATAAGGAGCCCTTTTAAAGGTCGCTTCTTTCAGGCTTCAGCGGCGCGCGGTCTGCGTGTTCCTGGCGGTCTGCTCCCACAGTTCCCGCATCTTCTCGGGGAAGTTGCGGCGTACGTCCTTTATCTCGCCGGCGGTAACGTGCCGCTCGATAACGGTTATCACGCCCTGCATCACGCGCATGGGGTCCATGCCCTTGGGCAGCTGCTCGGCCACATGGTAGATCG
>JAJZPL010000016.1 GCA_021811185.1 bacterium
CTCTAAGTGAATCTTTAACAAGCAGGCTTGTTCCTGCCGGAGGGGCGACCGGGGGACCGGGTTAGCAAAACCCTCGTGAGCCTGCCGCTTGCGTAAGCGCGGCAGGCGAATGTGGAGTGAGGCCACGGTGTGGCCGAACGCGTTTTGCGTTCCGGTCCCCCGGCTGCCCCGACTTCACCTCTCGCGTTCTTATGCAGGAACATTCCTGCTTAAAAAAAATTTCTTCTTATATGAAAATAGGCGCGGCGCTCGGCTTTAACTTAATAGACTACCCCGGCAAAATAGCCGCCGTAGCCTTCGCGCCCGGCTGCAACTACAGCTGCCCCCACTGCCACGCCAAACCCATCCTCGGCGCCGCCGCCCCCATCAACGAAAAAGACTTCTTCAACTATTTAACCACCGTGCGCGACTGGGTCAGCGGCGTCGTCATCTGCGGCGGCGAACCCACCCTCCAGCCCGACCTCTTAACCTTCATCCGGCGCCTGCGCGAAGCCAACCTCGCCGTAAAACTCGACACCAACGGCAGCAATCCCGCCGTGCTCGCCCGGCTGCTGGCGGAAGAACTTGTGGATTACGTAGCCATGGACATAAAAGGCCCCCGGCACCTCTGGCCCAACCTCACCGCCAACCCCGGCGCCGAAAACGCCATGCTCGAAAGCATGCAGCTCGTAACCAGGTTCCCCACTTACGAATTCCGCACCACCGTAGCCCCCGTGCTCCGCGGGGGGGAAGATATCACTTTTCTCACCGTGCCCGAAATGAGCGCCGCCGCCAAAATGCTGGTGGAAGTAACCGGCGGCAACACCCATAAATACTACGTACAGAAATTCGTGCCCAGGAAAGACGGCTTGGTGGACGCGCGCCTTGAGAGTTTCCCCGAAACCCCCGTCCAGCTGCTGCAGGACATCCACGCCGAAGTTTTAAAGTACATCCCCAACACCCAGTTAAGAGGCTGATATGAGCAAACTCGAAATAGCGGTACAGAAACTTTCCCCCGAAGTAAAAATGCCCGGCTACGCCCACGAAGGCGACGCCGGCCTGGACCTGTACTCCACCATCGACCACGTTTTACAGCCCGGCGCGCGCGTGCTCATCCCCACCGGCCTCAAGATGGCCATCCCCCACGGGTACGAAGGCCAGGTGCGCCCGAAGTCCGGCCTCGCGCTGAAGCACGGCATTACCGTGCTCAACACCCCCGGCACCGTGGACGCCCCCTACCGCGGCGAAGTCGGCGTCATCCTTATAAACCTGGACCCCAAAGCCGCCTACGAAATAAAGAAAGGCGAGAAAGTGGCCCAGATGGTCTTCAACAAGATCGAATACGCGACGTTCAAGGAATCGGCGGAACTCGCCGAGACCACCCGCGGCGCCGGCGGCTTCGGCAGCACAGGCAAGCACTAATAGACGGGAACTATCCGGAGGAACTTTAATGAAAAAGATCATGCTTGTCCTGGCGCTGGCGGTAATGCCGCCTTCATGCAGCTATTGCGCCCCGGCGGCGCTGCCCGCCGGAGTCGCGAAGGGCGCGGCGGTGGAGGGCATCGACGAATATACGCTCGCCAACGGGCTGAAGGTGCTGCTCTTCCCCGATCCCACCAAGCCGACCATAACGGTGAACGTGACTTACCTGGTGGGTTCCCGCAACGAGAACTACGGCGAGACCGGCATGGCCCACCTGCTGGAGCACCTGGAGTTCAAAGGCACCCCGAACCACACGAATATCCCCCAGGAGCTGACCGCGCACGGCGCCAGCCCCAACGGCAGCACCAACGCCGACCGCACCAATTATTTCGAGACTTTCGCCGCCACCGGCCCGAATCTGGACTGGGCGCTGGACCTGGAAGCCGACCGGATGGTGAACAGCTTCATAGCCAAAAAGGACCTGGACACGGAGATGACCGTGGTGCGCAACGAGTTCGAAGCCGGCGAGAACAACCCGCAGGCGATCCTCTCCGAGCGGGTGTACTCCACCGCCTTCCTCTGGCATAATTACGGCAAAAGCACCATCGGCGCACGCACCGACATCGAGAACGTGCCCATCGACCGCCTGCAGGCCTTTTACCACAACTGGTACCAGCCCGACAACGCGGTGCTGGTAGTGGCCGGAGACTTCGACCCCGCAAAAGTGCTGGCGCTGGTAAATAAAAAATTCGGCTCCATCCCGCGGCCCAAGCGCGCGCTGCGGAAGACCTATACCCAGGATCCCACGCAGGACGGCGAGCGCCTGGTGACGCTGCGCCGCGTCGGCGACACCCAGGAAGTGATGGCCGCCTACCACGTGCCGGCCGCCTCGCACCAGGACACCGCCGCGCTGAACGTCCTGGCCTTTATCCTAGGCGACACGCCCTCCGGGCGCCTGTATAAAGCCCTCGTCGATACCAAGAAGGCCGCTTACGCCTACGGCTATAACGACTCCATGCGCGAAGCCGGCGTGCTCCTGTTCGGCGCTACGGTGCGCAAGGAAAATTCGCTGGAAGAGGCGCGCGATATCCTGGTAAAGACCGTGGAAGACGCCGCGTCCGTGGCTGTCTCCACCGGCGCCGTGGAAAGGGCCCGCGCGGCCATGCTTAAGGGCTACGAGCTGGCCCTGAAAGCCCCCGACCGGCTCGGCATACGGCTGTCGGAGTCCATGGCCGACGGCGACTGGCGCCTGTTCTTCCTGCAGCGCGACCGCCTGAAGGACGTTACCGCCGCGGACGTGCAGCGCGTAGCGGCGCAGTACCTGAAGGCCAGCAACCGCACGCTGGGGCTGTTCTACCCCACCGAGAAAGCGGACCGGGCCGAGGTCCCGCCGCCGCCCGACGTTAACGCGCTGGTAAAGGATTACAAGGGCGGCGAGGCGCTCGCCGCGGGCGAGGTCTTCGACCCTTCCCCCGAAAATATCGACAAGCGCACCATCCACACCGCGCTGAAAGGCGGGCTGAAGCTGGCGCTGCTGCCCAAGAAGACCCGCGGCGCTTCCGTGCAGGTGGTAATCTCGCTCAACATGGGCGACGAGAACTCCCTCAAAGGCCTCGGCGCCGTGCCGGACCTGGCGGGCTCGATGCTGATGCGCGGCACGCTCAAGCATTCGCGCCAGCAGATCAAGGACGAATTCGACCGGCTTAAGACCCGCGCCTCGATCAACGGCGGGTACGTCTCGCTCGAGACCGACCGGGCCAACCTGCCCGCCGCCCTGCGGCTCGCGGCCGAGGTGCTGCGCGAGCCCGCTTTCCCCGAGGACGAGTTCGCCACGCTCAAGCAGGAGGAGCTGGCCGGCATAGAGGAGCAGAAGAGCCAGCCGGACTACGTGGCCGACAAAGCCTATAACCGCTACATGTTCCCTTACCAGCCCGAAGACCCGCGCTACACGCCTACGACCGAAGAGCAGATAGCGCGCATCAAGGCCGCCGGCCTGGACGCGGTAAAGGCCTACCACAGGGACTTTTACGGGACTTCTTTCGGCCAGATGGCCGTGGTGGGGGACTTCGACCCCGGCGAAGTGAAGGCCCTGGCCGAGGAGACGCTCGGCGGTTGGGCGAACGGGAAGCCGTTCAAGCGCATGGCTCGCAAGTACGCCGAGCTGAAGCCCGAAAAGTTCTCGTTGGAGACGCCGGATAAAGCCAACGCGAACGTGCTGCTGGGGGTCAACTTCCCGATGCGGGACGACAATCCGGATTACGCGGCGCTGAAGCTGGCGGATTATATGACCGGCGGCGGGTTCCTGAGTTCCCGCCTGGCCGTCAGGATCCGCCAGAAAGAGGGGCTGAGCTACGGCGTGGGCTGTTACGTCTGGGCGAGTTCCCTCGACGAGCTTTCCGGGCTCAGCGCCTACGCCATCTTCAACCCGCTGAACGCGGACAAGCTTGAGAAGGCCTTCCGCGAGGAACTGGCCCGCGTGGCCCGGGACGGGTTCACCCAGAGCGAACTTGACGAAGCCCGGACCGGCTGGCTGCAGGCGCGCAAGATGTCGCGCGCGCAGGACCGCCAGCTGGCGGGCAAACTTGTCGGCAACGAGTATCTGGGCCGTACCATGGCCTGGGACGGCGAGCTGGAGAAGCGGGCGGCGGCGCTTACCCCCGGGGAGATCCGGGACGCGTTCAACCGCCACATCGATCCGGCAAAGATAATATACGTACAGGCCGGAGATTTTTCCGGAGCCAAGGCGAAGCCGGAAGCGCAGCCAGCCGCGGCCGCGGCTCCGGGCGCGGCGCCTGAAAAGAAGGCCGGCGCGAACTAGCGCCGGCCCGGTCCTGAAAAGCCGCGCGCTGGGGCGCGCGGTTTTTTTTATTCCAGATCCCTGCTACCATGAAAAAAATATTCCTGACACTGGCTCTTCTTGCCGTTTTTTCGGGGCTTCACGCGCGGGCCCTGACCGTCGCCGTCTACCATACCTCGGACGCGCACGGCTGGTACTCCGCGCGGCCGGCGCGGTGGGATAACGAAAATCCCGCGCGCAGCATCGGCGGTTTCGCGGCGCTCTCGGCGCTGCTTAAAAAGGAGACCACCCCGTATGTCCTGCTGGATTCCGGCGACATGTCCCAGGGCACTCCGGAGGGCATTCTCACCAAGGGCATGGCCAGCATAGCGCTGATGAACCAGCTCGGCTATTCCGCCGCGGTCCCGGGCAACCACGATTTCGATTACGGCGAAGCCAATCTTAAGGTGCTGGTCTCCAGCGCGGCTTTCCCTTTCCTGGGCGCCAACGTGTATTCCAAGGCCGCCGGCGGCCGCGTCGCTTACCTTAAGCCTTACGCGATCCTCGAAAAAGGCGGCCGGAAGATAGCCGTGCTGGGCCTGCTCGGCCGGCATACGGCCACCTCCACCCTGCCGTCCAACGTGAAGCACCTGGATTTCCGCGAGGAGGCCGCCGAGACCGCCAAATGGCTCCCGGAGATAAAGCGGCAGAACCCCGACGCGGTCATCGTGCTCACGCACCTCGGCCTCAGCGAGGACCTGAGCCTTAAGCGGGTGGATATCTCCACCTGGACCTTCGACCCGCCGCCCTTCGGCACGCTGATGATAGCGCGGGCGGCGCCCGGCGTAGACCTGGTGCTGGGCGGGCATAACCACGCCGCGCTGCTGCGGGGCTACCACGACCCGGTCTCCGGCGCCTGGCTGGGCGAAAGCGGCTACGGGCTCTCTTACGTTACCAGGGCGGAGCTGAATTTTAACGACGCTACCGGCAAGCTCGAGGACATTAAGGTGAACGTTCTCCCGCTCTGGACGGACCAGACCGGCCAGGACCCGCTGGTGCTTAAGACCATAGCCGGTTTTAACGCCCAGGTGGACCGCGAGATGGGCCGGGTGATAGGCCGCGCGGCCTCCGGCCTGGGCGCCGCTCCCGACGGCCTCGATTCGCCCATAGGCGGCTGGCTGTGCGACATAAGCCGCAAGGCGACGGGCGCGGATATGGCTTTTCATAATACCAAGGCTTTAAGGGCTGAGATAAAGAAAGGCCCGGTGCGGCTGCGGGATATCTTCCAGGCGATGCCGTTCGACAATACCCTCATCACCATGAGGCTGAACGGCGCGCAGCTCAAGCGCCTGATGGCCGACAACCTGCGCGGCGGCTGGAGCGCCGTCCAGGTCTCCGGCCTGCGGGTGAAGTTCAGGCCCGGGCCAGGCGGCAAACCCTCCGAAATACGTCTCGAGCGCAACGGGCGCGAGATCAAGCCCGGGGAAGAATTCCTGGTGGCCACCAACAACTACCTGGCTTTCGGCGGCAACGGCGGCGGTGTTTTCTCCGAAGGCAGGGATATTAAAGACACCATGCTCCCCGTGCGGGACGTGATGATAAAGGCTTTCTCCAAAGGCCCGGTAAAGGCGCCGGAACACGGCAGGATAAGAAGGCTCAAATAATATAGAATTTGGTTGGACGTGAAACGGTATTTCTCTAGGGAGGCTTATGTCATTCGACGCTGTGCTTAACTTGTTCCTTTCGGGCGGCATGGGTTCGCTGCTGGGCGCGCTCATCCTGGCGGGGTTCGTCGTGGTGCTGATGAACACCTTCGTGGTGGTGGGCGGCGCGCAGATGGCCGTGCTGGAACGCCGCTGGTTCGGGCGCGACATGCCGCTCGGCCGCGTGGTGGCCATGCCCAACGAAGTGGGCATCCAGGCGCGGATACTTCCGCCCGGCCTGCATATGCTGATCCCGTTCCTTTACCGCGTGGAGAAATACCCGATGGTGACCATCGGCGAGAACGAGGTGGGCCAGGTGGAATCCGTGGACGGCCTCCCGGTGGCGCCCGGCAAGATCTTCGGCCCCGTCACCGAAGGCCACGACCTGTTCCAGGAAGGCGAGCTCTTCCTGCGCAACAACGGCAGCAAAGGGCCGCAGGTGCAGATCCTGCCGCCCGGCATCTACCGCATCAACCCCTACCTGTTCAAGGTGGACAAGGTCTCCATCATCAAGGTTCCCAACAACCAGATAGGCGTGGTGGTGGCCAACGACGGCCAGCCTATGGCCCCGGGGCGTCTGCTCGGTAAGAAGATCGAGGGCCACAACAACTTCCTGAACGGCCAGGCGTTCCTCGAAAAAGGCGGCCAGAAAGGCCCGCAGATCGACATCCTGCTGCCCGGTTCCTACCGCATCAACTCCAAGCTGTTCAGCGTAGTGATCAAGGACGCCACGGTGGTGCCCACCAAGAAAGTGGGCCTGGTGACCGCCCGGGACGGCGCGCCGCTCCCGCTGGGCGAATACGTGGCCAAGAGCATCGAGAGCACCGGCGAGTTCCAGGACGGCGCCATGTTCCTCGCCAATGGCGGCCAGCGCGGCCCCCAGTTCGACTTCCTCAAGCCCGGCACCTACTACATCAACCCCATGATGTTCGACGTCACCCTCGACGAGGTGCTGTTCGTGCAGCGCGGCGAGGTGGCGGTCATCGTCTCCAACATCGGCAAGGACCCCGTGTCCGTGATGCCGAAAGTGAGCGAGGACGGCACTACCGCCACCGAAATGGTTAAGATGGGCGTGGAGCGCTACGTGGTGGAGCCCGGCTACCGCGGCATCCAGCGCGAAGTGCTCGGGCCCGGCACCTATTACCTTAACAAGCTGGCGTTCACTCCGCATATCATCCCCACCACCAATATAACCATAGACTGGGCGGAGCAGAAGTCGGAAGGCAATATGCCGCTGGTCTTCAACCCGCTGGCCATCGTCTCCAAGGACGGCTTCGAGATGACCGTAGAGGTGAAGGTCATCCTCAGGGTGCAGCCGCAGCAGGCGCCCCACATGGTGGCCCGCATCGGCACCATCCAGAACCTGATCGAGGCCGTGATCCACCCGCTGGTGGACAGCTCGTTCAGGAACCAGGCCTCCTCGTCGGAAGCCATGATGTTCATGCAGGACCGCCACGAGCAGCAGCGCAAGGCCGAACAGCACGTGGTGGAAGAGCTGGAGAAATACCACGTGGAATGCGTCAGCGTGCTGATCTGCCAGATCAAGCTGCCCGAGCGCCTGATGCAGACGCTCACCAACAAGGTGGTGGCCACGCAGCAGAAATCCATGTACGACGCGCAGCAGGAGGCCGAAGGCCGCCGGCGCGAGATGGAAAAGACCAAGGCGCAGGCCGACCTGCAGCCCAACCTGGTGAAGGCCGAGATCGACGTGCAGATCGCCACCCAGCAGAAGCAGCAGTCCATCACCCTCGCCGAGGGTAAGGGCCAGAGCACCCGGCTGGAGCAGGAAGGCATCGCCGGCGGTATCGAGGCCGTAGGCCGCGCCGAGGGCGAGAAGATCCGCGCCATCGGCCAGGCTACCGCCGAGGCTTATACCAAGCAGGCGCTGGCCCTGGGCCAGGCGCCCCTCTCGATGATCGAGATCATGAAGCGCGTTTCCGAGGGCAGGATCAAGATCACCCCGGACGTGGTGGTGAACGGCGGCGGCGCGGACGGCGGCAACAACATGCTTTCCGCCTTCATCGCCAGCCTGATGGCCAACGGCATGAAGCTGGTGAAAGACGACGCCGCGGCCGGTAAACCCGGAAAGCAGGCCTGAGTTTAACAGGCGTAAAAAAACCCGGCCGACTGGCCGGGTTTTTTTCTTTGTCCGGCCTTTGGCCGGAGCTCGGGAAGCTACCAGACTCGGCAGGGCTTGACGGCCGTCATGGCCTGGCCTTTGCGGCAGCCGAAAGCTTCGGAGAATTCCGGCATGTTCACCGCTACCCCGTTCACCCGGGTGATGGCCGGGGGATGCGGGTCGCTCAGCACCAGCATGCGCAGGGCGGCGTCGGTGTAGTTGGTGCACCAGACCTGGGCCCAGCCCAGGAAAACCCGCTGCTGCTGCGTGAAGCCGTCCACCGGCTTTGCCGGCTTGATCACGGACTTCTCGTCCAGCGCCATCAGCGCCAGCCGCAGGCCGCCGTTGTCGGCGGTGTTCTCGCCCAGCGTCAGCTTGCCGTTCACCGGCAGGTTCCCGTTCACGGTGAAGCTGGAGTACTGGTCCACGAAGCAATTGCTGCGGGCCTCGTACTCTTTGGCGTCGGCCGCGGTCCACCAGTCGGACATGTTGCCCTTGGCGTCGAACTTCCTTCCCTGGTCGTCGAAGCCGTGGGTGAGCTCGTGGCCTATCACGCCGCCGATGCCGCCGTAGTTCATGGCCGGGTCCAGGGCCGCGTTAAAGAAGGGCGGCTGCAGGATGCCGGCGGGGAAGTTGATGCTGTTCATCATCGGGTCGTAGTAGGCGTTCACGGTGGGCGCGCTCATGTCCCAGTCCCCGCGGTCCACCGGCTTGCCGATCTTCGCCAGTTGCCGGCGCGTTTCGAAGTTCTTGGCGCGGAGGAAGTTGCCCAGCCAGTCGCCGCGCTTCACTTCCAGCCCGGCGTAGTCGCGCCACTTGTCGGGGTAGCCCATCTTGTTCTCCACTGCGGCCAGCTTCCGCTGCGCCAGCGCGCGCGTTTTGGCGTCCATCCAGTCCCGGCCCTCGATATCCCTGGAGAGGGCCTTTTCGATATTGCCCACCATCTCCATGGCGGCCGCCTTGGCCTTGGGGCTGAAAGCCTTCTCCACGAAGCGGCGGCCCAGCAGGTCGCCCAGGCCGTAGTCTGCGTAGTCCGCGCAGCGCTTCCAGCGCGGGCGCAGTTCCCGCGCGCCGCCCAGGGTCTTGCCGTAGAAGTCGAAGTCCTCGTCCACGAAGGCCCTCGAGAGCAGGTCCGCCCTGGAATTGAGGAGTTTCCAGCTGAGGTAGGTTTTCCAGTCTGCCAGCGGCGCGGTGCGGATCAGCGCGCTCGCTTTCTTCAGGAAGTCCGGCGAAGCCGCGTTGATGGCCGTAATTTCGGGCGCGCCGGCGGCCTTGAAGAAGCCAGTCCAGTCCATATCCGGCGCCAGTTCTTCGAGGCCTTTCACGTCTATCTTGTGGTAGGTCTTTTCCGGGTCGCGGCGCTCCACCTTGTCCATGGAGGCCCGGGCCAGTTCAGTCTCGAAATTCATGGCCGCGGCGGCCGCCGCGGAGGAAGCGGCCTGGTCGTAGCCGGCCAGCGCGAAGAGCTTCTTCATGTGTTCTAGATACTTGGCGCGCATTTCCGCGGAAGCGGCGTCGGTCCTAAGGTAATAGTCGCGGTCGGGCAGGCCCAGGCCGCCCTGGTCTATTTCGGCTATCACGCTGCTGGCGTCCTTGTAATCCTGCCCGGAGCCGAAGCGGAAGAAGGAGGAGACGCCGCGCGCGTAAAGGCGGGCTATTTCCGCGGAAACGTCCCGCGCGTCCTTCATGGCCGCTATATCGGCCAGGTCCTGCCTTAGCGGTTCCGCGCCCAGCGCGTCCACCGCTTTTTCGTCCATGCAGGAGGCGTAAAAATCCCCCAGCTTCCTGTCCTCTTCCGAACGCTTGCCGGACGGGGCGGCGGCCTGGTCCAGGATGCCGCGCAGGATGGCGCGGTTATTCTCCGCGAGCTCATTGAAGCGGCCCCAGTCGGACTGGTCCGCGGGAATAGGGTTATTGGCCAGCCAGCCGCCGCAGGCGAACTGGTAAAAGTTCCCGCAGGGGTCGGCCTTTCGGTCGACCGAGGCGGCAACGGCGCTGGCTGCGGGCGGTTCCGCGGCCGCGGGGGCGGCAGGCAAAAGCAACAGGAGAAGCAGGGGGAGGTTTCGCATAGGCAAAGTATATCTTTTTCTCCCGGGAATAAAAAAACCGGAGGCTATCCTCCGGTCTTTTTAAGTGGTCTTGGAACCTATTTTTCCAGCATGAACGGGTAGCCGTAGCTGTGCGGCGGCACGAAGGTCTCCTTGACCGCGCGGGGCGAGGCCCAGCGCATCAGGTTCAGCAGGGAGCCGGCCTTGTCGTTGGTGCCGGAGCCGCGCGCGCCGCCGAAAGGCTGCTGCCCCACCACCGCGCCTGTGGGCTTGTCGTTGATGTAGAAGTTCCCGGCCGCGTTCTCCAGCGCGTCCGCCGCCCGCAGGATCACGGCGCGGTCCTGCGCGAAGATGGCGCCGGTGAGCGCGTAGGGCGAGGTTTCGTCGCAAAGCTTCAGCGTCTCCTCGAACTCCCCGTCCTCGTACACGAACACCGTCATTACGGGTCCGAAGATCTCCTCCTGGAGGGTCTTGAACTTCGGGTTGGAGGTCTCGATCAGCGTGGGCTGGATGAAGAAGCCTTCGGAGTCGCCGCAGCCGCCGCCCGCCAGTATTTTAGCGTCGGAGGCCTGTTTGACGAAGTCGATATAGCCCTTGACGTTGTTGAAGGCCGCCTTGTCGATCACGGCGTTCACCAGGTTGGTGAAGTCCTCCGCCGGCCCCGTCTTTATGCCCTTTATCTGGGCGACGAGGTCGTCCTTGATGGCGTTCCACACGGAGCGCGGGATATAGGCGCGGCTGGCCGCGGAGCATTTCTGCCCCTGGTATTCGTAGGAGCCGCGGATGATGGCGGTCTTCAGGGCTTCGGGGTCGCAGGACTCATGCGCGAAGATGAAATCCTTGCCGCCGGTCTCGCCCACGATGCGCGGGTAGCTCTTGTACCTGCCGAAGTTCTTCACTATGGAGGACCACATGCCGTTGAACACGGCGGTGGAGCCGGTGAAGTGCAGGCCCATGAAGTCCGGGCTGTCGATAACGGGGTTGCCCACTTCCCCGCCGGAGCCGGGTACCATGTTGATCACGCCGTCCGGGAGGCCGGCGGCCTGGAGCAGGCGCATCACCTGGTAAGCGGAGTAGACCGCGCTGGAGGCGGGTTTCCACACCACGGTGTTCCCCATAATGGCGGGTGCGGTGGGGAGGTTCCCCGCTATGGCGGTGAAGTTGAAGGGCGTGACCGCGAACACGAAGCCTTCGAGCGGCCGGTAGTCTACGTAGTTCCACACGCCGCGCGGCGAAAAGGGCTGCTGCGCGTAGATCTGCTCGGCATAGAAGGTGTTGAAGCGCAGGAAGTCCGTGAGTTCGCAGGCGGAATCTATTTCGGCCTGGTAGGCGTTCTTGGACTGGCCCAGCATGGTGGCCGCGTTCAACTGGGCGCGCCAGGTGGTGGAAAGCAGCTCGGCCGCTTTAAGGAAGATGGCGGCGCGGGCCTGCCAGGGCATGGCGGCCCAGGCTTTGCGGGCGGCCGCGGCGGCTTCTATGGCCAGCTGCACTTCTTTCGGGCCGGCCTTGTGGAAGCGGCCTATCACTTTCTTGTTCTCGTGGGGGACGACTATGTCCGCGGTGCGGCCGGTGCGTATTTCCCTGCCGCCTATCACCAGCGGGATCTCGATCACTTGGGCTCGCAGTTCGGTCAGTTTGGCTTTAAGCTCCTTGCGCTCGGCGCTGCCCGGGGCGTAGTTCAAGACGGGTTCGTTAACCGGTTTAGGGACCTGGAATATGGCGTTCATCGGGGCGACCTCCGTTAAAGTCTTCCTGTAAATGGTAACAATTCGCGGCATATTAGTATAATTCATAGTGTTCATAGCGATTATGAACCAAATTCATATGGCCCTGGACCTTTACCAGCTTAAAGCTTTTTTCGCGGTGGCGCGGACGCTGAACTATACCGAGGCGTCGAAACGGCTTTTCCTTACCCAGTCCGCGGTCAGCCACGCCGTGGCCAAGCTGGGGAAAAGCGCCGGCGGCCCCCTGTTCAAGCGGACGGGCGGCAAGCTGGCCCTTACCGAGACCGGCGGCATCCTTTACAAGGCCTGCGAGACCGTCTTTTACGAACTGGAAAAAGCGGAGGAGCGGATAGCCGCGGCCAGGAACAAGAATATCGGCACTATAAGGCTGGGGGCCACGGTGGAGTTCGGCACTACGCTGCTGGTCAAATACCTGAAAGGCTTCATAAAACGGAATCCCGGCATACATATAGATTTCCAGTTCCGCCACGAACTGCTGGCCCCCTTGTTGAGCGACGAAGTAGATATGATAATCGACTGCAAAGACTACAAGGGCAGCGGCCTGGAGCAGACCCCGCTGTTCCGCGAGGAATACGCGGTGATCGCTTCGCCTGACTTCGTAAAGAAGCGCAAGCTGGCCTCCCCCGGCGACCTCTCCGCCTGCAATATCCTTTCTTTGGACAAAGGCGCGCTTTGGTGGGGGAATTTCCTGAACGCGCTGCCGGCGGGCAAACGGCCGGAGCTCAACACCGTAACCGAGCTGAACCATATCAGGGCCATCATCAACGCCGCCATGGAAGGCCTTGGGGTGGGCTTCGTGCCCAGGTACTGCGTGCTGAAGGAATTCAAGGCAAAAACCCTGGTGACCGTGTTCCCGCAGTTGAAGCTGCTGGAGGACAATTTTTACGTTTACCAGAAGACCGGGCGCGCCGGCCTGGAGCGCCACCGCAATTTGTTAGACTACCTGAAGCATATCAAGGCTACCCAGCTGGAGAGGGCTTAGGAGGGAAGATGAAGACGATGGAAATATCCTGCGCGGCAGTTTTTGCTCTTGTTTTGTCCGTGCCGGTCCTGGCGCAGGACAACCTGGAAACTCCGCCGGTGAACAGCGCCGAAGTCCGGTCCGTTAACAGCTTCTTCGAACGCGGCCCGGCTAAGGAATACGGGCTCAAGACGGTTTACGTGGGCGGCGAAGTCGAAACCCCCGGGCCGGTGACGCTGGCGGACCTGCCGCTGCGCGGCCTGGCGGTGAAAGAGCTGGCCTTGGAGAAAGGCGCGCCGGTATTCAAGGGCGCTTATTACTTCACCGGCTATTCCCTTTACGACATCCTGAACTTTAAGCCGGTAAAAAAGGTCGGCTCCGGCTTCTCCCCCGAAACGGACCTGTACGTGGTGGTGGAGAACGACAAGGGCGAGAAAGCCGTTTTCAGCTGGGGCGAGATCTATTACACCCGGGATAATTTCGACGACCTTATTCCCAAAGACGCGCGCCCGATAAATCCCGCCAGGAGCGGGCAGGCCTGGCCCCTGCCGGCAGTTCCCCGGCTTATCTGCGGCGGGGACCTGTACAACGACCGGTACATAGAGAATCCCGCAAAGATCATGGTAAAGTCCGTTCCCGGCGTGTTTCCGGGAGAGAAGCACGCGGCGGCTTTCTCGCCCGAACTTGAAATAGTTTACGGCGGCACTACCACCGTGGTAGCGGACCCGGCCGGTTTTTTGCGCGGGCGCGGCAATCCCACAGCCTCATACGGACACGGCATGGGCTATAAAGGCCTGCAGACCACCGAAGGTTTCCTGCTGAAGGACATGCTGTTGAAGGCCGGCGTGAAGCAGCGGGGGTCCGGTTCTTCGCTGGTGGTGATCTCGGCAAAGGACGGCTACCGCTCTTCTTTCAGCCTGGCGGAGATCCTGAACCGCAACGACAGCGAGGACTTCCTGGTGGTGGACAAGGGCATGGACGACGCGGACGGGGGGCGGTTCGCCCTTTTCGTGCCTTCGGATTTCTTCGTGGACCGCAACATCCGCTCTATAGCGAAAGTGGAGATAATAAAGATCTGACGGCCACCGGCGAGCGCGGATAAAACCCGGGTTGAGGCCCGGGTTTTTTTATCCTGACAGTTTGTAAATTCGGTTTTTTTGTTTGTTATAATCCGGGTAAGGCGGTATGGGACCGCGCAGCTAAATACGGGGGAGGGACTATGGATAAGATATTGCGTATCGATATGGGCGCGGAAGGCGGGCCCAAGGTTACTGTTTCGCCTTTGGGGAAATATGCGGGGCTGGGCGGCCGCGCTATGACCTCGGCCGTCATTTCCGGCGAAGTGCCGGCGCTGGCGCACCCGCTGGGCGCCGAGAATAAACTTGTCATTTCGCCGGGCCTTCTTAGCGGCACCATAGCCGCCATGTCGGGCCGCATCTCCATCGGCTGCAAGAGCCCTCTTACCGGGGGCATCAAGGAGTCCAACTCCGGCGGCCAGGCCGCGCAGGTGCTGGCGCGGCTGGGCTACGCCGCGGTGATCCTGGAGGGAAAGCCCGGGACGGACGACCTGTACAAAATAATCATAAACAAGGACGGCGTTAAAATAGAGGTCGACAACAGCCTGAAACTGCTGCCGAACTACGACCTGATAGAAAAGCTGAAGCCGGTGTACGGCGACAAAATGGCCTGCCTCTCCATCGGGCCCGCAGGGGAAAGGAAAATGGCCATAGCCTCCATAGCCTGCACCGACATGGAGCAGCGCCCTACCCGGCACGCCGGCCGCGGCGGCCCCGGGGCCGTGATGGGCTCCAAAGGCGTGAAGGTGATAGTGTTGGACGATACCGGCATGGCCATGCGCGCCCCGAAGGACCCTGAGAAGTTCCGCGACGCCAACAAGCGCTTCGTGGAGGGGCTGATGAAGCACCCGGTCTCGGGCCAGGGGCTGCCGGCCTACGGCTCCAACGTGCTTACGAACATCCTTAACGAGGCGGGCGGCTACCCCACGTATAACTTCAAAGAGGGACGGTTCGCCGGCGCCTCCAAGATCAGCGGCGAGGTGATGGCCGGGCTGGAGAGCAAGCGGGGCGGCAACCCTACCCATGGCTGCCACCGCGGCTGCGTGATCCGCTGCTCGGGCACCTACAACGACAAGGACGGGCATTTCCTTTCGAAGCAGCCGGAATATGAAACGGTCTGGGCGCACGGCGGCAACTGCGGGATCGACGACCCCGACGCCGTGGCCATGCTGGACTTCCTGGACGACAACTACGGCGTTGACACCATCGACATGGGCGTGGCCATAGGCGTGGCCATGGACGCCGGCGTGGCCAAGTTCGGGGACGCCAAGGCGGCCATAGACCTGGTGCATGAAGTAGGGAAGGGCACGCCGATGGGGCGGATCCTCGGCGGCGGCGCGGCGGCCACCGGCAGGGCCTTCGGCGTGGAACGCGTGCCCGTGGTGAAAGGGCAGGCCATGCCCGCCTACGATCCCCGGGCCGTTAAGGGGATGGGCGTGACTTACGCCACCTCCACGATGGGCGCGGACCACACCGCCGGCTACGCGGTAACGTCGAACATCCTTAAGGTTGGCGGCTTCGTGGATCCGCTCAAGGCCGAGGGCCAGGTGGAACTTTCGCGCGGGCTGCAGATAGCGACGGCCGCGGTGGATTCCACCGGCATGTGCCTGTTCACCGCGTTCGCCATCATCGACCAGCCGGAAACCTACCAGGCCCTGCTGGACCTGCTCAACGCCTTCTACGGGCTTACCCTAACCGCGGACGGCGTGGTGGCGCTGGGGAAGAAGGTGCTCTCGATGGAACGGGACTTCAATACCAGGGCCGGCTTTACTGCCAAGGACGACCGCCTGCCCAGGTATTTCAGCGCGGAGCCCGTGCCGCCTCACAACGTTACGTTCGACGTTAAGGATGAGGAACTGGACAAGGTGTTCAACTGGTAGAACGAAGGGCGGGGAGGGGCGCCTGCTCCTTCCCGCTTATTTATGCGGATAAAAATAAAACTTTTCGCCTCGCTCAGGCAGGGACGCTTCGACATTGCGGACCGGGACTTCCCGGATGGTTCCGCGATCCGGGACGTTCTTAAAGAGATCTCCGTGCCGGAGAAAGAGGCGCACATCATCTTTATTAACGGCAGGCACGCGGACCCGGGCTCCGTTCTTAAGGAAGGCGACACGCTGTCCGTCTTCCCGCTGATAGGCGGCGGGTAAGACTGAATTTTAGCGGGAATAAACGAAAGCCCGGGTCAGTTCTTCACCGGCGGTTTCCGGGGAAGTTTCTCCGGCTTTCCAGATAACCGCGCGGTCCAGCGCCCAGCGGGCGCGGACCTTGTTAAGAAGATAGTCGCGGACGACCAGCACCAGCGGAACATTGCCGTCCTTCGCCAGCCGGTCCAGGGCAGGCGCCCAGCCGCCGCCTTCCAGTTCCAGGAAACCGACTTCATCTATAAAAACCGCGTCCGCGGCGGCTAGGGCCTCCGGGGAAAGTGCGGCCTTCCCCGAGGCTATCCCGGCATCATAAAAACCGAATTCTCCGGCGCGTACGCCGTCGCCTGCCGCACCGCGGCGGCAAAGGGGGACGCGCGCGCCCGAGCATAGGTCCACCAGGTCGAAGCCGGCGCGCTGACCGTCCGCCCAGAGTCCGGGCGCCAGGATCCCTCCCGGTTTTTTCCCCGCCCGCCGCAGGCCTTCCGCCAACTCCGATACGAATTCGCTTTTCCCCGAGCCGTGGCCGCCGGTTATTATAAATACCCGCGGTCCGCCCCGCTCGTCCAGCCAGAAAGGAGCGGAAGCGATCACTTTGGAGAGAGAGGCTAGCGGGCGGCGGGCCATCTCGCCGCCGCCGGGCAGCGCGGAGATGATTTCAGGCAGCGCGCTGAAAGCGTATTCGAGGGTCTCGAAGAAGACGCCGCCGCCCAGCCGTTCGAGGCCGGAACGGATCCGCGGGTTGGTAAGTTCCGAGCCGATAGCGGAAAAACCGAACGTAAGTACGAAAGCCCGCACGGCCATGTAGAACCCGGCCCCGGCGCTGCCCAGGATGAGCCCGGCGGCAAGGGATACGCCCAGGACCCCGGCCCAGATCCCGGCCCGCTTAAGCAGGGCCCCTGCCCGGGGGTAGTACAGCGCGCAGGCCCCCGCATACGCCGCGGCCGCGGCGCAAAGCGCCGGCAGCGGCAGCCTGCGCCCGGCCGCCATGACCGTTATTACCAGCAGGAAGTGCAGGATAAGCGCCGGGATCGAGCGCCCGGCCGCGGCTTTTGCGGACTTTACCCGTATATTCCCGGGCCTGGCGCGCGGCGCGGAGGGCGCCGGGCCGGAAGTTCTTCCGCCTTTAAAC
Source organism: bacterium (assembly GCA_021811185.1). Classification (GTDB taxonomy): domain Bacteria; phylum Elusimicrobiota; class Elusimicrobia; order Elusimicrobiales; family UBA9959; genus UBA9959. Next base: position 17,103 of record JAJZPL010000016.1, read on the forward strand.
CCGGCGGCGGCGGCCAGGGCGCCGGCGAGAAAATACAGCCCGAGCAGGAGCAGCAGCGGGGGCCACGCGCCTTCGGGGACAAGGACGGTCTTCGCATGCAGCCAGCTGAGGCCGCGCAGGTAGATATTCACCGTGTCGGGGCCGTAATAAAGCAGCATAGTGCCTGTTTTCTGGACGATAGCCCAGCTCATGGCCAGGCCGCCGGCAAGGCCATAGCCGGCGGGATTGCCGCCCAGCAGGCGCACGCCGGCCTCGGCCAGCAGGCCCTCCATGGAGATGGCCAGCATCGGGCCGAAGATGACCGCGCTGGGGGAGATGGATTTCATGGCCGCGCAGACGAGGCCGGTCCGCCAGAGCAGGCCGGGCTCCGGCCAGAGCTGGTGCCCCGCCACCAGGACGGCTATGCCGATGGCGGTAAGGAATTCGCCGGAGAACGGGACCCGGGCGTTATGCAGGAAGGTGCCCAGCACTATTTCGGAGGCGGCCCAGATGCTGCCGAGCACCGCCGCCTTGCGCCATAACAGGAGTTTGTGACTTGCCATAGGTTCCGTGTCTCCGTTATATTTTGTAAAATATAACGGATGCATATCAAGATAAAGATAGGTTTGCGCGATCCTAAGGACCGGCCGTTCATGGGGATAGGCACGGCGTGGCTGCTGCGCGGCGTAGAGAAGGCCGGTTCGCTCAGCGAGGCCGCCAAAGAAATGGAGATGTCCTACTCCAAGGCGCATAAGCTGGTGAAGACGCTGGATGCCGCGCTGGGGACGAAGGTGCTGGCCTCCGAGCGGGGCGGCAGCGACCGCGGCGGCTCGGCGCTTACGCCGGAAGGCCTCCGCTTTCTGAAGCGCTACGAGGCGCTGGACGCTTCTATAAGAAAACAGTCCGAAAAACTCTTTAAAAAAACCTTCCCGGCCGGGCGGCTCAATTGAGCAAGCCGATAAAGATCTCTTTCGCGCTCCGCGAATGGACCGGCGCCGCCGGCGACCTCGGCATGAGCGTGCCGGTGCTGCTGGCGCTGTCCGCCGCCGGGGCGCTGGACCTGGGGCGCGCGCTGTTCCTGTTCGGCGCGGTCTATGTCTGCGCGGGGCTGTATTTCCGCGTGCCGCTGCCGGTGCAGCCGCTCAAAGCCGCCACTGCCGTGGCCATAGCCAGGGGCCTGGGGGGCGAGGCGCTCAGGGCCTGTTCGCTCTGGATGGCGGGGCTTTTCATACTTTTTTCCGTTACAGGGCTTTCGAATAAAATAAACCGCATCTTCACCCGCACCATAGTGCGCGGCATCCAGTGCGGGGTGGGCTTGCTGCTGTTAGGCGCCGCCTATAAAATACTTATGGCCGGCCCGCGCGCGGCCTGGGCGCCGTTCACCCCGGGCCAGGGCCTGCCGGGCCTGGCGGAGATGTGGACCGCGCTGTGGGTGCTGGTTATCCCGCAGCTGCCCATGACGCTGGGCAATTCCATAGCCGCCACCTGCGAGGTCAGTAATAATTACTTCGGCGAGGGCTCGGCCCGCGTGGAGCCGGGCAGGATCTCGCTCTCCATCGGCCTTTCCAACCTGGCGGCGGGGCTTTTCGGCGGGCTGCCCGTGTGCCACGGCTCCGGCGGGGTGACCGCCCATCATAAAATGGGGGCCCGCACCGCCGGCGCCACTATAATCATCGGTACGGCCTTTATTCTGCTGGCCTTGGCGCTGGGCTCGGCCGGCGCTGCGGCCTTGCTCAGGGCCATTCCTAACTGGCTGCTGGCCGCGCTGCTGGCTTATACGGGTGTGCTGCACGCCAAACTCGTGTTGGACCCGCAGGCCAGCCTGCCGGTGGCCGTGATCATGGGCTTTATAGGGCTCGCCACGCAGAACCTTACCTACGCCCTGGCTTTCGGGCTGGCCGCCGAGGCGGTCCGCAAGGCTGCCGCGAATTTGCGGCTGAAAACCGCGGTTTTTTAGCGCTCTGCCTATTTGATATCATAATAGCGGCGGTCTAAATTCCCAAGGGGTGCATATAATGAAAAACAATAAATTTATCCTAGCCGCTATCGCCGCGGCTTTCATGTTCGGCTGCCAGGCTAAGCCCGAAGTGGTCCGGCTGGCCACTACCACCAGCGTGCAGGACACCGGCCTGCTGGACGTGGTCGCCGAAGCTTTCCAGAAGGACGGCAAATATAAACTTCAGGCCATCGCCGTGGGTTCCGGCCAGGCCATGCAGCTCGGGAAGACCGGCGAAGCCGACATCCTGTGGGTGCACAGCCCCGACGACGAAAAACAATTCGTCGAAGAAGGCTTCGGCATCGACCGCACCACCTTCCTGCATAACGACTTCGTGCTCCTCGGCCCCGCCGCGGACCCCGCCAAAGTGAAGGGCGTTAAAAAAGCCGCCGACGCTTTCAAAAAGATAGCCGCCGCCAAGGCGTTGTTCGTCTCCCGCGGCGACAAGTCCGGCACGCACAAGAAAGAGCTCAAGATCTGGGACGCCGCCAAGGTGAAACCCGCCGGCGACAAGTACATAGAGGCCGGGCAGGGCATGGCCGCCACGCTGACGCTGGCCAACGAGAAGAACGCCTATACGCTGGCGGACCGTTCCACGTACCTCTCCATGAAGGACAAGCTCGGCCTGGTGATAGTATGCGAGGGCGACGAAGCGCTGCTCAACCGCTACAGCCTGATCCTGGTGAACCCCGCCAAATTCCCCAAGGTCAACGCCGCCGGGGCCAGGGCCTTCTTCGATTTCGTGCTGTCCGCGCCGGCTAAAGAACTTATAGAGAGGTTCGGCCGGGACAAGTACGGCAAGCAGCTGTTCTTCTACGATTACGCGGTAAAATAAGAGCGGTTACAGGATAAAATGGGCTTCATAGCGGAGGGCTTCAGGCAGGCCCTGCACCTTATCTTCTCGGGCGACCCCGAGATCTTCGGCATAGTGCGCCTTTCGCTCACGGTCTCCGTGCTGGCTACCTGCGCGGCCGCCCTGCTTGGCGTGCCGCTGGGCAGCTGGGTAGCCGTAAAGAAATTCCCGCTCAAGAGGCTCGTCATAACGCTCGCCAATACCGGCATGGGCCTGCCGCCGGTGGTGGCCGGCCTGGTGGTAATGCTGTTCCTGTCCAGGAGCGGGCCGCTGGCCTTCCTCAACTGGCTCTACACGCCTTACGGTATGGTGCTCGTCCAGTTCCTAATAGCGCTTCCGATAATAACCGCGCTGACCATAGCCGCCATGCAGGGCGTGGACCCCAGGTTCTACCAGCAGGTGCTCACGCTGGGCGCCACCGACTGGCAGGCCATCCTGGTCAGCATTAAGGAGCAGCGCCTGGCCGTGCTGGCCGCGGTGATAGCCGGCTTCGGCCGGCTTACCGCCGAGGTGGGCGCGGTGATGATAGTGGGCGGCAATATCCGTTACGAGACCCGCGTGCTGACCACCGCCACCGTGCTGGAAACGCAGAAAGGAAATTTCGACCTGGCCATAGCGCTGGGGCTGGTGCTGCTGGCGCTGAGCCTGGCCGTGAACCTGGCCCTCACCTGGGCGCAGCAGCGCAAGGCGGCGGCGCGATGATAAAAGCCCGCGCCCTCACTTTGAAAGTTAACCCGGAGTTCACCCTCTCGGTGGATTCGCTCGACGTGGCGACGGGCGAGGTGTTCGCCGTGATCGGGCCCAACGGGGCGGGGAAGACCACCCTGCTGAACACTCTGGCGCTGCTCCGAGCCGCCGGCTCCGGTTCGCTGGAACTGCTGGGGCGGAACGCGCTGGCCCCCGAAAACAAAATGTTCCTGCGGCGCGCCATGTCCGTGGTCTTCTCGCAGCCTTACCTCGTAAACGATTCCGTTTTTGAGAACGTGGCGTTGCCGCTGAAGCTGCGCGGGCAAAAAGACGGCGCCGCGGTGGCGCAGGCGCTCGAGCTGTTCAAGATAACACATTTAAAGGACCGCAACGCGAAGACGCTTTCCCAGGGCGAAAGCCACCGCGCCGCGCTGGCCAGGGCTTTCGTGACCGGGCCGAAACTGCTGCTGCTGGACGAGCCCTTCGGCAGCCTCGACGCGCGTGTTAAAGAGACCATCGCCCGCGATCTGAAGCGCGCGCTCAAGGCGGCCGGCGCCGCCGTGCTGCTGGTGACGCAGGACCAGGGCGAGGCGCTTACGCTCTGCGACAAGCTGGCCGTGATGGCCGGCGGCAGGATAGCGCAGCAGGGCTTGCCGCAGGACGTCTTCGCGCGGCCGGCCACCAAAGAAGTGGCGGATTTCGTCGGGGTGGAAACCATCCTGCCCGGCAAGGTGAACGCCAAGGACGACAACCTCTGCTCCATCCAGGCCTGCGGCCTTACGCTGGAAGTCGTTTCCGACTGCGGGCCCGGCGACGAGGTTTTCGTCTGCGTGCGCCCCGAGGATGTGAGCGTGTCGAAAAGCCGCGAAACCGGCAGCATGCGCAACCATTTCAGTGCTAAAATAACCTCGGTGGAGCCTTGGCGGCTGGAGTACAAGGTAGGGCTGGACTGCGGTTTTACGCTGATGGCCGCGGTCACCAGGCAGTCGGTGGATTCGTTGGGTTTGAAGCCGGGGCTGGATGTATTCGCTTCGTTCAAGGCCACCGCCGCCCACCTGATAAAGAGGTAATATGCTGACTTTCGAAGAAGCCATTCAAACCGTTTTGAAACACGCGAAGCCTCTGCCTCCTGCGTACACGCCCACCGAGCAGGCTGTGGGGCGAGCTCTGCTGGAGGACGTGTGTTCCGGCATCGAGATGCCGCCCTTCGACAAGTCCGCCGTGGACGGCTACGCCGTGCGCGCCGGGGACCTGCGCGCCGGCTGCGCGCTCAAATGCCTGGGCGTGGTCCAAGCGGGTGGAAATTTCAAGGGTGCCCTGAAGCCGGGCTGCTGCGTCAAGATCATGACCGGCGCGCCGGTGCCCGCCGGCGCCGACGCCGTGGTGATGGTGGAGTACACTTCCGAGAAGGGCGGGCTGGTCAAATTCGAAGAAGGCATTGAAAAAGGCGCCAATATCGCCAAGCGCGGCGAAGATATAAAGAAAGGCCAGCTGCTCCTGAAGCGCGGCACCGTCATTTCCGTCTCCCATATAGCCGTACTGGCCGCGGCCGGCCGGGGCCGCGTTAAGACGGGGGCGCTCCCGAAGGTTTCGCTCGTCAATACCGGCGGGGAAATAGTGATGCCGGGGAAGAAACTCGGCAGGAACCAGATCTACAACAGCAACGGGCCGATGCTCTCCGCCATGCTCAGGACCGACGGGATAAACGCCGCCCCGGTAATGGTGCGCGACGAGGCGAAGAAGACCCGCGCCGCGCTGGCCGCCGCGCTCAAAGCCGATATCGTCCTGATCTCGGGCGGCGTTTCGATGGGGGACTACGACCTGGTCCCCGGCGTACTGAAGAGCCTGGGCGTAAAAACCCTTTTTCACAAAGTGCGGGTGCGCCCAGGCAAGCCGATGCTGTTCGGCGTGAAGGGCCGGACGCTGGTCTTCGGCATCCCCGGCAACCCGCTGGCGAATTTCCTGGCCTACCTGGCCTACATCCGGCCCGCGATACGGAAACTGGGCGGCCGCGCCGACTACGCGCCGCAATTCCTGACCGGGACCTGCGCGGCCGAATTCAACCCGCGCACGCAGCGCCGCGCGCTGGTGCTTTCCAGAGTGACGGCGAAAACGGAGCATTCCCTCGTCCCGGTCTCCAACAGCGGTTCCGCCGATATTCTCGCCCTGGCAGAAGCCGAAGGCTTCACTATGGTGGACGAGGGCGGCTTGATAAAGAAAGGCGGAAAAGCTAAGTTCATCACATGGGCGTAGAATACCTGAGGATCTCGCTTACCGACAGGTGCAACCTGAATTGCGTCTACTGCACCCCGCTGGAGAAGCACGGCTATTTGCCGCACGAGGAGCTGCTCCGCCACGAGGAGATTGCCCGTGCCGCGGCCGCCTTTGTGCGCGGCGGGGTCACCAAGATCCGCCTCACCGGCGGTGAACCTCTTATAAGGAAGGACGTGGTAGAGTTAGTGCGCATGCTGAAAGCCATCCCCGGCCTTAAGGAACTCGCCCTCACCACCAACGGCATCCGCCTGGCCGAACTGGCCAAAGACCTGCGCGCCGCCGGCCTGGACCGGGTGAACATCAGCCTCGACACTCTGAAAGAAAAAACTTTCAAGGAAATAACCGGCTTCCCCGGCCTGGATAAAGTGCTTGCCGGCATAGACGCGTCCCTTAAAGCCGGCTTCAGCCAGGTAAAACTGAACGTGGTCATCATGCGGAGTATAAACGACGCCGAGGTGGAAGACTTCGCGCGGCTGTCCATAGAGCGCCCGCTCGCCGTGCGCTTCATCGAGCTCTTTCCCGCCAACGACAGGGCCACCAAGCTTTTCAACGCCCACTTCCCCACCGCGGAGGCGAAGAAACGGATAGAAGCCGCCCTCGGCCCGCTCGAGCAGGTGCAGGCCGGGCACAGCGACGGCCCCGCGCGCGTGTACAAGCTGCGCGGCGCCAAAGGCCAAATAGGCTTCATCAGCGGCCGCTCCGATTATTTCTGCCTCTCCTGCAACCGCGTCCGCATGGACTGCACCGGCAAAGTCTACCCCTGCCTGTTCTCGCCCGCCACCCACAACCTGCGCGACCTCCTGCGCGGCGGCGCCGGCGACGCCGCCCTCGCCGACTACATCAAAAAAATATTTTTAGTAAAATCTAATTACAGGAAAGACTCCCCCACCGCCGGCCACATCGAAATGAGCAGCCTGGGGGGGTAGGAGCACGGTTTGCTTCGGAGGGGTGGCGAGGGTCTGGGTTCGGCGGACCGTCGCGGAGGCCGAGGCTTACGCAAGCGACGAGGCCGAGTGACGAGGCGCGAGCACGGTGTGCGAGACGCCGTGTCCGCCGGGCCCAGACCCTCGACAGGACCCCGACTTCACATCTCGACGTGAGTTGCAAACCGTTTCTAAAAGGACCCAAATGATAGACGTAGGCGCGAAGAAAGACACTTTAAGGATAGCGAAGGCGCAGGGCTACATAAAGCTGAACGCCGAAATAATCGGCCTCATAAAAGCCGGCAAGTTGCCCAAAGGCAACGTCCTCGAAGCCGCGCGCTTCGCCGGCATCCTCGCCGCCAAGAACACCGCCGGCCTCATCCCGCTCTGCCATAACCTCCCGCTGAATTACGTCGGCGTAGAGTTCAAGCTCGACAAGACCGGCGTGCTCATAAACACCGAAGCCCGCTGCACCGGCAAGACCGGCGTAGAGATGGAAGCCCTCGTAGCCGCCTCCGTAGCCGCCCTCACCATCTACGACATGAGCAAGATGTTCGCCCAGGACCTCGAGATAGGCGAAGTGTACCTGCTAGAGAAAAGCGGCGGCAAAAGCGGGCATTATGTCCGCAAGGGTTCTAAATAATGGGAAAAATATACTCCATCAACACCAGCACCGGCAAAGGCGTGCCTAAAGCCCAGGTGCAGCGCGCAGTGCTGATAAAACACTCCGGCATACAGGACGACGCCCACGCCGGCACCGAGCGGCGCCAGGTAAGCCTGCTCCCGATGGAAAGCGTCCGCGGCCAGATCGAGACCGCCAAGACCAAGAACGCCGCCGTCCGGATCCGCCCCGGCATCTACGCCGAGAACATCACCACCGAAGGCATAAACCTCGCCGCCCTCAAGATCGGCGATAAGATCCGCGTCGGCAAAACAGCCGTGCTGCAAATTTCCAAGATAGGCAAAGAATGCCACAAGCACTGCGCCATCTACCACCAGGTGGGCGACTGCATCATGCCGCGCGAAGGCATCTTCGGCGAAGTCATAGAAGGCGGCGAGATCGCCGTGGGAGACCCCATATGTCCTTTATAGAAACAGCCGTGCTCACGTCCAGCGACCGGTGCTCCAAAGGCCAGGCCGAGGACGTCAGCGGCAAGCTCGTTTCCGAGATGATCAAGACCATCGGCGGCCGCACCGCCGCCTACGACATCGTGCCCGACGAGATCCCGGCCATAACGGAAAAACTCCTGCACTATTGCGAAAAGCTTAAAGTGAACCTTGTGATAACCACCGGCGGCACCGGCTTCAGCGGCCGCGACGTAACCCCCGAAGCCACCGAAGCCGTAATAGAAAGGAACATCCCCGGCCTGCCCGAACTTATGCGCGCCGAAGGGCTCAAGATAACCAGGAAAGCCGTGCTGTCCCGCGGCATCGCCGGCATCCGCGGCAACACGATAATCATTAATCTGCCGGGCAGCCCCAAAGCCGTAAAAGAATCCCTCGGGGCCGTCCTGGACCTGATCCCTCACTCCCTCGAAATGCTCAAGGGCGGCGCGCATTAACCCCCGCCCGGAGAAAAGTGCCCCGCCGCGCCGCGGCATACCTGATCATAGTGCCTCGGGCTTTTTGCTTGCCCGCAAATTCCGGCGATTGAACTCGGCGGGCAAGAAAAGATAAACTAATGCAATCCTGTGAGGCCGAGAACCCAAAATGCGGCCGCCGGAAGAACAAATGAAGATAACTATCCTTATAGCCGTTTATAACGAAGAGCGCTATATCGGGCAGTTGCTGAAAAGGGTCTGTGCCCGGCCGGAGCCTTCGGAGATAGTTGTGGTGAATGACGGCTCGCGGGACAACACGCTTTCGGTGCTGGAAGCGATGCTGTCGCAGGACGCGCGCATCAGGATCTTCAGCCTGCCCAGGAACAGCGGCAAAGGCGCCGCGGTAAGGGAAGGCATAGCCCGGGCCGCCGGGGACGTTGTGATAATCCAGGACGCCGATCTGGAGTACGCCCCGGAAGATTATCCGCAGCTTATCGCCCCTTTCAACGACCCAGCCGTAAAGGTGGTTTACGGCTCGCGGCGGCTGCGCAAGGAGAACAAGTTCTCATACCTTTCTTTCGCCGCCGGCGGGATACTGCTCACCGTCCTCACGAACATCCTCTATTTCTCCAGCATAACAGACGAGCCGACCGGCTACAAAGCTTTCCGCGCGGAGGTTCTTAAGGGGCTGCGGCTTACCAGTACGGGATTTGAGTTCTGCCCCGAAGTGACCGCGAAAGTGCTGAAAAAAGGGATCGGCATCCACGAGGTCCCCATCTCGTATTCTCCCCGCACGCTCGCCGAGGGCAAAAAGATCCGTTTCCGGGACGGGCTTATCGCCATCTGGACCTTGCTTAAGTACAGGTTTCTCCCGTGAACAAGCCCGCGCAGGTCCTGCTTATAGACCCGCCCTGGGTCATAGACGCCGAAAATAATTTCTGGAAAAACATAGGCAGCTGCCTGCCCAGCCTGGGCCTGGCTTATATAGCCTCCTATTTGGAGTCGCGCGGCCGCGCCGTGGAGATAATAGACTGCACGGCCATGCATTATACGCTCAAGGACCTGGAGCTGCTGTTCTCGCGGCGCCCCGCCCCCGACTTTATAGGCCTTACCGCCACCACTCCCCTCATCGAGAACGCCCTGCTCATCGCCGTCTCCTGCAAAAAATTCTTTCCCGGCGCCAAGATCGTTCTGGGCGGCGTACACCCTACGGTGCTGCCCGGGGAAGTGCTGGCGCACCCCGCTGTGGATATCGTGGTGCGCGGGGAAGGCGAAGCGGCGATGGCCGATATCGTGGAGGGGAAGGCGCCGGCGGAGATCCTGGGAATATCGTACAAAGAGGCCGGCCGCGCCGTGCACAACGCCGACCGGCCGCTCATAGAAGACCTGAACGTCATTCCCCCGCCGGCTTACCACCTACTGCCCATGGACAGGTATTATCCGGCCACGGGCTCCTACCGGAACCTGCCCGCCATGAGCCTTTTCGCCACGCGCGGCTGCCCCGGGCGCTGCACCTTCTGCTACCGGACTTTTTACGGCAGGCTGCGCAAAAGGTCGGCCGAAAATATCGTCAGCGAAGTCGAACTGCTTTATAGGAAGTACGGCATCCGCGAGATCGCCTTTTACGACGACGCGTTCACCACTTTCAAGGATATAGTGTTCGAGTTCTGCAGGCTTTTGGACGAGCGCGGCCTTAAGATCACCTGGAGCTGCTTTACCCGCGTGGACCTGGTCAGCGAGGAGCTGCTGCTGGCCATGAAAAAGGCCGGCTGCCATATGATCCTTTTCGGGGTGGAAAGCGGCGATGAAAAAATCCTGAAAGCCATTAAAAAGAACATCGACCTCTCCAAGGTCAAGGAAGTGGTCGCCTGGGCGCGCAGGATCGGCATCGATACCCGCGCGTCGTTCATGCTGGGGAACCAGGGCGAGACCGAAGAATCCATAAAAAAGACGATAGATTTCGCTTTCGAGCTGGACCCGGACATGGTCCACTTCAATATCGCCACGGCCTATCCCGGCACCGAGCTGTACAACTGGGCGAAGGCGAACGGGTACCTGACCGCTTCCTCCTGGTCCGACCATAACATGTCGGAAATAAACCTGCGCCTGCCTACCATTTCCCCCGAGCGGCTGAAGTTCTATTACGCGAGGGTCCACCGCGATTTCTATTTCAGGCCGAAAATAATACTGCGCCGTCTTTTAAAGATTAGGACACGGCACCAGGTCCTGGAAGAGATAAAAGGTTTTTTCGCCCTGCTCAGCGTATTCGGCGGCAAAACGGAGCGGAAATAAGCCATGCACGCAAAAGCGCCATTTTACAGGCGGAACTGGTTCCTGGCGGCGGTAGTGCTGCTGGCGCTGCTGCTCCGCGCGGCTTTCGTCCTCTACTACCCGCACAGCGCGGCTCCGGACGAGGACTCCTGGCGGAACGCCGCGCTGGACCTGGCTTCCGGTAAAGGCTTCACCAATCTTCAGCGCCATCCTGGGTACGTGGTCTTCCTCGCCGCCGTCTTTAAGGTTTTCGGCGGGGCGAGCGATACTGCCGTGCGGCTGGTGCAGGCGGCGCTGGGCGCCGTACAGGTGCTGCTGGTCTTCGTACTGGCGCGGTCCGTCTTTAAGAAAGAATCTGTCGCCTGGTTGAGCGCTATCCTTCTCGCCTTATATCCCTACGCCATCTTTCAGACCGCGTATCTCCTCAGCGAATCTTTCTATTCCTTCCTGCTGGTCCTTTTCGTTGCCCTTCTTTATTCGCTGCCAGAACAAAAACATCGTAATACCTTGGCGGCCGCGGCGGGGCTGGTCTTCGGACTGGCGATCCTGACCAAATCCACGGTTCTGGTGCTGACGCCGTTCACCCTGCTGTGGTTCGCGCTGAACAAACTGCCTTACAGGGCCGCGGCGGCCTTTCTTCTGGGGGCCTCGCTCTGCGTGCTGCCTTGGAGCGCGCATAATTACAGGACTTACGGGAAGTTCGTGATGGTGACTATGGGAGGATCCTACCTGTTCCAGGCTAATAATCCTGAAACTCTCGGGCTTGAACTTGAAACTCGGCGGCTTAACGAGGTGCAGTGGTATACTCCGGAGTATAAGGAAATAGCCAAACTCCCGCCCGTGGCCGCGGACCGGGAATATACCTCGCGGGCGCTCAGTTTTATGCGCCGGAACCCTGGCACCGTGTTAACGCTGATGAAAATGAGGTTTGTCCATTTCTGGAGGCTTTACCCCATCACAAGGAGCGGCGTCCAGCGGCTTGCCGCCCTGCTCACGTCGGGCCTGTTTATCCCGCTGGCGTTCATAGGGCTCTTTCTTTCCATCGCCGAATGGAGGCGGACTTTTCTTATCTGGGCGCTTGTCTTCGCGTTTAACTTCGTGCACCTGTTCTTTATCTGCACCTTGCGCTATCGCATCCCGCTGGACCCGTTCTTGCTGATTTTTGCCGCCTACACGTTAACGTTTTTTTATGGACGTTTCCGGGGCGCGGCGCGGAAAGGGGCCGCGCCCGGGGGCGGAGCGGGCGGGGAGCTCTAGCGGGCGGCAGGGGCTGCGCCGAATCGCTGGACATCTATGGTGTAGCGGCGCCATTTGGTCTTGATGTATTTAACGCCCAGGTCCAGTTTGGCTTTTTCGGTGGTGATCGTAAGGTAGTTCCCGCTTATCCCGTTCGCCTCGCACAGGTCCAGCGTGGACAGGCAGGAGGTGGTCTTGATATCGGTCATCGCGCCGAACCATTTCGGGTTCTGTATCCTTTTCAGGAAGACGTGGATATTCTTTTTTATGTCCCGCTTGCGCTCCGGGGAAAGGCTGGCGAAATCTTTCGGGTCCGCTGCGTGGGCCCCTTTGGCGGCCGCTTCCAGCGGGGCGACGCCTCCGGATTTCAGCATGCTTTCTTCGGGGGGCGCCGCGGCTTCTTCGGGGGAGACGTACTTGGCGTCCCTGCCGTTTTGGGTGTCAGTGACCACCGATTGCAGCAGATCTTCGTCTTCCGCGGCCCCCGCGTCGTAGCCCATGTCCTGGCCGCTTTCGAGGCTGCCCGAAAGGGGGGCGGAAGCGGGGGATCCGACGCTGGAACTTCCGCCCGCGGCGCCTCCGCCTGAAACGTTAGCCGGACCGGAAGCCGCCGGGATCGAGCCGCCGCCGGAACCTCCGGCTACGGACGCCGCGCCGCCGCCCAGTTTGGAGTTATAGCTGCTCTGTGCTCCGCCCCTCGCGTTTTCCGTGGCGCCTTCCAGTTCTCCAATCCCCTTGGCCTGGTTCCCGGACATGCCGTTAAGTTTGTTGTCAGACCTGCCTCCCGCCGCCGGCCTGCCGCTGCCGTACTGCAAAGCCTGGTTCTGGCCGCCGTTCCTGGCCGGGGCGGAGGCGTACAGCCGCGGGGCGGACGCCTGGGAGCCTCCCGCCGCGGGACCGCCAAAGCCCGGGCGCAGGGCCGGTGCCGGCCTGCCGCCGGCGGCCGTGGAGAAAGCGGGACCCGCCGCGGCCCGCTGCTGCTTGCCGCGGGGTGCGCCTTGGGGCGAGGCCGCGACCTGCCCGGAGGAACCTTCGCCGGAGGAACCGCCGCCGAAAGAAGCGCTGCCCCCGAAGGCGGCGCCGCCTTCGCTGTTGTCCACCCAGGAGGCGGGATCGGTCCCGGAATTCCCTCCGTAATTCTTTTCGTAATATTTCCCGAACGAGTCCCCATCCCCGCCGTTGTCTGAACTCCAGTCCTGGTCTTCGCCTCCGCGCTTGGCCGCTTCAGCGTACCTGGCGGCCGAGGCGGTGCCCCCGGGTTCTTCCCAGAAGCTGCTCATGAAAGCGTCGGCCCTCTGCTTAAGGGAGGCGCCGCTGTTCTTGAGGTCGCCGTAATAGGAGGAGATCCTGGCGGAAAAACTATGGAAGGTAATGCGGCTGGCAAAACTTTCCGTTTTCCTGCCGTTGTTCGCCACGTACACGAAAAACAGGAAGCCGCCGACAAGGAGGGTGATCATCCCTACCGCAAGGATCAGGGTTGGCTTTTTTGAGTTAGTTTCCATAGGTCTCTGTGCTAAAGCGCTTATCCGTACCGAATTTAAACCAGATACAAATAGTATATAGGGTTTTTCTTCGATCCGCCAGCCCCCGGCGGCGCTTTCAGTAGAGCTTCCTGGTCTTGCCGTCCCAGTCCGTGAAGTACACGCCGTCCGCGGCGGTTATGAAAACGCCGTCCGCGGAAGCCGAGACCTGTTTTATCCTGTTGCTGATCACCGAGGGGAGTTCCCAAACCTTAACGTCCCCGGCGCCTGCCAGGTTTGTCCTGACCAGGTACCGGCTGCCCGAGACGAACCAGAGGTTGTCCCCGGCCGAGTGCACCAGTTCGATATCCCTGCCGTCTACGCCGGCCTTCTCCACCACCTTATCCGCTTTGATCCCGGAAAGAGCCCTGCCGTCCGAAGTAAGTACGTAGAACAGGGGGGCCTCCTGCGAGACCTCGGAGTAGCCGCCGAGCGCGGCCTTGAACCTTGAGATCTTCCTCGTTTCCATCCTGCCCCACACGGTGCCGTCCGGAGCTACCGTCAGGTTCGCCATCAGACGGAAATATTTCGGCCAGACCATTTCGGCTTTGCCGTTCGGGCGGCACAGCCAGGTGGCGTAGCCGTCCTTCGTCTTGACCGGTACCAGGAAGTTCATGCCGTCGGCCAGCTCTACTCCGGGTTCGGGCCGGGCCAAGGCCTCGGCGCCGGGGATGGCCCAGCGTTTGCCGCGGTATTCCAGCGTTTTGCCGTCTTTGCCGAAGCGCGCGGCCGCGCCTTCGCTCAGGTATTTTTCTCCCAGGAAGCGCATGGAGCCGTCTTTTACCGACGAGACTTTCTTCCATTCGAGGCTGCTTTTTCCCGCGGGCAGCGGGGCATAGTAATAGCCGTCCTCCCTGCGTTCGATCAGGCCCGGCTCTTTGCCGGAGATCAGGGCGGCGCTCCAGATGCGCCTCACTTCCCCCAGCGCGGTAAAGCCCGCTTTCATGCTGCCGCCCAGCAGGCGCCCGCGGCCCAGCCGCGAATAGAGCACCCAGGTTTCGCCGGCCGGCCCCGCCAGGGTTTCGCCGTGAGCCAGGCTGAGGTTGGGCATGGAAAAGAGGCCCGCCTCCGGGCCGGCGGGTTCTATTATGGAACGGTTGCCGGCTGTGTCCAGGTAGAAAGTCTCACCCGAGAACGGTTTTTGCACAAGGATATGGCTTGCCGTTTCCTTTCGCGCGAGGGAAGAGTAGAGGGCGTTATTTATCCCGTAGAAGGACGAGAAGAGCCTGGTCACCGGCAGCGTAACTTCCCTGCCGCGCAGGTTGAACCAGGCCAGGGAAGCGTAGGAGCACAGCGCCGGGGCCGCGAGCAGCAGGACGACGGCGGCTACGGCGGCGGCGGACCGCCTGGCCTGCCTGTCCCCCAGCCCGGACAGCAGTTTGAGCGCCAGCGCCCCGCAGGCCAGGGCCAGGGCGGCGACGGCGGGTTTGATCAGCCACAACGGCACGATCTCGAAGGAGAGCTGCTGGAACTCGCCCATGTTTATCAGCGGGAACAGGGTGGCCGAAACGGCGGCTATCGCCAGCGCGCCGCCGGCTATGCCGTTCCTGAACGCGTAGGAAAGCGTGAATCCGAACAGCGCCAGGAAGATCAGGGCGAAGGCGTAGAAGCGCAGCAGTTCCTCCTGTATCCTGGTCAGGGTTTCCAGCGGCAGGTTGAAGCCGAGGATGGCGCAGATGATAAAGACCAGCGCGCCGAGCTGCAGCATCACCGCGGTGAGCGAAGACAGCAGCAGGCGGTACTGCGAGACCGGCAGCGGCTGTTCTACGTTCCGCGCTTGTTCCCTGCCCGCCTCCGCGCCGGCTATGCCGGAAAGGATCAAGGTCACCAGCGGGATGCCCGCCACGGCCCAGTAGAACATGGCCAGGTTCACGGCTTCCCGGGCGGACATGGCCTTGGACTTCACCAGCAGCGCCAGCGGCACGGCGGCCAGCACGGCTCCGAAGATCACCGTGAAGGTTAGCAGGCTCTTCCTTAATTGGAGCTTGATGAGGTTTTTCATATTATTCTCCCAGCAGCGCCTTGAAGGCGGCGTCCAGTTCCAGGGTTTCTATCTCCGCTCCTTTCAGTTTCCCCGAATTTTTCAGAGCTTCCAGCTTTTCCCTGCCGAAAACGGCCAGTTCTGTTACCGACCCGGCCCGGCCGATGAGCCTTACCCCTTCTTCTTCCGCGGGGCGGGCTTCCTCGCGCGCGCTCACCTTGAAAGTTTCGGTCTTTATGAAGTCCGCCCGGTGGTCGGCGGAGATCCTGCCGTCCTTCAGCACGCAGACCCGGTCCAGCAGGCCGCCCATCTCGCCCATGCGGTGGTTGGAGATAAGGATGGTCCTGCCCCCGTCGGCCATTTCGCTTATAAGGCCGTTCAGGAGATGGTCGCGCACCAGGTAGTCCAGGCCGGAGGTGGGTTCGTCGAGCAGCAGCAGTTGCGGGTTGAAGGCCGCCGCGCAGATCCAGGCCAGCTTGGCGGTGTTGCCCTTGCTGAGGTCGCCGGCTTTGGCGTTGGGGTCCAGTTCCAGGGTTTTGCAGAGCCGGGCGGCCTTGTCCTTGTCCCAGCCGGGAAAGAAGGAGGCGCGGAAAGCCAGCGCGTCGGCCACGGTCATGAAGCCGTGGAAGGCCGGCTTCTCCGGCACGTAGCCTATGAGGCCGCGCAGCCTGCCGCTGCCGTCGGGGGAGAGGCCCAGCGCGGAGACCGAGCCGGCGTCCGGGGCGATAAGGTCCAGGATCACCTTGAAGAGCGTGCTCTTGCCGGAACCGTTGCGGCCGAGGATGCCTATCACTTCGCCTTCGGCGGCTGCCAGGTCCAGCCCGGCCAGCACTGTTTTGGAACCGAAGTTTTTAAAAAGGCCTTTACAGGTAAGGACGGCGTCATTGTCTTTCATATAGTTTCCCTCTTTGCCTTGCTCACGATCTCGTCCAGGTCCGCGGCGCTCAGGCCGTTCTTGAGCCCGTCAGCTACCGCCTCGGCTATCCTGGCCTTCAGGTTCCTGGTGTCGGCCGCGGCCAGGGCCCGGGCGCGGGGGGAAACTATGTTCTCTTCCCCGCGCTTGGATTCGAAGAAGCCTTCGGCGGTAAGCTCCCGGCAGGCCCGGGCTACGGTGTTGGGGTTGAGCTTCAGCTGGGCGGCCAGCGCGCGGATGGACGGCGCGGCGTCGCCGGGGCGCAGCAGTTCCTTGCGGACGAGGCCTTTGAAGCCGGTCTTGATCTGCTCGTAGATCGGCGTGGGCGAATGGAGGTCGATGTTTATCATAACTGTATCACCTTACTAGTACAGTGATAGTCTAGCAGGCGTTCGGGCAATTGTCAAGGCCTGCCTGCGCCGGTTGTCAGACGGCCAAGGCCCGGAGTTAAGCCGCGGTCCTTACGCTGGATTTATTGGCAGGGAAAAATAGAATGTGGCGCCTTTGCCGGGGGCGCTTTCGGCCCAGACTTTGCCGCCGTGGCGCGCGACGATGCGTTTCACCGTGGAGAGGCCGATGCCGGTGCCTTCGAACTCTTCGGTCTTGTGCAGGCGCTGGAACACCGCGAAAAGCTTGTCTGAGTGCTCCATGCTGAAGCCCACGCCGTTGTCCCTTACGCCTACCACGTGCGCACCGTCTTTAAGCTGGTAAAGGACCTCTATTTTGGAGGGGCTGCTGCCGCGGCTGTACTTGGCGGCGTTGCCCAGCAGGTTCATGAAGACCTGCTTGAGCATCGCCTTGTCGCACCGCAGCAGCGGGAGGGCGGCCGCGGACCATTCGATCAGGCGGCCGGCGTTCTCGGCCTTCAAGTCCGCCACGCAGTCGGCCAGCAGGGCGGCCAGGTCTACCGGCTCCAGATTAAGGGGTTTCTTGCCGGTGGTCGAAAGCGTGAGCAGGCCTTCCACCAGTTTGGTCATCTGGGTCACCGACTTGCGGATGTTCTGCAGCAGTACGCGCGGCTCGTCCTTCAGGTCCCCGCCGGCTTCCTTTTCAAGCATCTCGGCGAAAATGTTAACGCGGCGCAGCGGGGCCTTCATGTCGTGAGCGGCGGAATAGGAGAAGGCCTCCAGTTCCGCGTTGAGTTCTTCCAGCTGCAGGGTGCGTTCTTCCACCCGCTTTTCCAGCCCGGCGTTGACCAGCATCAGCTGCAGGTGCGCCGCTTTAAGCTCGGCTTCCGTTCTCTTGCGCTCCGTGATGTCCTGTACTATGGCCATCGCGCAGGGGAGCCCCTCGTAGGATATCGGGACGGTGTTTATTTCCACGTCGAGCACCGTCCCGTCGGCCGCCACCAGCTTTTCCTCCGCGGGGGGCAGGGTGGTTCCGGACGCCGCAGCCGTGCGCATTCGTTCTTTTACGAAGTCCCTGAAATCCGGGTGCATAAATTCCAGCACGTTCCTGCCCGTCACGTCCGCCGGGCGGGCTACCCGCACTATCTCCGCCATCTTGTTGTTGACGAACTTCATCACGCCCGCCTGGTGCACCACGATGCCGACCTGCGCGTTGTTCACCAGCGTGCGGTACCTTTCTTCGCTCTCCTGCAGGGCGTCCTGCGACCGTTTGCGCTCGGTGATGTCGCGGCACAGCGTCAGGATGCGCGGCTCGCCGCCCATGTCCACCACGGTGGCGTTCAATTCTATCGGAGTGATCGCGCCGCGCTTGTCCGTATAGTCTATCTCCAGGTTCCTTATCTGGCCCGTCGTGGCGCAGTTCTCTATGGCGCGGGCGTTCTTTTCTTTTTCGTAAGGGGCCGTCCAGTCCAGCACGGACCGGCCCAGGATCTCGTCCAGTTTTAAGTGCCCGGTCAGGCGGACATATTCCTGGTTGGCGTCCAGTACCCGGCCGGTTTTGTCTATTATAAGGAAGCCGGTGTTGGTGGTCTCTATCAGCGCGCGGTACTGGGCTTCGCTGCGCTGCAGGGCCTGCTCGGCCAGCTTGCGGTCGGTCACGTCGCGCACGCTTTCGATGGCGCCGTAGACGTTGCCTTCGTTGTCCTGGAGCGGAGAGGCGGTCACCCACAAGTGCGCGCCCGCGCCGCTGTTGAGCGAGGGGACGAAAACCTCGGCGTAGATGGCGCCGTCGGCCCGCTTGGTGACGTACTCGTAAAACTTCTCCTCTTCCGGGTGGGCCGCGCCTATCAGGTCGATAAGGATAGGCCGGGGCTCGCCGTAGAACGGTACCGAGTAGGCGTAATCCCCCTTGCCGAGCATGTCGGCTTTGGGCACGCCGGTCAACTTTTCGAGGGCCCGGTTCCAGGCGATAACTTTCCTGTTCTTATCGATCACGAAGGTGGCGTCCGGGAAGAACTCTATGATGCCCAGCAGTTCCTGCTGGGCTGCCTTGAGCGCGCCTTCCCTGAAGATCCGCATCGCGCCCAGGATGGCGCCGAAGATCGCGGCTGCGCAGGCGGCGCGGAACAGCTGCACCGGCAGCCCTACGGCGGCGAGGAAAGTCTCGGTGTTAAGGAGGGTGGAGGGGAAAACGGCCCCTTTGGGGAGGACAAGCCCTCCCAGCACGGAGTAGGCCAGGAAGGCCGTTCCGGCCAGCAGGAAATATTTCCTGGCCTTAAGGCGGACCAGGGTCTCCTCCCTGTGGACGGCGTAGCCGAGGAAGGCCAGCCCGGCCAGCAGCGCCCCGGGGAAACCCAGCAGCAGGCGCGAAAGTTCCGGGAGAGACTTCAGCATATCGCCGGAGAGAGCGGAGAGAGCCAGGGCGAGAACAAAGAGCGCGGGGGTTAGCGCCCGGCCGTACAGCCAGGGAGCTTTTCCGCGCAAGCCCGGTACTTCGCCGCACAAAGCCTTTACCGAGCGCCGTCCGAACTCCAGCAGGAAAAGATACGAGGCGGCCAGGACCGCAAGCCCCGCGGCGGAGACCCACTGCTTCGGGGCGGGGTGGATTATGCCCCACATGTCCATGAATTCGTTCAGGCCGTGGACCAGGCCGAACCAGCCCAGCAGCCGGAGCGACTCCGCCAGCGCGAAACTGCTCTCTTTCCTGGGCTGCAGGAAAAGCAGCAGACCCATGGCCGAGAAACTCAGCCCGTAAATGAAGAAAATAAGGTCCAGTCTGCCGCGGACGGATACGCAAAATGATTCCATGAAAAATAGCAGCCTATTCTATGCCGCGCAAGTCCGGGAGCTGCCGGGAACAGGGCGCTGAATAAATTTAAATCCCCCGCTTTTGGTATTATAGCGGTAGGGGAAGAATTTTACAACTTTTAAAAGAAGAAGCCCGTCCGCGTGATGAATAAAAAGATCCGGATATTTATCCTTTTAGGAGCGCTGGCCCTGCTGACGGCCCTGGGGCTGGGCCTTTCGCTGCTGGCCGAGTATAAACTTTCCCGACTGGCGCCGGGCGGGCTGGGCGAAGCCTTTTCCACCAGGATCTACGGCGCGCCCTTCGCGGTGAAGCCGGGGGACCTTACGCCGCCGGCAGCGCTGCTGCGGCGCCTGGGGCGGCTCGGTTACCGCGCGTCGGAGAAGCCGGCGGCCCCCGGCGAGTATTCCTGGCGGCCTCCGGTCCTGGCCGTAAGCCTGCGCGGCTTCGCTTCCCCGGCCGCCAGCCAGGAGCCGCTGACGGCCGAACTGGAATACGGCGGGGACGGCTGGGAGATAAAGTCTTCCAGCGGGGCGGAAGGCTTCCTGCTGGAGCCGGAACTGGCCGCCGAACTTTCCGGCCCGAACAAGGTGCGGAGGGAACCGGCCGGGGCGGCCGATATCCCGGAAAAGCTGCGCTCCGCCGTTATGGCGGTGGAGGATAAGAGATTTTTGCGGCACCACGGCGTGGACCTCCGGGCCACGGCGGGCGCGCTCTGGCGCGACCTGACCCGGCACGGCGTCTGGGGCGGCAGCACCATAACGCAGCAGCTGGCCAAGAACCTCTTTCTGAACCCGCGCCGCACGCTGCGCCGCAAGCTGGCCGAGGCGTTCCTGGCTTTTTACCTGGAGCGGCGCTACAGTAAACAGCAGATCATGGCCATGTACCTGAACCAGATCTACCTGGGCCAGGACGGGGCGGTAAGCGTAGCGGGCGTCAAGGCGGCCGCCGGCTTCTACTTCGGAAAAAAGCTGCCCGAGCTGAGCCTGGCGGAGAGCGCGCTGCTGGCCGGCATGATCAGGTCCCCTTACCGCTACAACCCGCGGCGCGACCCCGGCGCCGCGCTGAAGCGGCGCAATTACGCGCTCTCGCGCATGCTGGCGGAGGGGATGATCACCCCGGCGGAAAGAGCGGCGGCCGCGGCCGAGCCGCTGCGCCTGGCCGAACTGCCGCGCCGCGCCGAAAAGGACGACAACGCCTATTTCACTGCGGAGGTGGTGCGCCGGCTGATGCTGCGGTACACCGAGGATGAAGTGTTCCGGTACGGGCTTTCCGTTTACACCACGCTGGACACCGAGCTGCAGGCCGCCGCCGCGGCCGCGGTGGGCAAGGCGCGGTACGAAGCCGCGCTCGTCGCGCTGGACCCGGCCAGCGGCGCCGTGCTGGCGCTGGCCGGCGGCAAGGATTACGGCGTCTCGCAGTTCAACCGGGCTACCCAGGCCCGGCGGCAGCCCGGCAGCGCCTTCAAGCCTTTCGTCTACGGCGCGGCGCTGGAAGCGGGTTTCACCCCGGCCACCCTGCTGGACGATTCCGCCAGGAACTACCCGAACCCGGGCGGCGTGCGCTGGGCCCCGCGCAACTACGGCGGCGTGTATTACGGCACTTCCACGCTGCGCCTTGCGCTGGCCCATTCCATGAATTCCGCCACGCTGGACCTGGCCGGCCGGCTCGGCCCCGCCAAAATAACGGCTTTCGCCGTCAGGCTCGGCATCAGGAGCCCGCTGGAGAAAAGCCTGGCCGTGGCGCTGGGCTCCTCCGAGGTCAGCCTGCTGGAGCTTACCGCCGCTTACGCGCCTTTCGACAACGGCGGGTTCCGGGTGGAGCCTGTGCTGATCACGGCGGTGCGGGCTTCCGGCGGAGAGACGCTGGAGGCCGCCCCCTGGGAGCGGACCCCGGTCATCCAGCCGGCGCTGGCCTACCTCATAACCTCGCTGTTGGAGAGCGTGGTCAGCGAAGGTACCGCGGGGAATTTGGCGAGAATTTACGGCTGGAACAGGCCGGCCGCAGGCAAGACCGGCACCACCACCGGCGGACGGGACGCCTGGTTCATTGGCTACACCCCCGAACTTCTGGCCGGGGTTTGGGCCGGCGACGATTCGAACCGCGCGGTAGGCGGCCTGGGCGCGGCCGACGCTCTGCCTGTCTGGTCGGCGTTCATGGAGGGCGCGCTGGCCGGCCTGCCGCCTGAAAAATTCAAGCCGCCGTCCGAAGGCCTGGTCTCGGCCGTTATCGATCCCGCCAGCGGCCTGCTTGCTGTGGCCGGCTGCCCGGAACGGGTAAAGGAATATTTCCTCGCCGGCACGGCGCCGGTAGAGAAATGCCCGCTGCATTCCAGGGGCCTGAAAGGCTGGTTCAAGCGCCTTTTCGGCATAAAGTGACATAGCCCCGGACCGCCAGAATCCCCATACGCGCCCCTCAAATTAAAGTAAAATTTAATCAGGCTCAATTCCTTAAACCTGCTTGGAGGCAAACAATGAAAGGCTGGACCGGCTACATACTCAGGGTTAATCTCACCGACAAGACCTGGAAGAAAGAAGCTTTTACCGAAGAATTCGCTACTACATGGGTAGGCGGGCGCGGTTTCGCCGCCAAAATCCTTTTCGACGAACTCAAGCCCGGCATCGACCCGCTCGGCCCCGAGAACAAGCTGGTCGTGGCGCTCGGGCCCATCTCCGGCATCCCCGCTCCCAATACCGGCAAGGCCGTAGTGGCCGCCAAGTCCCCGCTCACCGGTTTCTACGGCGACGGCAACCTGGGCACGCACGTGTCCAGCCAACTGCGCAAGGCAGGCTACGACGCGCTGATCGTGGAAGGCAAAGCCGCCAAGCCCACGATGATCTATATCGAGGACGACAAGGTGGAGTTCCACGACGCCTCCGAAGTGTGGGGCAAAGGCACCTACGCCACCAACGAGTGGATCCACAAAACCTACCCCAAGAACCTGGGCGTGCTGAACATCGGCCAGGGCGGCGAGAACAAAGTGCTTTACTCCGTGATCCGCAGCATGGAAGGCCGCGCCGGCGGCCGGCCCGGCATGGGCGCCGTGATGGGCTCCAAAATGCTGAAGGCCATCGTCGTTAAAGGCACCAAGGCCATCCCGCAGGAGAAGCCCGAAGAGATGAAGCAGATGGGCGCCGCGGGCTTGAAAGAAGCTTACAACCTGGACCAGAAGAGCGGCTGGTCCAAGCAGAGCACCAACGCCGTGCTGGCCTGGTGCAACGAGGTGAACGGCCTGCCCGTGCAGAACATGCGCAAGACCACCCACCCCGAGGCCCCGAAGATGGACGGCGAACGCCTGAACGACGCGCGCGTGGCCACCTACGGCTGCCCCAGCTGCACCATGCACTGCGGCATCACCATCCACGACAAGGAAGGCCGCGAGTCCGAGCTGGACTACGAGAACATCGGCATGCTGGGCTCCAACCTGAACGTGTTCGACCTCAAGCAGGTGGGCTCGCTCAACTACCTCTGCGACGATTACGGCCTGGATACCATCTCCGCGGGTTCGGTGCTCGGCTTCTACGCCGACGCCATCGAGCGCGGCGCCACCACCGGCGACTTCAAGTTCGGCGACGCCGAGAAAGGCAAGGTCCTGCTCGGGCAGATCGCCAAGCGCGAAGGCGTGGGCAACCTGCTCGCCGACGGTACGCTCCGCATGGCGAAGGCCTGGGGCAAGGATTCCATCAACTACGCCATGCAGGTGAAAGGCCTGGAAGTGGCGGCCTACAACTGCAAGTCCATCCCCGGCCAGGCGCTGGCCAACGGCGTGGCGGCCATCGGCGGCCACCACCGCGAGGCGTGGATCATCACCTTCGAGCTCAAGAACAGCAAGCGCGAATCCTACGGCCCCGAGAAGGCGGCCAAGGTGATCGAGCTGCAGCGCATCCGCGGCGGCCTGTTCGAGCTGCTGGTCGCCTGCCGTTTCCCGTGGGTCGAGGTGGGCTACAGCCTGGAGAACTATCCCAAGTTCTTCAACGCCGCCACCGGCCTCAACTGGACGCTGGAGGATTTCTGGAAGGCGGCCGACCGCGGCTACGCGCTGATCAAGCTGCACTACCTGCGCGAATTCCCGAACGCCACCCGCAAGGACGATTACCCGCCGGCGGTCTGGTTCGACAAGGCCAACGCCGACACCGACGGCCCGCAGAAGGGCGTGGCGCTGGAGTACGACAAGTACGACTCGCTGCTGCAGCACTACTACGACCAGCGCGGCTACGACCAGCGCGGGTTCCCGACGAAAGAACTGCTGGCGAAGCTGGGCATGCAGAAAGAAGCCGCCGCGGTGGAGAAGTACGCCAAGCTGAGCTGATGAAGATCACGGTGAAGTTGATAGGCCCGCTCATCTACGACGCGGGTTTCAGCGAGAAGCAGATCGAACTCCCCGGGCCCGTCACGGCCGGGGAGCTCGTTCCCCTGGCAGGGCTGGACAGGCGGCGCCCGGTCATCATCACGCGCAACGGCAGGGCCATAGCGGCGAACGACACGCTGGCGGAGGGCGACCGCGTGGTCATCTCCCATATCTATTCCGGCGGCTGAGCGCCGGAAAACAAAAAGCCCCGGGTTTAACCGGGGCTTTTTTATTTATGGCGTCCGCTTAATCCACGTAGAGGCAGAGGTAGGCGGTATCTTCGGCCACCTTGAGCTGGAACTTGGAGTTGGGGGCCACGGTGAAGGTGGCGCCCTTGGGGAAGTCCTTCCAGCCGGTTTCGCCGGGGAGCTTCACGGTCAGTTTGCCGCTGACCACCGACATGATCTCCTTCTTGCCGGTGCCGAACTCGTAGTCCCCGGGGGCCATCACGCCCACGGTGGCCGGGCCGGCGGCGGTCGCGAATGCTATCGATTTAACTTTGCCGTCGAAATACTCGTTGGATTTGAACATTTTTCCTCCGTTTTATCTTCATTAAAAGTTCTACAGCTAAATTCGCCTGCATGGCTGCTACCAGCGCCACCCGCGGGGCCATCGGGCTCACGCCTGGGGCGCACTCGCTCGCGCCGTCGCCGCAGATGTAGAGGTTCCCCATCTTCCGCGTTTTCAGCCGGGCGTTCCCGCCGTAGCCGGCCAGGCCGGAGGCCGCTATGACCGGCCGGTCCGGGCGCAGGCCAAGCCAGCCGTTGATCAGCATGCTTTTCTCGCCGGCCTTGTCGAAAGCTTCTATGAGGAGGTCCGCCTCCCCGAAGATCTTCTCCAGGTTCTTCGGCGTCACCTTGACGTCGTGGATGACGACCTGCGTGAACGGGGTCATCTGCTCCAGGTTGGCACTGAGGGCCTTCACCTTGCGCAGCCCCACCTGGTGCGCGGTGTACTGCTGGCGGTTCAGGTTGGAGGGTTCGATCTTGTCGAAATCTGCTATGATCAGGCGGCCCACGCCCGCGCGGGCCAGCGCTATGGCCGCGTTGGAGCCCAGGCCGCCCGCGCCGGCGATGCCCACCGTGGCCTTCCGCAGGGCGGCTAGGACCGCAGGCTCGTGTCTGGAAAAAATGTCATTTTCCCTTACCATTACCATCTAAAATCCGTAGATCCCGGAATACTTGGCCTTTATATAGTTGAGGAAAGGCTCCACCTTCACCGGCTCGCCCAGTTCCCGCTGGAGGAGCTGCCCGGGTAGGTACTTGCGGCCCTGCGAATGGATGTGTTTGCGCAGCCAGCCCAGGATGGGGGCAAATTCTCCCTTTTCCGGCAGCTCTTTCCAGCCGGGGAGGTCCTTGGCCATCTTTTCCGCGAGCTGCGCCGAGATCAGGTTGCCCAAGGTGTAGGTGGGGAAGTAGCCGATCACGCCCAGGGACCAGTGGATGTCCTGCAGGATGCCTTCCGAAGCTTTGGCCGGGGTGATGCCGAAGAATTCCCGCATCTTGGCGTTCCAGTATTCGGGCGCGTCCTCCACTTTCAGCCGGCCCTCCAGCAGCGCGGTCTCGATCTCGAAGCGGAGCAGGATATGCAGGTTGTAGTTCACCTCGTCAGCCTCCACGCGGATCATCGAGGGCGCGGACCGGTTGACCGCCACGTAGAGCTCCTCGGCGTTCACCTTGTCGAACTTGCCGGGGAAGTGCTTGCGGAGCAGCGGCAGCAGCCAGCGGCAGAACGGCAGGGACCGCCCCACGATGTTCTCCCAGAAGCGGGACTGGGATTCGTGCACGCCCAGCGAGGCCCCGCCGGCCAGCGGCGTGAAGTTGAACTCGCGGGGCGTGCCCTGCCCGTAGAGGGCGTGGCCGCACTCATGGATGGAGCCGTAAATGGACGCGGGCAGGTAATCGCGTTCGGTCCGGGTGGTGATGCGTACGTCGTTCACCGAGAAGTCCGTGGTGAAAGGGTGAGTGGAGCGGTCCTGGCGGCCCCGGCTGAAGTCGTAGCCCAGCGCGGCCACGATCTCGTTCGTAAGCGCGAACTGGGCGTCCTCGTCGAAGTCTCCCTTTATGATATCGTTGGAGACGGCGCCCGCGCGCGCGTTGATCTCCTTTATGAGGGGTTTAAGGCCGTCGGCTAGTTTTTTAAAGACGGGCTCCAGCCCGGCTTTGGTGGCGCCGGGCTCGTACAGGTCGAGCAGCGCGTCGTAGGGCGAGTCCTTGTAGCCGAGGAACTGCGCCTTGCGCAGGTTCAGGTCCAGGATCTTCCGCAGGCGGGGGGAGAAGGCTTTGAAGTCAGAATTCGCCCGGGCCTTGCCCCAGGCGTCTATGGCCGCGGAGGTGGTGCGGGAAAATTCGCCCACGAAATCGGCGGGGAGCTTCCGGGCTATGTCGTAGTCGCGCCGGGCCGCGCGCAGGTAAGAGGCTTCGAAAGAATCTTCCCCCAGGCCCTGGGCCCAGCCGTAGCAGGCGGTTATCAGCGAGCCGGTCTCGTCCGCGGTGAATTTTGCGTGGGAGAGCTCTTCTACGACGGAGATGGCCGCCGCCCTGTCTTCCGCCCCGCCGGTGGGCATGTTGACCTGCTGGTCCCAACTCAGCACTGCCGCGGCCGAGTTTATGGCCGAGACTTCCGAAAGCCTTTTCTTAAGTTCAAGGAATTTTTCTTCCATCGTTCCCCCGAAATGAATGAAGAGTTTGAAAGTCCGTGGTTTTTTTGCCCACAACTCGCAAACTCTCCGCTATAGAAACGCCTGAATTCAGCCGCCGCAGCCGCAACCGCCGCCGCAGGTATGCCCGCCCTGGTTCATGGGGCAGCCGCCGCCGTCGGAGGAGCCGCCCTTGTTCAGGCCGGGGATCTCGTCCGAGACCTTTACCACCTTGCCGAGCTTGGCGTCGTAAACGTAACGCCCGGTCTTGGCTTCTTTTTTTGGTTCTTCTTTATGTTCGGACATGGGGAAGTTTAAATTTGGTGCGCCCGACAGGAATCGAACCTGTACAACCGCCTTCGCAGGGCGGGACTCTATCCGTTGAGATACGGGCGCAGAAACCGCTGAAGTTATATTTTATAATTATCTGAGCGTTATAACAATACCGCTCTACGCTGACAACTCCGGCTTACAGCCCCAGCAGCTTTCTCCACCAGGGCTTTTCTTCCTGCTTTACCTCGGCGGCCTGCTCGAAGACGGGCTGCTCGCCCTGGCCTTTGTATACCGGCATGGCCACGCGGAAGGTGGCGCCGCGGCCGGGTTCGCTCTCGATCGTAATGCGCCCGCTCTGCATCACCACCATGGCCTTGGTGATGGCCAGGCCCAGCCCGGTGCCGCCGACCTTCTCGCCGGAAGCCACCTGCACGAATTTCTCGAAGACCTTGGCCTGGTCCTCTTTTTTTATGCCGCAGCCGGAGTCCTTCACCGAGAAGAAGGTGAAGCCGTCCAGGCTGTCCTGGCCGGCGTCGGTGGAGACCTCGATGGTGCCGCCCTGCGGGGTGAACTTGATGGAGTTGGAGATAAGGTTGATAAGCACCTGCACGGTGCGGCGTTTGTCGGCGTAGACGTGCGGGACCCCCTGCGCCGATCTCACGCTCAGGATCACGCCCTTGGAATTGGCCCAGGCCTTCATGGATTCCACGGCCTCGGCGGCTATTTCCTCGGCGGCGGCGTTCTCCTGGTGAAAGACCAGCTTGCCGGACTGCAGTTTGGAGAAATCCAGGATATCCGTGATGATGGAGTTCAGCCGTTCGGTGTTGCGGATGGCCGTGTTCAGGATGCCGTGGGAAGAATCCTCTTTGGCGGCTTCGCGGTTCAGTATTTCCAGCGCCGCCTTTATCGAGGTCAGCGGCGAGCGCAGTTCGTGCGTCATGGTGGCGATGAAGTCCTGCTGCAGCTGCTCCACCTGCTTCAATTTTACGGCGTCGGTCGGCACGGACACGGAACCGACGATCTTGCCTTCTTCGTTCTGGATGATGGCCGTGGCCTTCTTGACGGTGTCGGCTAGTTCAGCGGGGCCGGATTTCTGTATTTCCGGGGAAATGTCCGCCTTGTTCTCCGGCCGGATCTCTTTGGCCAGCGAGACCACCTGGTTCTCGATCTGGGACAGGTCCACGATCCTCTTGCCCGAAAGTTCGGCTAGCGGCTTGCCAGAGATGGCCTCCGCCTGCGGGTTCATCATCAGGATCTTGCCGTCCTTGTCCACCACCACCACGCCTTCCGCCATGCTGGTCATGACGGACTCGGTGCGCACCATGTCGTTCTCTACTTTCTTCTTTTCCAGGCGGATGCCCTCGAGGGCCTTGTTTACGCTGGCTTCGATCTCCTGCTTGATCTTGGCGCTGAGCAGTTCGATCACGCGCTGCTGTTCGGCCGGGTCGGACGTTACGCGCGCCACCACGGTGGAGAGGGCGGTTTCCAGCCCCTGCTCCGCTATTTTCTCCGCCATCCGCTCGTCCGCGGCCGCCGTGCCTCCGGCCTGTCCGCCGCCCGGTCCCGCGCCTTCGGCGCCGGGCCCTTCGGCGCCGGACCCTGCGCCGCCGGACCCTGCGCCGGCGCCCTGACCCGTGCCCGTGCCGCCTCCTCCCTCAGGCTGCGCGCCGCCTACCTTGGTGTAGATAGCCTCGTTCAGTTTTACCCTGTCGATGCCGCGCTCTTTAAGGAATTCCTTGGCTTCGCCCTTGAAGGCCTGCACCTGGCAGAGCGCAAGCAGGTCCTCTCCGGTTACTCCCCGGGAAAAACTGATGGTCTGGATGCGGAACCTGGCGAACAGGTTCTTGAGCGAGTTCGGCAGCTTGTCCGCGGTGAGCAGCTGCACGCCGTTCACCAGCAGCTTGTCGTTGTCCATCGTCAGCGAAAAATCCTCGCCGTTAAGCGTGTCGGAGATCTGGCCGAGCAGGGCCTGGCCCTCTTCCAAGGCCTGTTTCACCTGCGGGTGGTCCGGCTTGTACAGGTTGATCTGCACCAGGGCCCGGGTGAAGGCTTTAAGGAAATTGAACCAGAGGACTTTGTTTTCGGAGGGTTCGGTCATAGCCGGTAGATGTTCTTTCCTTTCAGGCCCCTGGTGGCGTTCCTGGTGTCGAACACCAGGCGAGCCTTCTTCGCCAGCGCTGCGTAATCTATGCAGGAGTGCGGGGTGACTATCATTACGCAGTCGTAATCGCCCAGATGCTTCAGCGCGTCCTTGCGCGAGCGGCGCACCTTGCCGTCGAGGCGGGTTTCGGGCACGTAGGGGTCGTAGTAATCTGCCTTGGCGCCGGTCTTCTCGAGGATGATCAGTACGTCGCGCGCCGGCGATTCCCGCGGGTCGGAAATATCCGGTTTATAGGCCATGCCGACCATCAGGACGCGGGACTTGCTAAGCGCCTTGCCGCGCGTGTTCAGGATCTCGCCCAGGCGGGACACCGTGTGGTCGGGCATGCTGGAATTTATCGCGCCGGCCAGTTCGATGAAGCGCGGTTCGAAATTCAGGGTCTTCATCTTCCAGCCGAGGTAATGCGGGTCCAGCGGGATGCAGTGGCCGCCTATGCCGGGGCCGGGGTAGAAAGGCATGAAGCCGAAAGGCTTGGAGGCCGCGGCGCCGATCACTTCCCAGACGTCCAGGCCCAGCTTGTTGCACATCAGGGCCATCTCGTTGATCATGGCTATGTTGACGGCGCGGAAGGTGTTCTCCAGCAGTTTTACCAGCTCCGCGGCTTCGGTGCTGGAAACTTTAAGCACGGTGTCTATTACAGCCCCGTACAGGGAACCCGCGAGTTCCGTGCAGGCCGGGGTGATCCCGCCCACCACTTTGGGCGTGTTCTTTACGCCGAATTTCTTATTGCCCGGGTCCACGCGCTCGGGCGAGAAGGCGAGGAAGAAGTCCTTGCCGGCCTTAAGGCCGCCCTGTTCCAGCATGGGTTTTACCAGTTCCTTGGTGGTGCCGGGGTAGGTGGTGCTTTCAAGGATTATCAGCTGCCCGCGGCGCAGGTACTTGCGGGTCTCTTTTATGGCGGAAACTATGTATGAAACGTCGGGGTCCTTGCTCTTGCGCAGGGGCGTGGGCACGCAGATGATCACCGCGTCCTGTCGCTTCAAACCGGAAAAATCTAGGGTGGCCGACAACAGGCCTTTTTTCACCAGGGCGGAGACGGTCTCGGTCGGAACGTCGGGGATGTAAGACTTGCGGCTCTTTATTCCGCGCACTTTCCGCGCGTCCACTTCAAAGCCGGTGACGGGGAAACCGCCTTTGCCGAATTCCGCGGCCAGCGGCAGCCCCACGTAGCCCAGGCCGACTATGCCGACCCGGGCTTTCCTTCCCGCGATGAGTTTTCTGAGTTTTTCCATGAGATTTAGGTCCCTATAGATATCAATTAGGATTATACTAAAAATATTTTTCCATAAAAGCTGGAAAAGCCGGGCCGGGTATAAGGCTTTTAAAGATTTGAATGTTACTTGATTGGAACTTTCACTGAACGTCTGTTATATTATAAACAGTGCGCCGGTCTATGCTTAAACTTTCCACACTGCTCTGCTCCCTGGCCCTGGCCGCAGGCCTTAGCGCCCCTCTTTGCGCCCTGGACACCGTTCCGCCTACAGCCTCGGTGCTGACCCCGGCGGACGGTTCCTATGTGAATTCCCTCCTTTCTGTCTCAGGCACCGCCGCGGACGACACGGCCGTGGCGGACGTGCAGCTGGCCATTATCCGGCAGTCCGACGGCTACTACTGGGACGGCGCCGCTTTTATAAGTTCCGAAAGCTGGCTGGCCGCCTCCTTCGCCGACCCGTCCTGGACCTACGCCTCCCTGCCCGCCTGGGCCGACGGCGAGGCGTACTCTGTCATAGCGCGTTCCTCGGACACCTCCGCGAACTTGTCCGCCGTCTATTCCACCTCGGTCTTCCATTTCGACAGCGGGCTGCCGGTTTCCGCGGTCACGGCCCCGGTCGACGGGGCTTCCGTCTCCACTTTTACCGGCGTAAGCGGAACGGCCTGGGACAGCGGGTCTTTCGCCGCGCAGGTCCGGGTCAAACTGGTGCGGCTCGAGGATAACAAGTACTGGGATGCCGGGGCCTCGCAGTGGGCCGCGCTCGAAACCTGGAACCTGGCCGCCGGCAGCGCCACCTGGACCTGGGCGGGGCCCGCGCAGGCAGCTCTTACCTCGGGCGCAACCTATTTCGCCGTTTCGCGCGCCGCCGATCTGGCGGGGAACGTCCAGGTTTCGGAAATAGCCGGCAGCACCTTCGTTTACTCCGGCGTCCCGGCGGATTCGGAGCCACCGGCCGCGGCTGTGCTGCAGCCGGGGAATAACGCTTTCCTTAACGCCCTGCCGGGGCTTTACGGGACCGCGGCCGATAATGTCGCCGTTTCCAGCGTGGCCGTAGCCATATCGCGCGACGACACCGGCCTCTACTGGGACGGCTCGGCCTGGGCCGCCGGTACGGCCTGGCTGGAGGCTTCCGTCTGGCCCTCTTCGTGGACATATTCCGCGGTTCCGGCATGGGCTGACGCTTCTTCTTACACCGTTACGGCCAAGGCCGCGGATACTTCCGGCAACTGGTCCGTGGTTTACGCCACGGCGGTCTTCGTATACGACGTTACCGGGCCCGCGGCGGCCGTTACGGACCCTGTCACCGGCACGTATGCTTCTTTCCCTTCCATTTCCGGCACCGCCGCCGACCCCTCGGGGGTCGCGCAGGTCGGTGTGAGCGTTCAGCGCCTGAGCGACAGCCTGTACTGGGACGGCGCGGCCTGGAATGCCGCCGCCGCGTGGAACCTGGCGGCCGGCACCACGTCCTGGCTGTATACCGGCATCAGCAGCGCGGCCCTGGACAGCGGCGCCACCTACGTCTTTACGCTGCGCGCCTACGACGCCGCCGGAAACATCTCCTACCCGGCCATTGGCTCCAGCACTTTCACTTATGTTATACCGCCGGAGGGGGAACTGGGCGCCGCGCCTTTCGATGGGATAGGCGTTAGCTCGCTCGCGGTCAACTGGGCCACTACCTACCCGGCCGGCAAGACCTATTACGTGCGCTTATCCACGCAGGCCGCCCCCTCGCCGTATCTTTATTCCGGTTCCGCTTTATCGCCCTCCATGCTTTTTACCGGCCTGACGCCCGACACTTTTTACTACGGTTTTGTCTCCACTTCGCCGGCCTCCGGGTTCGCCGCCAGCGGTTCCGGGCGCACGCTCGCGGCCGCGCCGGCCGCGGTCGCTTTCTCCGGCGTGGGCTACTCCAGCGCCTCGCTGACGTGGGCGGCCGGCGGCAACCCGGTTTGGACCGTCTACGCGTACGAGCTTTCCGAGTCGCCGGTTTTCGCCGTGCTGACCTCGTCCGCCTCCGGCGCGGTGCCGGGCGCGGCGTTTACCGGCCTGGTCCAGGGGACTACCTATTACGGCCGCGTCAGGGCGGAGAACTCCGACGGCGTCCCTACGGCCTATATTAATGCGGCCGCGCCCGCCGTAACGCAGGTGCTGCTGCCGGCGGGCTCGGTTTCGGGCCTTTCCGGCGCCGTGCTGGGCGCAAGTTCCATCGCGTGGGCCTGGAATTCAGGTTCTCTCACGGCAGCGGCCTACTTCTCTCTCTATTCCGGCCCCGGCGTGCTGCTGGCTACCGCGCCTTTCGCGGCGTCCGCTTCTTTCACGCAGGCGGGGCTCGGGGCCAACACCGCGCATGTGCTGCGCGTAGCCGGCGGCAACGAGAACGGCGAAGGCCCCCTGGCCGCTTCCGCGACCGTCTACACGCTGGCCCAAACGCCGGCCGATCCCGCCGCGCAGGTGGCGCTCTCCAGCGCCGTAATAACGCTGGGGCTCAACGGCAATGCCGCCGGCACGGCGCTCCAGCTCTGGCGTTCTTCGGATAACCTTTTCTTCACTAACCTTTACGAGGGGGCGGCGCTTTCCTACCCCGACTCCGGTTTAGGCGAATGTTCCGTCTACTATTACAAGGCGCGCGCCAGGAACGGCGCGGGGTTCTATTCGCCTTTCAGCGGGACCCTCTCCTTTACTACCCTGGCTTCCACGCCCGCCGCGCCGGGCGGCCTTTACGCCGAGGCGCTGGACGGCGCGCGCATAGCGCTGGCCTGGGAGCCGTCGCCCTCGGCTTCGGTGTCGCGCTACAGCGTTTATTACGACAGCGCTTCCGGCCTGGTGGATTACGCCGCGCCGCTGGCCGTTGTTTCTCCCGGCGTCACTTCCTGGACCACCCCGGCGCTCGCGGCCGGCAGCGCCTACAAATTCGCGGTACGGGCCGGCGGCGCCTGCGGCACCGAGGAGCAGAACACCGCTCTGCTGGCTTCGGCGCAGGCCGTTAACCTGCTCAGCGGCGTGCGCGCGGCCATCAAGGTGCCGCAGACCGGCAAGCGCATAAAAGGCAACATGGTCACCATCGCGGCCGAAATTATCCTCGGCCTGCCGTCGCAGGTGGCGCAGGTGCGCTTCCAGTACAGCCCCGCCGGGGCCGGCGCCTGGGCGGACATCCCCGCCGCCAACGTGAACCATCCCAACCCCTGCCCTTCGGCCCCCTACTTCGTACATCTGAACGCGGACGCCCTGGCCGCGGGCGCTTACGACCTGCGCGCCATAGCCGCGGACGTTTACGGCGCCGCTGACCCGGCCGCCCCTTCGGTTACGGTCGTAGTGGGCGGCGCGGATTACGATATCAGCGAGAGCGTGTCCGCCGGCGAGCAGAGCAAGGAGCAGAAGATAAATAACGCGGTGACCAGCACCGTGCAAACGGCGGACGATTCCACCGCGCTGGTCACGAAAGTGGTCATTCCCTCCGGCGCGGTCACCGATTCCACGGCCTCCGTTACGCTGGTGAACAACCCGGGCTCCGTGCCCGCCCCTCCCGTCGGCGCGGATCCGCTGAGCCTGGCCGTCAAGGTCAACCTTTCCAACGGGCAGAGCCAACTGGCGGGCGGCAGGGCGGCGGCCCTCAGCTTCACCTACAAGGACGACGACGGCAACGGCATCGTGGACGGCACGCTGGCCCCGGTGGACCGCCTGCGGGTCTATTCCGTTCCCGATTCCGGCGGGGCCTGGACGCCGCTGGCGACCAGCGTGGACAGGGAAAAGAAAACCGTCACGGCTTCCACCACCCATTTCAGTTTCTTCTCGGTCTTCGCGGCCGCCGCCTCGGGCCTGGGCTCCGTAAAGGTCTACCCGGTGCCCTGGCAGCCGGGCGCCGGCGGCAGGTTCGACGCCTCGGGCGTGACCTTCAGCGGCCTGCCGGCCTCCGCCAGGATAAAAATTTTCACTATTACCGGCGAACTGGTGCGCCTGCTGGAAGTGTCCGCGGCCGACGCCGGGTTCAAGGTCTGGGACGGCGGAAATTCCGAGGGGCATAAAGCCGCCAGCGGCATTTACCTGGCGGTGGTAAAGGCCGGTTCCGACGAGCGTACCCTTAAAGTGGCGGTGGAAAGATGAGGGCCGTGACCGCCGTCTTTTTCGCCGCGCTGCTGGCCGCCGGCGGCGCCGCGCAGGCCGCTTCCGGCAACGGCACGGTGTCGGGCGCCTTCCTGCGCCTGCCGGCTTCCGCCTCCGGCGCGGGCATGGGCGAGGCAGGCGTAGCCGTAACGGCCGGTTCCCAGGCCATCTTCGTGAATCCGGCGGGGCTGGCGGCAGTGAAGGGCGGCTACGCCTCTTTCTCTCACGCGGCCTGGGCGGATTCCCTGGCTTTCAACGCGCTCAGCGCCGCTTATAATACGCCGTACGGCGGCGTGGCCGGCATAGGTTTTCGCAGTCTCTCCTACGGAAAGTTGGACGCGGTGGACAATACCGGCGCTCCCGCCGGCAGCCTCGCGCCGCGCGACCTTGCCGCCGAAGCCGGCTGGGCCGCGGACCTGGGCGAAGGCCTGGCCGCCGGGTTCTCGCTGAAATATATAAATTCCCGCATCAAGCGTTCCGCCACGGCCTTCGCCGCGGACGCGGGCGTGACCAAGCGCGTGGGGCGCACTTTCTTCGGCGCGGCCCTGCAGAACGCCGGCAGCGGCCTCAAGTTCGGCGACGAGAGCTATCCGCTGCCGATGAACCTTAAACTCGGCGTCGGAGTGCCTTACGGGAACAGCCTGCTGGGGGCCTTCGACCTGAACCTGACGCGCGGTTCCAACCCCTGGGTGGCGGTCGGCGGCAAATACACCACGCTGCTGCGCCGCGGCGCGGCGCTGGTGCTGCGCGCCGGCTACAATACCGCCTCCGGGGATGCCGGAGGGCTCAACGGTTTCGCGCTGGGTTTCGGCATCTCCCTGCCGGACCTGGCCTTCGACTACGCCCTGAGGACCATGGGCGAGCTGGGGCCCACCCACCATCTCGGCGTCAGCTTTAAATGGGATACCGCTTCCCCGGAGATAGTTACCCCTTACACCCCTTATAAAGCGGCCCCTGGCCGTCTGCGCGCCCCCAGGTAGCCGGGTTTAACGTTTAATCCTGAACAGCCCCTATTTCCCTCCAGGGTATATAATTAATATAATTAGCCTCTATGGAGTGGATTTTACAGGTCCCGGTACTATTTTTTTCGGTCATTTTCCACGAATTCGCCCACGGCTATACGGCCTACAGGCACGGGGACGATACGGCCTATCTTTCCGGCCGCCTTACTTTGAACCCGCTTCCCCATATAGATCCCGTAGGCACGATCCTGCTTCCCGCGGCCTGCATGCTTATGCATTTCCCCGCTATCGGGTGGGCGAAACCGGTCCCCGTTAATCCCTACCGGCTGCACAGCCCGCGCGCCGACATGGCCAAGGTGGCGGTGAGCGGCCCGCTCTCCAACATGCTGCTGATAGTGGCGTCCATGATCGGGCTTAAGATAGTCGGCCTGGGCTTTTTGGGGGCTGCTTTGAGCGATCCCCTGACGATAATCTTCGTCTCGGCCATACAGATAAACCTGCTGCTGGCCGTTTTCAACCTGATCCCGATCTTCCCGCTGGACGGCAGCCAGATAGCGCTGGGGCTGCTTAAAGGCCGCGCTCTCGAAATTTATGAAAAGCACCTGCCGTACGGGATGTACATAATAATGGGCCTGGTTTTAACGGGCGCCATACAATATATCCTTGCTCCCATTCTGAACCTGGCGCTGCTGCTGATGTCTTTGGTGCTGGGCTGAAAATCCGAAGGTTTAATTCTATGGAAAACAACAAGAAAGACGTGGTGGTTTCCGGCGCCAGGCCCACCGGCCGGCTGCACCTCGGCAATTACTGGGGCACCCTGAAGAACTGGGCGGAACTGCAGCACAAGTACGACTGCTATTTCTTCGTGGCCGACTGGCACGCGCTGACCACCGGCGCCGACAAGAGCGAGAGCCTCGCCGCCAATACCCGCGAAATGGTGCTGGACTGGCTGGCGCTGGGCCTGGACCCCGCCAAGTGCGTCTTCTTCCGGCAGTCCGACGTGAAGGAACACGCCGAGCTGGCGCTGCTCCTGGGCATGGTGACGCCCATCAGCTGGCTGCTCAGGAACCCTACTTTCAAGGACCAGCTGCAGGAACTTTACAAGCAGAAGTACAAAGGCCAGGAAGACAAAATGAAGAAGGCCGAGGGCGTGACCAGGCAGCTGGCCGAGGCCCACGGCGAGGACGCCGAGACCACCGCGCTGCATTCCGACATGGCCGTGATCGGCTTCCTGGGCTACCCGGTGCTGATGGCCGCGGACATCCTGCTTTACGACGCCACCAAGGTGCCGATAGGCAAGGACCAGCTGCCGCACCTGGAACTGACGCGCGACATGGTGCGCCGCTTCAACCACGTGTTCGGCGGGCAGACGCTGACCGAGCCGGAGCCGCTGTTCACCAGTTCTCCCGTGGTGCCCGGCATCGACGGGCGGAAGATGAGCAAGTCCTACGGCAACACCATAGCGCTGGGCGAGGACGCCAAGAGCCTGGAAGCCAAGGTGAAGAAGATGTACACCGACCCGCTCAAGCTAAAAGTGGACGACAAGGGCCACCCCGAGGGCTGCGTAGTCTGCGCCTTCCACAAGCTTTACAACCCGGAGTGGAAAGTCCAGGAGGACGCCTGCCGCGCGGGCGCCACGGGCTGCGGCGCCTGCAAGAAGCTCCTGATAGAACTGATGGAGAAAGAGATCGGCGGCTTCCGCGCGCGCCGGGCGGAGTTCGCCGCCTCGGTGGACGTGGACAAGGTTCTGGCCGAAGGCGCCGCCCGCGCCCGCGCAGTGGCCTCCAAAAAAATGGCCGCGGCCTCCAAGGCGGCCGGACTCCTATGACCGCAATAGACATTCACCTCGAGAATTTCGAAGGGCCGCTCGACCTGCTGATGCACCTCATCAGGAAGAACAACCTGGACATCTACGATATCCCGCTCTCGCAGATCACCGCCGAGTACCTGCAGTACCTTGAAGTGATGAAGAGCCTGAACCTGGAGGTGGCGGGGGAATTCCTGGTGATGGCCGCCACGCTGATGCAGATAAAGGCCAAGATGCTGCTGCCCGCGCCCGAGCAGCCCGAAGGCGAAGGCGGCCCCGACCCGCGCGGCGCGCTGGTGAGCATGCTGGAAGAGTACCAGCGCTACAAGGAAGCCTCGAAGGACATGAACGGGCGCTTCAACAAGTTCAAGGACGCCTTCTACCGCGGCTCGCCGGTTTTCTCGAGCGAGGACAAGTACCTCGACCTGGATTTCTACGCGCTGATGGACGCGGTCAAGCGCGCCTTCCACCGCGCGGAACCTTCCGGCGAGGTGCAGGCCGACCAGTTCCCCATCGAATCCCGCGTGGAGAAGATCCAGAAACTGCTGGAAGGCCGCGAGTGGCTGCTCCTGGACGAGGTTTTCGCCTCCGAGACCAAGCGCCTGGGCGTGATAACCTGCTTTATGGCCCTGCTCGAGCTCATCAAGCAGCGCAAGATCCTGGTTTCCCAGGACGAGGCCTACACCGAAGTGCGCATTTACCCGGCGCCCGATCAAGCGCCCGCCGCCGAGCTGCCCCCCGGACCCTTGTTCGCACCCGCTGCGGCCGAACCCCCTGCCGTTGAAACGCAGGCCGCCGAGGCCGCTCCCGTTGAAACTGAAGCCGCAGCCGAACCTGAGGCTGTCGAGCCCCCGGCCCCCGCGCCCGCCCCTGAGCAGCCGGAAGGCGGGACGCTGTAGATTTAGTTCCTATTTTTAGCAGGCAAGGACCACTTATGGAAGACGCAGAACTTAAAAAAATACTCGAGACCCTTTTGTTCATCACCGACGCGCCGCTGCCGGTTAGCCGTATCGCCCAGCTCTGCGAGATCAAGAACAAGGAACGCCTGGAAGGCGCCCTGCAGGAACTCCGCAAGAGCTACGACGACGAAGGCCGCACGCTGCAGGTAATGCAGGTGGCCGGCGGCTGGCAGCTGGCGACCAGGCCCGAATACGGCATCTGGGTGCGCAAGCTTTATAACAACAAGATGACCGTGCGCCTGACGCAGGCCGCGCTCGAGACGTTGTGCATCATCGCCTACAAGCAGCCGCTGACCCGCGCCGAAATAGAGGCCATCCGCGGCGTTGAAGTGATAGGCCCGCTGGAGACCCTGTCCCAGCGCAAGCTGATCACCGTGGTAGGCCGCCGCGAGACCATCGGCCGCCCCATCCTTTACGGCACCACCAGCGAATTCCTGCGCCAGTTCGGCCTGAACTCGCTCGACGCCCTGCCCAAGCTGGAGACCTTCAATATAGAGAACGCCGCGCTGGGCGCGCAGTCCACCGCCGTGGAACTTATCGACGAGGAAACGGCCGTGGAGACGATCGCGGAAGGCGAACCTCCCGCCGACCCGGTACAGACCGCCGGGAGCTTCCATGACGCCGCGGCCGCCGGAGGGGCCGCTGAAGAAGTCCCGGCGCAGGAAGCCGTTCCGGAACAGCCGGCGGAAAATATCGAGCCCGCCGCGGAAGCCGTAGAGGCGCCCGCGCAGGAGCCCGTGGAAGCCGCGGCTGGGGAACAGCCCGCGGAGGCCGCTCCCGAAGAGCCGCGCGACAACAATTGAATCCGCCGGATTAACAATGCCTGAAATACGAAAGGACCCGGTCTTCGGCCGTTGGGTGATAATCGCCTCGGAGCGCGCGCTGCGCCCGAACGAGTTCCGCACCGCGGCGGAAGGCGCGGCCTATTCCTGCCCTTTCTGCGCCGGCAACGAGAAGCTCACCCCGCCCGCCATTTACACGCTTCCGGACGACAAGGGTTCCTGGCGGCTGCGCGTGGTGCGCAACAAGTACCCCGCCCTGACCGGCGAAGTGTCCGCCGAGAACCGGCGCGACGGCATTTACGACAGCATGGGCGGCATGGGCTTTCACGAAGTGGTCATAGAGACCCCGGAGCATAGCCTCAAACTGGAGGACCAGCCGGTGGAAGCCATCGCCGGCGTGATAAAGACTTTCACGCTGCGGGTGAAAGAGATCAAGAAAGACCCGCGCATCAAGTACGTGATGATCTTCAAGAACCACGGCAGGAACGCCGGGGCCAGCCTGCTGCACCCGCATTCGCAGATCATCGCCATGCCCATGGCCCCCTTGCGCGCCGTGCAGGAGATAGAGGGCGCGGCGGATTATTTCACCGAGCGCGGCACCTGCGTGTTCTGCGACATCGTGAAGGAAGAGGCGGCCTTTACGAAGCGCGTGGTGGGCGAGAACGCCGATTTCCTCGCTATCACCCCTTACGCCAGCCGGTTCTCCTTCGAGACCTGGATCCTGCCCAAGGCGCACGCCAGCCATTTCGAGAACACCGCGGCGGACCAGGCCCTGGCTCTGGCCGGGATCCTAAAGACCACGCTGCGCAAGCTTTCCGCTTCCCTGCCCGACCTGGCCTACAACCTTATTTTCCATTCTACGCCGCTGCAGGAGCCTGAGTCCGGGCATTACCATTGGCATATCGAGATCATGCCCAAGCTCACGCATGTGGCCGGGTTCGAATGGGGCACCGGCTTTTACATCAACACCGTCTCGCCCGAGGAAGCCGCTGAAACGTTGAATTCCGGGAAGAAATATAAAATTTAGAGGGTTGGGGAACCAGGAGATCATATGAAGATACTTGTTGCCGCCAGCGAAGCTTTCCCTTTCTGCAAGACCGGCGGGCTAGCCGACGTTACCGGCGCCCTGGCGCAGGTCTTCTCCAGGGCGGACGACACCGAGGTGGTGCTGTTCCTGCCGCGCTACAGGAACGTAGGCGGCGGCGCTTTCTCGCCCAAGGCCGCGGGCGGCAGTTTCCTTATCCCTGTCGGCAACCGCGTGGAGACCGCCACGATGAGCCGCGTGCAGTGGGGCAAGGTGGCCGTGTACTTCATCGAGAACCCCAAGTATTTCGACCGCCCCGGCATGTACCGCTCCGCCTCGGGCGATTACGAGGACAACGACGAGAGGTTCATGTTCTTCTCGCGCGCGGTGCTGGAGGGGGCCAAGTTCATAGGCTTCAAGCCAGACGTGATCCATTGCCACGACTGGCAGACGGGCCTGGTGCCGGCCTACCTGCGCACGCTTTACCGCATAGATTCCTTCTACGCCAAGACCGCCACGGTCTTCACCATCCACAATATCGCCTACCAGGGCATGTTCCCCAAGGAAACGCTGCTGAAGGCCGGGTTCTCCTGGCTGGACTTCACCCCGGAGAGGTTGGAGTTCTACGGCGGGATAAACTACATGAAGTCGGCGCTGGTTTTCGCTGACCTTATCACCACGGTGAGCCCCACCTACGCGAGCGAGATCCAGTACCGCCCGGAGTTCGGCCATGGGCTTGAGGGCGTGCTGAAGCACCGCACGTCGGACCTGTTCGGCATCCTCAACGGCATCGACGAGGAGATCTGGGACCCGGCTACGGACACTTTCCTGGAGCGCGGCTACGAGCTGAAGAGCTTCCAGCGCGGCAAGGCGGCGGCCAAGAAGGCGCTGCAGAAGGAGCTCGGCCTCGAGGAGAACAAGGACCTGATCCTGGCGGGCGTTGTTAGCCGGCTGGATTATCAGAAGGGGCTTGATACGCTGCTGAAGGTGGCGCCGGAATTCGTGGACAAAATGCAATTTGTCGTGTTGGGAGCCGGGGACCCTGGCCTGGCGGACGCTTTCGGGGCTTTGGCCGGCGCTAACCCGAAGCGGGTGGCGTTCCGGTCGGGTTTCGACGAGGAACTGGCGCACCGCATCTACGGCGGCGCGGATATTTTCGTGATGCCTTCGCGG
This sequence comes from bacterium, assembly GCA_021811185.1. Taxonomy (GTDB): domain Bacteria; phylum Elusimicrobiota; class Elusimicrobia; order Elusimicrobiales; family UBA9959; genus UBA9959. Next base: position 57,871 of record JAJZPL010000016.1, read on the forward strand.
TTCGAGCCGTGCGGGCTTAGCCAGATGATCTCGATGCGCTACGGCGCGCTGCCGGTGGTGACGCGCACGGGCGGCCTGAAGGACACGGTGTTCTACAACGGCGAGCCCAAGGATTCCAACGGCTTCGCGATAGACAACGCGGACGAGGGCCAGCTGCGCTCCATCCTCGGGCATATCGTGTCGCTATTCGGCTGGCGCGAGAACTGGAACCTGATGGTGAAGAACGCCATGCGCGGCGACTACGCCTGGGGCAAGTCCGCCGAAGCCTACATCAAGCTCTTCGCCATCGCCGCCCAGCGCCGGCAGTTGTAGACCGATCTTACATTCGGACCGCGAGAAGCGAAGTCTGGTGCGTCCAGGGGGACCGGAACGCAAAACGCGCTCGGCCACACCGTGGCCTCGCTCGACATTCGGCCCTCGCGCTATGCAAGCTCGGGCCTCACGACGGTTTTGCTAACCCGGTCCCCCTGTCCACACCCTCCGCTTGTTAGGTTCCAAGTAAGAAAGTAATTTTTGAAAATGAAAAAATTTAAATTAGCATTAAGCTTGTTGGTGGCTTTAAGCTTTATGCACTATGTTTTTCAATTTTTTGCGTGGAGCTATGCGCCAGGTAATGCTGCTCCGATGGCCGGGAATCCTGGATATTGGCAGCATATTGCTTGGCCGGTGTTGTCCTTTCCTGCGTTTTGGCTGTTTTCCAACTGGGCGACAGAATACTTTGGAACTGTATCTGTTTTGAATAGTTTGATCTGGGGGGTTCTGCTTACTAAAGTGTTTTTATGGCAATGGGGGAAGCATGTTCGGCAAACTGTAAAATAAGGACAGCGGCCTGTTTCTGCCAGTTGTTTAACCGCCGGGGGACTGGCGGTTTTGTTTTGTAAGGGGACTAGGGATGGGCACTTGGGAATTAAGCGGAGGCGGCGGACTGGGGTGCCGGGTTAGCAAAACCCTCACGGAGGCCGAGGCTTGCGTAAGCGACGAGGCCGAGTGAGGAGGGGCGGCTACGGTGTGGCCGACCCCGTGTTTTGCGTTCCGGCACCCCAGGCCGCCACCGACTTCGCTATCCTGCGGAATAAAAAAATATTGTTACAGCGAGCGGCCGGAGGCGCGGGCGATGTCCTTGTACAGGCGGTAGCTGGCGGCCAGGGCGGCGTCCACGCAGGAAAGGGAGAACGGGGTCAGCGTGGCCGTCTCCTCGAGGGGGATCCGGTAAAGGCAGCAGTAGTCGGCTACTTCCATGCGGGCGCTGGCCAGGGCGGCGTCGGCCGAGCGCTCCAGGGGCTCGGCCTCTACGCGCTTTACGAGCGCGTCGAAATGCAGCCGCGAGTAAGCCCCCTTTATGTGCCGCTCCGCCTCGGGGTCCCTGCCGGCGGTTTTCTTTTCCTCTTTTATTATCGAGAACGGTTCCAGCGCGGAGAGGCGCTGCTCTATGAACGCCGGGCTGCCGGCCATGGCGGCGCCTACCCTTTTGAAGTCCGTCTCTGAAATAAGCCGGTCCAGCCCGGACCTGAAGTCCTCCGCGGCTCCCGGCGTAGCTTTTCCGGACTTGAGTTTCTGGACGAAGGCGGCGCACAGCTCCGCCAGGGTTTCCCTCTGGAGGTCGGCCAGGTATTCCGCCATGTTGTGGAAGGAGGTCAGGAAAAAATCTTTCTCGCTGGTGTAGCCCCTCGGGGGCGCGCCGGTGAACGTCCTTAAGGCCGCGACTAGCATCAGCTGGTTCCGCATTTTCGCCATTAGTACTATTGTAAGATGAAATCCGCGTCCAGCTCAAGACTTGACCGGCGAAATAAAAAAGGGAAGCTTGCGCTTCCTTTTTTATTCGCGGCCGGGACTGTCAGGCCTTGTTCATGTATTTCTTGCGGAACCACACTTCCAGGTCGTCGAAGAGGGTATAGGTTACCGGGGTCATCAGCAGGGTGATCAGGAGCGACAGCGACTGGCCGCCGATGATGACCCAGGCCATGGCGCGGCGCGAGCCCGAGCCCGCGCCCGTGCCGAGCGCCGTAGGGATCATGCTGGCCACCAGCGTAAGCGTGGTCATCAGGATGGGGCGCAGGCGCGTCTTGTTCGCCTGGATGGAAGCCTCGTGCCGCTCCATGCCCTTCGCCCGCAGCGTGTTGGTGTAGTCCACCTGCAGGATGGAGTTCTTCTTCACGATGCCGAACAGCATGAAGATCCCCATGATGCTGAACAGCGTCATGCTCTGCCCCGCCACGAACAGCGAGATCACCGCGAACGGCAGCGTCAGCGGCAGCGCTATCAGGATGGAGATGGGGTAGACGAAGCTCTCGAACTGGCTCGCCAGCACGATGTAGATGAAGATGAACGACATCGCGAAGGCCATGACGAAGCCCTTCAGCATGTTGCCCAGCTCCTTGGCGCGCCCGGCCGCGCCGCCGGTGTATTCCGCCGGCGGGTGCTGCGCCCTGAACGCCGCGTCCGCCTCCTTGATCAGCTGGCCCAGCGGCATGCCGTTGGTGTTGGCTTCCACCGTGATCTTCCTCTGGCGGTTGAAGCGCTCGATCTGCGTGGGGCCCAGCCCTTCCACCACCTTGGCCACGCTGTCCAGGCGCACCATGCGCCCGCCGGTAGCGGGGATGACCATGGCCTCCAGCACTTCCTTCCTGTTGCGGAAGGCCTTGTCGGCGCGCACGCGCACCTGGTACAGATCGTCCCCGTCCTTGAACTTGGTAATGTCCTCTTCGCCGCCCACCAGCGTGCGCAGCGAGAACGCGATGTCCTCTATCTTCACGCCCAGGTCGTGGGCGCGGTCGCGGTCTATCTCCACGCGGTATTCGGGCTTGGCGTTGGAGAAGCTCATGTCCACGTCCACCACGCCTTTCAGGGTTTTCAGATGGTCGGTCACGGCCTTGGCGTACTGCTGCAGCTTGTCCAGGTCCGGTCCGGTAACGTTGTACTGCAACTCCTTCTCGCCGCCGCCGCCGAAGCCGCCGATAGGAGCCACGGCGATGCGCAGCCCGGTGTACTTGCTCATCATCTCGCGGGAGGATTCTATCACCTTGCTCAGCTTCGGGCGCTTGCCGAGCGGCACCAGTTCCACCAGCAGGTAGCCTTCGTTGGTGGCTGCGGAACCCGCGTGCGAGCCCGTGCCCGTGCCGATGGACGACAGCGTGTTGGTAACGTAGGGGATGGACTTCGTTTCCGCCTCCACCTGCGCGAACAGCTGCTTCATCACGTCCAGGCTGGTGCCCTCGGGCGCCTTGATGGTGATCTGGTACTGGCCGGTGTCGTCCTGCGGCATGAAGTCCTTGCCGATGAACATGAACAGCGGGATCATCGACAGCATGATGCCGATGGAGCCGAGCACCATGAACTTGCGGTGCGACAGCGCCCATTCCAGCAGCACGATGTAGCGGCTGGCCAGCCAGTCGTTGATGTGGTCGGTGAACCGCTGCAGCTTGGATTTTTCTGACTGCTTCACTTTCAGGAACAGCGAGCAAAGCATCGGCGTGAGCGTCAGCGCCACGAAGGTGCTGATGGCGATGGCGAAGGCTATGGTGAGGCCGTAGCTCTTGACGAACCGGCCCACGATGCCGCCCATGTAGGCCAGCGGCACGAAGATGACGATGAGCGAAGCCGACATCGCGATGACCGCGAAGCCGATCTCGTTGGCGCCGTCGAGCGCGGCCTTAACGGGGGAGATCTTGTGCTCCTCCATGTGGCGGTAGATGTTCTCCAGCATTACGATGGCGTCGTCGATGACGATGCCGACGGCGATGGTCAGGCCCAGCAGCGTCATGTTGTTAAGCGTGAAGCCGGCCTGGTCCATGAAGAAGAACGTGGCGATCAGCGAGGCCGGGATGGCCAGCGCCGAGATGACGGTGGAGCGGAAGTCGCCCATGAACACCAGCACCATCAGGCCCGCCAGCAGCGCGCCCAGCATCAAATGCTCTTTCACCGTGTCCACCGAACTCTGGATGAACTCGGACTGGTCGCCGATGATCTTGGTCTGGATACCGGGGGGGATGATGGCCTGCATGGCGGTGAGGCGCGCGCGGATATTTTTGACAACCTCAACGGTATTCGTGCCGGACTGCTTCTTCACTACCAGCGTGACGGAAGGCTTGCCGTTAAGGTAGGAGGCCGTGGTCATGTACTCGCCGGTGTCTTCCACGCGGGCGATGTCGGACACTCGGATGGGCGTGCCGTTCACGTTGGCTATCACGATCGAACTGAAATCCTTCACGTCCTTGATGCGCCCGAGGATGCGGAGCACGAAGTCCTTGTCCGTCTGCTCCACCTTGCCGCCGGGGATCTCGATGTTCTGCTGGGTGATGGCGTCCTTGAGCTGCTTGGTGGAAAGGTTGAGCGAGGCCATCTTGAGCGGGTTCACCACTATGTGGATCTCGCGCTCGCGGCCGCCCACCACGTCCACCGAGCCCACGCCGCTCACGGTCTCGATGTTCTCCTTGATCTTCTTCTTGGCGAAGCGCGTCAGCTCCACCATGTCCCGGTCGCCCGAGACCACGATGTTCACCACGGCCGTAGCGCCGATGTCGAACTTGGACACCACCGGCTGGTCCGTGCCCTGCGGCAGCTGGGCCAGCACGGCGTTGATCTTGTCGCGCACTTCCTGCGCGGCCACGTCGCCGTCCTTTTCCAGCACGAACTTGATCATTACCATCGACATACCTTCGTAGCTGGTGGAGGTCAGTTCGTCTATGCCGGCTATGGTGTTCACCGATTCCTCTATCGGCTTGGTGATGGAGGACTCCACTTCCTCGGGGCCCGCGCCGCGCAGCGTGGTCTGCACTATCACGAACGGGAATTCCACGTTGGGGAACAGGTCCACGCCCAGCCGGAAGTAGGAGAAGATGCCCAGCACCACCAGGGCCGTTATCATCATGGTGGTAAGAATGGGGCGTCTAACCGCGAGGTCTGTGATCTTCATTTTGTTGTCCTTCTGAAGCCGTTAAAAGGGAGCCGGTAAACCGTGCCGCTACTCCTGCACCTTTATCTTGCTGCCGTCCTTCAAGCCGTACAGGCCGAAAGTTATAAGCTCGTCGCCGGCTTTCAGGCCGGAGGCTATCTGCACGAAGTCGTCGTTGCGGATGCCTGTCCTGACGTCGCGGCGCACCGCGGTCCCGTTCACGGGCACGAAAATATAGGGTTTGCCTTTGTCGTCCAGCAAGGCCGCGGTGGGCACCGCTACCGCGCCGGTCTTGGCCCCCACCACCAGGCGGATCTCGGAGAACATGCCGGGTTTGAGCAGGCCTTTGGAGTTGTCGGCCAGCAGCTCCACCACCGCGCTGCGGGTCCTGGTGTCAACCACCGGGCTTACCCGGTAGACCTTGCCGCGGAACAGCGTGTCGGGGAAGGCGTCCACTTTTATGTAGGCCTGCTGGCCCATGAAAACTTTGCCCACGTAGCGTTCGGGCACGTCCACCACCACGCGTACCTGGCCCTGGCTCACCACCAGCGCTATCGGGGTGGTCGGCGTCACGTTGGCGCCGGTGTCCTGGTACATGCGGCCGATCACGCCGTTAAGCGTGGAGGGCACCGGGGCGGGCTCATAGACCACGCCGGGCTCGTCGCGTTCGATCAGCGCCACGGGCTGGTCTTTCTTCACGGCGTCGCCCTCGGTAAGCAGGTTCCTCATGAGTTTGCCGGCTACCCGGGGGTAGAGGACGGCTTCGTCCATGGCTTTTACGGAGCCCACCAGGATGATATAGTCCTCGATGTCCTTGACCTGGGCCTTTTCGGTCTTTACCAGGAAGCGGTCCTTCTCCAGGCTGTTGAAGGCCTCGAGCTCTTTGTTCTTGCAGCCGCCGGCGGCAGCCGCCGCAGCAGCCGCCAGAGCTAAGGTGAATATTTTGGTTTTAAGGTTTTTCATAAATTCTCTCTATCGGTTTTTTGTGACCGTCTTCGTCCGTTATACTTTATTACTCCCCGAGCGTCCACTTGAGTTCCGCGTCGGCGGAGCAGGTATCGTGCAGCGCCTGGATGTACAGGGTCTGGGATTTGTTCAGGGCCAGCGAAGTGTCGTTCAGCTCCAGCTGGCTGGCCAGGCCGTTCCTGAACCGCACTTCGGTGGCGGCCAGCGCCTTGCGCGCGGTCTCCACGGAAGTGGTCTGGGACTGGAGCCGGAGCGACGCTTCGTTCAGGCTCAGCCAGGCTTCTTTCACCGCTATTTTTATCTTGCGCTCCAGTTCCCTGAGGTTCGTTTCGGCTATGTCCGCCTGCAGGCTGGCCTGCCTTACGCGGGAGGAGGTGGAGCCGCCGGCGAAGAGCGGCAGGGAGAGCTTCAGGCCCGCCGTGGTGCTCCAGCTCTGGGCCGCGCTGCCCGGGAAGCCGGAATCGGCCTGGCCCTGGAAGCCCTTGGAGGCGAAGGCGCTGACGTAGGGGTAATGCGCGGCTTTCTCTATCTTTATCATTTCCCGGTAGAGGTTGCGCTGTATCGTGGCGTCGCGGTACTCGGGGCGGTTCGCCAGCGCGGTCTTGTACATCCCCGCTATGTCGCCCGGGCCGTTCTTGTCGCAGGTCAGGCCGTCGGCAAGGGTGATGTCCGCTTCGGGGTCCAGGCCCAGCAGGTTCTTAAGCTCTATCAGCCCTTCCTCGTAGAGGTTCAGCGCCTGGGTCAGGGCGGGCTCGCTGTTGGAGACTTCCACCTGCTGCCGCAGCACCGAAAGGTCGCTGGCGATGCCCTGCTTGTACTGCGCCTGGATGGTGGCCAGGTGCTGGCTGGCCAGGTCGAGGGTTTCGCGCTGGATGGCGGCGATGGAGCTTGAGAGCAGCACGGCGTAATACATCTGCTTCACGGCCTTGGCTATGCCGTTCTGCGCGGTCTTCAGCTGTTCGTCGGAATCGTCGGCGTACATGTTGGCCATGCGGATGCCGGTGTATACCTTGCCGCCGGCCCAGATCACCTGGTTCAGGTCCAGCGAGGCCGAGTAGGCGTTGTTAAGGCCCGATTTTATCTTGTTTCCGCCGATGAAGAAGGAGGGGGACTCGATGTTCCGGGTATAGCCGGCGCTGGCGCTCAGCTGGGGGTACACCGTGCCCCAGTACTCCTTTATCCTCTCCTTATATATGTGGCGGGTCTGCTCGGCCGTCACCACGGTGGCGTTGTTCTTGAGCGCGGTCTCCACCGCGCCGTCCAGCGTAAGGTCCAGCGCGCCGGCCTTCGCCAGCAGGGGGGAGAGCAGGATGATGACCAGCGCCGTCTTGAGGCCTTTTATGCCGGCCGCTATGACTTTAGCCATGCGCTGCGGCAGGTCCTTGGGCAGGCTTTCCACGCCGCGCTCGCGCGATTCTATCATGAAATGCGTTATGGCCGCGCTGATCATGTGGATCACCGTGTCCGCGTTGTGGCGGGAAAGGTTGTCTTTCCCGGCGCCTTCGCCCAGGATCCGGATCAGGCTCTCCCGGTTCTGCTGTTTCAGCTCCAGCGCCATCGAGTTAAGGACGCTGGTAGAGGGGGAGGACATTATTTTCAGCGCGCACTTGGGCATGTTCGGGTAGCGCTTAATGAACTCCACGTGGTTGGAGAAGATCTTGGCGAGCTTCTGCTCCAGCGTCAGGCCGGGCTTGCTGATCTCCGCCTGCAGTTCCCTGAAATGTTTCGTCCCTTCTATGAAGGAGGCCTTGATCAGCTCGTCCTTGTCCTTGAAATAGTAGTAGAGGACGGGCTTGGTGATCTTCAGTTTGGCGGAGATCTCGCGCATGGAGACTGCGTCCGGGCCCTTGTCTGCCATCAGTTCGGCGGCCATTTCGATTATCCGCTGGCGGGTCTTGTCGCCCTTGGTGATCTTGGGGGTTGTATTTGATTTCATAATAAAACTTACCTACCGGTAAATAAATTGTACCACAGCGCCCCGGTTTTTGTCAAGGCTATGCCGGGTGCCGCATAACGGGCTATGCCCATTAGGCCAATGGCCATGCCGTAACAAGCGCTATGCGCATCAAACGGCCAAGCGGCCAACGCTCCATGGGCGGGCCAAAGGGCCCAGGCGGGACTGGGCCTTTTTATTTTTTTATTCTGGGCCTTATGCTTCTATGGAGTTTTCCCAAAGAAGGCTATGATTATAGTGCGGTCTTACAGCAACCCTTGTAATCCCCCGAACAGGCGGGGGAGAATCCACCGGCGGGCCTTAACCCGCTGTAACCAGGGGAAACGAATTAATATTTCGTTTCTCTTTTTTTGTGCGGTTACAAGGATTAAAGATGAAAATAAACCTGCTCCTCTCTCTCTTCCTGGCTACCGGGCTCGCCGTTCCGGCTTATGCCGGAGAAGCCCCCGCAGCCGAAGCCAACCCCTTCTCGGACCCGGCTTTCCAGGACTGCATAGAAACCGCGGACGGCTACCTGAACTCCAAGAACACCATGAACGTGGTCACGGATTTCGGCACGCCCGGCGATTTCCGCGATTCCCCCATTTCCGCCCCGGCGCCCACGCTTAAGAACCCGGCCCCGGCCAAGGCCGCGGCGCCCGCCGCCCCCAGGCTCGTCCAGGCCGAAGGCCCCGCGTTCCCGGCGGGACATTACAAGGTCACTTTTGCCGGCGAGAGCGGCTCCATCGGCTCTTTCGTCTGGCCGGTGGGGGCCGGCCCGGGGAAGTACGCCCGCGAATACGTTTTCATAAGCGTTACCCCGTCGGGCAAGGATTACGCGGAGCTGCTGCCCAGGCTGGAGTCCGAAGGCGGCTTCCGTTTCGTGGGCGAAAAGACCTTTTATACCCGCGAATCCCGGCGGACCGTGATCCTCGGCTGGGCCCCAGCGGTCAACCTTATAAAAATAGGACGCCTTAAAGGCGTGCGGCAGGCCGCCATCGAGAAGAAGAGCTTCGGCGTGCCGCTCAAGGCCAAGGTGCGCTTTACCCTTAAGGTGCCTTACCAGAGCCGGCCCAACGCCTTCGTCCCCGGTTTTATAAAAGATCTTACCGAGAACAGCGGCTTTACGGCGGAGAACTGGTTCCGCCTGCCGCAGAAAGGCGCGGATTCCAAGTTCAGCGTTTTCGACGTCACCGGCTCCCTGCCGGTGGATATGATCGGCGACCTGTCGCGCTCGCCTTTCGTGGCGTCGGTGGAGTTCAAGGATTCCTCGCTGTAAACCGGGGCGCAGCGCAGCGAAAAGGCGGGCCGCTCGGCGGCCTGTCTTTTTTTTGCCGGCGCCGGAGCCCGCTTTGGCTTTCCGTTGAAGCCAGTTAAGAGTTATAATTTAATTTCATGGACGAACATAAACATTCTCACGAGCACCATCAAGCCGAGCACCATCAGGCCGCCAAGCCACGCAAGGGCTACCGGGTGGCTTTCCTGCTGGCCTTTTCGGCCGGCCTGCTGGCCGAAATGCTTCTCTTCATGCACGCGCAGATGCGCGAGATCTCCATGATCCTGAAAGAGGATTTCCGGATAGTGGTGGTGCGCGACGAAAAGGCCAAGACCCCGGCCGACGTTACCGGCGCGGCCCTCGCCGCCATCAAGGGCACCTCGCAGGCCGTTTTCGTGAGCCGCCAGGACCGCCTGGCCAGGCTCAAGGCCGAGGAGCCGGAGTTGGTGGCCTCGGTGCTGCCTCCCGGCACCAACCCCATGCCTGACACCTGGGAAGTTTCCATCGGCGAGGACGTTTTGGGGGACATGAACGCCTGGACCGACGCCGCCTGGCGCGCGCCCGGCGTAGCCGACATAAAATACAAGCCGCTCGAAGCCTACGCCATCATGCATTCCCTTTTTTACGGCCACCTTATAACGCTTACGCTCGCGCTGGCCTTCCTGACCTTCATGGTGCTGACCGCCATGGTGCTGACCCACGGCCACACGCCGGCCACCCTGGCCGCTTCGCTGGGGCAGGACCGGGGCTGGTTCGCCGCGGGCGCGGGCGGGGCCGCCGTTTCCGCGCTGGCCGCTTACGCCATAGTTTACCCGGTCAAGTACCTGAGCCCCGTCTGGGTCTGGCCCAACCCCGTCTGGCAGCTGGCCGTGATCCTCTCCGGAGCCCTGCTCGGCTGGGTCCTGTTCCAGTGGAAGAACGTCCGCTCCTGAAAGCCTTAAAAAGTAATGTCACAAGCCATAAGCCACCAGCCGCGTTTTTCTCCCGGTAAGCGGGGGCTGTCCGCCCTTGCGGGGGGCGCCGCCGCGTTCTTCGTGCTGGTTTTCGCGCTGTCCTGCCTGCCCGCCGCCGCCCAGAAGACCGTGGACAGCAAGAAGAAGAGCCTGGACGAGATCAACCGGCAGCTGGAAGAAAAGAAAAAAGAACTGGACCTTTACCGGGCCGAGGAGGAGCGCATCACCTCCGAACTGGCCGGCCTTAAGAAAGAGGAGAAACTGACCTCCACGCGCCGCCAGGAGCTGGAGACCCAGCTGGCGAATTCCCGTTCCCGCTCCGGCGACGCGCGCCAGAAATACGATTCCCTCGAAAAAGCTAAGAAAGACCTGGCCGGGGATATCACCGGCGAGCTGGTGATGTATTCCCTGCAGAAGGATTTCTACTACCCTTATTTCGGGTCGCGCGACATTTCCAAGGACATGCTGATGCGCTCGGCCATGTTCAACAAGCGCGCGCTGCTCACGCGCATCAAGGGTGAGAGCGCCCGCGTGAACAAAGACCTGGAGAAGCTAAAGGTGAAGGGCCTGGAACTGCGTTCCCGCCAGGAACTGCTCAGGAAGCAGAGCTCGGCCCACAAAACCCTTTTGAAGACCAAACAGAGCGAGCTGGAACGGTCCCGGGAGCAGCAGGCCAAGCTCTCCAGGGAGCTCGAGAACCTGCAGAACGCCGCGCTGGGCCTGACCCGGCTGGTGAAAAAACTGCAGAAGCAGGCGCCCTACCGTACGACCACTGGCAAGACCGAGCTCCCCATTCCCAGGAATACCCTGGCCTGGCCGGCACAGGGCAGGATCATCAGCCGTTTCGGCCGCGAAGAAGTTCCCGCCCTTAAGACCTGGATAGTCAGGGAAGGCATCCGTATCGCCACCGCCGACGGCGCCGCGGTAAGGGCCGTGCTGGGCGGCAAAGTGATCTATGCGGGGCCGTTCCGCACCTACGGCAACGTGGTGATCGTGGACCACGAGAAAGGTTTCTTCACCATTTACGGCCTGCTCAGCCGCATCGACGCCGTAAAAGGCCAGGCCGTGGCCGCTTCCACCCCGCTGGGGCTGGCCGGGGAGGACACCCAGGCCATGAGTTCCGGCAAGAAATCCCCGGGCAGCGCTGTCTATTTCGAGATCCGCAAGGGCGATATAGCCCTGGATCCCGTAAAGTGGCTGCAAAATTAGATATAATTTTTTATATATAAAGGCCGGCCGCAGCCAGACTGCGGCCGCCTGCGCCCCGTTTTGCGGTTTTTTAAGGAGCTGTCATGAAGAACGCCCGTAAAATAGTCTTTGTAACCCTGTCCGCCCTTGTCATAGGCGCGGTTTTCCCCTATGTGAACTTCGCGCTGGACCAGACCTACCAGCAGCTTAAGGTGATCGTGGACGTGCTGGAGCTTATAAAGAACGATTACGTGGAAAAGATAGACCCGCAGAAGCTGGTCTACGGCGCGGCCAAGGGCATGGTGGCCGAGCTGGACGATTTCTCCCAGTTCATGGAGCCGGACGTTTATGAGCGCGTGAAGAGCGACACCGACGGCGAGTTCGGCGGCATAGGGATCAGGGTGGACCTGAAGGACGGCTGGTTGACCGTGGTGACCCCGATGCCCGGCACCCCCGCGTTCAAGGCCCAGATCCTGCCCGGCGACAAGATCATAAAGATCGAGGGCGTCAGCACCAAGGACATGGTCATCGACGACGCCATAAAGCAGCTGCGCGGCAAGCCCGGCACCTCCGTGAAGATCACCACCGCCCGCGAGCCCGAGGATAAGAACGCCGATTGGATAACCAGGGACCTTACGCTGACCCGCGAGCTGATCAAGACCGAGAACATCCGCTCCCGGATGATAGATTCCAAGGTGGGCTATATCAAGATGGTGGAGTTCACCGGCCATGTGACCGAGGATTTCACCAAGGCCATGGCCGAACTGAAAGGGAAAGGCATGCAGGCTCTGGTGCTGGACCTGCGCTACAACCCGGGCGGCCTGCTGTCCGCCGCGGTCGACATCTCCAAGCTGTTCGTGAACGACAATAAGATGATCGTGTTCACCAAGGGCAGGAAGCCCGAGAACTACCAGGAATTCCGCGCTAACGGCGGCGCCCCTTACGAGAACCTGCCGCTGGTGATCCTGATGAACCGCTACTCGGCTTCCGCCAGCGAGATCGTGGCCGGCGCCATGCAGGACAACAAGCGCGCCGTCATCGTGGGCGAGCGCTCCTTCGGCAAGGCCAGCGTGCAGAGCATGATCCCGCTGTCCGACAAGTCGGCGCTGCGCCTGACCATCGCCAAATATTACACGCCCAGCGGCAAGTCCATCATGCACGACGCCACCAACGAGCACGGCGGCATCATCCCGGACATCGCCGTAAAAGTGCCGCTCGAGACCGAGAAGAAGCTGCTGCAGCAGGGCGACGAGATCTTCTACCCCGGCAAGGAAGAGAAAGCGGAGAAGGACAAGGCCGACAAGAAGAAGGACCTGGTGGCGGACGAAGTCCTGGACCGCGCCGTGGAGCTGCTGAAAGCCCGCGACGTGCTCGGCAATTTGAAGACCTGCAAGTAAGGATCGGGGTCAGGTCTTGAATCTTGACATTTTAAAAAAATGTCAAGATTCAAGACCT
>JAJZPL010000044.1 GCA_021811185.1 bacterium
TAAAGACATATAGATTCGTTACGGCATCGTTCCCAGCAAATAACGCGGAACTCACCGCAACAAAAAATATCGCGACAACCCCGCCAATCAGTTTTAGGTAAAAAGCTGTCCCGAGATATACAGCAATTTTATTTGGAAAATTCACAAGGTCTCTAACGACTATAGCATCAAGACCCATCCCAGCAATAGCAGAAAAAATAGAAACATATGCAAGCACATAGCTATAAACACCTAGCTTTTCAGGGCCCAAGTATCTCGCAACCCATACAGCAACAAAAAAGTTTGCGAGAATTCTGAGTCCTTGCTCGCCAATAATCCAGCCAGTATTATGCAAGTATTTCAGAAACCCTTTGTGATTAAAAACTTTAGTTATACCGCAACTTGTATTATCCATTGCACTTTGTTTTACACACAAACAAAACGATTTTTTAAAACACCACCAAAGCCTCATTATCTCTGCCATAACTGTCGACAGACATTTACCACTAAAATCAAACAACTCGGCTGGTTTGACCGACATTGCGCACCAATAAGTTTGAAGCAAGCCGGGAGTTCTTTGGATTCCACTTAATCCCCGCCGTGTCTGCCAACTTTTAGCCTGCAATTGCGCTTGGATTATATGTGGGGCTCATCGTATAAAAGCCAGAGCGACGATATTCCTATCTTTTGCTGAGGCATATTTCTCTATAAACTCGCCCGTAAGGATTTCGCCTTCGGCAACAATCAATTTAAGCAACTCTGTGTCCATTCAGTTCTATCTACACGAGTTCCTTATCGGCACTGTGAGTTTTTTTCTCTTTAGACTTCGATTCAGTTTCGTCCTTATCGTCAGCGGCGTAAGCGTAATTGTAGTTGTAGTTATACTTGTACTTGTAATAGCCGTAGTAAGAGTACGATAGACCGCCGAACTTGGACATATTCACTACAGTACCGAGGATTTTTATTCCGGCCTCAGTAAGGCGCCGGGTGGCGTTCCTTATTAGCGGCACGCGCGTCTTGCCGAAACTGGCGACATAGATTGAGCTGTTTATGTATTTACCCCACAGTAGTGCGTCGCTTATGGGGAACATCGGCGGGCAGTCTATTATCACGCGATCATAGTATTCCCCCGCCCACGCCAGGAAGGCGCTCAGGCGTGGCGTATTCAGCAGTTCAGCAGGGTTCGGCGGGCGCGGACCGCAGGTCAGGATGGTCAGGTTAGGAACATCTGTCTGCTGTACCAGCGCCTTTATCTCATCGGTGTTCCGGCCACCAGCCAGGAAGTCGCTTAAACCCTTAGAATTGGACACACGGAAGTTCTTGTGAAGGTTGCTACGGCGCAGGTCACCGTCCACCAGCAACACTTTCTCCCCCGCCTGCGCTATTGCCACGGCGATATTACTGCACACATAACTCTTGCCTTCGCCCTGCACAGTGCTGGTAACCATGAAGGATTTACTCTTCTGGCCCACAATGGCAAAGTCAATCATAGTGCGCAGGTTGCGGACTGATTCCGCTATTAATGAATGCTCCTTCTGCAGCAGGTGATCGTAGGCTGTCTGCTTCTTGGAGTAAGGCGTCATCGGCACCACGCCTAGGAACGGCAGGCCAAGTTTATTCTCCACATCCTCCTGGGTGCGCACGGTCTGGTCTATGAATTCCACCAGTGCCGCGGCAAAGAAGCCGGCCACAAGGCCGCCTACCAGCGCCAGCAGCATGTTGAACAGTTTGCGGGGCTTTATGGGTTTTAGCGGCGGCATGGCCGGGTCTACCAGGCGTATGTTGTTGCCCATCAACTGGCCGGAGAGGTCTATCTTGAGGCTCTGTATTATGCGGTCCGTCTCCAGGCGTATCTGGTCCTGCACGGACTTAAGGTTGGCCGAGAGGGCCAACACCTGCGGGTGCTTGGGCGTATAGTGGCCGCTGGCCTCGGCCAGCTCAGACTTAAGCTTGGCCTCCTCACGCTTCAGGTCCTGTATCAGCACGTTGTTCACCACGGCGGGCAGGGAGTCGTACACGGCGCGGGAATTGGGCTTATCGCCCTGCAGCGCCGCCAGCACGTCCTTGCTGATGAAGAGCTGGTTGCCCAGGTTCTGTTCTATATAGACGTTGGCTATCATGTTGGCCACTTTGCTGGCCAGCAGCGGGTCGTAGGAATCCATCTTGATGTAAACCAGGCGGCTGCGCGGCACCGGGGCGATGGTGACCGGCTTGTTGAGCTTGAGGTAGCCGTACACGCCGGCGAACTCGGGCACGGTCTCCAGGTTGAGGCGCTTGTAAACGGTCTTCAGCAGGGCTTCGCTCTTGAGCAGCTTGTACTGGGTCTGGTAATAGTCCTCGTTGCTGCGCTCCACGGTGGGGCCGCCCTGGTACACCACGTTGTTGCCGCGCTCTTTCTCTATGACGAGCAGCGCCTGGGCCTGGTAGACGGGGCGCATGTTAAAGGTGACGAGCGCCGTGACTATCACCACGGCCGCCCAGACGGAGAGCACTATCCAGCGGCGCCGCATGAACATCTCTATGTAGGCGGAGAGGTCGAACTCGAGCTCTTTTTCGTTCTGTTCGTTGGTCATATGGTTCCTATGCTGATCGACTGCGTTTATCAACCGAGAGCCGCAAGAAGCTGCGGCAGAAAATCCTGGAAGGTGGCAAAGGCCACCTGCTTGCCGTGCAGTTCCGCCCTGGCGGACAGCCCCTCGGACACCACCATGCAGCCGGCCGTCTCCGGGTAGCTGTTGATGAAGAGAGAGAAGGCCTTCGGCACTTCCGGCTTCTTCAGGGAACTTTTCACTTCGATAAGGAACGGCTTGCGGTCCTTAAGCAGGACGAAGTCTATCTCGTCCCCCCGTTTGTTGCGCCAGAAGCGCAGTTCCATGTTGGGCTTAAGCGCCGCGATCAGCTGCAGCGCCACGAACGTCTCCGCCACCGCGCCTTTGTCCTGCCGGGTCTGGTACGGCGAAAAATCTTTCAGCACCGCGTTGCGCAGGCCGAGGTCGTAAAGGTAGACCTTCTTGGATTTCTTGAGCTCGTTGCCGAGTTTTTTGGCGTAGGAGAAGACCGTATGGCAGACATAGGTCTTCTCCAGTATGGACAGATACTTGTTAATGGTGGCGGCGGTAAGCCCCACCTCCCTGGCCAGGCCATGCTCCGAAACCAGCGAGCCCTGGTTCTCCGCCAGCAGATATAAGAAGGAGTTCAGCGCCCGGATATTCTCCTCTTTTATCAGCGACTTGATATCCTTCTGGATATAGGTTTCGTAGATCTCGCCAAGCAGGGCGATCTTCCTGTCGGCGCCCTTCAGCTTCAGCAGGCCCGGGAAGCCGCCGTACACGGCATACTCCCTGAATGCGGCCGGCGTATGCCTGCCGCCGCGCTTCTGCAGGAATTCCGCGTAGGTAAGCGGGGACAGGCGGGTGAGCCAGCGCCTGCCGGCCGGGCTTTCCCTGAGGTGTTTGTGTATCTCCATGGCGGAAGAACCGGAGGCGTAGATCTTAACCGGGGCGGGGCCGTCATAGACCGCCTTGAATATCCTGGAGGCGTTCTTCATGTAATGGAACTCGTCTATAAATACGGCGTCCCCCGACGAGATAAGCCGGTCGTAGACCTGCTCATCGCTGCCGTTGAAAAGGCGCAGGTCCCCGGGGAGTTCCAGGTTGTAGTAAGCGGACTTCCTGCCGGCGGCCGCCTCGCGCCTGAGCATATTGAGCAGGTAGGTCTTTCCCACCTGCCTGGGGCCGGCAATGATGGAGACGGCCTTGTCGCCCATCTCCTCCTTCAGTTTGCCGTACACTTCCCGGGTTATTTCCATTGTTACTATTTTATACCATTACTATAAAAAAGTTACAGGCTTAGCGTATCAGATCAAGGTCGAATTCGAGCTCTTTTTCGTTCTGGTCGTCGGTCCTATGATTTTCCGTTTATTCTCGCTTTAATATAAGTACTCAATCCGGGAGAAAGTTTTTGAGAGTGTTCAGTATGCCCGGGGCGGCCTTGGCCTCCGCCAGCGGGACGAGCTGGCGCAGGATGTACGGCTTGTCCAGCGCGCCGGCCTGGCGGTCGCAGACGCTTTTCACGTCGGCCCAATCCTTCGGGCGGTCGGCGAAGGCCTTCATCACTATAAGGTCTTCGGCGGAACAGGTAAGCAGGGACAATCCCGGCAGGAAAGAGAATAGGCTGGCGCGGCGGATGGCCTCCTCCTCGAACGGCAGCGCGGCCAGGGCGATGTCCAGAGGAATGCCGCCCTCCGTCTTGAGCAGCAGCACGCGGTTCTCCAGGGCGAAGGCTTCCGCGTCTGGGACGCGCGAGGCGTAGGCGGAAAGGAGCATCCGGGCCAACGGCTTCTCCCCCCCGTAGCCGGCGAAAAGGGTTACGTCTACGTCCACGGTAAGGCGCGGCTCGCCCCAGCGCTGCAAGGCTATGCCTCCGATAAAACAGAACCGGCAGTTATGCTTTTGCAGCAGGGCCTGCAGTTCGGCCGCGGCTTGTATCAGTGTTTTCATTTGCGAAAAGTCTTGAACCAGCGCTGCTGCTCCACAAGGCCCGAGCCGGCGCGCGCGGGATAGTGGGCCTGGGCCGATTGGAAGGCGTCCTGCAGGCGCTCTATGGCCGCCGGCACGTCGATGGCGCGCAGCTCTGCGGCGCGGACGCGTTCGATGGCGGCGCCGGCCTTCCGCCAGTTCTGCACCCATTTAAGCACCGCTTCGTCTTGCGATCTGTTGTCGGGCATTTCGGCTATTTCCTTCAGAGCTTAAAGTTGTCGCCGGTTGTGGGTTCAAATTCGCGGCGGCGGCTGGCCTCTATTTTGGCCATGTCCGAATTCATGGACGCAGAAAAAAACATATTATTATTTCCCGTCATATTTGGCCTAGACTTTCCCCATAGATGCCGAGGCCAGGACTATGCGGCGGTATTCGTTGTAAAGCGGGAAGTCGGCGTTGACGGAGTACAGTCTCATGTTGCCGCGGGCTTCTTTTTTGAGCAGGCCGGCGGTCTCGAACTCGCGGAGCTTCTTGACGAGGTTGCGCTTGTCCAGGGAGAGGATCTTGGCTATCTCGTTGACGTAGAGGCGGTCCTGCGGGTGGGCGAAGAAATGGCCCAGCAGTTTGCGGGTTACGGCCGACTTGAAAGCGGTCAGGAGTGTCATTCTTTACACTTTTCGTTGTAGGGGGATACACCACTACCGCGCCCCCTAAGATATCTTTATTATAGCAATTTGGGCGGAGGCCCGGGAGTGACTTGGGATACAGAGGGAGCTGGTTCCCGTCTTTCGCGGGGATGACTTGCCCGGCGCTCACTCCTGCAGCAGCCACTGCCAGGCGGGCAACAGTTTTACGGTCCTTCCGGCTATCCGCTCTTCGCCTGCACGCTCCAGCGTCACCAGGGTCAGCGCGTCCACGGTTTTAAAGGCGCCCAGCGCGCTCTGCAGCCCGCGCAGTTCGCGTTCCTTTACCTCCGCGGTAGCGGTATCCAGGCACACCTGGATCAGTTCCACAGGGCCGCCGGCGGCTCCGGAGCACACAAAATCCACCTCGTACTTGCGCTGCGGGTCGCTGTAGTAAACTACGCGCCGCCCGCGCCGCAACAGTTCCAGGTAGACCAGGTTTTCCAGCAGGCGGCCGTCGTTCTTCTGGCCGGAGACGGAGATGGACCTGAGCAGCGCAGCGTCTATGCCGTACATTTTCCGGGGCAGGCGCACGCGCTCGCGCGCCTTGGGCGAGTGGGCTTCTACGGCGAAAAAGAGATAGGCCTCCCGCATATACTCCAGGTAATTCTTTACCGTGTGTATGCTGCCCAGCGCGTAGGCGTCCTTTATGTTCTGGTAGGACAGGCGCGCGGCGTAATTATTCGCGGTGTAGAGCGCTATGTCCTTGAGCGTCTTTATATGGCGCACGCCGTGGCGCACGGCTATGTCCTGCGTGAGGATCTTGTCGTAGAGGTCGTGCAGGTAGGCTTTCCTGTCCACTATGGCCGGCAGCTCCGGAAAGCCGCCGAGGGTGAAATAACCGGCGAAGGCCGCGCCCAGCTTTGCCCTGGCGGCGGTGGCCGCGGCCCCGGCGGCCGGCGCGGCTACGCCCAGGCGCGACAGGTGCTCGCGGAAGGAGAACGGGTAGATCTCGAAGACCTTATGCCTGCCGGTAAGGTGTGTGGCCAGGTCCCGGCTGAGCAGGTGGGCGTTGCTGCCGGTGATGACCACCTTATAGCCGGCGCGCTGCAGGCGGGCCGCGAAAAGCTCCCATTTCGGTATGTTCTGGATTTCATCCAGCAGTATGTATTTAAAGCCGGGGACCAGTTCCAGCAGGGTCTCCAGCACCAGGTTCAGGTCGGCGGCGGTAAGGCCGGCGAGGCGTTCGTCGTCGAAATTCGCGTAGGCGTAAGGCAGGCCCGTCAGCGCGCGGTGGGCCAGCACGGACTTGCCGCAGCGCCGCACCCCGCTGATGACTTTTATCAGGCCGTCTTTGAGCGAGGCGCGCAGTTCGGGCTCTATTTCGCGCTCGACGCGCGCTTTTTCCAGGATGGCGGGGATGTCGCCGGCCTGGTCCAGGAGTATCTCCTTTATTTTTTCTTTATCTACCATATCGAACTAAATATATGACATATTGCAGTATAATGCAATAAATTTAAAGAGGTGCGGGGGCCGCTCCGAAACCAGCAAGCCTTGGTTCTCCGCCGGCAGATACAATAAGGAGTTCAGCGCCCGGATGTTCTCCTCTTTTATCAGCGCTCAGTTTGCCGTACACTTCCCGGATTATTTCCATTGTTACTATTTTATACCGTTACTATAAAAAAGTCACAGGCTTTGCCTCAGAGTTTAAAACTATCGCCGGTTATGGGCTTGAATTCGCGGCGGCGGTGACCGAGGAGCTTGCGGTATTCGTTGTAAAGCTGGAAGTCGGCGTTGATGGAGTACAGTCTCATGTTGCCGCGGGCTTCTTTTTTGAGCAGGCCGGCGGTCTCGAACTCGCGGATCTGGTTACGGCCGACTTGAAAGCGGTCAGGAGTGTCATTCTTTACACTTTTCGTTGTAGGGGGATACACCACTACCGCTCCCCCTAGATATCTTTATTATAGCAATTTGGGCGGAGGCCCGGGAGTGACTTGGGATACAGAGGGAGCTGGATCCCGGCTTTCGCCGGGATGACGTATAGCCGGCGGCGGAGGAAAGGCGACAGGCCCTTGGCCGCTTGATGAGCATAGCTCCTGATGCGGCACGGCCATAGGCCAGTCGGGGTAGCCTGCTATGCTATTTACGGGGGTGGGCTATGGGGATGAAGAAAACGGGGAAGGAACTGGCGCGGAAGGATGTGTCCCACTACGGAGAAATGTCGCCAGCGCCAGGCAGCGCTGGCGCGCTGTTGACCGAACTACGGGGACTCATTAACGCCGCGCGGCAACGCGTGGCGGTGGCAGCGAACGCGGCGCAGACGCTGCTGTACTGGCATATCGGCAGGCGGCTGCTGAAGGAGAATCTGCAGGGCGGACGAGGAGCTTACGGGCAGAAGATTCTCGCGACAGTGTCGCGAGAATTAAGCATTGAGTTCGGCAGAGGGTACAGTTACCACCAACTCATCCGGATGGTCCGCTTCGCCGAAGCTTTTCCCCAAAAGGCAATTGTTGTAAAGCTGTTACAACAATTGGGCTGGAGTCACTTCCTAGCCCTTCTCCCCCTCAAAGACCCGCTCGCGAGGGAGTTCTACGCCGAGATGTGCCGCCTGGAGCGCTGGGACGTGCGCTGATCCGACATAGGAGACTGTATGCTATACCTCTATCTCGACGAGAGCGGGGATCTGGGTTTCGACTTTATTAGCAAGAACCCGAGCGGGCACTTTACCATTTGCGTGCTTGCCGTAAAAGGGCAGGACAATGACCGCGCGATATCCGCCGCTGTGCGCCAAGTCCTGGGACGCAAGCTGCGCCACAAACGCAGAGGCAGCGCGATCGAACTGAAGGGCAAGGAGACATCGCCTGAGGTTAAACGCTATTTCTTCGATAAGCTTGAGAGGATAGACTTTAGTCTGCACGCCGCGACCCTCAACAAGCGACGTCTTTATGATTCCCTGTCGAACGACAAGGACAGGATCTATAACTATGTGGCGCGAATGGCGCTTACAGGGTTGGATCTGAAAGATGCGGCGGTCCGCGTGATCATGACCGTGGACAAGAGCAAATCCAGATGGGAAATAGCCGAGTTCAACCGCTATATAGTAAGCCAGCTCAAAGGCAGCCTGGACCCGCGCGTCCCCTTGGATGTGCTGCATATTCCGTCGCAGGAAAGCCGCGGGTTACAGGCGGCGGACATGTTCGCATGGGGAATATTCAGGAAATACGAACGCAAGGATCTGGATTGGTACGGAGTATTTGAGAGGAAGATCAAGAGCGACCGGTTGTTCCTGCCGTAAAGAAAAAGAGCGTGCCGTGCAGGCTTCGCGCCCGGGTTCTGGCCAACACGATGGATGGGAACACCCGGAACCACCTGCAGCGGGCTTACCGCTCTTCAGGAATATTATACAGCCCCCCCCCGGTTTTGTCAATGAGAAGCCAGGCGCCGGCGGCGGGGCTGGAAGAAGCTCTGCGGGACGTAGACGGTGTCGTTGGGCTCCAGGTAGATGTCGGCGGTCTTGTCGCCCTGCTTGGTGATGCGGGAGATCTCCACCTGTATGGTCTGGCTGCCGGCGACCGCGCCGCGCAGGATCTTGGTGCGGTCTTTTTCACCACCCGTCACCCCCTTGTCGCGTTGGCCTGCTATGCTATAGCGGGGGTGGGCTATGCTGTATCTGTACCTGGACGAGAGCGGCGACCTGGGTTTCGACTTCGTCAACAAGAAGCCGAGCGTCCACTTTACAATAGCGGTCCTTGCCGTAAAAGGGCATGAGAATAATCGCGCCATCGGGTCGGCCGTGCGAATGACCATTAGGCGGAAACTCCGGCCCCCGGGCGGGAAGATTTCCCCCGAGATCAAAGGACATAGCGCGCAACTGGAGGTCAAAAGATATTTCTATCGCAAAGTAGCGGGTACTGATTTCCGCGTGTACGGCATTACATTCAACAAGCGCCTCACATTTCGGTTTCTGGCGGAGGATAAAGAGAGGATTTACAACTTCATTTCCCGGCTGGTGCTTGAGAAGGTAGACATGGCCGACACCAAAGTGCGAGTCATCCTGACCGTGGACAAGAGCAAAACCATGCCGGGAATACGGGATTTTAACGCCCTCGTGCTTGCACATCTGAAATCCCGCTTGGACCCGCGCATCCCCTTGGAAATAGTTCACAGATCTTCACAAGAGGCGCCGCAGTTGCAGGCGGTGGACCTTTTCGCCTGGGGGATATTCAGGCGCTACGAGCGCGGCGACGCCGAATGGCGGGACGAATTCAGCGGAAAAATAGTTTTTGACGGATTATACGAAGGATAAAAAAAGAAGAGCGGGCCTTGCAGGCTTTTGGCGTCTAGACTCTTACCAACCGTCCGGAAGGAAACATCTAGAACAGCCTGCAAAGGACTTATCGCTCTTCAGGAATATTATACAGCCCCCCCCCGGTTTTGTCAATGAGACGTAAAGAGGACTGGCTTTGTTAGAAGAAGCTCTGCGGGACGTAGACGGTGTCGTTGGGTTCCAGGTAGATGTCGGCGGACTTGTCGCCCTGCTTGGTGATGCGGGAGATCTCCACCTGTATGGTCTGGCTGCCGGCGCCCGCGCCGCGCAGGATCTTGGTGCGGTCTTTTTCACCACCCGTCACTCCCTTGTCGCGTTGGCCTGCTATGCTATAGCGGGGGTGGGTTATGCTTTATCTGTACCTGGACGAAAGCGGCGACCTGGGTTTCGACTTCGTTTCATCGGCCCCAAGCATGTTCTTTACCGTGGCGGTCCTGGCGGTAAAGGGAGAAGTGCGAAACCGCGCCCTTCACAACGCCGTGAGAATGACGATCCGCAGAAAACTGCGCAAAGCTCGCGATGGTGATCCCGCCGAGTTGAAGGGAAGCGGCGATAGCCTGGAACTGAAAAAGTATTTTTATCTGCGGGCGAGAGAGATCGAATTCAAGGTCTGCGCGATGACGCTGGATAAACGCAAAGCGATACCGCACCTGCTCGAGGATAAAGAGAGGATATACAACTATCTGGCGCGGCTTGTGCTGGAGCGATTAAGTTTTTCGGACAGCCGGGTCAGGGTAATTCTGACCGTAGACAGGAGCAAAAACAAACGTGAGATCGAGAGGTTCAACAAGTACGTGATCTCCCAGATAAAGTCCCGCCTGGATCCTATCGTCCCGCTAGAAATTTACCACAGGATGTCGCATCAGGTTCCGCAGCTCCAGGCGGCGGATCTGTTCGCCTGGGGGATATTCCGGAAATACGAGAGAGGCGATACGGAATGGTTCGATATATTCAGAGAGAAAGTAGGATTTGAAAGTATCTGCCTGAAATAAAAAAGAAGAGCGTGCCTTGCAGGTTCGACGCCCAGACTATAACCCACCATCCGGAAGGGAACATCTGGAACAGCCTGCACGGGCTTACCGCTCTTCGAAAATATTATACAGCCGGGGGCCGGTTTTGTCAATGAGAAGCCGGGCCGCCGGCGGCGGGGCTAGAAGAAGCTCTGCGGGACGTAGACGGTGTCGTTGGGCTCCAGGTAGATGTCGGCGGACTTGTCGCCCTGCTTGGTGATGCGGGAGATCTCCACCTGGATGGTCTGGCTGCCGGCGCCCGCGCCGCGCAGGATCTTGGTGCGGTCCTGGGCGGCGAGGTCGGTGAAGCCCCCAGCGAGCGTTATGGCCTCCAGCACGGTGAGGCGGCGCTCGGCGGGGATCTCTATGCTGCCGGGCTTCTTGACCTCGCCCAGCACGTAGATCTGCTTGTTGGCGTACTCCTTGATGAGCACGGTGACCTGCGGGCGCACGAGGTAGTCGGACAGCTTCTGGGCGAGCAGGGACTCGGCCTCCGGGACGGAGAGGTTCGAAAGCTTTATCACGCCGGCTAGCGGGAAGGTGATGGTGCCGTCGCCGCTGATGCGGGCGGTGCGGTTCATGTCAGTCTCTTTGTAGACGGTGATCTCCAGGAGGTCGCCGGGCTGTATCTTGTAGTTGAGCTTGTCCTGGTTCTGGCGGTCGAGCGCGCTCTGGAGGAGGCGCTGCTCCTGGAGGTCCTGCTGCTGGGGCGTCTCGGGCTTTTCGGCGGCTATCTGCCGGGGCGTCTCCGGCACGGCGGCGTCGCGGCGCGCGACGGGCCGCTGCGGTATGCAGGCGGCGAGCGTTACGGCGGCGAGAAGCCCTGGTCCCCAGTGTTTCATCACGGATATTATAGCAAGTTAGGCGGCGCGGGAGTTGGGGGCAGCGGCATCGCGACAGACCCTTGACGGGTTCGTCTGCTATCCTATACCCGGGGGTGGGTTATGCTCTACCTGTATCTCGACGAAAGCGGGGACCTGGGGTTCGACTTTATCGGCAAGCGGCCCAGCGGTTTTTTACTATTTGCATCCTGGCGGTGAAGGGGCAGCACGCTTGACGCTGCAGCAAATCGACTTCGCGGACGCCGCGGTGAGGGTGATAATGACCGTAGATAAGAGTAAGGGTAAAACTGAGGTGAAAAAATTCAATCAGTACGTCCTCGCGCATATCAAGGCAAGGCTCGATCCGAACATTCCACTGGAGATATACCACGCGGACTCACGGCAAAGCCCCGGCCTGCAGGCGGCGGACATGTTCGCCTGGGGGGTGTTTCGCAAGTATGAAGCGCTGGATAAAGGGTGGTACGAGGTATTTAAAGAGAAGATCTCGGGGGAGGAACTATTCCAGCCGGAAAAAGAAAAAAGAGCGCGCCAGGCGGGTTAATTGCCGGAGCTATATTACCCGTAATACTCAAGGGAACGCTTCGGACGGCCCGCGATGGTCTTACCGCTCTTCGGAAATATTATACAGCGCCGCACCGTTATTGTCAATGAGAGCTAGGGCCGGGAGGGGCCGGAGGTGGGAGGCTCCGAAGCCGGTGGCTTTCCCCCGCTTATTATCACAAGGGGGCCGTTGTAGCAGTTGGCCAGCTGCAGCAGGAGCGGGCGCTCCAGCCTGCGGAGGTCGTAGTTGACGGGGGCCGCGCGCAGGAAAGGCCAGGCGGCGGACTGCGCCGCCTTGAACCTGGGGCAGGGGGCCTCGTCCCTGAATTTCACGGCGCGGTTGTAGCCGGCCGCGGCCAGGCGGAAGGCCGCCTGCGGGCCTGGCTGCCAGCGCAGGGACTCCCGCCGCAGGGCCAGCTCGTCGGAGAACTCGGCCCCGGAGGCGCGCTGGTCGTACTGCCAGGCCATCAGCTGCGGGAAGGCGGCCAGGGTTAGCAGCGCGGCCAGCACGGCGGCGGTGTTGGCGTATATTTTTTTGGGCGGGGCGGGCTCTGGCTCGTTCTCCTCCTCGTGCGGGGTGAGGCCGCGGCCCATCACGGCGGGCCGGCTGGCCAGCGCCCCCAGGAGCAGGTAGAACACCAGCGAATTGGCCGGCATCTGGAGGCCGAAGTCCACGAAGCTGTGCAGCATGCCCACGATCACCGCGCCGAGGGCGCCGCCGTATACGGCCTTGACGGTGAAGGAGCGGCACCCTAGCCACGCCCGGTAGAAGCCGTAGAGGGCCGCGAACAGGCCCGCCAGGTATATAAGCCCCCCCACGGCGCCCAGCTGCAGGAAGAGCTCGAGCCAGTCGCTGTGGACGTGGCGGACTATGCCGTCGGTGAGGATGTCGGAGCGGGTGTAGAACGGGAAGGCGTGCTCCACCGCGCCCAGGCCCGCGCCGAAGAGCGGGAAGTCCTTGAACATGGCCCAGCCGCTCTTGTACATGGAGAAGCGGGTGGCTACGGAGCCGACTATCTCCCCGTCCTGCAGGCCGAGGAGTATTTTATATTTGCTCAGGATGAGGCCGTAGCCGGCCAGCAGCAGCAGCAGGCCGCCCCAGGCCGCGAAGGTGTGCGCCTTCTTCCTGAAGAACCCGGCCGAGACGAAGCCCATGAAGACCGCCGCGGCCATGAAGGAATGCAGGCCGCCGCGCGATCCTGTCTTCACTATGCCGGCCACTATGGCGGCTATCATCACGAGCTTGAGGAACTGCACGGCCAGCAGGTCGAACAGGGTGGTATGGCTCTGGTGGCGGAACAGCGGCCTGAACCCGCCGAAGAAGAGGCCGAGGCCGCACATGCCGGCCATGGAGAGGAAGAAAGCCCCGTGATCGCGGTTGACGAAGGGGCCGAAGGCCTGGCCGTTCACCCTGCGCAGGCCGTAGACCAGTGTGTTGTCGCCCGTATGCTGCAGCGTGCCCATCAGCGCCACGAAGACGCCCGTGCCGAAGATGGTCCACAGCAGGCGGCTGAGGTGCGACGGGGTCCTGATAGTCTTTGCCGCCGTATACATGACGGCGGCGTAGAAGAGCCAGAGTATTACCGCGTTGAGGGTGCCGGGGCGCCAGGCGGTGAACAGCGTATGCGCGGGGCCGTTCACGGCGGCCTGGGTGAAGGACTGCAGCAGGCCTATGACGGCGGCGGCGAGCACCGCGGGGATGAGGTTGCGGTAGATGGGGACCGGGTGGGCGTTCTCCCCCCTGGCGTACGCGGCAGCCGCGCCGAAGAAGAACAGGGCGTAGAGCGGCAGGTAGGCCCAGGGCTCGACAGCCGCGAAGGCGAGCGGCGCGTAGGCCACGGCGATGAGCGTGAGGGTTGGCACGGCTAGATTTTATCATTTATGCGCGGGGGCGGTTGGGGGATGGATCCCGGCTTTCGCCGGGATGACGGAGGGAAGCGGGATGACGCGGAAAATTGTAGAATTATGGCCATGAAAGTTCTGTTCGTCTGTACCGGCAACATGTGCAGGAGCCCGGCGGCCGAGAAGCTGCTGGCGCATTACGGCTCCGCGAAAGGCTTCCAGGCGCGCTCGCGCGGGCTGGGCGTGCAGCCGAACTACGGCCTGCACAAAAAGATGGCGGCGCTGCTGAAGGCCGAGGGCGTGGCGGACCTGGGCCACAAGGCCTCGCTGGTCACCGAGCCCGACGTGGACTGGGCCGACCTGGTACTGGTGATGGAGGAGGGCCAGCTGGACGCGCTGGGCGAGCTGTACCCGCAGAGCCTGCGCAAGACGGAGCGGCTGCTGGACCGCTGCGGCTCAGGCGGGGATTTGGAAGACCCGATGGGCAAGAGCGACGAGAAGTTCAAAGAGGTTTTCGGGAAGATCAAAGCCGCGGTGGAGAAGCTGGTAAGCTGAACTTGCCCGGGATAAAAAAGAAAAGCCACCTCGCGGTGGCTTTTCTTTTTGCTTGCGGCTTAGCTCTTAGAACATCACCTTCGCGCCGAGGGCGATCACGTTGTCGGTGAACTCGACGGAGGAGAAGTTGGAGGAGCGGTCCTTGTAGGTGTAGCCCAGGTTGAAGTTGAGCCACTTCTGGACGTTGTAGTCCGCGGTGATGCGGGCGGAGGTCAGGTCGTCGGCGCGCTTCTTGCCGGTGGCCAGGGTGTTCTGCTTGTCGGAATAGGCCTGGTGCTCGGCGCTCACGCCCACGCCCACCTTGACCTTGCGGACCATCCGGGAGACGGACAGGTCGGTGAGGGTGGTGGTGTAGTAGCGGGCGTCGCCGTAGTTGGTCTCGACGTTGCCGCGCTTGGCGTACAGGGTGACGTCGGTCTTCTCGACGGGCATCCAGACGGTCTGCACGCTGTACTGCAGCGTGGAAGCGGTGTTCTTGGCGTTGTTGAGGTCCTTGTCGTACTTGCGGGACTGCATACCGGCGGTCACGGTGCCGGTGAGCTTGTTGGCCAGCTTGCCGGTGACGCCGAGGTCCACGTTGTTGTAGGTGGCGTCGTTGGTGTAGCCGCTCTGGTAGTTCAGGGTGCCGTAGCGGTAGGCCGCGAACAGCTTGGTCTTGGGCTGCAGCCTGTAGCTGACGTCGAAGCCGGCCAGGAACTCCTCGCGGTCCAGCATGGAGTACGTCTTGGAGAGGTAGTTGTTGTAGTTATGGTTGGCGGCCAGCGCGAAGCCGAAGTCGCCGCGCAGCGGGGCCTCCAGCTTGAAGCCGGCGTTGTTCTCCACGCGCAGGGCGCGGGCGATCAGGTCGGAGGTGGCCTGGTCCGTGGTCTGCTTGTACTTGTCGTCCACGGTCAGGGTCATGTCCTTGGGCAGCTTGCCGGTGAAGGCCAGGTTGGCGTTGTGGTGCACCGCGTCGTTGTTGGAGCGGTCCCTGGTGTAGTTGATGGTCTCCAGCATGTAGCCGGCCTTCAGGTCGTAGCGCGAGCCCAGGTTCTCCACCAGGTCCACGCCGAGGTTGGTGCGGGTGATGTAGGCCGCTTTCTCGCCGTTGGGGACCAGGTAGATGTTGCTGTCGTGGCTCTCGGTCACGCCCGCGTAGGGGTTGATGTCGAGGTTGCCGATCTTCATGTTCTGCTGCGCGCCCGCGTAAGCCGGCGCCAGGAGTATGGCTGCTATAAGAATGTTCTTCATTAATATGTCTCCTTGTAAAGTTTATTCCGACTTACGGGTTGGAAGAGCTGACCTCGCCGGACTCCTGCACCACCTGGGTCTCGGGAACGGTGGTGGTCGGCGGAGGCTCCACGACCACGGTCTCGGTGACGGCGGTCTCGGTGGGCTCGGCGGTCTCGGTCTTGGTGGTGGTCTGCGTGGTCGTAACGGCGGCCGCGGGGGCGGACGGCACGGCCACGGACTGGCCGGCGGACACGGTCTTGGTGTCGCCGCCGGAGGCGTTGGTGACCACCGCGCTGCCCTTGGTTACGGATATCTCCACGGTGCCGTTGGTCTTGGACATGGAGACCTCGCTGTTGGAGGTCATGACCACGTTATTGCCGGACTCGGTCTTGACGGCTACCGGGGTGCCGGCGGCCACGGCCACGCTCACCTGGGCGCCGGAGGCGGCCACGGTGAAGTTGCTGCCGGTGGCGGCGGTGACGGTCTTGCCGCCTACCTCCACCTCTATGGTGCCGTCGACTATGGCGAAAGACACGGAGGTGTCGGTGATCTCCGGGATAGCGTCGCCCGGCTTAAGGGTCATCACGACCTGCCCGTCCTTGACTATGTTGACGGTGCCGGTCATCTTCTTGATCTTTATCGCTGCCGGGGTCTGCGCGAACGCGCTGCCCGCGAAGACCGCGACGAACGCTGCTACCAGTAACTTGGACAATTTCATGTCTTCCTCCCTAAATATCGGTATTACAGTAGAAATCATAACAAGTCTATCGCGGCCTGTCAATAGCGAATATTATATATGGGCGCCCGACGTGGGCGTTGATAGTTTTGAGAGATTTGCTAAAATTAGGTTTATGAAAATACTCCATTTACCGCTGCTTCTGGCTCTGGCCGCGCCTGTTCGCGCGCGCGAGTTCCCTGTCTGTTTCTACGGCATCAACGCCCCGGCCGAGCTGGCCGGGCTCAAGGCCGCTGGCTACAACTGCTTCCAGACCTACATCCAGGACCCGGCCAGGCTGGCGGGGCTGGCGGCCGAGGCGAAGCGCCAGGGCCTGGAAATGGTGGCCTACCCGGACCGGGTGATAGGCTCTTCCTACGAGAAAGAAGCGCGGCGCTGGCCCGTGCTGGCCTGGTACCTGTTCGACGAGCCGGAGGTCAAGAGGCTGGGGGCCGAAAAGCTGGAGGCCCTGGACAAGCGGGTCAGGGACTGGGACAAAGGGCAAAAGACCGTTTTCGTGATGGGCGAGGGCGTGGCGGCCTTCACCTACGGCGGCACGGCCGACGCGCTGATGGTGGACTGGTACCCGGTGCCGCACCTGCCGCTGAACTCGGTGGGCGAGCAGGCGGCGATGGCGAAGGCCGGGGCCGCCATAAAGGACCCGGCGCGCAAGGACAAGCCGCTCTGGGCCGTGCTGCAGGCCTTCGACTGGATCAACTACCCGCAGCGCCGCAGCCCGCGCGTGGGCGGCTTCCCCACCCTCGCCCAGGTGCGCTACATGACCTACCTGGCGCTGGCCCGCGGGGCGGACGGGATCTTCTATTTCACCTACCGGGGCTCGGACGGCATACCGCTGCCGGAGCGCCCGGAGCGCTGGAACACCTACCAGCGCATGGGCGCGGAGCTCTCGGAGCTGGCGCCTGTTTTCCGCAAGGGCCGGCCGGCGGGCCTGCCCGAGGGCCTGGACAAGCGCTTCGCCGCGCGGGCCATTAAGAAAGGCTGGCACACTTTCCTTATACTGGCCAACCCGGAGGCCGTGCCGCTGCCGCTGGACTCGGTGAAGGGTTGGCGCCCACTCT